>NZ_JBSWYA010000005.1:0-301181 GCF_056160865.1 Ruegeria sp. ABD4_443 | reverse complement strand
ATTGGCGAGATCAACACCGCTACCGTCCGCTTTCACACGGACCTTCACATTATAGTCAATCACGCGCTTGACAGGCACGAGTACCTTCATTGGAATGCTCTCCAAGTTATTGTGTTTGATCAGTAAAACGCCTGAAGCCCGGTGATTGCACGACCCAGGATCAGGGCGTGGACATCATGGGTTCCCTCATAGGTGTTCACGGTTTCAAGGTTCATCATGTGCCGGATGACATGGAACTCTTCCGAGATGCCGTTGCCACCGTGCATGTCGCGGGCGTGGCGGGCAATGTCCAGGGCCTTGCCACAATTGTTGCGCTTGATAAGCGAGATCATTTCAGGGGCCGCGTGACCGTCCTGCATCAAGCGTCCGACCCGCAGCGCGGCTTGCAGGCCAAGTGCGATATCGGTTTGCATATCGGCCAGTTTCTTCTGGAAAAGCTGCGTCTGGGCCAGCGGTCTGTTGAACTGCTTGCGATCCAGGCCATATTGGCGCGCGGCGTGGAAACAGAACTCGGCCGCGCCCAAGACACCCCAGGCGATACCATAGCGCGCCCGGTTGAGACAGCCAAACGGGCCCTTCAACCCTTCGACGCCGGGCAGCAACGCGTCTTCTGCGACCACGACATCTTTCATCACGATTTCGCCCGTCGTTGAGGCACGCAGCGAAAGTTTGCCACCGATTTTCGGCGCGGACAGCCCCGGCATCCCCTTTTCCAGGATAAAGCCGCGGATTTTGCCGTCATGGGCCTCGGATTTGGCCCAGACAACAAACACATCCGCAAACGGCGCGTTGGAGATCCACATCTTGGTGCCATTGAGGACATAGCCCTCGGCGGTCTTTTTGGCAGTGGTCTTCATGCCCGCAGGGTCCGACCCCGCGTCCGGTTCGGTCAGGCCAAAACAGCCGATGAACTCACCCGTAACCAGCTTGGGCAGGTATTTTTGGCGCTGCTCTTCCGACCCATATGCGTGGATCGGGTACATCACCAGCGACGATTGCACCGACATCATCGACCGATACCCGCTGTCGACGCGTTCGATCTCGCGCGCGATCAGGCCGTAGGTCACGTATGAGGCACCCAGCCCGCCGTATTGCTCGGGAATGGTGACGCCCAGCAAACCCGCCTCGCCCATTTCGCGAAACACGCCCGGATCGGCGGTTTCCTCGGCATAGGCTTTCATCACACGGGGCTGAAGCCGGTCCTGGGCAAAGCTGTGGGCCGCGTCACGCAGCATCCGCTCATCCTGGTCAAGCTGGTCTTCGATGCGGAACGCATCTGCCCAGTCAAAGGGGCCAAGGCTGGGGCCGTTCGTGTCTTTTGCCATCTGTCTCATTCCTCTGCTTCAGAGTGGGCCAGCTGTTCCGCGAAAGCCGAAAGCAGCTTGTGTTTCAATATCTTACCCGTCGGCGCGGCCGGAAGCTGCGTTGTCAGGATGATGCGGGACGGGCGTTTGTATCCGGTCAACCGTTCGGCGGCAAAGGCGGCCAGCGCCTCTTTGTTCACCGCCGCCGGGTCCGCGCATTGCACAAAGGCAAGGATTTCTTCGTCGCCGTTGACGGAATTGCCAATCACCGCCGACTGGATGACGTCCGGGTGGTCGTTCAGCGCGGCCTCGACCTCGGGCGGGTAGACGTTGAACCCGCCGCGAATGATAAGCTCTTTGCAGCGACCAACGACGTGCAGGTTCCCGTCCCCGTCCATTTTCCCAAGGTCGCCGGTTCTGAGCCAGCCGTCGGCATCAATGGCGCGGGCGGTTTCCTGCGGGTTCCTGAAATAGCCCTTCATGACCTGCGGGCCCCGGGCCAGGATTTCACCGGCATCGGGGTCGCCGTCTGCACCAACGGACGTATCCAGCCGGATCTCTGTATCGGGCAGCGCAATGCCCGCGCTGATATCGGGCGAACCGATCGGATTGCGGGTGCTGCAAATCCCGGCGGTGCTTTCCGTCAGCCCATAGCCGTTCTGCAAGGGCAGACCATAGAACGCTTCGGCCTTGCGTTTCCACGCAGGATCCAGCGGCGCGGCCCCCGAAGAAACATAGCGCAGCTTGCTGTTTTCAAGATGCGTAAGCCCCCGGTCCTTGGCATATTGCATCAGCAGCGCATGCATTTGCGGCACCGCCGGCAGAACGGTCGCCTTGTCCATCAGCGCCGCATACAAGGCATCGGGGCGGAACCGGGGTTCAAGCTGAATGGTGGCGCCGATATCGCAGGCCGCCATCAGCATTGAGGCCAGGCCAAAGACATGGGTCAGCGGCAAAACGCCATAGATCGTGTCGTCTTGCCTCATGCCGCGCAGTTTGGCCGAGGCCTGGCCTGCAAACAGCAAATTGGCATGTGTCAGCATCACCCCTTTGGGGTCGCCGGTCGTGCCGGTTGTATAAAGCAGGACAGCGGTTTCATCCGGTCCCGCCTGAACCGGCTCGGGGTCGCTGGCGCCGGCAATGGTGATGGCGAAGTTTCCGAACGGCGTTTCCTGCGCGGTGGCATTCGCGGCCTGCGCGTGTGCGGCTGCTTCCTTGGACACTTCGGTCGTAAAGACCGTTGCACGCGGCGATGCATGGGACATCACCCGTGCGATCTCGGCCCCGGTCATCCGTGCGTTGATCGGCAATGCGTAGGCCCCGACAGCGCTGGCGGCAAAGACAAAAACCGCGGTCGTGATGCAGTTTTCGGCCACGATGGCCACGCGGTCGCCGGGCTGCACGCCATGGTCCCGCAGCAGGGCCGCGGCCTGTGCGGTCGCAGCCTGGTACTGAGCATAGGTCACCTGGCGCCCGTTGCCGTCTATCAACGCGACCGCATCGGGAAAGCTATGTGCGCTTTTCGCCACAAGATGATGAATCCGGAAGTCGATTTCAGTCATGACATCAGTGCCTTTGCACGTTGCGTTGCATGGGTGTGGGGACGCAGCCGCGCCAGCGCGACGCCCGCCTCGTGTTCCAGTTGGGCCACGATGGCCGCCAGCGGGGCGATACCATCGGTCAAACCCAGGGCCTGACCCGCCGACAACATGCCGCGTGACACGTCACCGGTTTCATAAGCTTTGCGGCCAATCGCGCCGGACACATGTGGCATAAGCTCGGCAATACCAACATCGGGGTTGTCAGCCTCAAGCTGCCGCACGATCCGGGTTGTTTCGTTGCTCAGAGTGCGGATCGTGTTGCGCACGCTGCCCATCGTCAGCGTGGTATCGCGTTCGTTTGCGTCAACCAGGGCCTGCTTGTATTGCGGGTGGGCCGAGATTTCCTCGGCCACCAGAAAGCGCGTTCCGATCACGACACCCGAAGCCCCAGACGCCAGGGCCGCGATGATCTGGCTGCCGGCACCGATGCCGCCGCCGATCAGGAACGGCACATCCAGGTGCCGCTCGGCAAGGGCCTGATTGACCATGCTGCCGATCAAATCAAGGCCGGGATGGCCGCCACATTCGGCACCGACAATCGAGACCATATCAACGCCCACCGCTTGCGCCTTTACGGCATAGCGCACGCTTGGAACCTTGTGCAGGACCGTGATGCCCGCGTCCTTGAGGATCGGCAGGAACGCCTCGGGATTGCGCCCCGAGGTTTCGACAAAACGCACGCCCTCATCGGCGATCAGGCGGAACGTGTCGGCAATCCGCTCGCCTTCGACAAGTTTCGGCAACATCGAAACGTTGACACCAAAGGCGCGATCTCCGCACAGGTCCCGGCATTTCGCGATCTCGGCCCGCAAGTCGTCCGGGTCGGGAAAGCTTGCCGCAGTGATAAAGGACATGATGCCCGCATTGGCGCCCGCCGCGACATAAGTGGCGTCGGACAGCCACATTAACCCCCCCGCGACGATGGGCAGGCGGCATCCAAATCGACGGGTCACGGCGGTATCGAAAATCGGATCGGTCATGACAGGCCTCGTATCCTGGTGAACTTTGCGCTGCGTTTTTCGCGAAAGGCCGCGATGCCTTCGGCGGCTTCGGCATCTGCGACCGCATCGGCCATGGCATCGCGTTCGGCGTTCATCTGGTCCGGCAACGCAGATGTTTGCGCCGAGTTGACCAGCCCCTTGATGCGGCCTTGCGCGCGGGATGGCCCGGCGGCAAGCCTGTCGGCAAGCGCAAGCGCTGACGGGATCACCTGGTCCGCCGGTTCGATCTGGGAAATCGCCCCCAGTTCGAACAGGCGTTGTGCGGTGACCGGCTCGCCCAGCAGGGCCATGCGCATCACCATCGCGCGGGGCAATTGCGACGCCAGCATGCTGGTCAGCCCGCCGTCGGGAACAAGCCCGGCCTTGACATAGGCAACGGTAAAGGTTGCATCCCGGTCGGCCACGATCAGGTCGCAGGCAAAGGCAAGCGAAACCCCGGCTCCGGCCGCCCCGCCCTCGACCGCGGCAATCACCGGTTTCGGGCAATTCAACACGGCACGGATCATGTCATGCAGGTCTTCAATCCGGGCAAGGCGCTGATCGCGGGGCAAATCCCGGCGGGTCGCCAACATGTCCAGGTCCCCCCCGGCGCAGAAATACCCCCCCTCGCCCCGCAGGATGACCGAGGCGATGCGTGCTTCGCTTGCCGCACGTTCGACCGCATCGCCCAAAACACGGTAAAGATCGGGCGACAGCGCATTGCGCTTTGAGGTGTTGGCATTGACGACAATCAGGTGATCACCGTGATCCTCGCAATAGGCAAGCCGTTGGGTCAATGCGCCTCTCCTCCGGGTCCGCTCAGCTGGCTCGGGGGGACGCGTTTGAACACACCCGTAGCGCTCGCGATTAGCCGGTCCGCCTCGTCCCGAAGGGTTCCTTCGACGAATAACAGCGACCTGCCGCCCCCCGTGATCCGGCCCGTTGCGGTCACGACCGTCGGTCCGCTGGCTGAGGCCACATACTGGGTCGAAAGCGAGATGGTCAGGAACGGGGCCCGCCCCGTCGGGTCCACCGACAGGCTGGCGGTTGCGCCCATGGCGCTGTCCAGCAATGTCGTGGCGATACCGCCATGCAGAACCTTGTGGCGATTAAGATGTTGATCCGTCAAAGACAGAAAGCATCGCGCGCGCTTGTCGGGCTGGGTCACGTCCAGGACATAGCCCATCAGGCGCTGTGCACCGGTTTCGTCTTTGATCAGATCCCCCGCAGCCATGGGTCAGGCGACCGCCAGCGCGATGAACCGTTCAAGGTGATAGATCGTGTCGCCGAACCGGTGGTCGACCATGATCAGCCGTTTGGCCAGATGCCCCAGCTCGTATTCCTCGGTCATGCCGATACCGCCATGCATCTGGATGCTTTCCTCGGCGACCAGTTTCGCGACATTCCCGATCAGGTTCTTGGTCGCACTGACGTGCTTGTCGCGAATGTCGGCCGGCGCATCGATATGCCCGGCAAGGTTGATGACCGCAGAGCGCGCCTGTTCAATCTCGATCAGCACATCGGCCATGCGATGTTGCAAGGCCTGGAACTTGCCGATTGGTTTGCCGAATTGTTTTCGGGTCCTCAGATAGTCGGTGGTCAGTTCCCGGATGCTTTCCATAAGGCCCAGCGCCTCGGCCGAGATCGCCAGCGTGGCGCGGGCCTGAACCCGCAAGATCGCCTCGAATGCTGTGCCCTCGGCGCCCAGCAAGGCAGCGCGGTCAAGCCGGACGTCATCAAGCAGGATTTCCGCGGCCTCGCCACCGGACACCAGCGCATAGCCGCGCAAGGTCATGCCCGGGGTGGATGTCGGCACAAGAAACAGGCTGATCCCGTCCTGATCCGCAACATCGCCCGAGATGCGGGCACTGACAAGGATATGATCGGCAGCCGGTGCGTTGATGACCACCGCCTTGCGCCCGTTCAGAACAAAACCGTCACCATCGCTGGTGGCCGTGGTTTCGACATGCGACAGATCAAAGCGGCCCGCCGGTTCGCCATGGGCCAGCGCAAGCTGGATCGAGCCGTCAATTACGCCCTCGACAGTCTGTTTCTGCGCGTCATTGCCAAGGGCGGCGATCAGGCCACCGCCAAGAATGGCGCTATCAATCAGCGGATCGACCGCACCGGCCCGGCCAAGCTCTTCGAACACCACCGAGATATCGAAGCCCGCGCCGGCAAAACCGCCATCATCTTCGTCGAACAGGGCGCCGATGACACCCATTTCCGCAAGGCCCGACCAAATGGTCCGTGAAAATCCGGCATCTTGTTCTGCCAGTTCGGCCCGCAGTGCCGGTGTATAGCTTTCCCGCAGGAACCGGCGCAGGCCGTCCTGCAGCATCTGGCGTTCTTCTGTCAGTTCGAAATTCATGATCTTTCCTCACAGTTCCAGAATGGCTTTGCTCAGGATCGAGCGCTGAACCTCGTTCGATCCGCCATAGATCGACAGCTTTCGGTTGTTGAGATATTGCGCCGTGGCCGTTTCGGCATAGTCGGGACCGACCGGGCCCAGGTTGCTGCCATCCTCAAGCGCCTCTGATGCGAATGGCATCGCATAAGGCCCCACGGCAGTGCGGGTCAGCGCATTGATTTCCTGACGGATGATGGTGCCCTTGACCTTGAGCATTGAACTTTCGGCCCCCGGTGCCTGCCCTGCGGCGGCCTTGGAAACGACGCGCAGATTGGTTGTCGACATCGCCATAAGATCAATCTCGACCCGTGCGATCCGGGCTGCAAAATGCGGGTTTTCGATCAGCGGCCGCCCATTTGCCCGTTCGGCGCGGGCGATCCGTTTCAGGTTTTCCAGACCCGCATTTGCAAAGCCGACGCCGGCAATATTGGTGCGTTCATGGGTCAACAGGTACTTGGCATAGGTCCAGCCTTTGTTTTCCTCGCCCACGCGGTTTTCAACCGGAACCCGGACGTCATCAAAGAACACCTCGTTCACCTCGGGCTCACCGTCGATAAGCACAATGGGGCGGACTTTGACACCGGGGCTGTTCATGTCGACCAGCAGGAACGAGATACCCTCTTGCGGCTTGCCTTCCTTCGAAGTGCGGACCAGGCAGAAAATCATGTTGGCGTGCTGGCCCAGGGTCGTCCATGTCTTTTGACCATTGACGACATAGTGATCTCCGTCCCGCTCGGCCGTCGTGCGCACCGAGGCAAGGTCTGACCCGGCGCCGGGCTCGGAATAGCCCTGGCACCACCAGTCACTGCCGTTCAGGATACGCGGCAAATAATGGTCCTGCTGCGCTTTCGATCCGAATTTCTGCAAAACCGGTCCCAGCATCGCCAGGCCAAACGGGATGATGCGGGGCGCGGCCGCGCGGGTCATCTCGTCTTCGAAAATGTGACGCTGGACCGCATTCCACCCGGCCCCGCCGAACGCGGTGGGCCAATTTCCGGCCAGCCAGCCCTTTTCGTTCAGGATGGCGTGCCATTCCTCGTGATCCTGCTTGGTCAGCGTCTTGCCGAACCTGACCTTGTCTGACAGCCTCGAAGGCAGCTTGTCGGTCAGAAAACTGCGCACCTCGTCCCGGAACGCCTGCTGTTCTTCGGTGTAATTCAGGTCCATGGGGCGATCCCTTTCAATAGATTTCAAACAGGCCAGCAGCACCCTGGCCGCCGCCGACGCACATCGTCACGACACCCAGCTTTGCGCCACGGCGGGGGCCTTCCATCATCAGGTGCCCGGTCATCCTGACGCCGGTCATGCCAAACGGGTGGCCCACAGCGATCGAGCCGCCATTGACGTTGCAGATGTCATTGTCGATACCCAGCGTATCGCGGCAGTAAATCGCCTGGCTGGCAAAGGCCTCGTTCAACTCCCAAAGGTCGATATCTTCGACCTTTACGCCCTGGCGTTCCAACAGGCGCGGCACGGCAAGGACCGGTCCGATACCCATTTCCTCGGGTTCGCAGCCCGCAACCGCAAAGCCGCGAAAGGCCCCAAGCGGGGTCAGTCCAAGGCGTTCGGCCTCTTTGGCGTCCATCATGACCAGGGCCGCCGCACCATCGCTGAGCTGCGAGGCGTTGCCGGCGGTCACGAACTGATCGGGCCCGCGCACCGGTTCCAGCTTTTGCAGCCCTTCCAGCGTGGTCGCCGGGCGGTTGCATTCATCGCGAGAAATGGTGGTTTCGACCTGCGATACCTCGCCGGTTTCCTTGTCCTTGCGCGCCATGTTGACCGTGATTGGCACGATCTCCTGGTCAAAGCGCCCCGCCTCTTGCGCGGCAGCGGTGCGCTGCTGGCTTTGCAGGCCAAGCGCGTCTTGCGCATCGCGGCTGACCCCATAGCGGCGGGCGACAATGTCGGCGGTCTCGATCATTGTCATGTAAAGCTCGGGCTTATGCGCCTCGATCCAGGTATCGCGCGCATGGCGCACCGGCGGCTGGACCATCGAAATGCTTTCGATACCGCCCACCAGAACGGCCTTGGCGCCTTCGGTGTTGATCAGATGCGCGCCCATGGCGACCGCTTGCAGGCCGCTGGCACAGAACCGGTTGACCGTGGTCCCGGCGATGCTGACGGGCAGGCCCGCGCGGATCACCGCCTGCCGGGCGATATTGCCGCCCGTGACATATTCCGGATAGCCACATCCCCAGATGCTGTCCTCGATCAGCGCCGGATCAATGCCCGCACGTTTGACCGCCTCGGCCGCGACGTGACCGCCCAGCGTTGCACCATGGGTGATGTTGAACGTTCCGCGCCCGGCTTTGCCAATGGGCGTGCGCGCGAAAGAGACAATAACGGCATTTGACATGTTGGGTTCCTTTCAGCGCTGGTTCAGGCTGTCAAAATTGCGGCCCTCGGCCACCAGCTTTTCCAGCAGCGGCGCGGGCGACCAGAAATGATCGTCGGTTTCAGCGAATGTGCGAATATCTGCAAGAATGGCGTCGAGGCCACGCAGATCCGCGTATTTCATCGGCCCACCGCGCCAGCGCGGAAAACCG
Organism: Ruegeria sp. ABD4_443; assembly: GCF_056160865.1. Classification (NCBI taxonomy): domain Bacteria; kingdom Pseudomonadati; phylum Pseudomonadota; class Alphaproteobacteria; order Rhodobacterales; family Roseobacteraceae; genus Ruegeria; species Ruegeria sp. ABD4_443. The sequence goes on along the minus strand of NZ_JBSWYA010000005.1, from coordinate 292,340 downwards.
TAGCCATAAAGAAACACGACATCCACGTCCAAAGGACGCTGCGCGATGCCCTGGTCGACAACGCGAGCAGCTTCGTTGACCATCGCGGCCATGTAACGGCGCACGATCTCGTCATCGGTAAAACTGCGCGGGGTTATGCCTGCCTCGGTGCGGGCCTGCGCGATGATCTGCTCGACCTCGGGGTCGGGCCGCCCTTTGCGGTCGCCCTTGTCATAGATGTAATACCCATGACCGGTTTTCTGCCCCAGCCACCCTTTGTGATACAGGGCGTCGGCAAAGGTCGGGTACCGGTCGCGCGGATGCGCATCGGCTGCTTTGCGCTGACGCGTGGCAAAGCCGATATCCAGCCCGGCAAGGTCCGAGACCTGATAGGGGCCCATGGCAAAACCGAAATCCGTCAGCGCCTTGTCGATCTGATAGGGGCTTGCGCCATCCAGCACCATATGGTCGGCCGCCATGCGGTAATGCGACAGGATACGGTTGCCGATGAACCCGTCACAGACACCGGCGCGGACGGCCGTTTTCCCCAGCTTCTTTGCCAGCGCAAAGGCCGTGGCCACAACATCCGGCGCGGTCTTGCCTGCCACGACCACCTCAAGCAGCTTCATGATGTGGGCGGGCGAAAAGAAATGCAGACCGATCACATCCTCGGGCCGCGAGGTCACGGCGGCAATTTCATCGACATCCAGATAGGATGTGTTGGTCGCCAGGATCGCCCCGCGCGGCAGAACGGCATCCAACCTGGCGAACACATCCTTTTTCACGTCCATGCTTTCGAAAACCGCTTCGATAACCAGATCGGTATCGGCCAGCATGGCGTAATCCGTCACCGTCCCAAGCGCATCCGCCAGGATCGCGTCTCGGCGTTCCGCGCTGAGCTTGCCGCGTTTCACGGCGGCATCCAGGTTGCGCGCAATGGTGGCGCGGGCCCTGTCGGCGGCGTCCTGATCACGTTCGACCAATGTCACGGCCAAGCCATTCAGCACGGCCGACGTGGCGATCCCCGCCCCCATGGTGCCGCCACCGATCACCCCGATACGGGCGATTTCCCGCGGCGCGATGCCCGCGATTTCCGGCAGTTTGGCCACCGCGCGTTCGGCAAAGAACGCATGGATCAAACCGGCACGCTGGGGCGTGTCCATCAGCTGCAAGTACAAGCGACGTTCTTCGGCCAGCCCTTCGGCAAAGGGCATACCAACCGCCGCGCCGACCGCATCAACCGCCACCATCGGGGCCACTTCACCCCGCAGAGAAGCGTTCAGCTTTGCGCGCCATTTCGAAAGCGCGCCATCAGTATCCGTCGGCTGCGGCAGGCCGCTGACCGGGCGCGCCGGGGCCTTGTCGGCCAACAGCGACTGCGCATAATCCAATGCCGCCTGGCGGATATCCGTGCCCTGGCAAACCTGGTCGATCAGCCCGGATTGCATCGCGTCGCCTTCGGTCACGGGGGCCCCGCTCGTGATCATCCCAAGCGCCGGATCAACGCCGATCAGGCGTGGCAGGCGCTGCGTCCCGCCCGCTCCGGGCATGATGCCCAGCTTGACTTCGGGCAGCCCAAGCCGCGTTCCGGCCAAGGCGATGCGGTAATGCGCGCCCATGGCGACCTCAAGCCCGCCGCCCAGCGCAGTTCCGTGGATGGCGGCAACAACCGGTTTGCCGCTTGCCTCGATCCGGTTGATCACGTCCGGCAGGCTGGGGCTTTTCGGCGGCTTGCCGAATTCAGAGATATCTGCACCGCCAATAAACATCCGGCCCGCCCCGATGATGACCGCGATTTCGGCAGCGCCATCTGCGTCGAACCGATCAAAGGCCTCGGCCAAACCAATACGGATGGCCTGAGACAGCGCGTTGACCGGCGCATTGTCGACGGTCACGACCGCCACCCGACCAACGTTTTCGTAAGCTACCGCTGCCATTTATCTGCCCCTTTTCCAGCCTGGAACCCTGATAAAGGGTCCGCCCTTTAATTTCAATATGCAATATTGAATTCTACAATGCGGAATTCACAATATCACAGCTCGCGGATGGCCTGGGAAAACCCCTGCCCCATCATCTGTTCAAGTTCCTGCACCGTTTCACGGAGCCTTGGCCCGACCTCGGTACGCATGCGCGGCACCGACAGCACCTCGGGAAGCGCGCCGCAGGTGAAAATAACCGGCTCGCTCAGGTCACGCGAATGAAACGGGGTCGCGACCGCGTGAATATTGGCGGTGAAATACTCACTCGGGTCGGTGACGACAAACCCCGTGGTGACAAGCTGATTATGCGCCTGGCGGCGAATCTCGGTCGCGCGTTCCAGGGTCAGCCCCCGGTCACCATCCACGTCCGTCACGACCTGCTCGAAACCCTCTTCGGTTGTTGCCGCCAGCAGCGCATGACCCGAGGATGTGCCGTTGAAAGGCAAGCGATGCCCGACTTCAAGCCATAACGACGCCACGCCCCGTGGCCGCCAGGTTTTGACGATCAGCAAATTGCTGTCATCGCGCACCAGCAACAGGGCAAGAGTTCCCGTTTCATCGGCCAGACGCTGCATCAGCGGCGACGAAAGGTCGACAAATGAAATGGACGCGCTGGCCATATTTCCAAGCGCCAGCAACGCCGGCCCCGGCCGATACCGGTCATGCCGCCTGGCATGAGTGAGATAGCCGAGCTTTTGCAAGGTGAAGGTCAGGCGCGACACGGTCGATTTCGGGATACCCGTCCGCTCCGAGATATCGGCATTGCCCAGACCGTCATCAGAAGGCCGGAATGCCCGCAGAACGCTTAGCCCGCGTGCCAGCGTCGTTGCGAACCTTCTGTCTGTCTCAATCTCTTTGGGCATGGCGTTTTCTATCACGTTTCTGACCGCAAACTACATCGAATTCGGGATGAGAAGCGATATGATCGGGAAGACCATGATCAGGATCAGAACGATCACGTCAACCGTCAGAAACCGCAGGATGCCCGAGAATATCCGGTCGATCGGAACGTCCTTGCCGACGACATTTGCGATGACGAACACATTCAACCCGACAGGCGGTGTAATCAGCCCGATCTCAAGCAGTTTGATCACCACCACGCCGAACCAGATCAGGTCGAACCCGTATGTTTCCACCAGCGGGATCATCAGCGGCAGGGTCAGCACCATGATCCCGATCGGATCCAGGAACATCCCCAGCACCAGGTAGATCACCGCGATGGCGGCCATCAGCATGACCGGCGAAAGCTGCGCCTCTGTTACGGCGCTGACAATGGACGGGGCCACGCCGGTCAGGGCCACGAAAGCCACAAAAATCTTTGCGGCGGCTGCTATCAGAAAGATGCTGGCCGTCTGGACGCATGTTTCGCGCAAGGACTCCATCAACCCCCGCAGATCAAGCTTGCCCTGGACAAAGCCGATGGCGACCGCGGCCGATACGCAGATTGCCGCGGCTTCGGTGGCCGTGAAGATACCGCCATAGATGCCGCCCACAATGATCACGAACAGGCTGATGGCGGGCCAGGATTCAAGCGCGGCCCTGCCGCGGTCGCGCATCGTGATGCGGCCTTCGAACCTGGGCGCGGCTTCGGGCCTTCTGTGTACCCAGATAAAGATCACCAGGACAAAACCCAGCAACGAAATGATGCCCGGCAGAATACCCGCAAGGAACAGCGCGCTGATCGACGTTTCCGTAAAGATGCCGTAAATGATGAAAAGGACCGATGGCGGGATAAGCGATCCCAGCGTGCCGCCCGCGGCGACGCTGGCGGTGGCAAGCCGCTTGTCATAGCCCATGCGCAACATTTCCGGCGAACAGATGCGCCCCATGGTCGAAGCACAGGCAATGGACGACCCCGTGATTGCCGAGAACCCGCCGCACCCTACGACCGAGGCCATCGCGACACCGCCCGGCACACTTGCCAGCCAAACCCGCGCAGCCTGGTAGATTTTGGTCGTGATTTCAGCCCGGTATGCAATGTGGCCCAGCGCGATAAACAGCGGAATCATCGACAGATCATAGGAATGGATCAGGTCGAAAGAGTTCGAGAAAACCAACGAGGTCGTGGGCTTGAACGCCCTCTCTGGGGCAAAGGCGCCGGTACGAAAGGCAAAGACCACAAAGGTGCCCACCGTGGCAACGCCGGCCAGCGCAAAGGCAATGGGTACCCGGAACGCAAGCAGACCGATGACAGAGGCGAAGGCGACGATGCCGATAAGGGTGCCGTCCATCAGACGCTCTCCTCGTGTTCATGTTCGGGGGCAACTACGCTGCCACCGGCCCGGATGGTGCGGATGTCGCCGATCACCATCAGCAACAACCGAAGCCAGCAAAAGGAAACCCCGATCAGGAAAACCACCCGACCCGGCCATTTGGGCAGGTTAAGCTGGCCAAAGAAAAAGGACCCGCTTTCGATTGTGTGGACGGCCTCGCGCCAGCCCGCATAGATCAGCGGGGACAAGGCAAACAGACCGAAGACACCGCCCCAGACAATAAGCCAGTCCTGTGCGCGGGGCGGCAACTTGTTGCTCAGGAACTCGACGACGATATGCGCCCGATCAAGGGTCGCCACGGCCAGCGGCAACACGATCGCCACCACCATCAGCTCGCGCACGATCACGATCGTATCCGGGATGCCGGAATTGACAGTGGCCCGCAGCAGCACACTGGCCGTGATCAGGACACCAAGACCGATAACGGCAAAGACGGCCAGATCGAGCAGAAGTTTTTCAACGCGACGCAACATCGGTCAACTCCGTCCGGTAAAAAATGACAAAGGCGCCGCGGCGTCGGTCAAACGCCGCGGGCTTGATAGCAACGGGCGTCAGCCGCGGGCCCAGGGGTACCCCTGGCTGTCGCGTTCCGCGGAATATTTTTCCAGCAGCACCTGGAACTGCTCCAGCAGCGCGCCGCCGTCCAGACCCGCCGCGTTCGCGCGTTCTAGCCATACATCGACATATTGCTGACCTTGCTGCACCAGCTTGTCGCGCTCGGCCGCGGGCAGGTCGATCACTTCGATACCGGCCTCCTTCATGGTCTCAACGGCGGCATCATTGGCTGTCGTAATCAATTCGCCCAGCTTATCCGCCATCGCGACACCGGCATCGTTCAATGCGGTTTGCGTTTCAGGGTCGAACGCGTCATAGGCGTCTTTGTTCATGAACACGCCCAAGGCACCGACCTGCCCCCAGTTCAGCAGGGTATAGCTGGTCATGACTTCCTGCTGTTTCAGCGCCGCCACCGCATAGGAATAGCCCTGCGAGCAATCCAGCAGCCCGGTATCGAGACCCTGATAGGCATCATAGATCGACATCGGGACCATATTGGCACCAAAATCCCGGAACGTGTCGCCATAGGCGCCGACGCCGCGAATTTTCAGCCCCGAAATATCCTCGACCGATCGGATCGCCGCATCCTTGCACGCAATATTGACAGCCGATGTCGTGAAGGTGCCGATATAAACAAGGTTCTGATCCGCCAGGCTTGCCGTGATCGCGTCAGAGCTGCGCATCAATTCGTCGGTTGCGCGCATCCCCACCCAGGCATCGTCATTGAGCATCGGCAGATCGGCAAAACCATAGCTCAGCATCTCTTGCGGAAAATACACGGCAATGACCGTCCCCAGGTCGGCAACCCCGTCGGAAACGGATTGCGCCGCCGCATTGGCCTTGAACAACGCGCCACCCCACTGGATGTCGATCTTGACCTCGCCATCGGTGCGGGCGGTCACATCATCGGCAAAGGATTGCAGCGCGGCAGCCCGCGCACCCCGATTCGGTCCTGCTTCGCCCAGGATCAGGGTCGTTTCGGCGCTGGCGACGGTCGCAGCCACCAGGCACAACGCGGCGGCGGTGCTTGCTCGTAGGGATTTCATTGGGTCTCCTCCCATAATTCCACTATGCGGTTTTAAATTCCATTTATACGAACACTAGTGCAGCCGTCTGAGAAAAGTCAAGCAGCGTGTTGTCTCGATAGCCTCACGGTCAAAACGCCGCCGCTCACGACATCCAGGATGTGCGGGCCCCAGACCAGTCCGGGACCAAAGCCCGCCACAAGGGGCGGCCCGCACCGCATTCACCGCGCGCGGCCATACCCGGCCAGCCAATTGCCCCGAACACCGGGCCCCAAGGCGCATAGGCGCAGCATTCCAGACGCGCAAAAGTTGCGCCCTGACGCAGTGCCGAATTTCAACTTGTCGGGAAAAATGGTGCCCCCACACGGACTCGAACCGCGGACCTACTGATTACAAATCAGTTGCTCTACCAGCTGAGCTATAGGGGCGCAGGACGTCGATTACTGAGTCTGCAAGCAGACTGCAAGTCAGATTTTTGCCGACCCCCGAAAATCGCATCTGTTCCGAACCGCCGGCACGCGGAAAATCGAGAGGTTCCCAATTTGACTGTCCCCGGTACAGGTTGTACCCCCACATAAGTAACTTCGGGTTGCAAGGATTTTGAGTAACATGCAAGTGGTCATTCACGCCGGTGCCGCCTTTACGGACCAGGGGCTCTTGCTGAAATCCCTGCGGGCAAATGCCAACATGCTGGCCGAGAACGGGGTGTCCTTTCTGGGGCCCAAGGTTTTTCGGCAGAGTTTCATGGCGCCGCTGGCGGGCCTGCACGGGGCGCCGCTTGATCCACTTCAGCTTGCGGCGATGCGGGATGTCGTACCTGATGATCCGGCGGCGAGGCGCGTAATCCTGTCTGCGCCGGGCTTTTTGGGTGAGCGCAACGCCATCATTCAGGACGGGCAGTTTTGCCCGATGGCCGGTCAGCGGGTAGCCTATCTGGACAAGGTATTCGCCGAGCATGAGGTCGAACTGTGCGTCGCGCTGCGCAACCCCGGCAGCTTTATCCCCAAGGTTCTGATGTCCCTGCACGAAACCACGCGGCAAGAGGTTCTGGACACCACCGACCTGAGCTGTCTGAGCTGGCTGACGATGATCGAGGATATTCGGGACCTGGCCCCCAATGTCCGCGTCACCTTGTGGAGCAACGAAGACACGCCCCTGATCTGGGGCGATATTCTGCGGACGCTGGCTGGCCTGCCCGCAGGCACACCGATGCAGAGCGAGTATGCGCTGTTGTCGTCGCTTGTATCGGACATCGGGAAACGCGAAATCCTTGCGCTGGTCCGACAGGACACCGTCAGTGCGGATGACGCGATACGGGACAAGCTTGCCGATATTTTCGACACGCATGCCAAGCTGGATGAAATCGAAGAAACGCTGGACCTGCCCGGCTGGTCCGAAGACATCGTCGACGCCTTTTCAGAGATTTACGAGCAGGACCTGGCACGATTGCAGACCATGCCAGACATTCGCGTCATCAGACCCTGAGGCAGCCGCCCCGATCGGGCTTACATTCCAAGGGCTTCCTTGTACATTTCCAGAACCGCCTCTTCCTCGGCGATATCGTCCTTGTCACGCTTGCGCAGCGCGATCACCTTGCGCATGACCTTGGTGTCGTAACCGCGGGCCTTGGCTTCGGCCATGACTTCTTTTTGCTGTTCGGCAATGTCTTTCTTTTCCGCTTCGAGACGCTCGAACCGTTCAATGAACTGCCGCAGTTCACCAGCGGTAACGCGATAGTTGTCAGAGGCCTGGTTTTCGGTGATGTCTTCCATCTGCGTCCCTCTCAGAATTGGTATTTTGCGCTGTGCCTCGGGGGCAATATGGCGGATACATCGCCGGCGCGCTGGCCGCAAGCGGTCAATACCCGCGCCCGGGCCTTGTGCTGTGGGGTGCGATCAGCTAAGCGCAAAGCCATCTTGGATGCCAGGGGCGGAAACCCATGTTCGACTTTATTATCTGGGGGGGTGCAACCCTGTCGCTGGCCGGGCTTTTGGGCCTTGTGTGGTGTATCCTGCGGGTGATGAAAGCGCGCAAGTCGAACCTTTCGGATGACGAATTGCGCGCCGTGGTTCAGGCTGTTCTGCCGTGGAACCTGGCTTCGCTTTTTCTGTCGGTCATCGGTTTGATGATGGTCATCCTGGGCGTTTCCCTTGGATGACCAACCCGGTCAGACCGGCATGTTGTCGAACTGCGCTTCAACCGCGTCTTCGCACAATGCGGCATCCAGCCGTCGCAGGCGCGGCGGAACCTGAACGCCTTGCGCTTTCATCCGGTCGATAACCCTGCTGACGCTTGGTCGAAGGGCCAGTCGAGTGTCCTGACATGCACCGCGCAGCCGCTGCTCGAGCTGCTCGGCTTCGGCGTATAGATCATGTACGGTCATTGTTTCCTCCCAGTAATGCCAGTCTGCCAGATATAGGTAACGACATTAAGACCAACTTGAGACTTGCTGGCCCCCTGCGGAAAGTCGCCTGTCATTCACCGGAAAAATGGCGACCCACCGCAGGTCGCACAATTCATAGGCTATTTTGACTGGTGCTGCCTTGACAGACATCAAGTTCTGCATTGGAACTTGAATCATATTCCGTTATCAATATATGAAACAGACGATATGCGGGAGACCTCCATGACACCTCTGGTAAAAGCCTTCTTCGATCCGCAGACCTTCACCGTGTCCTACGTGGTTCAGGAACCCGAAGGAAACGCGTGCGCCATTATCGACAGCGTTCTGGATTTCGACCATGCATCGGGTCGCACGGATACCAGCTCGGCCGACCAGATCGTGGATTACGTTCAAAAGGCAGGGCTGAGGGTGGACTGGATTCTGGAAAGCCATGTTCACGCAGATCACTTGTCGGCGGCGCCGTATCTGCAACAGAAACTGGGCGGCAAGATCGGGATCGGTGAGAATATCATCGTGGTGCAGGACACGTTTGGAAAAGTGTTCAACGAAGGCACCGAATTCCAGCGTGACGGCAGCCAGTTCGATGCATTGCTTTCGGAAGGCGACAGTTTTCATATCGGCCAGCTGCGCGGGGATGTCTTGCATACACCGGGGCACACCCCGGCCTGCCTGACCTATGTCATCGGCGACGCCGCCTTTGTCGGGGATACGCTGTTCATGCCCGATTTCGGAACGGCGCGCTGCGACTTTCCGGGGGGGTCTTCGGCCCGCCTGTTCGAGTCGATCCAGAAAATCCTGTCGCTTCCGGATGAAACCCGGATCTTTGTCGGCCATGACTACAAGGCCCCCGGCCGCGACGACTATGCGTGGGAAACCACCGTAGGCGAACAAAAGGCGCTGAACATTCACATCGGTCAGGGCCGCAGCATCGAAGAGTTTTGCCAGATGCGCGACGCGCGCGACGCGACGCTGGACATGCCGCGTCTGATCCTGCCGTCGCTGCAGGTGAATATGCGAGCCGGGCAAATGCCCCCGGCCGATGACGACGGGAATGTCTTTCTGAAAATTCCGGTCGACAAGATCTGACCGAACAACGCGTAATTCAAAAGGAATACAACAATGAACCCGGAATGGATTTGGGGATTGGTCGGCGGCTTGCTGATTGGCCTTGGTGGCGCGGTGTTCCTGCTGGGAAATGGCCGGGTCATGGGCGCCAGCGGAATCCTGGGCGGCCTTGTGGATGGGACCGGCAAAGGCAACCTGGGCGAACGGCTGGCCTTTATTGCCGGTGTGATCGGCGCGCCCCTGGTCTTGCGGCCCCTGATCGCGCCGCAATCTGAAACGCATCTGACGCCGGACCTGGCCGTGGTGATCGCCGCTGGCCTGCTTGTCGGGGTCGGGACGCGCATCGCCAACGGGTGCACTTCGGGGCACGGCGTGTGCGGAATCTCGCGGTTTTCTTTGCGCGGCATTGTCGCGACCGTGTTCTACATCCTGGCGGGCGGCATGACAATCGCCCTGTTCCGGCACGTATGGGGAGTGATCTGATGCGGGGGATTCTGGCGGCCTTGGCGGGCATGTTGTTTGGAACCGGCCTGTTGATTTCGGGGATGACGGACACCACCAAGGTACAGGGTTGGCTGGACGTGTTCGGCCAATGGGACCCGACACTGGCCTTCGTGATGGGCGGCGCAATCCTGCCCATGCTGATCGCATGGCGTTTCACCCGAAATCGGCAACCGCTGGCCGGAGGGCAGTTTCCGGCCCCGCCGCGGCCCGAACTTGACCGGCGACTTGTGGCGGGATCGGTGCTGTTCGGCATGGGTTGGGGCCTGGCGGGGCTGTGCCCGGGGCCGGCCATGGCATCGCTCAGCTTCGGCGGCACGGCCGGTGTGGTCTTTCTGGTCGCGATGGTCGCGGGGATGATCGCGGCCCCAAAGGTCGGGACACAACTGGACAGGATCGCAAACGCGACCTAAGCAATTGATATGGAGATTCGCCCGATAACCCCCCGCTACGCCGTCTCGCCCCAAATCAGTGTCGAGGACGTCCCGGCCATTGCTGCGGCCGGATTTGTCAAAGTGATCTGCAACCGCCCGAATTCCGAGGTTCCCGCGGATCTGCAATCTGATGCCATTGGCGAGGCCGTTCGGGCTGCGGGGTTGGAATACGAAGTGCTGGAGCTGACGCACCAGACGATGACCCCCGACAATGTTGCCCTGCAAAAAGACCTGGCCGAAAGTTGCAGCGGGCCGGTTCTGGCGTATTGCGCGTCGGGCACGCGCTGTTCCGTCATCTGGGCCTTGGGGCAATGCAACGCGATGACCACTGACGAAATCCTCGACGCGACGGGCAAGGCCGGGTATGCCCTGGACAACCTCAGACCGACATTGGACCAGATACGCCGCTCGGGCAGCTAAACGTGTCACCCGTGGGCGTCGGGTTCACCCGGAGCCGTGCCCAACCCGGCCAATTGCGAGATTTCTTGGGCGATACGTTCTGAACTGCCGTGCGGCAAGTCATCATCAGCCATTATCTGCCCGTCCAGCGATTGTAAGATGTCGGTCGTCTGCGGCGTGGCATTTGCCGGGGGGCTGACGGGCACCTCGTCGTCCGGTACAGGCGCCGTGGGTCCGGCTGCGGTAAATTCGTTCTCGCCCGCTGCCAACAGAACCGCCGCGTGCATCTGTTCGTTGATACGCACGGCCCGCATCCCGCCGCATTGGCCCAAGCGCCCGATGGCAACCCGTGTCTTGTCGACCGTCAGCGTTTCGGTTCTGTCCAGCCTCGCCCCCGCCAGGGGCATCATGTCCCCCGCCTTTAGGTGCGAGAACTCGGAAAGCGGAACAACCACCCTGCAAATGACCGCGTTCAGCTCGGCCCGCATCACACCGCTGGCCTGTTCCAGATTGCGCCCGCCATCCGCTGGGTCCGGGGCATCTTCGTCCTGGACGTCCGGTTTCAGCGGCAGCAGCAGGGTTATCTGGCCCTGCTGGGTGCCGCCGGTCAGTTCCACCGTCAGGTCAAACGCCTGGTACCCGTCGTCGCACAGCGCCAGTGACAATTCATGCAAATCCGCCGCGCGGCCCGCGTACTCGAAAGGGTCCAGATCGACCGCGCCTTGCGGATCAACGACCTGTTCGGGGGCGCGTGACAGCACGTCCTCCATCAGCGGGGCGACCATTGCCGCATCCGTATCCGTAAAGGGGCGCGCCGCGGGTGCGCCCGGCAGGACCTCACCCAGCGTTTGCATCTGCACGATGGCCGTAACGCAGACCGGATCAAGGCAGGCCGCCGCCACCTGTCCGCCGTCGGCGACAAATGTCAAAAGCAGCCAGCTCCCTGCGATCCCGGCCGTAAGATCATCCTGCCTGCGCGCGCCTTGCCGGATGCCGATAACCGACAGCGGCAGGTTCAACCGCTCGCTTGCGGCCTTGGCCAAGGTCAACCGCAGCGCCCGCAACAGGGTGCGCGGCCGTTCGACGGTATCGCGCTGCCCAGCGGCAAGCTTGCGTGCCAGGGCCGCGTTCACATGTCTGGTCATCGTAGCCAACCACCGGATTTGACAGAACTCAGATCAGGTTTAACCCGCCGACCCTTACCAATATCTTTATGGTCCTTCGGTTATTGCGCAGCCTGCCGGTAAGCCAGCGGCAAACTGACCCGGAACGCCGCCCCGTCCTGCCCCGGCAAATAGCTGATTTCGCCGCCCAGCCGCTGCATGATCTCGTCACAGATCGCAAGGCCCAACCCGGCGCCGCCTGCCTTGTCGATCCCGACCCGCGCGAATTTCTCGAATACCATGGATTGGGCCTCGGGGGGGATACCGCTGCCATTGTCGACAAAATCGACCACCGCCTGACCGCCAACATCATGGACCGTGATCGTCAGCACCGGATCAGCGGCATCACAATATTTCTGCGCGTTCGAGATCACGTTGATGAAAACCTGCCCAAGCCGGTCAAGATCAGTGTGCAATGATATCCGTTCGGACGGTTTTGTGCGTTTGATTGTCAATGGGCGCTCGGCCCCGGCCAGCGCGGTGGAAACTGCCCTGTCCAGCACCGAATGCAACGTTGCCTCTCCCATGTTCAGGCTGACCTGGCCGCTTTCCAGAACGCTCAGGTCCAGAAGATCGTCCAGCAGGCGCGTCAGGCGCAGCGCCTCGTCATGAATGATCGCCGCATAGCGCGTCTTTTCCTCGGGGCTAAGTTCTTCGGTGTCGCGCATGATCTCGGAAAATGCCCGGATCGAGGTCATGGGCGTGCGCAATTCATGGCTAACCTGGCCAAGAAATGCATCCTTCTGCATGGAAATTTGCGTCAGTTTCGCATTGGCTTCACGCAATTGCCGGGCGGTACGGCTCAACTCGGCAGATTTCGCTTCGAGCTGGCCCGAATATTCCAGCAACTGCGCGGATTCGTCCGCAACGGCCAGCAGGTCTTCGACCGAAACCGACGACCCGCCGACAATCTGCCCGATCATCGCATGGGCGGTCGCCGCTCCCACCGACCCGCTAAGCTCACGTTCGAGCCTCTCAAGAAATCCCGGTGTTGGTTCGGGCAGCCGCCCCCTGCCGCCCTGTTGTTCGGCCTCGAGCTGAAAAAACTCCTGCGCGGGCACGGCGCCCAGGATGCGCTGCGTCATGATCATCAGGTCTTCGCTTTGGGCCACCGACCCGCTCCATCCGCGCGGCGCGACCGAATGGTCGAAAACATTGACGAACTGCGCGCCTTGCAGACGTTCCAGCGGGCTTGGAAAGCTCAGCAGCGAGGTTACGCAAAAGGCAATGGTATTAAGCGCCAGAGACCACAGAACCGTGTGGGTCATCGGGTCGATCCCCTCAAGCCCGAACATGGCCTGAGGGCGCAGCCACCCGATCCCGAAGGGGCCGTTTTGCAGAACAGTCTCGGGCATCACCCAGCCGCCCATTCCGGGCAGCAACAAGGTATAGATCCACAACCCGAACCCCACGCTCAGCCCTGCCAGCGCGCCGGCGCGCGTCGCGCCGCGCCAGAACAGGCCGCCAACCAGCGCCGGCAAGATCTGCGATATCCCGGCAAAGGCCACCAATCCGATTGAGGCCAGCGCCGCACCGCCCCCGGACAAGCGATAGTAAAAGAACCCCAGGCACATGATCGCGGCAATCGAGATCCGGCGCGCCATCAGGACGATGGTTCGCACATCCCCCGAGACCGAGCTTTTGCTTTCCTGCATGCTCAGCCAGATGGGCATGACAAGATGGTTCGACACCATGGTCGACAGGGCCATTGCGGTGACAATCACCATCGACGTGGCGGATGAGAACCCACCGATAAAGGACAGCATGGCCAGCCAGTCATTGCCCTGCGACAGGGGGACGGTCAGAACGAACAGGTCGGGGTTTGACCCGGCTGGCATCAGGTCCAACCCAACCACCGCGATTGGAATGACGAACAAGCTCATCAGCAAAAGGTACAGGGGAAAGGCCCATGCAGCCGTTCGCAGATGCCCCTCGTCGTCATTTTCGACGACCATGACTTGAAACATGCGCGGCAGGCAGACAAAGGCGGCGGCGGACAAGAACGTGATCGCGGTCCAGCGCCCTCCGTCCACCTGCCACTGCCCGATTTCCGAGGCGTCGATGCGGTCCATTATCGGGCCGATTCCCCCGGCGACCCCCCAGACCACAAAGATGCCCACGGCGAGCAGGGCAAACAGTTTGACCACGGATTCCACCGCGATGGCCGTGACGACACCGTGGTGACGTTCGTTCACATCCAGGTTTCGGGTTCCGAACAGGATCGCGAACACCGCCAACCCGGCGGCGACCCAGAACACGCTGGACCCCTCGCGGTACAGGCCCGACGGGTCCGCTTCGGCGAAGATCGAAAACGACAGGGTAATCGACTGAAGCTGAAGCGCGATATATGGCGTCCCACCCAGAACGGCCAGGATGGTGACGCAGATCGCCAGCGTGTTTGACTTGCCATAGCGCGATGAGACAAGGTCAGCGATGGATGTCACGCGCTGGCTACGACCGACCCGCACCAGTTTGCGCAGGCCCCACCACCAGCTTATCATCACAAGCGTCGGCCCAAGATAGATCGTCACGAATTCCAGGCCAGACCGTGCGGCGTTTCCCACCGCGCCGTAGAACGTCCAGGCGGTGCAATAGATCGACAGGGACAGCGTGTAGATCAACGGCGAACGCAACCACCTGCCCCGCCCCGCAGCGGCCAGCCGGTCTGCGGCAAAGGCCACACCGAACAGCAGCACGACATAGCCGAGGCACACCAGAATCAAGACATTCAGCGTTGCCATTTCTGGGTCTCCGGCCCGGTATCTTCGCGCCTGCTCATACGCCGTGCGGCCAGGCCGAACAAAAGGCTGCACAGGATCAGGCCGACCCAGCAGATAAAGATGTAATAGATTGCCGAAGACAGCGGCACGGGCGCTTCGTCAGAACTCCCGTCGGGCCAAAGCAGGGGCAATGCGATCAGCGCAGCACCCAGAAAAGGCAGCAGCCGCGCCGCATCGGCCAGCCTGCGCCGGCGATAGCTTTGACGTTCCAGGAACAGCGATTGCCGCGCACCCGAAGGCCGAGGTTCACCGCCCGGATCGGTTGTCATGACTGCGACGCCTGCGCATGAAGGTCACGCACAGCAGTCAGAACCTCGGAATTCGAGAATGGTTTGGTCATAAAGCGGCTGACACCGGCATTTTCCGCCATTTCGCGGTCGCGCGACTGGCCCCGCGCCGTCAGCATGAGAACCGGCAGACGGGCCATGTTTTCATGCTCGCGCAGGTCCCTCAGGACATCCATGCCGCTTTTGCCGGGCAACATCACATCCAGGATCACCAGATCAGGTTCGGCGGCCAGGATCACCTGTACCGCGTCTGTGCCTTCGGCATGTGTTTCGACCTGCCAACCCTCTCGGGTCAACAGGAACCGGATCGCCTCGGTGATATTGGGCTCGTCCTCAATCAGCAGAACCTTGCGGCTCATCTACATATTCCTCCCCATGGCCGGTAATATACCTGGCCACCCACAGGAAACAGATTAATCGGACTGAAACGAAACTGTCAAAAACCTTCGCTCAGAATCGACGGCTCGCGCCGCGTTTCGCATTGGTTCCTGGGGCAGATACGGCAACTTGTTCCGACCTCTGAGGCATTGGAACGCTCGGGCAAGGCGGAATCCGTCGGCAGCACCAGCATGACCGACCGGTATACCGGGTCCGCGTCAAAGCCCGCCACTGCCTGCGGCCAGGCAATGGCATAACACTCAAATTCGGCAATCGTCCGGCCAAGCTGTGTAATCCGTTTGCGAAGCGGAACAAGCGGCCGGTTGAGGGCGGTGAAAAGCGGCCATAACGGACAGGCTTCGCCATGGCGCGGCAGCGCAAACCCCGGCACGGGCTTATAGAAAAGGACACTGCCGGACGCATCGCAGATCGCCAGACCTGCGGGTTGTGGCAGCAGGTCCTTGGGAAGGAAAGCCAAACGGCGCAACACCGTCGGCAGATCGACCGAAAACCGAGCCGCCAGCTTTAGCGGATCAACGTCTTGCCCGGCCAGAGCGTCCCGCATTTGATCCAGCGGCATGGCGGCCGCGTCCGCCGCATACACGGCAAGCATTTCCCGCGCCACCGTCTTGGCCGCACCCGAATCCAGGTCGTCCAACGAAATCTGCCCGGCATCCTGTCCCTGTTCGATTTCCGGGAAATGATGGCCCTGACCGGCAAAAAACGCCTCGACCTCTTCCAGCGGAATGCCGCTTTTGTCATCGGCGCTTTCGCTGTCATCCAGATATGCGACCAGAGCCTTGGAACTTTCGGCCAAACGCTCTGCGTCCTGGTGCAGGTTCTTGTGAAACCGGTCGCGCCACTCAGCGCCGATTTCCCCCGGCTCGGCCAGAATCGCCGCTGTGGACCGAATGGCGGCCGCGGTCGACAGAACTTCGTGCATGGACGCCGCGATCTGCGGGTCATGCGTCAGGCGGTCGGCCAGTGTTTCCACGGTGCGTTCCAGCGACACCACCCGGCTGTGCATTTGCGCAAGAACGCCCGCCCAACCCGGAAAGCGCCCTGCAAATTCATCCAGACCGTCCACCTCGGCCTTTTGCCCGACAGCATCTGCGGCAGCCTCGCGCAGGGCCGAGATCAGCGTCGCCTCGATCCCCTGGGTCAAAACCGATGGCTCGACCGCCAGGGCAGCGGCGATATCGACCAGCAGCTTGCCTCCGATCCGGCGCCTGTTGTGTTCAATCAGGTTCAGATAAGACGCCGATATCCCGACCAGGCGGGCCAGTTCGGCCTGCCGCAGCCCGGAAATCTGCCGCCTTTCGCGAATTCTGCTGCCAGTCAGCGTGTCGCGCACCCGGTTTCCCCCTGCCCAGATCGATCCCGCGCGCCCACATTCGAACGGCCCGGTTTTCAGATTAACGCTTGGATTGTTGCGCCTTGCGGGACTATTTTCAAATACAGTTTACAAGATTAACAACCTTTCGGCCACAACACCCCCTGTCGTTGCAGAATTGACAGCCCCCGCAGGCGCACCTGCCCACGACTGAAATCCATGTTTCTGGGGCCAGCCCCTTCTAATTTGCCGCAATACCCGTCACGATAGGTATATGAGCGATCCGGCCTTCGAATATGCCCCAATCGGGCTTGTCGAACTCGAAAACCGAGTGATCCGGCGTTGCAACCTGCAGTTTTCGCGCACGTTCGGCGGCACCGAAGAAGACTATCGCAACATGCCGCTGTTGCATCTCTATCCCTCGGTGGCCGACTGGGAACGGATTGGCCAACGCAGTCTGCAAGTCATGCGGGACACGGGCTATTACACCGACGAACGAGTCATGCGGCGTCGCAATGGCGATTTGTTCTGGTGCCGCGCGCGCGGCAGGTCGCTGACCCCGGACGATCCGTTTCGCCACGGCATCTGGAGCTTTTCGGATATTTCCGAGGAACGGCCGCTGGTTGAGTTGACCCAAAGGGAGCGCGAGGTTGCGATCCTGTCCTGCCGTGGGTTGTCGGCCAAGGAAATCGGCGGCGAGCTGGGGCTGAGCTATCGGACGATCGAAGCCTATCGCGCCCGGCTGCTGGAAAAGTTCGGCGCACGCAAACTGCCCGAACTCGTGGCCAAATTATCCGGGATGCCCCTGTAATCGGCCCGACCGGTTGCGTTTTGCGTCCAAACCCCTATTTCAACGGCCGAGACTGCGCTTTTCATGGCCGACCGCATGGCTTATAACGCTGCGTAATCAGACCAAAGCCCGCGCCAGACAGACGGGCCCTAGGGGAACCTTCGAGGACACTCATGACAGATACCAAACACGAATCGGACGTGGCGTTTATCAAGGCACTGGCCGAGTTGCTGCGTGAAAACGACCTGACCGAATTGCAGGTCAAACGCGAGTACGGCGAAGAAGACAGCCTGAATGTGCGCGTCAGCCGTGCTGTTCAGGTTGCCGCTGCTCCGGTTCAGGTGGCGGCCCCGGCCGCGGCAGCCCTTGCCGCAGCGCCCGCCCCGGCCGCCGCAGCAGCCGAAGCCCCGGCGGCAAGCGATGACCCGGCCAGCCACCCCGGCGCCGTGACCTCGCCGATGGTTGGAACCGTCTACATGCAACCCGAACCCGGCGCACCGGCCTTTATCAGCGTCGGCGCATCCGTGTCGGAAGGCGACACGTTGCTGATTGTCGAAGCGATGAAAACCATGAACCATATCCACGCCCCCAAATCGGGCACCATCAAGCGCATCCTCGTGGGCGATGGCGACGCCGTGGAATTTGGCACCCCTCTGGTCATCGTTGAGTAAGGCGGGCCCATGTTCGACAAGATCCTGATTGCCAACCGAGGCGAGATCGCCCTGCGCGTCATCCGCGCCGCGCGAGAGATGGGGATTGCGACGGTCGCCGTCCATTCGACCGCCGACAGCGATGCGATGCATGTGCGCATGGCCGACGAATCGGTGTGCATCGGCCCTCCGCCCAGCCCAAGCAGCTATTTGTCCGTGCCCGCGATCATCTCGGCCTGCGAGATCACCGGCGCGCAGGCGATCCATCCCGGCTATGGTTTCCTGTCCGAAAATGCCGAATTCGTGCAGATCGTTGAAGACCACGGCATCACCTTCATCGGCCCCACCGCCGAACATATCCGCGTGATGGGCGACAAGATCACCGCCAAGGACACCATGAAGGCGCTTGGCGTGCCATGTGTTCCGGGATCGGACGGCGGTGTTCCCACTTTGGCTGATGCCAAGCGCATCGGCGAGGAATTCGGATATCCCGTCATCATCAAGGCGACCGCCGGCGGTGGCGGGCGCGGCATGAAAGTCGCGCAGACCGCAGATGACATGGAAAGCGCCTTTATGACCGCGCGGGCCGAGGGCAAGGCCGCCTTTGGCAATGACGAGGTCTATATCGAGAAATACCTGACCACGCCCCGCCATATCGAGATTCAGGTCTTTGGCGACGGCAAGGGCAAGGCGGTTCACTTGGGCGAACGCGACTGTTCGCTGCAGCGCCGCCACCAGAAAGTGTTCGAAGAGGCCCCCGGCCCCTGCATCACCCCCGAAGAACGTGCCGAGATCGGCAAAATCTGCGCCGACGCGGTTGCCAAGATCAACTATATCGGCGCGGGTACCATCGAATTCCTGTACGAGAATGGCGAGTTCTACTTCATCGAGATGAACACCCGCCTGCAAGTGGAACACCCGGTGACCGAAGGCATCTTTGGCGTCGATCTGGTGCGCGAACAAATCCTTGTTGCCGCAGGCGAGGACATGTCGTTCGGCCAGGACGATCTGGAGATCAACGGCCACGCCATCGAAGTTCGGATCAACGCGGAAAAGCTGCCGAACTTTTCCCCCTGCCCTGGCAAGATCAGCGCGTTTCATGCGCCTGGGGGGCTTGGTGTCCGGATGGATTCGGCCCTGTATGACGGGTATTCCATCCCGCCCTACTACGATTCCCTTATCGGCAAGCTGATCGTTCAGGGGCGCGACCGAAACGAAGCGCTGGCGCGCCTGAACCGTGCGCTGGGTGAACTGATCGTTGATGGCGTCGACACGACCGTGCCCCTGTTTCACGCCCTGCTTCAGGAACCGGACATTCACAGCGGCGACTATAACATCCACTGGCTGGAGCACTGGCTTGCGGAGAACATGGCGCAATAAGACCGCGTGGCCGAAGCGGGTCCCCCCTTCGGCCAGCAAACCTGCCGCATGAGCCTGTCACCCGAACTGTTGATGCATGGCTATTCCATCGGCATTTTCCCGATGGCCGAAAACCGCGAGTCCGACGAGCTGTTCTGGGTCGACCCGAAACTCCGGGGCGTTTTTCCCCTGGACGGGTTCCATATCTCGCGCAGCCTGGCGCGGCGGATCAGGAATTGCGGGTTTCAGATAGCAATCGACCAACAGTTCCTGGGCGTTGTCGATGGGTGCGCAGACCGACCGGACACGTGGATCAACGCCGAATTGCGCGACCTGTACCAACAGCTCTATCACTTGGGTCACGCCCATTCGCTTGAGGTTTACGACGGCGAGGAACTGATCGGCGGTGTTTTTGGCGTCGCAATCGGCGCGGCCTTTTTCGGCGAAAGCATGTTTTCGCGGCGGCCCGATACGTCTAAGATCGCGCTGGCCTATCTGGTCGACCGCTTGCGCCAGACAGGGTTTAGGCTGTTTGACACCCAGTTCCTGACCGCACATCTCGCGTCGCTGGGCGCAATCGAGATTTCGCGAAGCGCCTATCGTCAGGAATTGCAGGAGGCCGTGAATACCGCAGCGGATTTTTCAGCCATATTGGTACAGTCGCCTCAGGGCGTGATACAGCGGATCACCCAGACGTCGTAGCGGGCATGGTCCAGCGCATGCAACGCTGGCGAGGTCGCAATCATCCATCCGTCAAACAACTGCTCTGACTTGCCCTGTTCCCAGATGGTCAGATAGGCGAATGCATCACCGGTTGGGTTGTCGACCGGAAAACGACAATCACCCAGCGCGACATCCAACCCGAACACGGTCTTTGTCTGCCCCGATTGAAGCTCGATATCCACGGTCTGGCCGCTGACCTTGTCCAGCCCCCGCAACATGGCCCCCGGACCCGACTGTACCTTCTGTTGCGCCGTGGCCGCCGTCGCCGTCAGCGCAAGCGCCATCAGGGCAAGGCGCATCATTCGCCGCCGTCCCCGGCCACGAATTTCACCAGCAGCGAAATCAGGCTGACCGCACCTTGCGTATCCTCAATCTCGTCCCCGGCCTCGAAATAGAAAGGGGACCCGCCGGGCATGACTTCAACAAAGTTGCCCCCCAGCAACCCTTCGGAGGAAATGATGATTGCTGAATCATCGGGGATCAGAACTCCGTCCTTGACGGAAAAGGTCGTATCAGCGCGATAGGTGTCCGGGTTAAGATCCACGTCGGTTACGGTCCCGATCTTGACCCCGGCAAGGCGCACATCGGTCCCTATACCCACCCCCTCCAGCGAGCGGAAAGAAGCGGCGAGTTCATACCCGCCTGCGTCCCGTGTCAGCCCGGCTGACTGGCTGGCATAGACGCCAAATGCGACGGCACAGGCCAGAACAACCCCGCCGACAAGGACTTCGGTCATATTGTGGGTGGACATCCTTAGCCTCGCTTATTCCGGGCTCCACGCTTCGTAATCAGACCGTTCGACCGGGTCCACCCGGCGCAACGATCCAGCGGGCGCATAGGCAAGCGCGGTACCGGTCAGGTTCTCCTGGTGCGGTTGTTCCCACGGCTTGTGCATCAAAGGCTTGTCCGTCGGCGGCTCGTCCCATGTCCGGTGCAACCAACCATGCCAGTCAGGGTCGACCCGGCTGGCCTCGGCCTCGCCATTGAAAATCACCCACCGGCGGCTGTCATCGGCTGTTCGGTAGAAAACATTGCCCGCGTCGTCTTCGCCCACCTTGACGCCCTTGCGCGCAGTAAAGATCTGCGTGTTCAGGGTTGCCCCGTTCCACCACGTCACGGCGCGCAAAAGAGTGTTCAGGATTCCCATCGGTTGCCTCCGGCATTTCGCTCCTGCAACGGTATGGACCAAAGGTGCGCCAAGGTCCAGTGCCACAAGGCGCTTCTGCGTCACTCCGGCAGATATGCGGTGACTTCAATCTCGATCCGGTATTTGGGGTCGATCAGGCCACATTCAATCATCGTCGCCGCAGGTGGGGCGGCGCCAAAAGTCTCTGCCAATACCGGCCAGCATGGCTCAAACTCGGCGCGATCCTGCAACATATACGTCACGCGAACGACATGCTCAAAACCCGCCCCGGCCTCGGCAAGCGCTTTTTCGATGATCGAAAGGGCCGAGCGGCACTGGGCAACGACATCGTCGCCCTGACCCACCGTCCCCGCAACATGAACCCAGTTGCCCGCAACCACGGCCCTGCAATACCCGACCTTTGCCTCAAACTCTCCGCCGGAAGGGATACGCCTGATTGTCATCGTATTTTCCATGTCCAATTGACCGGCCCGGTTTCTGACCAACCATGCGAGGCTCTGCCTCGCGCTCCGGGATATTTATAGCCAGATGAATGGAGGATCCGCAGCTTCATCTGGCCACAAATATCCCGGGGGAGTCGCCCGCAGGGCGGCGGGGGCAGCGCCCCCATTTGCGACGCGTTAACCTGCTGACGCGGATTCTGGTGCGGCGTCAGCGTAGATGATCAGGGGCTGTTTGTCAGAAGAAACGGCCTCTTCGTTCACCACGACCTCGGTTACATTCTTCATGCCCGGCAGTTCGAACATGGTGTCCAGCAGGATGTCCTCGAGGATCGAACGCAGGCCACGCGCGCCGGTTTTGCGCTCGATCGCCTTGTTGGCAATCGCTTTCAGAGCATCGTCAGTAAAGGCGAGTTCCGCATCTTCCAGTTCGAACAGGCGCTGATACTGTTTGACCAGAGCGTTCTTGGGTTTGGTCAGGATCGTAACAAGCGCATCCTCATCCAGGTCTTCCAGGGTTGCCAGAACGGGCAAACGTCCCACGAATTCGGGGATCAGGCCGAATTTCAACAGATCTTCGGGTTCCAGATCCTTGAAAATCTCTCCGACACCGCGGTCATCATTGTCCCGCACATCGGCGCCAAAGCCCATGGCAGACCCCTTGCCGCGTTGCGCGATGATCCGGTCCAGACCGGCGAAGGCACCGCCGCAGATGAACAGGATATTGGTGGTATCGACCTGCAGGAATTCTTGCTGCGGGTGCTTGCGGCCACCTTGCGGCGGCACACTGGCAACAGTGCCTTCCATCAGTTTCAGCAATGCCTGCTGCACCCCTTCGCCCGATACATCGCGGGTGATCGAGGGGTTTTCCGACTTGCGGGTGATCTTGTCGACCTCGTCGATATAGACGATGCCGCGCTGGGCGCGTTCGACATTGTATTCGCTGGCCTGCAAAAGCTTGAGAATGATGTTCTCGACGTCTTCGCCAACATAACCGGCCTCGGTCAGCGTGGTCGCGTCTGCCATCGTAAACGGCACATCCAGAATGCGCGCCAGCGTCTGGGCCAGCAGGGTCTTGCCGCATCCGGTCGGGCCAATCAGCAGGATGTTGGATTTCGCCAATTCGATATCGCTGCCCGCTTTCTGGGCGTGGTTCAGACGTTTGTAGTGGTTATGAACCGCAACCGACAGAACCCGTTTGGCAGTGGCCTGACCAATAACATAGTCATCCAGAACCTCGCAGATATCTTTGGGCGTCGGCACCCCATCCGAGGATTTCAGGCCGCTGGCCTTGGTTTCTTCGCGGATGATATCCATGCACAGTTCGACGCATTCGTCGCAGATGAACACGGTTGGGCCGGCAATCAGCTTACGGACCTCGTGCTGGCTTTTGCCGCAGAAACTGCAGTAGAGCGTATTCTTGCTGTCGCCGCCTGAATTCGTCGCCATGATCTACCTTTCGGGCTCCATCCCTGCGGCCTGTTTCGGGCCGCGTTTGCCGTCTGTTGATGCAGCTTAGGCCAGCGCCGGAGCAGCTACAATCTCAAAATGTGCCCCGCACCTATCGCGCGGGGCGTGGGCCTCAGGCCTCATCCGCGTCCATTTTTGCACGGTTTTCAACGATCTCGTCGATATGACCCCATTCCTTGGCCTCTTCCGGGCTCATGAAATTGTCACGATCCAGCGCCTTTTCAACGGCCTTTTTGGTCTGCCCGGTATGACGCACATAGATATCATACAGGCGATCTTTCAGCTTTTGCGTCTCGGCCGCGTGAATCATGATGTCGCTGGCCTGACCCTGATAGCCACCGCTGGGCTGGTGCACCATGATCCGGCTGTTGGGCAGCGAAAACCGCATTCCCTTTTCGCCACCGGCCAGCAGAACCGACCCCATCGACGCCGCCTGACCGATCACCAGGGTCGAACATTTCGGCTTGATGTACTGCATTGTGTCATAGATCGACAAACCGCTGGTCACGACCCCGCCGGGGGAATTGATGTAGATCGAGATTTCCTTGTTCGGATTCTCCGCCTCAAGGTGCAGCAATTGCGCGACGACAAGGTGACTCATACCGTCATGAATCGGGCCGTTGATGAAGATGATCCGCTCTTTCAGAAGGCGCGAGAAGATATCGTAGGCACGTTCGCCGCGGCTGGTCTGTTCGACCACCATCGGGACGAGCGTATTCATGTAGGTGTCAACTGGATCGAACATGTGGAACCTGCCTGCTTTGCGATGGATCGGGATATTACCCGAAGAAATGTTACATGAGTCTTAGTGTCGGCGCAGAAGGGCCGCAAGGGGGGACGCCCGAGTTCGCCCGCCGGAGCCTGGAAATCGGGACTTGCGTTCGGGTCGCTCGGCACGGCGCTGCAACACCGCCCGGCTGCGGTTGCAAAACACTGGCCCCGATTCCGGAAAGGTGCTACCGACAGGAAAGATCGAGTAGCATGGGAGATACCTGATGATCCGCACAATTCTGATTGGTCTGAGCTTGTTTGCGCTGACCGCCTGCGAAACCGCCAAGGGTGCCGGGAAAGACATCGAGCATGCCGGCGACGCCATCCAGGACGCGGCCACCGACGTGCAGGAAAACCTCTAAGGTTCTACAGCATATTGCGGGGGATGTCGGCGTATATCCAATATATAGTTGCCCCAGCCCCCGACGCCGTGTATCCTGTGCCTACAGGTGCATAGACGCGGCACTGCATCATCCGAGCATCAATTGACGCTCTTGCGGGGTTCTTTTGTTCACACAAAAGAACCCCGTTCCCTTTTGGAGAGGGTGGAAAGTGGTAGCCTGTATGAACCCGGAAGCCGGCAAAAGGAAAAGGCGTCAGGTGCGCAGACGCGGTCTTTGCATGCATCCTTGCGGACACTCCTGACGCCTTGCCGGTTCGACACGCCCGAGGGCGCCTCGACCCAGTTGCCCCGGCCACAAGGGCCGCAGCCGTTGCCATGAACCCTGAGGTCCACCGCAACACGCTTTGACCGAAAAAACTGACCTCGGTCGCGCAGGGTACAAGACCCTGAGACACCCGACATCAACCTCCAAACCCTTGCGAAACAAAACAAATCCTAAGACCTGATCTCTTCCGCAGCCTGGCTTGGGCCATTGCGTCCCGCTTAGGCCCGTGTGAACCTGTGCGGTAATGAAACTGTTACATTGACGCGGTTCCCGGACAAGAAAATAGCACCGCAGCATGAAAATTACCGGGGGACAAATCTGTTGGTATCTGCCGGGAAAGCCTTGTGGACAACTCTGAATTCCGCACATTCCAGCAGGGTTGTTGGGGGATAAGTCCAGACATGAAAACCCATCCCGATTTCCCCCGCTTTCTGCGCCTGCAAAGGCCGCGCGCGCCGCGTTAGGCGGAAATTGTCCGAGTTGTACAACACTCAGACCCCCGATCTTTCGAATCGTACACCCGGAGATTCGCCCATGCGCCTGACCATTTCCCAAGCCCGCGCCCGATTGGGAGAGCTGGCAACCCTGTCCCAAGATCCCCGTCAGGTGATCGTGCTGACCCGCTATGGCAAACCGCTTGCCGCCCTGGTCTCGATGACCGAGGTCGAGCGCATCTGGGCCCTGCAGGATGACGACTGGGTCGGACCAAAACACCCGCTCAGCAGGCTGCGCGGGTGGTGGTCGAAAGGGCGCGGTATTCCGGGGATGGAACCGGGGCCGGACGGTTCATACGTCACCGCGCGCGATGCAGCGCTGAAGGTCCGCGAGATCCAGATGACCCGTGCCGAGGAGCGCCGCATCCTCAAGCGCGGGGGCCTGGACCCTGTCGCGGGCGGCGAGATTGCCGCCCGGCCCGTCGCCCCCCTGTGGAGACGCATGTTCCTGAGAAGCGCTCCGACCCGGCCGGGGTAACCACTTACCTTGCCGCGGAGTTTCACCGCGGCCACATGTACCCCCTACATCCGGGCGGGCCGGAAACGCTTCGGTTCGCCTGACAGTCGGGGACGGTGCTGTAGGTCGCCCCGATCCGCAGGCTACGGAATACGGCAAAAAAACCTGCCGTTTTCGTGTCGGGCATCGCTTGATGCGCTGACCGGTCGCCTGCGGCACAGACCAACTTGGCCGCCTGCGAACTGCAATGCCCCTGGCCTTTGGCTTCCCCCCTTGCCGCCATGGCCGTGGAGAACAGATCGGCAGAGCGCGGGGCAATTACAACTTACCTAAGGGAAACTTCATCAAGCGTTCATCTTGGCGCAGGGCACAAACGGCTCAGGCCCGGCGGCCTTGACACGATGCTGCGGCGCAGCAGAAGCTGAGGCATATTTTATCTATTGGAGATTTGACAATGTTTGGCCCCTTTTCCGTCTGGTCCCCCGAGTTTCGGTTTCCGCTGAGCGGGGATGTGCAGCAGGATATCGACCCGGTTCTGGCGGGCACCATCAAAGGCATCCCGGCAATCGAGACCCGCGTTCAGCGCGACGTCGCAAGCTATGGCACGCAACTGGGCAAGGTGCTTGAGGCGCTTCAGGCGTTGTCCCAGGCCACCGGGGTGGAGCTGTCCGAGATCGACACGCTGGTCGACGGGGTCGAGGCGGTCAAGGCCGACTGCAAACAGGCCCTGCGGGATCATGCCGAGGACGCGTTGCGCAAGTTGAAACAGGCGGATCCGGAGGGGTTTGAGGCCGTGGTGGCCGAGAACCGCCCCACGCCAACCTAATGGCAGTGGTAAGGCTGAGAACCCGCATGGCAGCACTGTCCCGGAGGAGAGCTTTTGCGACATCCTCCGCCATGGGCAAATGCGGTGGTTGCCCCAAAGATCGCAACCAAAGTGACCAAAATGAGTTTTCGCATGAAAAGACCTCAACCTATTAAAACAATATGTTAACGAAGGTTAACAAATTGGGTTGAAGCTGAAAGTCTCATTTTGACTTATTGAAGGGTAAGCAACGTCGGGGCCAGCACTGGTGCCCCCGACGCAAATGCGCGGCCCAAAGGCTCGGGCCACGCTGTACGCTGTCAGTTCTTACCGATGCCCACGCTCGCGCCAATGCCCAGGCCACCAACGCTGGCACCCACGCCTGCGCTTATTCCGCCACCGCCAGCGCTTGCTTCGGCTGAGGCGCCGATGCCACCCGAGCCGCCGCTGCCAGAACCACCGCTACTCGAACCGCCACTGGAACCGCCGCTGCCGGAGCCGCCGCCGCTGGAACCACCGCTGCTTGATCCGCCATTGCCCGTACCGGTGCCGCCGGTTGTGCCCGATCCGGCCTCTGATCCGCTTGTGCTGGCAACACTTGTGCCATCGCTTGCGTCCCCTTTGCGTGGCATCAACTGATCGCTTAAAACTTTACCGGTTTTTCCGTTAATTACCGTTTTGCGCATATAGGTGTCATTGTACGAATAGATCGACACCCGCCCATTCCAATGCTTGCGCATTTTGGTCACGGTGAAACCTTCGTTTCTAACCTGAATAATGACCGGGTCCGCTGGTCCGAAATTTGCCAGAACGGGCTCAGCCATTCCCAAGGACAAAATCAGCGCGGCACCTCCAATAGTTTTTGACCACATGGTTAATTCCTTTCTATGTTAATAAAAGGAGCCTGTAATTCAGACGCCTATCAATTGGCCGGTCGCCATGGCCCAATTGCGCCATATCCTCAGGCGGACAGGGTAATTTCTGCCCAGGCAGCCCGCGTTTAAACCTGCGCCAATTCGATTTCCCCGCCCCTTGGACACCAGGCCCAATATTGGGAGATTTGCGTAGCAGGCATCGCCGCATCTACCCTTCCGGTATTGCGAATCAGGCTTGCACGCAAAAGTGGTAAAACTTTGGTTTTATTTTGCGGGTTTTGCCACAGGAATTGACCGTGGCTTTCTATCTTCAAGGAGGAGGACGCTCAAACCCACAAAATTACTAAACGCATTTGCAAAGGTTGCACAAGTTTTCAGCACAGCAAGCCGGAGATTTCCACTCAATCCTAAAGGGAGCAGGTACTTGGCAAAAATTGGGATCGGCCACCGGGTTGGCCGCGTGCCAAGTGGTTTGGTCACGTGCAATTAAGATGACCAGCTTTTCGCAATCCACCAGCACCATAACTGCAACCGGGTGCCGCACGCGTTTGGCTATGCCAAACGCTTTCGCGCACTCGCCGTAAAAATGGAAAGCCTTCAGCTGTCCATTTTCAAGGCGCTAATAAACGCCTCCTGCGGGATATCCACCTTCCCGAACTGGCGCATCTTCTTCTTACCCGCCTTCTGCTTGTCCAGCAGTTTGCGTTTCCGCGTGGCGTCGCCTCCGTAGCATTTGGCGGTCACGTCCTTGCGCAGGGCCGAGAGCGTTTCGCGGGCGATGACCTTGCCTCCGATGGCGGCCTGGATCGGGATTTTGAACATGTGGCGCGGGATCAGGTCCTTGAGCTTTTCGCACATCGCCCGGCCCCGCATCTCGGCCCGGTCGCGGTGAACCATGGTCGACAGCGCGTCGACCGGTTCATCATTCACCAGCACCGACATCTTGACCAGATTATCCTCGGTATAACCGGTCATCTGATAGTCAAAGCTGGCGTAACCCTTGGTCACCGATTTCAGGCGATCATAGAAATCGAACACAACCTCGTTCAGCGGCAGGTCGTAGACAACCATCGCACGGCTGCCCGCATAGGTCAGGTCCATCTGGATGCCGCGGCGGTCCTGGCACAGTTTCAGCACGTCGCCCAGGTATTCGTCCGGCACCAAAATGGTCGCCTTGATGCGCGGTTCCTCGATATGGTCGACCTTGGACGGGTCGGGCATGTCGGCGGGGTTGTGCAACTCGATCATCTCACCGTCTTTCATGTAGACGTGATAGATCACCGAGGGCGCAGTGGTGATAAGCTCGATATCATATTCGCGTTCGATCCGGTCGCGGATGACCTCAAGGTGCAAAAGGCCAAGGAAGCCGCAGCGGAAGCCAAAGCCCAGTGCGGCCGAGGTTTCCATCTCAAAGCTGAACGACGCGTCGTTCAGGGCCAGCTTGTCGATCGCATCGCGCAGGTCTTCGAATTCGGCGCTGTCCACGGGGAAGAGACCACAGAACACCACCGGCTGCGCGGGTTTGAACCCGTCCAGCGCGTCCTCGGTCCCGTTGCGGTCATTGGTGATCGTGTCGCCGACGCGGGTGTCGCGGACCTGTTTGATGGACGCGGTGAGAAAGCCGATCTCACCGGGGCCAAGGCTGTCGACCATCTCCATCTCGGGGCGGAAGACGCCAACGCGGTCGACATGGTGCAGGGTGTTGTTCGACATGAACTTGACCCGCATTCCCTTTTTCAGCGTGCCGTCCATGATGCGGACCAGAACGATGACGCCGAGATAGGCGTCGTACCACGAATCCACCAGCATCGCCTTGAGCGGCGCATCGAGATTGCCCTGCGGTGCGGGCAGATGGGTGACGATGGCCTCAAGCGTCTCGTGGATGCCCTGCCCCGTCTTGGCCGAGACCTGAATGGCGTCGGTCGCGTCGATGCCGATCACATCTTCGATCTGTTCGGCCACGCGGTCACAGTCGGACGCGGGCAGGTCGATCTTGTTCAGCACCGGCACGATTTCGTGGTCGGCGTCGATGGCTTGGTACACGTTGGCCAGCGTCTGCGCCTCGACCCCTTGGGTGCTGTCCACGACCAGCAGCGAGCCTTCGACCGCGCGCATCGACCGGCTGACCTCATAGGCAAAATCCACGTGGCCGGGGGTGTCGATCAGGTTCAGCACGTATTTCTCGCCATCATCGGCGGTATAGTCGATGCGGACCGTGTTGGCCTTGATGGTGATGCCACGCTCACGCTCGATATCCATGCTGTCGAGCAGCTGTTCCTTCATGTCGCGATCCTTGACCGTTCCGGTCTCTTGGATGAGCCGGTCAGCAAGGGTGGATTTGCCATGGTCGATATGCGCGACGATGGAGAAATTGCGGATATGAGCGAGGTCTGTCATGGATTTGGGATATGTAGAGGAATCGTGGGTTGGTCAAGCGGCACAGAGCCTTGCATCGGGCAATTCTGCGCAACACCTGTATTCGAAAGGCGCCGAAAGCGGGCTTTGACAAGCCCGAGGCGTTCTGCGGCGGCAACAAAGACCCGGCGCATATGCCCGTTATGGGCAAATTGTCCGGCCCGGCCGCTGTTGCCCCGGTGTCTTTCGACGCTATGGGCGAATTGGCAAAACCGCGGCTTTCGGCTTTGCCCGGACCGATGCGCAGCGTTGGCGAAAGCAACGAACGCTGCGTTTCCAACCCCGTGCAATCACTTTTTCGCAACGTGTGATTGATCCTGATTCCACTTTGATTCATACTCCGCCGCAGACCGAGAGGGGCGTCAGACCCGTCCGGGCAGGCAAGAAAACGAGGCATGAGCATGAAACAGTTCCTCTTAATCGCATTTTGCGCGGCATCGCTGACGGCGGTGGCTCCGGCGGTCGACGCGGCTCAGATCAAGCGGGCGTGTCTGGCATCGGACCGGTCGGCGGCGACGCGGGATCGGTGCAATTGCATCCAGCGGGTGGCCGATCAGGCGCTGACCCGCAGCGATCAGAAAACCGTGGCAAAATGGTTCACCAACCCCCATCAGGCGCAAGAGTTGAAGATGTCGCAGACCGCGCGCGATGATGCGCTGTGGGATCGGTATCAGAACTTTGGCCAGATGGCGCAGGCGATCTGCAGCTAAGCCCGACGCAATCCTTGACCTGATGCCCGCTGCGCCCCAGAAATGGCGCAGCGAAAGGTATGTGTGATGGTGTTGAAAGGGCTGACCCTGCGGGGGCTCGAGGTGTTCGAGGCCTTGGCGCGAACGGGATCGGTGGCGCAGGCCGCCGAAATCACCGGGCTAAGCCAGCCTTCGGTTTCCCAGCAATTGCGCAACCTTGAAAAGGCATTGGGCACCGATCTTGTCGATCACGGGCGCCGTCCCATGCGCCTGACGCAGGCCGGGCGCAGCTTTCTGGCCCGTACCGAGACCATTCTGGCCGAGTTGCAGATGGCCCAGGGCGAATTGTCGGTCATGGATCTGGGGCACCTGACGACGCTGTCCATCGGATTGATCGACGATTTCGACAATGACCTGACCCCAAGGTTGGCGACCCTGCTGGCCGACAGCCTGACCCGGTCGAAATTCAAGCTGATTACCTTGCCCAGTCTCGAAATCTTTGAGGCGCTGGAATCGCAGAGCCTGCACCTGGCGGTTTCGGCCCATAGCGGCGAAGTGCTGGAAGGCGTGGTCGAATACCCGCTGGTTCAGGACCCGTTCATCCTGGTTCTGCCCAAGGGCGCCGCATCCGGGGCCCAGGATACGGGCGCGGTTCTTCGGGACCTGCCCTTTCTGCGCTATGCCCGCGATCAGTTGATCAGCCGCCAGATCGAAAGCCACCTGGCCCGCCACCAGCTGAGCTTTGAGGAACGGTTTGAAATCGGGTCTCATCTGGCATTGATGGCAATGGTTGCTCGGGGGCTTGGCTGGGCGATAACGACCCCTCTGGGATATATGCGGGCGGCGCGTTTCCACGACCAGCTGGATGCCCATCCCGCCCCGTTCGGCGCGTTTTCCCGAACAATATCGCTGTTTACCCGGTCGGACTGGTCCGATGACGTGCCCCGCGAAGTGGCGGGTATGCTGCGCCGCCTGATGCAAAGCCAGATCGTGGACCCGGCGATTGCGCGTCAACCCTGGCTGGGCGGGCGGTTGAAGGTCATTGGCGGCTAGGCCTCAAGATGCGCGCTCAGCCCGTCCATGGCCGTGTCGATCAGGTCAAGCGTTCCGTGAAAGTCGCGCGTGTAATAGGGGTCGGGAACATGATCCATGCCGGATTGCGGGGCGAAATCGGTCAGCAGGCGAACCGGCGTGGCATTGCCGGGCGGGCGCAGGGCTTCGATGGCTGACATGTTGTCGGCGTCCATCGCA
Source organism: Ruegeria sp. ABD4_443 (assembly GCF_056160865.1). NCBI lineage: Bacteria > Pseudomonadati > Pseudomonadota > Alphaproteobacteria > Rhodobacterales > Roseobacteraceae > Ruegeria > Ruegeria sp. ABD4_443. Next base: position 260,781 of record NZ_JBSWYA010000005.1, on the reverse strand, counting down.
AGGATAAGGTCGAAACTGTCGAAATCGGCGGCGACGAACTGGCGCGCGCGCAGATCGCCCAGATCCAGCCCGCGGTCCTTGGCGGCCTGTTGCATGGGGCCATAGGGCGGCTCGCCTATGTGCCAGCCCGAGGTCCCGGCGCTGTCGGTCACAAGATGCGGCAGGCGGGCCCTCAGGGCGCCTTGGGCGGCAGGAGATCGGCAGATATTGCCCAGGCAGACAAACAGGATACGATGTGACATGCGCCATGTTTATCCTGCGGAGACCCAATGGAAAAGATCGTCATCCTGACCGGGGCCGGAATTTCTGCGGAAAGCGGGTTGGGCACGTTCCGCGACCAAGGCGGTTTATGGGCCCAATACCGGATCGAGGATGTTGCAACGCCCGAGGCGTTTGCCCGCGATCCGGCCCTGGTTCAGGGGTTTTACAATGCCCGGCGGGTTCAGGCGGCGGCGGCCCGGCCAAATGCGGCCCATCAGGCCCTGGCGCGCCTGCAACGGAACCGGCCCGCAGAGGTCACGATCGTCACCCAGAATGTTGATGGCCTGCACGAGGCCGGTGGCGCGCGCGATGTGCTGCACATGCATGGCCGCCTGGACAAGGCGCTGTGCGCGGCCTGCGGATACCGGTGGGACGCCCCGCTGGAAATGAAGGTGGCAGAGCCCTGCCCCGACTGTCACAGCCCGTCTGCGCGCCCCGACGTGGTGTGGTTCGGCGAGATGCCCTATCACATGCCCGAGATCTACGACCACCTGGCAAGCGCCACGATCTTTGCCGCGATCGGGACATCGGGTCAGGTTTACCCCGCAGCCGCCTTTGTCCACGAAGCGGGTGCAGCGGGCGCCCGCACGATCGAGATGAACCTTGAACCGTCGGCGGGGGTTTCCAGCTTTGACGAGACCCTGCCCGGGATGGCGACCGAAACCGTCCCGCGCTGGGTCGAGGGGCTGCTGGCGCGGCGGACAACTTGACCGTCCGTGATTTGGCGCAGAGACTGGCGGTTGCCCCCCTTTGCAAAGGGCGCATCAGCTGACGGTCGGAAGGCAGACATGACGGAACAGACACCCAAAAGCGGCGAAATCGTCGATGACCCCCATATCGAGGCCCGTGATACCTTAAGCGCCAACCTGGCCGGTTTGTGGTGGACATTCCTTCTGCGCGGTGTGCTGGCGGCGGCTGTGGGCATTGCCGCGTTGTTCTGGCCAAGCGGCAGCATTTCCCTTTTGCTGCGCCTTGTGGGCGCGTTGCTGGTTTTCGACGGCGCGCTGACGCTTTTGGGGCTTGGCCGGCGCGGGCTGGTTGGCGGCGCGGGCGCAGGCGCCATACTGATCGGCCTGGTCCTGCTGATCTGGCCCGAAGGCGCGGCCCGGATCGCCTTTTTCCTGCTGGGCGCCTGGATCATGATCATCGGTATCGGGTCCCTGATGGCCCTGCAACAGATGCACGCACAGGACCCAGAGCGGCCCATGGTCCGAAACTCGGGCATCGTGGCGCTGGTCATTGGTCTGGTGCTGATCTTCTGGCCCGGAAGCGGGCTTGTCGCGCTAGGCTGGGCCATTGCCTTTGCGGCGCTGGCGCTGGCGGCGGTCATGGTCTTTCTTGCGATGCGGTTCAAACGCGCAAGTGACCGGGTCGAGATGCGGGTTATCAACCGCTAGAGCAAATGCGGGCCTTGCCACCTGTCGCGCCCGGACCAAAAACGTCAGGCCGGGAAAGCCCGGCCTGAGCTTGAAAAGCGAACCGGCCCCTGGATCGCCCCAGGGCCCGGCGGGCTTGATTAGTGCGAATGTTTGGCCGAATGGCCGTGGTCATCCTTGCGCTCAAGGTCCACCGGGATATCCACGCTCACCTCGCCCGCATTTTCGAACACCAGGATGACGGGAACGGTCCCGCCCTGTTCAAACGGTGCGGTCAGGCCCATGAACATGACGTGGTCGCCGCCACGTTTCAGCATATGCGCCTCGCCTGCGGGGATGGTAAAGCCGTCCTCGACCTCGACCATTTTGGCGACGCCGTTGCCATCGACCAGGTGCGTGTGCAGCTCGACCCGAGCGGCGGCGTCCGATTTGGCCCCGATCAGGCGGTCGGCCTCGTCCCCCTGGTTCTGGATGACCATGAAGGCCGCACCGGCCTTGGCGGATTTGCCCGAGGACCGCGCATAGGCGTCTTCGACCACGATCGCGCTGTCGGCCAGGGCGGCAGTGGTCAGGGAAAGGGCGGCAAGTGTTGCAAGAATGGTGGATTTGAAGGTCATTTGCCTTCTCCTGTATTGGGTCTGATTGATAGGAACTGGGAAAATCAGACGGATACAGGCGGGCTGCGCGCGGGCATAAGCGGGACGGGATCGGCGATCAGGTTCGTGCCCTGCCGCACGGGCGCAGGCAATGACCGGCGCGGCGGCGCAGGCGCTGCGACCGCATCGACGTGAATCGCCCCCAGCAGGCTGAGCGCATGATCCGGGCAATAATGGGGGGGATGTGTCGGTTGCCCCGTGTCATCCACGTAGACCATGACAGGACCGGTGCCGGTGCACAGGACCATCTGCCCAACGGCCGCGTCCATACCGCGCGACGCCGCAACACCCTGACCGGTCAGGCAAACAAGCAGCGACAGCACGTAAGGCAGGATATGACGAAAGACAGTTTTCATCCTGCCCCGAGGTATAGGGGGCCGCTGATCCGAGGATCAAGCGCAAAGGCCAGCCTGAGACAGTTTGGCCACCGGAGCGTGCGAGGTTCGCTGCCGGTGGCCACTGGGGAGAATGCTTACATGCGGTTGGACCGCGCGCCGCTGCCAGGTTGTGACCGCAGGCTTGTATGCAGGCGATTGACCCGATGCTGAATCCGGGTGCACCGGTCGACCGCTTCGACAAAAATTGCCGAGATTACCGAAATAAAACTTGTTACTTTCGCAGGCATTTTAAAGCCTCCACACCATAATATGCATATCCATATTGCGCTTTTCGCCCCTTGTATGTGAACAATTTCACGCAAGCCTGGATTTTATCGCCAATTGAACAACAATGTCCGGTCGTCAGGCAGTGCGTTGCGCATCCGGTTTGTTGGGGCGCAAAAGAAAAACCCCCGGATCCAGGGATCCAGGGGTCGGGAATTCAGAATTTGAAATCCGTTACGCCGAAGCTTGTGCCTTGGCGATTTCTTTTTTCACTTTCAGCGCGTTGGCCGACAGTTCGTCGTCCTTGGCCTTGGCCAGGAACGCGTCCAGACCACCGCGGTGGTCAACCGAGCGCAGGGCAGCCGCCGAGATGCGCAGCTTGACGCCACGGCCCAGGGTTTCCGACTGCAGGGTGACGTCGTTCAGGTTGGGCAGAAAACGACGACGAGTTCTGTTTTTGGCGTGGCTGACATTGTTGCCAGTCATCGGGCCTTTTCCGGTCAGTTCGCAACGGCGCGACATGGTTTCTTCCTTTGTTTCTGGAGGCCAGGCACAAGACCCTCGGCCAAATCACAAGGGGCGCAACCCGAAGTCGCGCCCGAAAACTGGTTGGATGCGTGTAGTGGGAATCGCCGGAAGGGTCAAGACAGGGGATGCGAAATCTTTCCGCCTTTTGAACATGCCCTGCCGCGGCTTTTCATTCGGCGCATCGGCGGTAGGTTCAAAACGCCTGTAGCAGCGGTTTGTCATTGCGTAAATGCCTGGCAATCAGCTTGGCCTGTTGTCGGCCTTTGGGGATATAGCGCGCCGGATCGGCCCCTTGGGGCGAATGCGCGAGGTCGGGAAAGATATCCAGGATTTCCCTGCGGGCCTCGGGACCAAGCGACCAAAGCGCCTGGGGTCCGGTAAACAGGCTTTCGGTCGGGGCGTTCTCGGCATGGATGATCTCGTGCCGGTCGAACAGCAGATGAAAATATTCGACCGTTGCCACGTCTTCATCCACATAGACGCCGGGCAATGCGGTCAGCTTGATCGCCGGAATAAGAACCTCGGACTGGCCGAACATGCGCAGGGCGATTCTGGATTGCACCAGCATCCGGTGCTGGCGCGACACCAGCAGGTCGCGCGCGGGCAGACCCGCGCCCAGCGCGCCGGCCATTATGCGAACGGGAAACCGTTTGGGGTTCGATTGCAGGTCCGCCGCCCGGAATGTTCGCCGCCCGATCCAGCGGATGGGCTGCACCCCGTTGCCGACCGTCGGCACCCGGTCACCCACGGCAAGCGCCTGCACAGGGATCGCGCCCTGTTCGGCCTGGATCAGCGTGTCGCGGGTAAAACAGGGAAATCCGGTGCCGTTCTCAAAGCTCAGATAGGTGACCGTCTTGCCGGATGGCAGGGTGAACGAGCCGCCGGACAAGGAATATCCGACCCCGCTGGCAACCGTAAATGTCCCGAAGGTATCGTCATTGACCACCGTGCCCACAGGCAGGTTCAGGCTGTCGGTTCCGCCATTGCCGCGAATGTCACCGGAAACGTCGGTGCTGCTGAAGTTCAGGGTGTCATTGCCGCCCCCAAGCCTGATGCGTCCGACAGATGATCCGCTGACCGTAACCGTATCGGACCCGGATCCGGCATGAAGCACCCCGCCCACGGTGCTGTTTTGCACATTGACTTCGTCATTGCCCGCATTGGCCCGCACAGAACCCGAAATGGTGCTGTTGGTGATGGCAATGTCATCATCACCTTCAAGCCCACGCACCTGGTTGATCGGCGTTCCCTGCGGGACGCCGTTCAGTGTCCCGTTGTCATCGGTGACTTCGATGTCATCGTCGCCGCTGGTCCCGGTGATATCGGGCATGAGAAACGGTTCCTGTCGGTTCGGTCCAACGGGCGGCGCATTTGCAGACCGGTCCCGCCACTTGGCAAACCCATGCGATCCGCGGCGCGCACCCGCGCATTGCGGGGAAACTACACCAAGACAGAGTGTCCCGCCAGATGTGCGAACCGTTCAGGCCGTGACCTGTTACCTTTCGGACAATGCCGCCAGCATGCGGCCTGCCGCCTCTGACGGGCTGATAGCCCCGGTGCCGACCTCGGCGCTCAGCCTGTCCATTTCGCTGCGCGCCGCCGGTGTTTCCAGGCGCGCCAACAGCGCATGGCGAACCTCTTGATCGAACCAGTACCGGGCCTGTGACGCACGGTTGGCGGTCCAATGGCCGTTGTCACGGCGCCAGGTCGTCAGCGCCTGCATCTCGTCCCAGGCCTGGTCCAGCCCCTGCTCTTCCACCGCCGAAACGGTCATTGCCCGAGGATAACCGGGCGGGTCCTGCGGCCGTTTGCGCAACAGGCGCAGGGCCCCCGCATAATCGGCACAGGTCCGCGTGGCCGTCGCCTTGAGGTCGCCATCGGCCTTGTTGATCAGGATCATGTCCGCCATTTCCATGATACCGCGCTTGACGCCCTGCAGCTCGTCACCTCCGGCGGGGGCTAACAGCAGCAAGAACAGATCGGACAACTCGGATACCACCGTTTCCGATTGCCCCACGCCGACGGTTTCGATCAGCACCACGTCGAACCCGGCCGCCTCGCACAGCGCTATTGCCTCGCGCGTACGGCGGGCAACGCCGCCAAGGTGGCTTTGACTGGGAGAGGGCCGGATAAAGGCGTTCTTGTCCCGGCTCAGGCGCTCCATCCGGGTTTTGTCCCCCAGGATCGAACCGCCCGACCGGGCCGAGCTTGGATCGACGGCCAGAACGGCGACACGCAGCCCCTGGCCCGTCAGCATTATGCCAAAACTTTCGATAAAGGTGGACTTGCCCACGCCCGGCGTCCCGGACAGGCCGATGCGCAGGGATTGCCGCCCCGACCTGGCCAGCTGAGACAGCAATTCGGTGGCCTGCGCCCTGTGATCGGCGCGCCCGCTTTCGACAAGCGTGATTGCGCGGGCCAATGCGCGCCTGTCTCCGGTCAATATCCTGTCACCAAGGCCTTCTGTCTGCATGGCACCCTCAATCCTGCGGCACGACTACTTGCCGCCCCTGTGGGGGATTTGTCCAGAGGTCAGCGCCGCAAATTTCACGGGAACTGGACCTCTGCCGGCAGTTGGCGGATAAGGGCGCGATGACATTGCGCCTGCCCATAGATGACGCCATTCCCGGTTTGCTGGACGCCCTGCGCGCCCATGGCAGGGCCGTTTTGCAGGCGCCGCCCGGCGCTGGCAAAACCACCCGCGTGCCGCTTGAGATGTTGCAGGCCGGGTTGTGCCCGGGCCGGATCGTCATGCTGGAACCGCGGCGGTTGGCGGCCCGTGCCGCCGCCGAACGCATGGCGGAAACGCTGGGTGAAAAGGTGGGCCACACGGTTGGTTACCGTGTGCGGGGTGCGGCGAAAGTGTCGAAAGCCACGCGGATCGAGGTTGTTACCGAGGGCATCCTGACCCGGATGCTGCAATCGGAACCCGACCTGCCCGGCATCGGGGCGGTGATCTTTGACGAATTCCACGAACGGTCCCTGAATGCCGATCTCGGGCTGGCGCTGTGTCTCGAAGTCGCCGGGGCGCTGCGGGACGACCTGATCCTGCTGGCAATGTCGGCAACCCTGGACGCCGAACCGGTCGGGCGGCTGATGGACGCGCCGCTTGTCACATCGCAGGGGCGCAGTTTCCCCGTCGAAACCCGCTGGCTGGAGCGGCCCTTGCCCGCACAGGCCCGGCGGCTGGACGCGCTGGTCGATCTTGTGGTGCGGGCCGAGCGGGAAACCAGCGGAGGGATACTGGTCTTTCTTCCCGGCGAGGGCGAGATACGCAGGGCACAGGCGGCGCTGAGCGGACGGCTGCCGGGCCATTGTGCCCTGCGCCCGCTTTACGGGGCCATGCCGTTTGCCGCCCAGCGTGACGCGATTGCGCCGGTGGAAACGGGCCGGAAAGTGGTGCTGGCGACGTCGATTGCCGAAACCTCGCTGACGATCCCCGATATCCGCGTCGTGGTCGATATGGGCCAGGCACGGCGGGCGCGGTTCGATCCCGGATCCGGCATGTCCCGGCTGGTGACCGAACGGGTGACGCGGGCCGAGGCCACCCAGCGCGCGGGGCGCGCGGGGCGCGTCGCCGAGGGCGCGTGCTATTGCCTGTGGTCCAGCGGCGAAAACGGGGCGTTGGCGGCCTATCCGCCAGCCGAGATCGAGGCGGCGGACCTGACCGGGCTGGCGCTGGAGCTTGCCCTGTGGGGGGCGGAACCGGGGGACCTGGCCTTTTTGACACCGCCGCCCGAGGGCACGATGACCGAGGCGCGCACCCTGCTGAGGATGCTGGGCGCATTGGACGGCAAGGGGCGGATCACCGATCATGGCCGCGCCCTTGCCGCCCTGCCCCTGCATCCGCGCCTGGGGCATATGCTGGTGCAGGCCGGGCCCGATGCGGCGACGCTTGCGGCCTTGATGGCCGAGCGCGACCCGCTGAGGGGCGCGCCGGTGGATATTTCCCTGCGGCTGGAGGCGCTGCGCGATCTGCGCGCTTTTCAGCGCAACCGGGTCTGGCAGGTCAATCCCGGCGCGCTGGACCGGATCAGGGCCGAGGCCAAGCGGTTGCGGACGCAATCCCGGCCCGCAATCCTTGGCCCGGCAGCCCAGGCGGCGCTGGCCTATCCCGACCGCATCGGGCAGCGCCGCAAGGGCGACGTGCCGCGATATGTATTGTCAGGCGGCAAGGGCGCAGTGCTGGGCGCCGACGACACGCTGGCCGCCGCGCCTTATCTGGTGGTCACGGATACGGACGGAAACCCCCGAGAGGCCCGCGTCCGGATGGCGATACAGATATCCGAGGCGGAAATTCGAGACCTGTTTTCGGACCAGATCGCTTGGGCTGCGACCTGCGAATGGTCCAAACGCGAACGCCGCGTGGTTGCGCGGCGGCAGGAACGGCTTGGCGCGATCACCCTGGCCGATCACATCTGGAAGGACGTGCCCGATGATGCGGTCGCCATGGCGATGCTGGACGGGGTGCGTGATCTGGGCCTGCGGCTGGACGGCGCGGCGGCACGGCTGGCCGCGCGGGTGGAACTGGTTCGCGCCGCGGGGGCGGATTTGCCCGATTTCTCGGCCCAGGGGCTGATGGAGACAATCGAGGACTGGCTGTTGCCCATGCTGTCCGGCATTCGCAGCGCCGAGGACTGGAAAAGATTCGACCTGCTGCCCGCCTTGCGGGCCAGCCTGAACTGGACCCAGACGCAAGAGGTCGACCGCCGCGCGCCCGGCGCCTTTGAAACCCCGCTGGGCCGCAAGGTGCCCATTGATTATGGCGGCGCGGTGCCCGAAATCGCGGTGCGCCTGCAAGAGATGTTCGGGGTGACGCGCCATCCGGTGGTTGGTGGCGAGCCGTTGAAAATCACCCTGCTGTCGCCTGCGCGCCGCCCCATACAGATCACCCGTGACCTGCCGGGGTTCTGGACCGGCTCCTATGCGGATGTGCGCAAGGACATGCGGGCGCAATACCCCAAACACCCCTGGCCCGAAGACCCGACACAGGCCGATCCGACCTTGCGCACCAAACGCAAGATGACCTGATCCGGGCGGTGTGACCTTGGTTGGGTTTTGCTGCAATTTGCCCAAAAACCCGCAAAACGGCAGAAAATTGCGGCCAAATTCGCTCAATTTTCATCTCTTTTAGGTACATCAATTGAAGCTTTGCGCCGTCGTTGTTATGTCACGCGGGCATAAAAACCTGAAAAAATGGGAAAAACCTACAGGCCGGAAATGACAAAATGGTTGCGAAATATCTGGGAAGAGGTCGCCCGGCCTCTTATCCTGCGCCCGCGCCGGGTGCAGTTCGCAGCCCTGTGCACAAGGTCACGCGGCCCAGCGACCGAAATCTTGCTGATCACCAGCCGCGATACCGGGCGCTGGATCATCCCCAAGGGCTGGCCAATCGACGGGTTGAGCGGGTCGGAAACCGCCCTGCAGGAAGCGTGGGAAGAAGCCGGTGTTCAGGACGCCGATGCCAGCGAAGACCCGATCGGGTACTATTCCTATGACAAAAAGCTGGATAACGGGTCGCTGCAACCGGTTCTGACAAGCGTCTACCGCGTGCGGGTGACAAAAACCTCGGATACGTTCCCCGAAGCCCATGAGCGCGAGCGATCCTGGGTCTCGCCGCAAGTCGCAGCCGATCGGGTTCAAGAGCCCGAATTGCGCGACCTGCTGCTGAATCTCTAGCTTTCCTTTCGGTTTTCCGCGAAATCAGCCTTGTTCCGCAGGCCGGAAGCCTCTAGCGGAGAAAGTCATACAACAATCCACCGGACAAATGACCAAGCCCCGATCGAAACCCCGCTGGCAGGCCCTGGACGGAGACCTGCACCGCATCACCAGCGTCGAGCATGCCAACACCCATGTTGCGCGCCCGTTGTTGGCGCCGGGTATCGCATTGGTCTTTGTTGCCTTGGCCGGGCTGACCGCCGCGGTCCTGTTCGGACATGCGGACGGGGGGCTGATCGTCGTCGCCGGCGCGATATTCGGCGCCTATATGGCGATCAATATCGGGGCCAATGACGTGTCCAACAACATGGGCCCTGCTGTTGGCGCGAACGCCCTGACCATGGCGGGTGCAATCACGATCGCTGCGCTCGCAGAAAGCGCAGGCGCGTTGCTGGCCGGGGGCGACGTGGTGTCGACGATTTCCCGAAAGATCATCGACCCCAGCTCGGTTGCTGACGCGACGACCTTTATCTGGGCGATGATGGCATCGCTGATATCGGCGGCCATGTGGGTCAACCTGTCGACATGGATCGGCGCGCCGGTCTCGACGACCCATTCGATCGTCGGCGGTGTCATGGGCGCCGCCATAGCTGCGGCCGGCCTGCATGCGGTCAACTGGGAAACGATGGGGGTCATCGCCGCAAGCTGGGTCATCGCCCCGATCCTGGGGGGCGTAATCGCGGCCTGTTTCCTGGCCCTGATCCGCGCAAAGATCCAGTCACGCGACGACAAGATTGCGGCCGCGCGGCGATGGGTTCCGGTTCTGGTGGCCTTGATGGCCGGCGCATTTGCGACCTACATGGCGGTCAAGGGCCTGAGCCATGTTCTGGCAGTCCGGCCGGACATGGCGCTGGTCATTGGCGCCGGTGTGGGTCTTGTAGTATGGGCCGCAACCGTGCCTTGGGTCAGGTGGAAATCCGCAGGGATGGAGAACCGCACGCGGTCCGTCAAATCGCTGTTTCGGATGCCGCTGGCCGTTGCGGCGACCTTTCTCAGCTTTGCCCATGGTGCAAATGACGTGGCAAACGCGGTCGGTCCGCTGGCCGGGATTGTCTACGCGACGCAACATCACGGCATGGCGACCGAAGTAGCCATCCCGCAATGGGTGATGATCATCGGGGCGTTTGGGATATCCTTTGGCCTGTTCCTGTTCGGGCCCAGGCTGATCAGGATGGTCGGCAAGAAGATCACAAGGCTGAACCCGATCCGCGGGTTCTGTATCGCCCTTTCTGCGGCTACGACCGTGATCATGGCCAGTTGGCTGGGCCTTCCGGTAAGCTCGACACATATCGCGGTTGGCGCGGTCTTTGGCGTCGGCTTTTTCCGCGAATGGGATCAGGAGCGCCGGTGGAAACGGACGTCACGCAACCGCCCCCCGGAATTGGGCTTTGCCCCCGAAGAGCATCGCCGCCGCAAACTGGTCCGCAGGTCGCATTTCCTGACGATCGTCGCCGCCTGGGTGGTCACGGTTCCGGCTGCCGCGGCGTTGTCGGCGATTATCTTCTTTGTCCTGACAGCCTTTTCGTAACGCGTGCGGATTGCGTCACCGCGCAATCTGATCCGGCGTCAGCGGCGTTTCCGGTGCGGCCTGGATCAGGCCCTGTATCTTTTCACATAACGGCGTCGGAACAGCCGCCTTTCGGCCTTGCCGGATGATTTCCCCCTGCAGGCTGTCCACTTCGGTGACCCGTCCGGCCATCAGGTCATAGGCCATCGAGGTGCGCGCGTTCGGGTCGATCGTCAGCATGCGCGCCGCGATCCGCGAGAAAAGCGGCGTGGGCAGGCGCAGGATGTGCGGCGTAGCCCAGGCAGGCAGCGGGGTCATCGAGGCGACCGGGTGGCCCGCCGCCTTTAACACGCCCAGCGCCTCGGCCATCTGATCGGCCATCAGGCGGCGCCAGTGACGATCCAGCAGTTGATCGCGCAAGGTCAACCCCGACAGCGCGTTCAGCGCGTTGTTCAGGTTCACCACCAGCTTGCCCCATTGCACCGCCTCGATTTCATCGCTTTCGACCACCGGCAGATCCGGCGACCCAAGCGCCTGCCCCAGCGTGCCCGGCCCGCTGGCGATCACGATCTCGCCCGAGGTGGCGCGGTGAAAATCTGCCGGGCCGGTCGGGACAACGTTGAACGGGACCATGCCAGCGCGAACATCGAAACCGGGCAGCAACGCGGCAAGCGTGCGGGCGCTTTCCATTCCGTTCTGCCAGGACAGAACTGGCGCCGACCGGGGCGCGTATTGCGCGATCAGCGCGGCCATGCCTTTGGTTGCGCCGGTTTTGACCGTGACGATGACCGCATCCGCCCCGGCCAAACAGGCCGGGTCCTCGGACAGGGACAGGTCTTGGGCATCGACATGGCGATGCAGGCCGGAAAAATCCGTGACCGTCAGCCCCTTTTGGCGGATCGGGTCAAGGATACGGGCCCGGCCCAGCAATGTAACCGCATGCCCCGCAGCGGCCAGCAGCGCGCCGCAATAACATCCGATACTTCCGGCGCCGGCGATTACGATCTTCATGGCGATCCTCCGCTTTCCTGACAGGATCACCGGGAATGGCCGGGTGGGCAAGCCATGGCGCGGGGTTCCGACGCAGCGTTTACCGCGCCAGCCTTGGGCGTGTGCGCTCCAACTCGGGCGAGATCGGAATGAATTCCTGATCATCACCCGGCGGCAGGTGAAACGCGCCGTTCGCCCAATCGGCGGTTTTCCATTCGCGGGTCGCGTTTTCGATCTTTTCCTTCGAGGAGGAAACGAAGTTCCACCAGATATACCGGTCTTCGTTCAGTGTCGCCCCGCCCAGCAACATCAGGCGCGCCCCCTGAGGCCCGGCCGTGACCGACAATTTGTCGCCGGGGCGGAACACCATCATCCGGCCAGCTTCGAAACTGTCGCCCGCGATGGTGATCGCGCCTTGCGTGACATAGACGCCCCGGTCTTCGTGGTCGTCCGGCAACGGCATGCTTGCGCCTGCCGCAAGCCGCACATCCAGATAGAACGTGTCCGACGGCATCGTCACCGGCGATTTTTCTCCGTAGGCGGTCCCAAGGATCAACCGGGCACTGACGCCTGCATCCTGGATATGAGGCAGCGCGGCCTGCTTGTGATGTTCGAAATCGGGGGCCATATCCTCGTGCGTTTCGGGAAGAGCGATCCAGGTCTGGATGCCGAACAGGCTGTGGCGGGTGGCGCGGGTGGCGGCGCTGGTGCGCTCGGAATGGGTGACGCCACGGCCCGCGACCATCCAGTTGACCTCGCCGGGATAGATCATCTGATGGGTGCCGATACTGTCGCGATGTTCGAACTCTCCCTGGTAAAGATAGGTCACGGTGCCAAGACCGATATGCGGATGCGGGCGAACGTCAATGCCGCCGTCGGTAATGAACTCTGCTGGCCCCATCTGATCGAAAAAAATGAATGGCCCAACAAGCTGCCGTTTGACCGACGGCAGCGCCCTGCGCACCTCGAACCCGCCCAGGTCGCGGGCGCGTGGGATGATCAGCGTTTCCAAAGCCGCATTTTCCGATATGCAGTCAGGAGTGTGGGTGGGGTTCCAACTCATTCCTTGTCTCCCGTTCCGAGCATGTGGCGGCGGTGTGGCCGGTTGTTTGTTTTTACAACATAGGGCCAGATTTCGCGGAGAATGTCCTGCGTTTTTGCACATTATGCGTGTTGTCGAAAGACCACCTGGCCCAAGCAAGCCGTGCAATCACGCAGCCGTGATGGCGGATTGCCGCGCCCGTGGGCTGCGCCCGCTCGGAAATTGGGGGGATCGTGCTATGGTTTGGCAGGCCGCCCCGCGCGGGCTGGTCGCCGCTTGATTTGCAGGAGCGTTTCGATGTCTGGCACTCTTTTCACCCGCCGATCTGTGGTTCTTGCCGGTGGGTCTGCATTGATCACCGGGAAATCCGGCCTGTTCAGTGCGGCCCGCGCAGCGGGTCTGCCGCCGACAAGGTCGATGCGCGGCGGGGCGAACAATTATTTGCCGAATGCGCCGATCGTTGAGCGGATCGGCAATGGCGGGTTCTGGATGACCGGCACCGTGCGGCGCGCGGGCGATGGCGCGCCCCTGCCCGGACAGCGCATCCAGATCTGGGCGCATACCACCGAAGGGCACGAGCGCGACCCCCACAGCCACGGAGCCACGCTGACCGATGCCAATGGCGAATTTCGGCTGGAGATGCCGCAGATCGTGCCTGCCTTTGGGCAGCCGCATGGGCATCTGGCCTATGACAGCGACGCGTTCCAGACGGTGTTCCTGCGCCCGGTCATGAAAAGCGCGCAGGACAAGACCCTGAGCGCGCATTTCGTGTTGCAACCGGCCTGACCGAGCCGTGCCGCCCAGGATGTTTCCGACCCGGCCGATCCTGATCTGGGGTGCCCTGGCCGCCGCAATCGTCACCCCGGCGGTCGCCGCCGCGCTGAGCCCGCTTTTGGCCTGGCGGCAGCCGATCTATATTGCGGCCGGGTTTGCAGGGATCGCCGGAATGGTTCTGTTATTGGTCCAGCCGCTGCTGGCCGGTCGGATATTGCTGGGGCTGACCCCGGTCGCCTGCCGACGCTGGCATCGCCGTGTCGGCATCGCCTTTTCCCTGGCCGTTGCCCTTCATGTCGCCGGGCTGTGGCTTACCAGCCCGCCGGATGTCATTGATGCGCTTTTGTTCGCCTCTCCCACGCCGTTTTCGGCCTGGGGCGTCGTGGCGATGTGGGCCGCGTTTGCCGCCGTATTCCTGGGTCTTGCCCGGCGGCGGCTGGCCTTGCGGTTTCGGGTCTGGCGCCTGGGCCACGCCTCCCTTGCCGCAGTGACCATTATGTGCAGCGTTGTGCATGCAATGCTGATCGAGGGCACGATGGAAGTCATGACCAAGACCGCCCTATGCGTTCTGGTGGTAGTGGCGAGCGCCGCGGCGCTCGTCCGTTTGCGTGTCTGGCAGGTGCGGGGCCGGGCCTAGAGGCCCAGGCACCAGCGCATGACGGCTTTTTGCGCGTGCAGGCGGTTTTCAGCCTCGTCGAAGATGACCGAGTTGGGGCCATCCATCACCTCGGACGTGGCTTCTTCTTCGCGGTGCGCGGGCAGGCAGTGCATGAACAGCGCGTCGGGTTTGGCATGGGCCATAAGGTCGGTATTGACCTGATAGGGCCGCAGCAGGTTGTGGCGACGCTCTTTCGCCGATTGGGAATCGTGCATCGAGACCCAGGTGTCGGCCACCACCAGATCGGCATCCTTGACGGCCTTGTAGGGGTCGCGTTCGACCACGACCGAGGATCCTTTCTGACGGGCGAAGCCCATGAACTCTTCCTCGGGGTCGAACTGGGACGGGCCGGTGAAGGTCAGGTCGAAACCGAACTGGCCCGCCGCATGCAGGAACGAGGCGCAGACATTGTTGCCATCGCCGGTCCAGACGACCTTTTTGCCTTTGATCGGCCCGCGATGTTCTTCGAAGGTCAGCACATCGGCCATGATCTGGCAGGGATGGGTGCGGTCGGTCAGGCCGTTGATCACGGGCACGTCCGAATATTCGGCCATTTCCGTCAGGATGGTTTCATCAAAGGTGCGGATCATGATCATGTCGACATAGCGCGACAGCACGCGTGCGGTGTCGGCAATGGTTTCGCCATGGCCCAGTTGCATGTCCTTGCCGGACAGGACCATGGTCTGCCCGCCCATCTGGCGGACGCCGACGTCAAAGGACACCCGCGTCCGGGTCGAGGGTTTTTCGAAGATCAGGGCAACCATGCGGCCAGCCAGCGGCTGATCGTCATCGGGCGCGGCCTTGGGGCGGCCCAGGCGCGCCTGTTTCATGGCGCCAGCCTGGTCGATCATGCCCCGCAAGGCCGTTGCGTCGGTTTTGTGGATGTCGAGGAAGTGGTTCATATCGTTTCGCTTTTGGCTGTTGGAGGCCGGGGGCTCTGCCCCCGGACCCCCGGAGTATTTGGGAAAAGATGAAGGTCAGGCGGTGGTGAGTTGGCTTGCGACCTGAAGCGCGGCCTTGTCGAGGCGGATCATCGCCTGCGCCACGTCGTCTTCGGTCAGTGTCAGCGGCGGCAGCAGGCGGATGACGTTATCGGCGGCGGGCACGGTGATGACCTGGTTGTCATAGCCCGCGTTCACCACGTCGATATTGGTTGCCTTGCATTTCAGGCCCAGCATCAGGCCGGATCCGCGCACCTCTTGGAACACGTCGGGGTGGTTGGCGACCAGGCCTTCAAGCTTCTGGCGCAGCAGGCCCGCCTTGCGGTTGACGCCTTCGAGGAAGGCCGGTGTGGCGACCTGATCAAGCACCGCACAGCCCACTGCGCAGCCCAGCGGGTTGCCGCCATAGGTGGAGCCATGGGTGCCTGCGGTCATGCCGCTTGCGGCCTGTTCTGTGGCCAGCACCGCGCCCAGCGGAAAGCCACCGCCGATGCCTTTGGCGACCATCATGATGTCGGGCGTGATGCCTGCCCATTCATGGGCGAAGAGCTTGCCGGTCCGGCCCACGCCGCATTGCACCTCGTCCAGGATCAGGAGCAGGCCGTTGTCGTCGCAGATCTGGCGCAGGGCCTTGAGGTCGGCGTCAGGCACGGGGCGGATGCCGCCTTCGCCCTGAACCGGTTCGATCAGGATGGCGGCGGTGTTTTCGGTGATTGCATTGGTGACGCCGTCGAGGTCGCCGAATGTGACGTGGACAAAGCCGGGCAGCAGCGGGCCGAAGCCCGTGGTCATTTTCTCGGACCCCGCAGCGGCGATACCGGCAGAGGAGCGGCCGTGGAACGAGCCGTCGAAGGTGATGATCTCGACCTTTTCTGGTTGGTCTTTGTCATAGAAATACTTGCGGGCCATTTTCACGGCGAGCTCGCAGGATTCGGTGCCCGAGTTGGTGAAAAACACCGTGTCGGCAAAGGTATGTTCGACCAGCTTGTCGGCCAGCTCCTGTTGCTGCGGGATGTTGTAAAGGTTGGACACATGCCACAATTGATGTGCCTGTTCGGTCAGCGCCGCCACAAGCGCCGGATGCGCGTGGCCCAGAGCGTTCACCGCGATGCCCGCGCCGAGATCCAGGAAACGTCGGCCATCCGCCTCGGTCAGCCAGGCGCCTTCGCCCTTTACGAATGTCAAGGGCGCGCGGTTATAGGTCGGCAGAACGGACGGGATCATCGGATCATCCTTTTTGGATCATTTGAGCCCAAGTGAGTGATACACCGGGGCCGGGTTCGTCAACAGATTTGGTGAGGGTTGCGCGGATTTGGACAGCGCAAATAGATCAAACGGGCCGGTTACGCGGTCAGGCGTCGGCGTCGGAGGCGCAGGATATCAGCGGTCTTGATCATGCCGCCCGTATAGCGCCGCGCCGGGCGCCTGAAAACCCCGAAATTATGCCATCAGGAAACTCCTGCAAAATCTGTGCCGGGGCCGGGCAATTACCGCTTGCCATTCCCGCCGCGCTGGCGCACCGCTGGCCCATGTTTATCGCCAAAGACCACAACCCGCCGCTGGCGGCGCTGCTTATTTTCGCCGCCAGCGCCTTTATCGCAGGTACGACCCTGCTGGCCAAGGCGCTGGGCACCGATACCCTGGGTCCGGCGCTGCATCCCATCCAGATCAGCCACGGCCGGTTCCTGTTCGCGTTTGTCGCGATTCTGGGCGCAGTCAGCGTTCTGCGCCCGCGTCTGGGGCGGCCGCATTGGGGGCTGCACCTGGGGCGCACCAGTTTCGGCTGGACCGGCATAACGCTGATGTTCGCCTCGGTCGCCTATATCCCGATCGCCGATGCCACGGCGATTTCCTTTCTGAACCCGGTCTTTGCGATGGTTCTGGCGATTCCGCTGTTGAAAGAGGGTGTTGGACCGTGGCGCTGGTTCGCGGCGGCCGTGGCGTTGCTGGGTGCGCTGATCCTGTTGCGGCCAACCCCGGGGAGCTTTCAGCCTGCCGCGTTGCTGGCGCTTGCGGCGGCCGCGTCGATCGGGATGGAGCTGATTTTTATCAAAAAGCTGTCGGGGCGAGAGGCGCCTATCCAGATCCTTTTGGTGAACAACGCCATGGGCCTGACGATTGCAACGGTCGCCGTTCTTGCCGTCTGGGAACCGCCCACCGCATCGCAATGGGCGGCTTTGGTCGGAATTGGCACTTTGATGGCCTGCGCGCAGGCCTGTTTCGTAAATGGCATGGCGCGGGCGGATGCGTCTTTCGTTGCGCCGATCAGCTATGCAACGTTGATCTTCGCCGCGCTTTACGATTTCGCGGTTTTCAGAGTAATCCCGGATTCTGTCAGCTTGTTCGGGTCGTCGATCATCCTGACCGGTGCGCTGATCCTGGTCTGGCGCGAGGCGCGGGCGCGCAATCGCTAGGCCTTGAGCCGGTAGCCCGTGCGCAGCATTTGCCAGGTCACGGCGCAGATCAGCAATGTCGCCCCGCCGCAGACCAGCAGCCCCACCGCCGGTGAACTGTCGGAAACGCCGATCATACCAAAGCGCAATCCGTCGATCAGATAAAAAACCGGGTTCAGGTGGCTGGCGCTGTTCAACACCGGAGGCAGGGCGTCGACCGAGTAGAACGTGCCCGACAGGAAGGCCAGCGGCGTCACGATAAAGTTTGTGATCGCAGCCATCTGGTCGAACTTGTTGGCAAAGATACCGGCAAACAGCCCCAGCGCCCCCATGAACGCCGCCCCCAGGACCACGTAGACCAACACGATGACCGGATGTTGCGGTATCAGGCCCAGAAACACGGCAAAGGCCGCGGCCACGACGAGCGCAATCAGCACGCCGCGTGCGATACCACCGGCCAGATAGCCCAGAAGGATTTCCAGGGGCGACAAGGGCGGCATCAGCGTATCGACGATATTGCCTTGCACCTTGGCGATCACCATCGAGGACGAGGTGTTGGCAAAGGCGTTCTGGATCACCGTCATCATCATGATGCCCGGCGCAAGGAAGGTCACGAACGGCACGCCCATGACATCGGGCCGACCGGGACCGATCGCAATCGTGAAGATCAAAAGGAACAGGCCTGCCGTGACCAGCGGGGCCAGCAGGGTCTGTGTCCAAACGGCCAGAAAACGCAGGGTTTCCCGCCGCGCCAGCGTTGCAAGGCCAAGCCAGTTGATCGCGCCGAAACTGCGCGCGCCCTGATCGACGGAATTCTGCATGCTCTGCCCTCAAACTGATTCGAAGACAGCTTGTAACTCGGGCCGCAGTGTTTAGAATAGGGGACTGAGACGAATTTCGAAGGCGGCCCGGTAACGGGGCCGCTTTCCCGCTTTTGAAAGGCTTCCTATGTCCTGGACTGACGAGCGCGTAGAACTGCTCAAGAAAATGTGGGGCGAAGGCCAGTCGGCCAGCCAGATCGCCAAGGAACTGGGCGGTGTGACCCGCAACGCGGTGATCGGCAAGGTGCATCGCCTTGGCCTGTCCAACCGCGCCACCGGGGCCAGCCCGGCGAAATCCGAGCCCAAGGAAAAACCCGCCCCCAAGGCCGAAGCCAAGCCGAAACCCGCACCCAAGACCGAGCCTGCGCGCCCTGCCGCGGCTCCGGCGCCCGAGGCCAAGCCGGCCACGCCGGCCCGCCGCCAGATCATCCCGGCGGGGCAACCCCTGCCGCCGCAGCCATCGGCCAATGAAATCAGCCCCGAGGCACTGGCCAAGGTCAACGAAGTTGAGAAGAAAGCCAAGAAGCTGACGCTGATGGAACTGACCGAAAAGACCTGTAAATGGCCTGTCGGGGACCCCGCGACCGAGGATTTCTGGTTCTGTGGCCTGCCGGTCGAGGCGGGAAAACCCTATTGCGAGGCGCATGTGGGCGTGGCGTTCCAACCCATGAGCTCGCGCCGCGACAGACGGCGCTAAGGCGCGCCCGGACGCCACCGCGGCGGTTCCAACCGGACCGCGCAGTGATTTGGCGCTGATCTTTCTGGATTGGTGCTGCTCTTTCTGGTTCGGCACGCCGCAAAGGCATTGCCGCATTGGTCCGCGTCAATCGGGCTGATTTTGGCAATGTGGCGATTGCGCGAATCATTGCACGGATCACCGACCCTGGGGGCGTGGCCTGCCGCATGTGGCATCGCCATTATCCGGCGACCCGCCACCGGGCGCGACATGCGGACCCGGCCGATGCGCCGCCGGGCTATTGGGCGGGATGCGACGGCAGGCTGGGCATCGGCACCCATCCCGGCAGATCATCGGGCGAGACCGAGACATGCAGGCGCTCTGACCGGTCGCGGCCCACTGTGCGGTGCTTGCGCAGCAGGAATATCTTGCCCCAGCCGCGCCAGGTGCCGACCGATGGGGCGCCGGGGTCCGTCGGAAAGCGGGCGCGCCAGCCGTCCGGCAGGGGCAGGCCATGCAGCTCGGCCTTGTCCAGCATCCAGATCAAAGAGATGTTGCTGAGCGGGCGCGCCTGTTCATAGCCGTTCAGCTGACCGCCCACGTCACCATGGGTGCCGCGAAACCACACCTGCTCCACATGCCCTTTGAAATCCTCGGTGCAGTTCCACAGGACCGGCTGATAGACCTCTCGTGTCTCATCCAGTGCCAGCGCGTGATAGCCGTGGCGGGTCGATGGGCCAAGCTGGTGGTTGTGAAAGGCGTGCCGATCCTCGGCCCAGCGCCACAGCATGGGCAAACGCAGGCCCAGTGCCTTGACTGTATCCCAGACCCCGACCATCTCGATCGCGACATGCGGGTGGCAGAAATTGCTGCGGAACTGTTCGGCGGCCTTCCCCTTGGGATTGCACTCATAGTGCCGGTAAGCCTGTTTGATATTGCGTTCGGTGGCATGTTCAGCCTTCAGCAGCCCGATCATGTCGATTACGCCCGCAAGGCTGCGCACCCCGTAAGCGCCGCGCGAATAGCCGATGAAAAAGATCCTGTCGCCGGGTTTGTAGCGCGATGCGAGATAGCCATAGGCCCGCCGTATCTGGCGATTGATGCCGCGCCCCATCATCACGTCCAGCGAGGATTTCCAGCTTTCCCACTGCACCCCGGATTCGTAGAAGACCGAAACCTTGCTGCCCATTTCGCAACACAGGCGCAGCGTCTGCCCGGCATGGGTTTCGAATCCCGGTTCGAGCGTGGACATGGTTCCGTCCAGGATGATCACATGGCTGATCGGCTCGCGGTGCCGCGTTTCAGCCGAATGCTCGGACCGCAAGGGCCGTCCGAGCCACCCCAGGACCTTTCGACTTAGCCGCGACAGAACCATGTGTCCGCACTTTCTGTTTCGTCTGGGGCGTGAAAGGCACAGCCGCCCGTCGCACCCCGTGGTTTCGGCGCGCCACCTGGGCCGCGTTCGCCACGGCCACCGGCGCGTCCACGGTGCCGGTCTTGCCGCGGCCTTTCATCCCGATCGGGTTGGCCGTTGACGGAACCGGCACCAAAGTAAACTCAATCATGGGTATCAGGGGCGCGCGGGGCAAGGCATGGCCCGTAAACGAAGCCGTGAGCAGTTGCCCGTTCGCATCATGACCCACATGCGCGCAATTGGCTTGTCCGTTGCCGCGCGCCGCGCCGTGATACACCTGTCCTTTGGCCAGCTTAGGTTGCAAGGCCTTCGAAATTGTAAATGCCTGCAGTTTGATCCGCCGTGATTGCACCGGCCTGCGGGCCAATCACAATTTCGTTGCGTGCCGCCCATCCTGCCCCGGCCGACCCATCATGATCCCCGGCTTCTTGGCACCCCCGGGCACAGGGCTTTCCCGCCGGTGCCAGACCCCACTTACCCAGCGAGGCTTTGCCGCATTTTCCCGACCGGTGCCTGTGCCACTGCGCCAAACGCCCTGTTCAGCGGTGCGGGTTGGTTGTCGCGCGCACGACTGACCCTTCCCCTTCCCGCATGCATTCGCTATTGCAGGCGCTGACCCGAATTTGTTGACGCAGGACGCATCCCATGGCGATGGAAAAGACATTCAACGCGGCCGAGGCCGAGGCCCGCATCTACGAGGCCTGGGAACAGGCCGGAGCCTTCAAGGCAGGCGCGAACCGCTCGCGCGACGAAAGCTTTACCATCATGATCCCGCCGCCCAACGTGACGGGCGCGCTGCATGTGGGGCACGCGTTCAACAACACGCTGCAGGACATCCTGATCCGCTGGCACCGCATGCGCGGGTTTGACACGCTGTGGCAACCGGGACAGGACCATGCAGGTATCGCCACGCAGATGCAGGTCGAAAAGATGCTTGCCGCCACCGGGCAGCCGGGTCGGCGCGAGCTGGGCCGCGAGAAATTCCTTGAGAAAGTCTGGGAATGGAAAGGCGAATACGGCGGCACAATCATCGAGCAGCTGAAACGGCTGGGGTCATCCTGCGACTGGTCGCGCAACGCGTTTACCATGGCCGGTGCGGCGGGTGATCCGCGTACGGGCCACGAGAACTCGGCCAACTTCCATGACGCCGTGATCAAGGTTTTCGTCGAGATGTACGAAAAGGGCCTGATCTATCGCGGCAAGCGCCTGGTCAATTGGGACCCGCATTTCGAGACCGCGATTTCGGATCTTGAGGTCGAGAATATCGAGGTCGCCGGGCATATGTGGCACTTCAAGTACCCTTTGGCGGGCGGTGAGACATATGAGTATTTGGAAAAAGATGAAGATGGCAATGTGATCCTGCGCGAAGAGCGGGATTATATCTCGATCGCCACCACACGCCCCGAAACCATGCTGGGTGATGGCGCGGTTGCGGTCCATCCGTCGGATGAACGCTATGCGCCAATCATAGGCAAGCTGTGCGAGATCCCGGTTGGACCGAAAGAGCATCGCCGCCAGATCCCGATCATCACCGATGAGTATCCCGACCCTGATTTCGGCTCGGGCGCGGTGAAAATCACCGGGGCGCATGACTTCAACGACAACATGGTCGCCAAGCGCGGCGGCATTCCGATGTACCGCCTGATGGATACCAAAGGCGCGATGCGGGCCGATGGCGCGCCCTATGCCGAAGAGGCGGGCAAGGCGCAGGAATTCGCGCGTGGGCGTGCGTTCACCGAGAACGAGATCGACGCGATCAACCTGATCCCCGACCACCTGCGCGGGCTTGATAGGTTCGAGGCGCGGGCGAAGGTGGTGGAAGAGATCACCGCCGACGGTCTGGCCGTGATGACCCGCGCGGATGATCCGCGTCTGGGCACCAAGCTGGGCGAGGATGACGACCCGGCGGCTCTGGTCCCGCTGGTCGAGAGCAAGCCGATCATGCAGCCCTTTGGCGACCGCTCGAAAGTCGTCATCGAGCCGATGTTCACCGACCAGTGGTTCGTGGACGCCGAAAAGGTCGTTGGCCCCGCGCTGGACGCGGTCAAGGATGGCACGGTCAAGATCATCCCCGAGTCTGGCGAGAAGACCTATTACCACTGGCTGGAAAATATCGAGCCCTGGTGTATCTCGCGCCAGCTGTGGTGGGGGCATCAGATTCCGGTTTGGTATGGGCCTCGCGTAGTCAATGTTTCCGACGAAGATGTACATGGTTGGGAGTACGACTACCTCAACCCAGTACATTTCTGTGCACCAACTATCGAAGAAGCTAAGTCCAAGGCGATGGAGTATTATTACTCAAACGCCGGACCCGATGCTAAATGGGTTGGCGAAGCCCAAGATGCCGGCCATGCTCACGACATTGGCGACGAAGCTGGATACATGCTTCCCGTCGCTTTATGGCGGGACCCCGACGTCCTCGACACCTGGTTCTCCTCCGGCCTCTGGCCGATCGGCACGCTGGGCTGGCCCGAACAGACCGAGGAACTGGAGCGCTACTTCCCCACGGACGTTCTGATCACCGGTTTCGACATCCTGTTCTTCTGGGTTGCCCGGATGATGATGATGCAACTGGCTGTGGTCGATCAGATCCCGTTCCACACCGTCTACCTGCACCAGCTTGTCCGCGACGAGAAGGGCAAGAAGATGTCCAAGACCACCGGCAACGTCATCGACCCGCTGGAGATCGTGGACGAATTCGGTGCCGACGCGCTGCGCTTTACCAACGCCTCAATGGCGGCGATTGGCGGTGTGCTGAAACTGTCGCGCGAACGCATCACAGGTTATCGCAACTTCGGCACCAAACTGTGGAACGCCGTCCGTTTTGCCGAGATGAACGAGGTCTTTACCGACGCCGTGCCGCAACTGGACGTGGCCGACCTGAAGCCCAAGGCTGCCGTGAACCGCTGGATCATCGGTGAAACCGCCCGCGTGCGCGAAGAGGTCGACGCGGCGCTGGAAAGCTATCGTTTCAACGACGCGGCCAATGGGCTTTATGCCTTTGTCTGGGGCAAGGTCTGCGACTGGTATGTGGAACTGTCGAAACCCCTGCTGCAGGGCGACGATGCCGAGGCACGGTCTGAGACCCGCGCCACCATGCGCTGGGTTCTGGATCAGTGCATGGTCCTGCTGCACCCGATCATGCCCTTCATCACCGAAGAGCTTTGGGCGCTGACAGGAACGCGGCCCAAGATGGTTGTCCACGCCGACTGGCCCACCTATGGCGCCGAACTGGTCGATGCCGACGCGGATCGTGAGATGAACTGGGTGATCTCGGTGATCGAAAACACCCGTTCGGCCCGCGCACAGATGCGCGTTCCTGCCGGCCTCTACGTGCCAATGCTGGTGACCGAGATCGACGCCCACGGCCAGGCCGCCTGGGACCGTAACGAAGCGCTGATCAAGCGCCTGGCCCGGATCGACAGCCTGACCAAGGCCGATGAGCTGCCAAAAGGCACCATCTCGATTGCAGCCCCCGGCGCAAGCTTCGGCCTGCCGCTGGCAGATATCATCGACATCGGCGCCGAAAAGGAACGGCTGGAAAAAGCCCAGGGCAAGCTGGCCAAGGAACTCGGCGGGTTGCGCGGCCGTCTGAACAACCCCAAATTCGTGGCCTCGGCCCCGGAAGAGGTGGTTGCAGAGGCCAAAGCCAACCTTGCCGCCCGCGAAGAAGAAGAGGCCAAGCTGAACGAGGCGCTCGCCCGCCTGGCCGAAATCGCCTGATCGCTTCACCTTTTCAAAATACTCAAATCCCGAACCCCGCCGCTGATCCGGCGGGGTTTTTCTGTTGCGCAGGCACCCTTTGCCCCTGTTCACCGGGACAAACGGTTGCTAGCACCGTCCGGTAACAACCCCGAGGGCAAGATGGCGCAGAACCTTCCTCCGATACAAACCGTGTCTACCGGGCTAGTGGTGGCGGTTGTGGGCTTTTTCAGCTCGTTTCCAATCGTGTTGCAAGGGTTGAACGCGATGGGGGCCTCGCCAGCCCAGGCCGCATCGGGGCTGATGAGCGCAGCCGTCGCGCTGGGCCTGGCCGCGATTGCCCTCAGCCTTTTCTATCGGCAGCCGATCAGCGTGGCTTGGTCCACACCCGGCGCTGCGCTGCTTGCGGTGTCGCTCACCCCGGCCGACGGTTTCTCGGGTGCAGTCGGGGCGTTCCTGTGCGCCGGGGCGCTGACGGTTCTGGCCGGGCTGTGGCGACCATTGGGCCGCCTTGCGGCAGCTATCCCGACGACATTGGCGCAAGCCATGCTGGGGGGCGTTCTGCTGCCGCTGTGCATCCTGCCCTTCAAGGCCGCCGCCGAGATCCCCTGGCAAGCCTTGCCTGTCATCCTCACATGGTTCATCGCCGGTCGCATCCAACGCCTGCTTGCGGTCCCCGCGGCCGTCCTTGCCGCCGCGCTGGTCGTCGTGTTCAGCGCCGAGGGCGCATCGGTGCGGCCCGAACACTATCTGGCGGCGCCGATATGGACCATGCCCACATTTTCCCTCGCCTCGGCCGTGGGGATCGGCCTGCCGCTGTTTGTCGTGACGATGGCAACACAGAACATCCCCGGCATCGCGGTGATGCGCAGCTTCGGCTACACGCCCGCGCCGGGAAAACAGTTTGCATCGGTCGGTGTGGCCAGCATGCTGTCCGCGCCGCTGGGTGCCCCCGCAACGTGCCTGGCCGCCATCACCGCCGCGATGTGTTCCAACCCCGACAGCCACCCAGACCCCAAAAAACGGTATTGGTCGGCGGTCATGGCCGGCGTGTTCTATTGCGTCTTTGGCATCTTTGCGGTGGCCATCACCGGCTTTGCCGCCCATGCCGACCCGCTTTTGATGGGAACCCTGACCGGTGTTGCCCTGATCGGGGTACTGGCCAATGCCACATTCGCCGCGCTGGAAATCCCGGCCGAACGTGAGGCCGCGATCCTGACATTTGCCATCACGGCATCCGGCATAACCGTCTTTGGGCTTGGTGCCGCAGTCTGGGGGTTGTTGGCAGGCGGGATTGCCTATCTGGTGTCGAAGAACCGGGTGCGATGACCGCTTTGCCCTGCGTCGCCACCTGCGATATGCTACGCCCATGTTCGGCCCATTGGGAAAACTGGTAGAGCGCCAGATCAAAAAGGCACAGGCCCAAGGCCAGATGCAGGGCCTTGAAGGCGAAGGCCGCCCCCTTCCCGACCGTTCGTCCGAGGCGCAGTGCGACCCGGCCATTGCCGCCGGGCACCGGATCATGGCGCAGGCCGGAGTGCTGCCCGAAGAATTCACGATCAAAAAGCAACTGGATGCAGCGCGCAAAGCCTATGCCTGTCTAACCGACCCACAGGCGCGCAAAACTGCGATGGCAGAGATCGCCGACCTGGAAATGC
Source organism: Ruegeria sp. ABD4_443 (assembly GCF_056160865.1). Taxonomy (NCBI): domain Bacteria; kingdom Pseudomonadati; phylum Pseudomonadota; class Alphaproteobacteria; order Rhodobacterales; family Roseobacteraceae; genus Ruegeria; species Ruegeria sp. ABD4_443. Next base: position 235,064 of record NZ_JBSWYA010000005.1, on the reverse strand, counting down.
GCTATAACATGGCCCGCGACGCGCGACGGGCATTCCTGAAGTAACCTCGCCCGGCCTTTTTGACGCCAATCCTGTCCATTTGCGTGTATCATCGCTGAAAACCAGTCGTTTACGCCGCACAAGGAAAATGACTGGAGCGCAGGTTATCAGCCATACTGGCCGCTGACATGGCCGGGTATTCCCGACTGATGGAGCAGGACGAAACCGGCGTTCTGAGCCGACACAAGACGTACCGCAAAACATTGCTCGACCCGCGCATCGCGCAAGCGGGCGGGCAGATCGTCAAGACCACCGGCGACGGTATTCTGGTCCGGTTCGACACTGCACAGGATGCGGTGCGCTGCGCAATCGACATCCAGCTGAACATGGACCAGCAGGAACGCGACGTGCCGGACAGCAATCAGATCCAATACAGGATCGGGATCAATGTCGCGGATATCCTGTTCGAAGACGGCGACATTTTCGGCGACGGGGTGAACGTCGCTGCCCGGCTTGAGGCGATCGCCCAGCCCGGCGGTCTGTGCATCTCGGACATCACGCATCAGATGACACAGGACAGGGTGACCGAGTGTTTTGCCGATCTGGGATTGCAAAAGATCAAGAATATCACCCGCCCGGTGCGCGCCTGGCAATGGACACCGGACGCCACCCGATCGGGTCGGGATGATTACGCCCCTTCCCACGTCCAAAAAGTGTCGTTCTGTCTTGGACAGGACGGGACCCAGCTGGCCTGGGCGCGGGTGGGGTCCGGCGCGACCGTTCTCAAGGCGCCCAACTGGCTCAATCATCTGGACTATGAATGGAGCAGCCCGTTTCGCGGGCCCTTTCTTGAACAGGTCGCACGACGCTGCACGCTGGTCCGGTTCGATCAGCGCGGAAACGGGTTGTCCGAACGCGACCCAGAGGCAATTTCTGCCGATGCGATGATTTCCGATATCGAAAGCGTGGTCCAGGCCGCTGGCCTTGGGCGTTTTTGCCTGTTCGGTATCTCGCAAGGGTGCGCCTTTTCCGTGCGCTATGCGGCCGAACATCCTGATCGCGTCACCGGGCTTGTCCTGGTGGCAGGCTATCTGCGTGGCGCGCTCAGGCGGAATGCGCCCGATCAGGCGGCCCTGTCGGAGGCTACGAACGTTTTGATCCGCGAAGGCTGGGGGTCACCCAATCCGGCCTATCGGCACCTGTTCACGGAAAGCATGATGCCCGACGCGACCGAGGCACAAAAAGACAGTTTTGACGAGTTGCAACGCGTGTCCACGTCGCCGGATGTGGCCGCAAGGGTGAATGCGATGAATGCCGATATCGACGTATCCGACCTTGCCAGCCAGGTCCGGGTTCCGACGCTGGTCTTACATGCCGAGGGCGACCGCCGCGTTCCCATTGCCGAGGGGCGGCGCATGGCGGCAATGATCCCCAATGCCCGGTTTGTTACCCTGCCAGGCAATAACCACATCTTTGTCGACGGTTCCCCGGCGCTTAAACTCTTCCTGTCCGAATTGTCGGACTTTCTTGCTGAGCTTGAGGCCTGAACACCATACAAAGCGGCATCGCGGTGGCTATTTGAACACGGGTTTGCGCCCCTGCATCTGCGCCATCACGACCTCTGTCTGGTCGGGTTTGCCGATCAGGTCCACCTGTTCCGAAGATTCAGCCATCAGGACCTCGGCCCGGGCGCGGGTTTGCGCCACGTCGATCAGGCGTTTGGCGGCCCGGATGGCCGACGGGCTTTTCCCGGCGATATCCTCGGCCAGCGCAAGCGCCTCGGTCAGGGGATCATCGGACAGCCTGGTGACCAGCCCCCAATCCGCGGCCTGCGCCGCGCCAATGGGACGGGCCGTGTAGGTCAGCAGGCGCAGAACATCCGAGCGCACAAGTTCAGGCAGCAGAACCATGCCGCCCATATCCGGGATGATGCCCCATTTCATCTCCATCACCGCCAGTTTGGCCTCGGGATGCGCGATGCGGATATCCGCGCCCAGCGCGATCTGAAGACCCCCGCCATAGGCCGCGCCCTGAATGGCGCAGATGACCGGAACCGGGACGCGGCGCCAGATCAGGGCAAGCTCTTGCATCTCGTTGGCGTCTTCGTGGCTGCGGGTCATCAGCCATTCAGTCGGGTCGGTCTGGGCCATGCCGGCAAAGCTGGCCATGTCCAGCCCGGCGCAAAAGCTCTTGCCTTCGCCCGACAGGACGACGGCCCGCGCATCCGAGGCCGCAACCTCTTGCCCTGCGGACAGGATCGCCTTGACCATGGCGTCGTCCAGCGCGTTCATCTTGTCGCCGCGCGTCAACGTGACGTGGGCAATGTGATCCTTGTATTCGACTGACACGCGCGCCATGCGACCCTCCGCTTATCGATTTGCTCCGTTATGCCCGGAAAAGGGCGGTCAAGGCCACAACGACGTCAGGGCATTCGGGACAGGGGCATGCGGCCAAACCAGCCGGAATCCAGTGTCGTGACATAGAACTGATCCCCCACCCGTTTGCCGCCAGTGGTTATGCCCAGCCGCCCATCGGGGTCTTGCAGGGTTCGCAGGATCGTTCCCTCGCCGTCAAATTGCACCAGCATGCCACGATGAATGGGGGCTGGCCGCACCATGGGGCCCAACCGCCAGATCAGCTTTCGCAGGAACGGATAGGGCATCAGCGCCTCGGACGGCACGCGCGGGCTGGCGAAGGCCATCCAATAGGTTCCATCGCCCTGCGCCTCGAGGTTGTCGGGATATCCGGGCAGGTTGTCCAGCAGGATTTCGGTTTGCCCCGCGCGCGGCCCCGTCAACCACAGCCTGTGCACGCGCGCGCGGCCGGTTTCGGCAATCAGCAGGAAATCTTCGTCCGGCGACAGCGCCACGCCGTTTGTATAGACGAACCCTTCGGCGATTTTCTCGGTCATTCCGTCCGGTGTGCGCCGGGCGACATAGCCGGTGTCGGATTGTTCCCAGATCGTCAGAACCGAGGTCGGCTTGGTGCCGCCCATTGTTTCGGGGTCGAAACGGTCCGAGGAATTGGAGAAATAGACGGTTCCGTCCTGGCCGACATCCAGTTGGTTGGCATAGACCAAAGGGGTACCTTCGACCTCTGACACCAGTGTTTCAAGGGTTCCGGGACCCGACCAGCGCATGAGGCCGCGAAAGCTGTCGGCGATATAAAGCGCCCCGTCCGGGCCCGCGTGCAACCCCAGTGGCCGCCCGCCCAAACGGTCGATTTCGACCGGTTCGTCCCCGTCTATGCGATAGAGCCATCCGGACAGGCTGGTGGTCAGCACGGAACCATCGGGCAGAACCGCAATATCCTCGGGCCCGATCTGGCCGTCGGGCAAGGCGATCAGGTCGAGGCTGTCCAAGGCCCGGTTTTCAGCGAAATCGCCGGTAAAGCCGGGCGGTTCGGGCGGGTCATAGGCGACGGGGTCGACCGGCACCGGCCTGAACAGCAGATAGGCCAGCCCGACAAGGCCAAGACCGAGTGCGATGCGCATGGGGCAGGTTTCCTTTCATTGCTCGGATGCAGAGTGCGGCGCAATGGCGGGCGCTGCAAGCTTGCCGAGACCGTGACCTTGCGTTTATCTGCGCGCATGACTGATCCACGCTACACTCCGCTTGCCCTGTCGCTGCCTGCAACCGTGCCCTTTGTCGGCCCCGAAACGCAGGAGCGCCAGCGCGGGGCGCCGTTTGCGGCCCGGCTGGGCGCGAATGAAAGCGTGTTTGGCCCCTCGCCCCGCGCGGTCGAGGCCATGGCCCGCGCGGCTGGCGCAAGCTGGATGTATGGCGACCCGGAAAACCATGATCTGCGCCACGCTTTGGCGGACCACCACAATGTGCGCCCCGAAAACATCGTGGTCGGCGAAGGGATTGACGGGTTGCTGGGCTATCTGGTGCGGCTGCTGGTCGGGCCGGGGGATGCGGTTGTGACCTCGGACGGGGCATATCCCACGTTCAATTACCATGTCGCCGGATTTGGGGGCGTGTTGCACAAGGTTGCATACCGGCAAGACCACGAGGACCTGACTGCCCTGTTCGCCAAGGCGGCGGAGGTGGGCGCCAAGCTGGTTTACCTGGCCAACCCGGACAACCCGATGGGCAGCTGGCATCGCGGCGCCGATATCGCAGCCGCCTTGGCCGATCTGCCGGACGGATGCGTGCTGATTCTGGATGAGGCCTATGTGGAATGCGCGCCCGCGGGCACGGCGGCGCCGGTGGATGCGGATGATCCGCGGGTGATCCGGATGCGCACCTTTTCCAAGGTCTATGGCATGGCGGGCGCCCGGATAGGCTTTGGCATCGGTGCGCCGGGCCTGATCACGAGTTTCAACAAGGTGCGCAACCATTTTGGTGTCAACCGGGTGGCGCAGGCCGGTGCGCTGGCGGCGCTTGACGATAGCGACTGGCTGGAAACGGTCCGCGGGCAGATATCCCGGGCCCGCGAGCGCATCGGTCAGATTGCGCGCGCGAACGGGTTGGAGCCGTTACCATCGGCCACCAATTTCGTTGCCATTGATTGCGGGCGGGACGGATCGTTCGCCAAGGCCGTTCTGGAGGCGCTGGTGGATCAGGGTATTTTTGTGCGCATGCCTTTTGCGGCCCCGCAAGACCGCTGTATCCGCGTCAGTTGCGGGACCGAGGCCGATCTGGAGGCATTCGCATCCGCCCTGCCCCATGCCCTTGCCAAGGCGCGGGGCTGAATGGAAAAAGGGGGCTGTCTGCCCCCTCTTGGCCGGTTGGCCAATTCACCCCCGAGGATATTTTCAGCCAGATGAAGGGGATCACCCTGGCCAATGCGTCTAGGACTGGCTTGCCAGTGTTGCGGCGGCGGCTTCGAGCGCCCCGGCCCCGCGGGGGATGTCCAACGCCGCCATTGCGGTTTCCACGCCCCCGAGCATGGCCATGACCATCTGGGCGTTGAGGTGGCCCATATGCCCCAGGCGGAAACAGCCATCTTCATCCGCCATACCCAGGCCGATACCCAATGTCAGCCCAAGTTGGCTTTCGGTGTAATCCCGCAAGGCTGTTCCGCGCCCTTCCGTCAGGCGAAGCGCCGTGACGGCGTGGCTGCGCAGGGTTTTGTCGGCGACGTTCAGGTGGAGCGCGCCCTTCTGGGCCCAAACCTCGCAGGCGGCCCAGACGGCGCGGGCCAGATGTGCGTGGCGGGCCCAGACATGTTCGAGCCCTTCGCGGTTGATCAGGTCCAGGGCCGCGCGCAGCCCATATAGGTGGTGCGTCGGAGCAGTGCCGCCGAAAAACTGGTAGAACCAGTCCGGTTCGGCCCGCGGGGTCCAGTCCCAGTAGGAGGAGACCCGCGGCATTGCCGAGCGTTTGGCCTGGGCCTTTTCGTTGAAGAAAACGAACGAGATACCGGCCGGGGTCATCAGGCCTTTTTGGCAGGCCGCGACCATGACATCGACGCCCCAATTGTCCATTTCAAAGCGGTCGCAGCCCAGCGAGGCGATGCAGTCGGCCATCAACAGGGCCGGATGGCCCAGGTCGTCAAGCAGGCCGCGCAAGGCGGGAATATTGTTGCGGATCGAGCTGGACGTATCGACATGAACCGCGAGAACCGCCTTGATGCGATGGTCTGTGTCCTGGCGCAGGGCCTGGGCGATGCGGTCCATGTCCCAGGGCGCGGCGGTTCCGAAATCGATCAGATCAACCTGCGCGCCGATGCCCTGGGCCATTTCCGCCCACCCGTGGGTAAACCGGCCCGAAGCCGGGGCGAGGACGGTTTCACCCGGCGCAATGACATTGGACAGCGCCGCTTCCCATGCGCCGTGGCCATTGGCGATGTAGATGGCCAGGTTGTGCCGGGTTCCAGCCACGCGGCGCAGGTCATCGGTCAGGGCGGGCATCATATCGACCAATGCGCCCGCATAGATATTGGGCGACGGGCGGTGCATGGCTTGCAACACGGCGTCGGGGATGACCGAAGGGCCGGGAATGGCAAGGTATTCGCGCCCGTGCGCGAGCGAAATGCGGTTTGTCATGAAGGGGGCAACCTGTCTGAATTGACGCCCACACTAGCGCCAGCAAACAGGAGGTCAATCCATGAGCTTGGCGGCCTCGCGTGCCAGGGTTTCGATCCCGGCCCAGTCGCCAGCCTGGACCATCGGCTTGGGCGCGACCCAGCTGCCGCCGGCACAGACGACGTTGGGCAAGGACAGGTAATCCTTGGCATTGGCGGGGGAAACACCTCCCGTCGGGCAGAACGTGATCTGCGCCAGAGGGGCCCCGATCGCCTTGAGCGCCGGAGCGCCGCCTGCGGCCTCGGCGGGGAAGAATTTGAGCATGTCATAGCCAAGTTCGAGCAGGCGCATCGCTTCGCTGGCCGAGGCCGCGCCGGGCAGAAGCGGCAGGCCTTCGGCCTCGCATGCGGCAATCAGGGTTTCGGTGGCGCCGGGGGAAACGCCGAACTGGGCGCCTGCCTCTTTGGCGGCGCGGACATCTTCGGGGGTAACCAGAGTGCCTGCGCCGACAACGCCGCCGGGAACGTCGGCCATCGCGCGAATGACATCCAGCGCTGCCGGGGTCCGCAAGGTGACCTCGAGCGCGGGCAGCCCGCCTGCGACCAGCGCCTCGGCCAGCGGGCGCGCATGTGCGGCGTCATCAACGACCAGGACCGGAACGATGGGTGCGAGGGCGCAGATTTCGCGGGTACGTTGGGTTTTTGCAGACATGTATCAGGCTCCGAAAATACTTGCACCGGCGTCGGCCGAGCCGACCGCGTTGCGGAAGGCGCCGAACAGGTCACGCCCGACGCCATGTTGGTTGGATGAAAGATCGGCGGTTGCCGGGTTGCGGTCCAATACGCCTGGGGTCAGGATTTCAAGAACGCCCGTCACCGCATCGACCCGCAACAGGTCACCGTCCTGCAAATAGGCGATCGGGCCGCCGTCCAGCGCCTCGGGGCAGACATGGATGGCGGCGGGGACCTTGCCGGACGCACCCGACATCCGGCCATCGGTGACCAGCGCCACTTTTTGCCCCCGCCCCTGCAGTATCGAAAGCATCGGCGTCAAAGAGTGCAATTCGGGCATGCCGTTGGCCTTGGGTCCCTGAAAGCGGACAACGACGATGACGTCATCCGTGAACTCTCCGGCCTTGAAGGCGGCTTTGACGTCGTCTTGGTCGTGGAACACACGGACCGGCGCTTCGACCACCTGGTGTTCGGGCGCGACGGCTGAGACCTTCATAACGCCCGTGCCCAGGTTGCCGGTCAGGCGCGACAGGCCGCCGGTAGGTTGGAACGGGTCATTGGCGGGGCGGACGATCTTTTCGTTCAGGCTGTGGCCTGCGCCGTCCTCCCAGATCAGTTCACCGTTTTTGAGCTTGGGTTCCTTGGTATAGTTGTGCAGCCCCTGCCCCGCGACGGTCAGCGTGTCGGGATGCAGCAGGCCGTTGTCCAGCAGGGTGCCGATGGCAAAGCCCAGCCCCCCGGCGGCGTGGAAATGGTTCACATCCGCCAGGCCGTTTGGATAGACCCGCGCGACCAGAGGCACGACGCCCGAAATGTCGGAAAAATCCTGCCAGTCCAGCACGATACCGCCTGCGCGGGCCATCGCGATCAGGTGGATCAGCAGGTTTGTCGATCCGCCGGTGGCCATCAGGCCGACAATCCCGTTGACGAAGGCACGTTCATCGAGGATCTGACAGACCGGCGTGTAATGGTTGCCCAGCGCACTGAGCGACAGGGCGCGGCGGGCGCCTTCCTCGGTCAGGGCATCCCGCAGGGGCGTGTTCGGGTTGACGAAGCTGGACCCCGGCAGGTGCAGGCCCATGAATTCCATCAGCATCTGGTTGGTATTGGCGGTGCCATAGAACGTGCAGGTGCCGGGGCCGTGATAGGCGGCCATTTCGGCCTTCATCAGGGCGTCGCGGCCCACCTCTCCGGCGGCGAATTGCTGGCGGACCTTGGCTTTTTCGTCGTTGGGCAGGCCGCTGGTCATGGGACCGGCAGGCAGAAAGACGGCTGGCAGGTGGCCAAAGGCCTGTGCACCGATCACCAGACCGGGCACGATCTTGTCGCACACGCCCAGGAACACCGCGGCGTCGTAGGTGTTATGGCTAAGCGCCACACCCGTTGCCAGGGCAATCACATCGCGTGAGAACAGAGACAGCTCCATCCCCGCCTCGCCCTGTGTGACCCCGTCGCACATTGCGGGCACGCCACCGGCGACCTGAGCCGTGCCCCCCGCCGCGCGGATCGCGTCGCGGATCAGGGCCGGGTACCGCTCGAATGGCTGGTGGGCGGACAGCATGTCATTATAAGCGGTGACAATTCCCAGGTTCCCGGCCGTACCGGTTGCCATGGATTGCTGATCTGTCCCGGCCCCGGCATAGGCATGGGCCTGCCCGCTGCAGGACAGGTGCGCGCGGGCGGGCCCCTTGGAGCGGGCCTGTTCCATGCGTTCAAGATGCGGGCCACGCAAATCCGCGCTGCGGTCGATGATCCGCCGGGTGACTTCGGAAATAACTGAGTGAACCATGTCTAACCTCCGATCTGACGCCAGCGGCGTCCATCCCGATGCATCAGCATCAACGCGTCTTCGGGACCTGAACTTCCCTGATCATAGCGCGACGGGCGGTCTCCGCGCTCTTCCCAGCCCTGGATAATGGGGTCGACCCAAGCCCAGGCCGCCTCGGCCTCGTCGCCGCGCATGAACAGGGTCTGATCACCGCGGATCACATCCATCACCAGTCTTTCATAGGCGTCCTGCGCGCGCGCATCGCCGCCCAGGGCTTCGGCGAAGCTCATGTCCAGGGACACATCGGACAGGCGGAACCCGCCCGGACCGGGGTCCTTGATCGTGGTGCGCAGGGTGATGCCCTCGTCCGGTTGCAGACGGATCACCAGGACATTGCCGCGCAAGGGGCCGACATTGGGGAAAATCGTGTGCGGCGGGTCACGGAAAAACACCGCGATCTCGGATTCGCGTGCGCGCAGACGTTTGCCCGTACGCAAATAGAATGGCACACCCGCCCAACGCCAATTGCCGATATGCGCCTTGAGCGCAATAAAGCTTTCGGTGGCGCTGTCAGGGTTGCCGACGTGATCCAGATAGCTGTCGCCCCCCTTGTCGGCCCGGTACTGGCCACGGGCGATGTCCGATTGGGATACGGGCTCGAGCGCCTCGATCACCTTGACCTTTTCATCGCGGACCGCATTGGGCGAGAACTTCGATGGCGGTTCCATCGCGGTCAGGCACAAAAGCTGAACCAGGTGGTTCTGGATCATATCCCGCATGGCGCCGGACTGATCGTAATAGGCGCCGCGCCCCTCGACCCCGACGGTTTCGGCCACGGTAATCTGAACGTGGTCGATATGGGTCGCGTTCCACAGCGGCTCAAACAGCGAGTTGGCAAAGCGCAGCGCCATGAGGTTCTGGACCGTTTCCTTGCCCAGATAATGGTCGATCCGGTAAATCTGGTGCTCTTCGAAACAGGCGCGCAGACCCGCGTTCAGGCCTTTTGCCGATGCCAGATCATTGCCAAAGGGTTTTTCCACGACGATCCGGCTGTCTGGCGTGGCCAGACCGTGTTCCTGAAGCCGTTTCGCAATACCGGGAAACAAGTTCGGACCGACCGAAAGATAGAAGGCGCGCACAACGTCATCGCGCAACGAGGCGCTGAGGTCTTTCCACCCCGCATCGCCCAGCGCATCAACCGGCACATATTCCACCCGCTTCAGAAAATCGTCGACAACATCCTTGTCAAAATCCGAGGCGAATTTCTGGATCGCGTCACCGACCTGCTGGCGAAAACCGTCCGTGTCGATGTCAGAGCGCGCCGTGCCGATGATACGGGCATCCTGGGGCATCTGGCCAACTTCGAACCGGTGGTACAGGCCCGGCAGGATCTTGCGCTGCGCCAAGTCCCCGGTGGCACCGAACAGCACCAGGTCAAAGGGATCAACCGGAATTACGCGTGAAACCATTCGCTGGCTCCTTTAGTGGTCTTTGCGGTCAGCCTGGCAGGGCGACCGGCACAGATTGAGGCGGCAGACAGGAGGTGTTACCGCTAACATTTAGCGACTAAATAAAAAGAACCGGCCAGAAAATCAAGCACGGATTTGCGTTATCCGCCACCTGTGCGCCCGGCCGATCAGGTCTGATTGTTCAGCCAATCCATAACCGCAGGCCGGACCGATTGTTCGCCCCGGTGACGCGCATCGGCGATGATCTTGCGGACGTCCTGCAGATTTGAACGCAAAAGCAAGCTCTTGACCGGCCCGATCGACGCGGGGCGCATCGACAAGGTACGAATTCCCATTGCCGCCAAGCACAGGGCCTCGACCGGGCGGCCGGCATCTTCGCCGCAGAAACTGACCGGAGTATCCGAGATGCCGCATCGCTCGACGATCCGCTCGATCAGGCTGAGAAAGCTGACATTCAACGTATCGTAGCGGCGGCGCACCAGTTCGTTTTCCCGGTCGGCGGCAAAGAAAAACTGTTTCAGGTCATTGCCGCCGATCGAAATGAAATCGACCTCGTCAAAGAACTTTTGCGGCGAAAAGGCAAGCGACGGCGTTTCCAGCATCGCGCCGACCTCAAGCGTTTCGGGCAGCGCATGGCCCAGCCGTTTTTCCCGCTCGATGGTTTTGTTCACCTCCCAGCGGGCGTCGCGGTATTCATCCGCCTGCGCCACGAACGGGAACATAAGGCTTAACGGGCGGCCATTTGCGGCGCGGATCAGCGCCTGAAGCTGCATGCGCATCACGCCCCGCTTGTCCAGACCGACGCGAATGGCGCGCCAGCCCAGGGCCGGGTTCGGCTCGGCGATGTGCTTCATATAGGGCAGCACCTTGTCTGACCCGATATCCAGCGTCCGGAATACCACGCGCTTTCCCTGGGCGGCGTCCAGAACCCGCTGGTACTGTGTCACCAGTTCAGACCGCTTGGGCATCTGATTGCGAACCAGGAACTGCAATTCGGTCCGAAACAGGCCGACGCCTTCGGCACCGGAATGACCCAGTGACGGCAGGTCGGCCATCAGCCCGGCATTCATCACCAAGTTGATCCGGGCGCCATCCTGCGTGACGGTCGGCGTTTCGCGGATCGACGCGTAGCGTTCCTGCGCCTTGGCCTGCATGGCGATCTTGTCGCGGAAGGCGCTGACAACCTGGTCTTCCGGGCGCAGATGCACGATCCCCTGATCCCCGTCGACCAGGATGTGGTCGCCGTTCAGCGCCTCGGTGGTGATGCGGCCCACATGGACGACCAGCGGAATAGCCAGGGCGCGGGCCACGATGGTGGCATGGCTGCCGACGGACCCTTCCTCGAGCACGATCCCCTTGAGCGACCTGCCATATTCCAAAAGATCACCCGGCCCGATATTGCGGGCAATCAAGATCGGATCAGGCGGCAGATCGGCTTCGCCGTTATTGCCCTGCCCCGTCAGAATGCGCAGCAATCTGTTGCTGAGGTCATCCAGATCGGCCAGACGTTCGCGCAGATAGCTGTCCGTCACCTGCCCCATTCGGGCACGCGCCTGCGATTGCTCTTTCTCGACCGCCGCTTCGGCGCTGAGACCGCGAGAGATGTCTTCTTCCATGCGCCGCATCCAGCCCTTGGAATTGGCAAACATGCGATAGGCTTCTAGGACCTGGAGTTGTTCGTTATCCCCGTCCTTGGATATTTCCAGCATCTTGTCGACACCGACCCGCAGCTCTTCGACCGCCTCGGTCAGGCGCTGGAGTTCGCGATGGGGGTCTTCGGCGATGGGGTTCGTCACGACGACGCGCGGCTCGTGCAGCCAGACATGCCCTTCGGCGGAGCCTTCCTGCGCCTGCCCGCCCCGCAAAAGGACCGATTGCTGGTGCAGCGGCGATAATGCCGCGCCTTCGCCGACAAACGCGCCCAGTTCCGCCATCTCGGCCAGAACCATCGCGACCACTTCCAGCGCATAGACCTCGTCCGCCGAGAATTCGCGCGCCTCGCGGGACTGGACGACCAGAACACCCAGTTTTTCGCCCAGCCTTTGCACCGGCACACCCAGGAACGAGGAAAAGCGTTCCTCGCCCGTTTCGGGCATGTAACGGAACCCTTTGGCCGAGGGGGCATCGGCGGCGTTTACAACCTCGCCGGTTTTGGCGACACGGCCCACCAGCCCTTCGCCCATGCGCATACGGGTTTTGTGAACGGATTCAGGCGACAGGCCCTCTGTCGCGCAAAGTTCCAGCGTTTCTTCGTCCCGGAACAGATAGATCGAGCACACCTCGCACCGGATGCTGTCGGCAATCAGGTGCGTGATCCGGTCAAGGCGTTCCTGACCGGCGGCTTCGCTCGCCATCTCTTCGCGCAACCGCCCAAGCAGCTTGCGGGATTCTGTTTCGGTGCCGTCCGCCATGGCCCAACCAGGTTAAGGTGTCAGGCGCCCCTTGGCCGAAATGCTCAGGCCGCCTTGTCCAGTTCAAATGCATCATGCAGTGCCTGAACCGCAAGTTCCATGTATTTCCTGTCCATCAGGACCGAAATTTTGATCTCGGAGGTTGTGATCACCTTGATGTTGATCCCTTCGTCCGAAAGCACCTTGAACATCTTTGCCGCAACACCTGATTGCGAGCGCATCCCGATGCCGACGACCGAAACCTTGCAGACATCTTCGTCGGCCACCAGTTCGGCATAGTTCAGCTCGCCCTTTTCCTTGATCGCCAGCAGCGCCTGTTCGGCCCGTGCAACCTGGTTTGTGGGGCAAGAGAACGTCATGTCGGTGCGCCCTTCGTCCGAGATGTTCTGGACGATCATGTCGACATTCACACCCTCGTCGCTGAGCGCGGTAAAGATGATCGAGGCGATACCGGGGCGGTCGGCCACGGAAACGACGGTCATCTTGGCTTCGTCGCGGGAATAGGCCACACCGGCCACAACATTGGATTCCATGATATCCTCCTCATCGCAGACCAGCGTACCGGCCTCGTCGGATTGTTCTTCAAAGCTTGAGAGAACGCGCAGTTTCACCTTGTAGCGCATCGCCAGTTCGACCGAGCGGGTCTGCAGCACCTTGGCCCCAAGCGAGGCCAGTTCGAGCATTTCCTCGAACGAGATGCGGTCCAGCTTGCGCGCCTTTTCACAGATGCGCGGGTCGGTGGTATAGACGCCGTCCACATCGGTATAGATATCGCACCGCTCGGCGCCAAAGGCGGCAGCAAAGGCCACGGCAGTGGTGTCCGAACCGCCCCGGCCCAGCGTGGTGATGCGGCCTTCGGGGCTGATGCCCTGAAACCCCGCAACAACGGCCACGCGCATTCCCTCATCGAATTTCTGGGTGATGTTCTCGGGCGGGATCTCTTCGATCCGGGCCGCCGAATGCGCGCCATTGGTAATCAGCGGCACCTGCCAGCCCTGCCAGCTGCGCGCCGGGATATCCATTTCCTGCAGGGTCAGCGCCATCAGCCCGGCGGTGACGTTTTCCCCCGACGACACGACCGCATCATATTCGCGGGCGTCATACAGAGGCGAGATTTCGTCGACCCAGCCAACCAGTTCATTGGTCTTGCCGGACATGGCGGAAACGATGACGATCACGTCATAGCCTTTTGCCACCTCGACACCGATGCGCTTGGCAACACGGCGGATGCGGTCCAGGTTTGCGACGGATGTTCCGCCGAATTTCATCACGAGTACGGGCATGGGGGCAAGTGTCTCCGCGCCTTGGAATTCCGGTTGGGTGCCTCATATGCGAGGGGGGGCCAGAGGGCAAGGCTGCAAAGATCATCGCGGCCCCGACAGGGGCGGGTTTACAACGCAGCCCCGCAGTGTCAGCGTGCACAAAACCATTGCCGCCAAAAGGATTGCCATGCTCCGTTACGTCTTAGCCCTCAGCCTTCTGTCCACCCCGGCGCTGGCCCAGGTTGCCACCCTGTCCGGGACCGACGGCAAAAACGCCCTGGGAACGGTTCCCTGTGCGGCCATTGCCGGGCAACCGCTGGAAAACTGCAAGGCCGAGCTGCGCCGCAAGGATGACGGGTCGGTCACGCTGGCCGTGTTGCTGAACACGGGCGATGTCAGGAATATCTATTTTACGGACGGTGTTCCGACATCCAGCAGTTCGGCCTCGAAACTGACCTATGAAACACGCCACGACATCCTGATCATCTTCATCGAACCCGGCGAGGTCTACGAGATTCCCAAAGCCGCGCTAAACCCGCAATAAAGCCGCAGAAAACCCGACGCGGGCCGGACACAGCCCGCGTTGCACCGGCCACGGCCAGCGCCCTGCGGCCGGTCAGTTGGTCTTGCGGCTGGGAACAAACGGCAGCGGCGCAACGGGGATGCCATCCTCGATCAGCGCCTTGGCCTCATCCGGCTTTGCCTCGCCATAGATCGCACGTTCGGGCGCGTCGCCCAGGTGAATCCTGCGCGCTTCATCCGCAAAATTCTTTCCGACGTAATCGGAATTCTCTTCGACCCGGCGGCGCAGTTCGGTCAACACCTTGGCGACATCGGGCGATGGCGTGGCGACGCTGATGTCACCACCGGCTTCGGTTTTCGGCTGTTCGGGGGCATCCACGTCGTCGGATCGGCGCGCCGACCGCACCCGCGGTGTCATGATCGCCTTTTCGACATCGCCGCACCCGCAGACCGCGCATGTCACCATGCCGGCGGCGGACAGTTTGTCAAAGGCTGCCGCAGATTGAAACCAGCTGTCGAAACTGTGGCCGTTACTGCATTTAAGAGCGTACTGAATCATGTTTCGCCTAAAAAAGTCGCTGCTGAATAGATACTGACCAACAGGCCATTGGCAAGCCCCTCAACCCGTGGTCAGTGACGCAGGGACCCGAAATTCCGCAAAACTGAGGAAAGTTCGGGATCAGAAACCCGCAAAGACGCCTTTTTAGGCGCAAACCATCTGCGTTTTCGGGCGACGCATTCGGGGTATTCGGCATGAATGGTCTGGACCCTCAGCGGAAACACATCAACCAGGCACAGCAAGGGCTGCATCCCCGATTCGTGCTTGAAATAGGTGAACTGCCCCAGACAGTCCGGCGCACAAGCGCCTTTGACCCCGGCCTCTTCCCAGGCCTCTTGCGCTGCCGATTGCGCCGAGGTCAGCCCCGCGATGGGCCAGCCTTTCGGGATGATCCAGCGGCCGGACCCGCGTGTGGTGATCAACAAGACCTCGGTCTTGCCGCGTTCGGTCCGGTAACACAATGCCGCGGCTTGCTGTGCAACGCTGCAGCGCGTTCCCTTATAGGTCGTTTCCTGCGTCGCCCTTATGCCCATTGCCCTGCCCCATCGTTCGGGCGCATTTCCGCCCCTGGCTGCGGGCCATTCTTTGTTGATCTGCTTCGCCGCCCGCCCCTATACATACCACATGATGTGGCTGAGGCAAAATTTTCACCAGGAATTGGGTGGTGACCGGTCAGACGGCCATGCGATGCGAAAGACGCTGCACCAGTTCGGGATGCGGGATGTCGGCGTCGATTGCCAGGCGCCGAAGCCCGAAATGGACGCGCGCGATCTGCTGGTAATAGCGGGAATAGACGAAATTGGTGCCGCCACCGGCCAGGGCGCCCAGAACCGGCAGGGACTGCGCGGCCAGTTTCTGCCCCAGGACAACGGATAAACGCGGGGCCACGGCGGCAATCAGTTTCTGCATCGCCGGACCCGTCAAGGTCAGGCGCACCGAATAAAAGCCCAGATCGGCCCCGTCATCCTCGGACATGGGACCGGCTGCTGACAGGACCCGGATTGAATCGAATTTCACATTCTCGGACGCGGGGTCGAACCCTTCGCTTGCCGCAACGCCCTGAATCGCGCGCAGCAGCATCGCGGTTGTTGCCGGCAGTTCCACAAGCGCCGTCGAAAGACCACCCGCGCCCCCGGCCGCGCCCATCGCCGTTGCAATTGCGGTATTGACCCAGGGCTGCTGATCCGGGACCGCGCGCCTTGACCCCTGTGCCGCGACCATCGCGGCCCGCAGCGCCTGTTCCGTCGCGCCCGTCAGGCCGTGACGAACAGGGTCCGGCAATTGATCCAACAGGGATTCTGCGGACCCGCCCAGGCGGTTGAGCAATTTCACGCCCGCACCGCCCGCCGACCGATAGTGATCGGCCAGGCGGTCAAGCTCTGCCTCGGGGTCGACCTTGTCGATCAGAACAACGTCCTGCATCCGTGCCCTCCTGAAAGACAAAGATTGGTGCCTTTCAGAGCGATTTCAATAGATCAGCGGCGCCAAGGCGCAACGGGCCCGGAAACCCCGGCCCACCCGCCCGGCACCAGTTCGCGGCCCAATACGCGGTCTGGATTGGTCGGAGGCGGCATGTCCACGCCCCGCAACCGAGAGAACCCGAACCGCGCATAATAAGGCGCGTCGCCGACCAGCAGAACCCGTCTCCAGCCCATGGCGCTGCCGACCTCGACCCCCTCATGGATCAGGAAACCGCCAAGCCCCTCGCCCTGATGGGTCGGGTGCACGGCAACCGGCCCCAGCAAAAGCGCGTCATGCGCGCCCACATGGACCGGCCAAAAGCGGATCGCCCCGGCCAGGATGCCCTGCGGATCACGGGCCACCAGCGACAGGTCCTGCAGCGGATCGACCGCGTCGCGCAGCCTGTAGGACGACAGCGCCTCGCGACCCGGTGCAAAGCACAGGTCATAGAGGGCTTCGACCTCCCACCAGTCGCCCGGCTGCTCGGGCCTGATCGTGAACTGCTGCACCTGCATCCCCATTTCATCGCTGGCAATCGCCCTAGCACTTCGCTACGCCTTGGGCAAACGCATGGAGACCAGATGTTCTATCGCCCCCAAGACGGCCATGGATTGCCGCATAACCCGTTCAATGCAATCATTACCCCCCGCCCGATCGGCTGGATTTCATCGCGGGATGCGCATGGGGTCAACAACCTGGCGCCCTATTCGTTCTTCAACGGCGTAGCCTACACACCGCCGCAGGTCATGTTCGCCTCGACCGGGACAAAACAGGATCAGGACCGCGGCAAGGACAGCATCGCCAATATCGAGGCAACCGGGGTGTTCTGCGTCAATGTGGTGGCCCATGACCATCGCGACGCGATGAATGCCAGTTCCGCCGGGCTGGACAAGCATGTTGACGAGTTCGAGCATGCCGGATTGACGGCGATTGACTGTGAAACCATCGACTGTGCCCGTGTCGCGGGGGCCCCGGCGGCGCTGGAATGCAAGCTGACGCAGATCGTGACCCTGCCCGGCGACGCCAATCGCGTTGTCTTTGGCGAGGTGACGGGCGTGCATCTGAACGACGATCACATCAGGGACGGCAAGTTCGACGTCACCTCGTTCAGGCCGCTGGCCCGCCTGGGATACCGCGACTACGCGGTGGTGTCCGAGTTGTTCAGCCTTACAAGGCCCGATGACTGATGCCGCTGCCCGATCCCAGTTGCCGCTATCCGATCACCTTGCCGGACGGGACGGCCCATCAGGGCACCGTTTTTCTGTCCGAGGCTGTCGATCACCCGCGCTTTGAGGTCGGGGCGTTCAGCTATGCCTCGGATTTTGACCCGCCCCAGGACTGGGCCGCGCGGCTGGCCCCCTATCTGTTTCCGTTTTCGCGCGAAAAGCTTGTGCTGGGAAAGTTCTGCCAGATCGCGCATGGGGTACGGTTCATTACGTCTTCGGCCAACCACGCGATGGACGGGCTGACCTGTTTTCCGTTTGCGGTGTTCGATCCGGACAACATGTCCGGGTTTCAACCCGACACAAGGGACACCCATATCGGACATGATGTCTGGATCGGATATGGCGCCATGATCCTGCCCGGCACGCGGATCGGGACCGGCGCGATCATCGGCGCGGGCGCGGTGGTGCGCGGCACCGTTCCGCCCTATGCCATCGTCACCGGCAACCCGGCCGAGCTGCGGCGATACAGGTTCGACCAGGACATAATCGACAGGCTGCTGGCGCTGCGCTGGTGGGATTGGCCCGCCGAGGTGATCGCAACAGCCGAACAGGCCCTGGTTTCTGGGGATATCGCGGCGCTGGAACGCGTTGCGCCAAAATAAAAGGCGGCCTGTCTGGCCGCCTTTTTCCGTTCAGTGCCCGCCCAGAATTCCGGTACGGACCGAATAATCCACCGCCAGCGCGTAATCGGGGTCGTCGTCACTGTCGACCATCAGGTGACCTGCTTTGGTCAGCAGCTTGTGACAATCGCGGCTGAGGTGGCGTAGCATGACGCGCTTGCCTGCGGCCTCGTATTTCCCGGCAATGTTCTCGATGGCCTGAAGGGCGGATTGGTCGACGACGCGGCTGTCGGCGAAATCGACGATCACGGTCTGCGGATCGTTTGCAACATCGAACAGTTCCACGAAACCTTCGGATGAGCCAAAGAACAGCGGGCCTTTGACCTCGTAGACCTTGGCGCCTTCTTCGGTTTCTGAATCGCGCGTGATTGCGTGGATGCGTTTGGCGTTGTTCCAGGCATAGGCCAGCGCCGAGACGATCACGCCCACGACAACCGCCACAGCCAGGTCTTCCATCACGGTCACGACCGTTACCAGCACGATGACGAATGCGTCGGTCATGGGGACCTTGCGCAGGATGTTCAGCGAGTTCCAGGCAAAGGTGCCGATCACCACCATGAACATCACGCCCACAAGCGCGGCCAGCGGGATCTGTTCAATCAGGGGTGAGCCCACAAGGATGAAGAGCAGCAGAAACAGCGCCGCCGCGATGCCCGCGATGCGGGTACGGCCGCCGGATTTCACGTTGATCATCGACTGGCCGATCATCGCACAACCGCCCATGCCGCCAAAGAACCCGGTGACCACGTTGGCGGTGCCTTGCGCGATGCATTCCTGCGAGGCGCCGCCGCGTTTGCCGGTGATCTCACCCACAAGGTTCAGGGTCAGCAGGGATTCGATCAGGCCGATGGCCGCAAGGATCAGCGCATAGGGCAGGATGATCTCGAAGGTTTCCCAGTTCAGCGGCACCATCGGAATGTGGAACATGGGCAGGCCGCCCTCGATCGAGGCCAGATCGCCGACCCGCGGCACGTCCAGCCCGATACCGATGACCAGCGCGGCGACGACGACGATCCCGGCCAGAGGCGCGGGGATGATGCGGGTGATGCGCGGCATGACCCAGATCACCGCCATGGTCAGCGCCACGAGGCCCAGCATGGTATAAAGCTGCATGCCCGAAAGCCATTCGCCCCCGCTCATGCCGTGGCCGGTGTTTTCCATGGTGCCGGGCACCTTGAACTGGCCCATCTGGGCCAGAAAGATCACGATCGCCAGACCGTTCACAAAGCCCAGCATCACCGGATGCGGCACAAGACGGATGAACCGGCCCCAGTGCATCGCACCGGCAATGATCTGCATGATCCCCATCAGGACCACCGTCGCAAACAGGTACTCGACCCCGTGTTGCGCCACCAGCGCCACCATGACCACGGCCAAAGCGCCCGTTGCGCCCGAAATCATGCCCGGACGTCCGCCGATAAGCGCCGTGATCAGACCGACCAGGAACGCAGCGTATAGCCCGACCAGCGGATGCACCCCGGCCACAAAGGCAAAGGCCACGGCTTCGGGCACCAGGGCCAGGGCGACGGTCAGGCCCGACAGCAGCTCGATCCGCAAACGCGAGGCGGTCAGCCCCTCGTCCGGCATCCAGCGCAGATCGGGTATGGCTAGGCGTTTGGCAAAGCTTGCCAGCAAGGCTCGGGGCATTGGACGTCCTGTCGGTCTGATATGTTCGCGCGAAAGGGGCCTTTTAACGGTCAAACCGCCCGCTGGGTACAGCGCTAACCGGGAACCAGATATGCGCCAGACGCATAGCTTATGGCCACAGGGCAAAGGATCGACACACAAACCGTTGAACCCACTTGTCAAATATCCCCGTGGCCCGCAGAAATCGGACAACAGGAACAATCACCGGAGAGCCGCCGTGACCCAAACAAAAATCGCCGTTATCGGAGGATCGGGCATTTATGACATTGACGGTCTGGAAAATGCGCAATGGGTTTCGGTGGACACGCCATGGGGGGCGCCCTCGGACCAGGTTCTGACCGGATCGCTGGACGGCGTTGAAATGGCGTTTCTGCCGCGTCACGGGCGCGGCCATGTGCATTCGCCGACCGAGGTCCCCTATCGCGCCAACATAGACGCGCTGAAACGTCTGGGCGTGACGGATGTGATCTCGGTTTCGGCCTGCGGATCGTTCCGCGAACAGATGGCGCCGGGTGACTTCGTAATCGTCGATCAGTTCATCGACCGGACATTCGCCCGCGAAAAAAGCTTTTTCGGAACCGGATGCGTGGCGCATGTCAGCGTCGCCCACCCCACCTGCCCGCGCCTGTCGGACGCCTGTGAAACCGCAGGCAAGGCCGCAGGCATCACCATCCATCGCGGCGGCACCTATCTGGCGATGGAGGGGCCGCAGTTTTCTTCGCTGGCGGAATCCAGGATGTATCGCGAGCAATGGGGCTGTGACGTGATCGGCATGACCAACATGCCCGAGGCGAAACTGGCCCGCGAGGCCGAGCTTTGCTATGCCTCGATTGCCATGGTCACCGATTACGACAGCTGGCACCCAGATCACGGAGAGGTTGATGTAACCGCCATCATCGCCACGCTGACGGGCAACGCGGAAAAAGGCCGGGCGCTGGTCAAGGGTCTGCCCGCCTTGTTGGGCACGGACCGCGCGCCCTGCCCGCATGGCTGCGACCGCGCGCTGGAATACGCCATCCTGACCGCACCCGAAAAACGCGATCCGGCCCTTTTGGCCAAGCTTGATGCGGTGGCGGGGCGTATCCTCTGAACACGTCGAAAACGGCTTGACCGGGGCATCAAACCGGGGCTTGCTGCGGCAAAGTGACAGGAGAGCGCGCGATGGAACTGAACCTTTGGCTGGCCTTTGTTGCGGCATCCACCGCATTGCTGCTTATCCCCGGGCCGACCGTTCTTTTGGTGCTGAGCTATGCGCTTTCAAAAGGCCGCAGCGTTGCGGTTGCGTCCGCGTCCGGGGTCGCGCTGGGGGACCTGATCGCGATGACCGCATCGCTTTTGGGTCTGGGGGCGCTGGTCCTGGCGTCGGCCACGGTCTTTTCCGTTCTCAAATGGGTTGGCGCGGCTTACTTGGTATGGCTGGGGATCAAGCTGCTGCGCAGCGCACCGTCAGGCGGTCTTGATACCGTCGCAACCGGCGGCAGCGTCACCGCCCGCAGCGTTTTCGGCCACGCCGCAGCCGTGACGGCCCTGAACCCGAAATCCATCGCGTTTTTCATAGCCTTCGTTCCGCAGTTCCTGCGCCCAAACGACCCGTTGGGCCCGCAATTTGCCATTCTCATCGCAACTTTCGTCGGGTTGGCCTGGCTGAACGCGCTGGCCTATGCCGTGCTTGCCGACCGCCTGCGTCAGACGGTTGGCCGCCCCGCAGTAATTACGGCGCTGACCCGATGCGGTGGAGTGACGCTGGTTGGAATGGGCATTGCAACCGCGATCCTGCGCCGCCCGGCCTGATCGCGCCGCGCCAGCACGATCAGCGCATCAGCTGTCGGCGTTTTCTTTCATGAACTGACGGATAAAGCGCCGGATTTCACGCGCGGCCGATGTGTCCAGTTCCTTGCACAGTTCGACAAACGCATCGCGTTCATCCTTGTCCAGACGCAAGACCAACTGGCTGTTTTTCTTGGTGGAACCCTTGCCGTCTTTTTTCGCCACGCGCCTAAACCCTATCTGCTACTTGATTCTATTCGCGATGCATTGTATATACATAGCATAGAGGTTGTAGATATTGGGCACCTAACAATAAAAATTGGAGTTTGGCAATGAATCTCAATGTAGCACAGGCATTTCTTTTGCAAGATCAACGCAACTGGCGAAAGCCGCACCTGTCTTGGCTGCCTGTTGCGCTGTACCGGTACTATGGTCTTCCCAATGTGATCTCCAAGCACCGCAGTTGACCCCATTCGGGAAACTGTCCTTGCATGACTGACCGCGATGGGCCAAATACCCGCGTGTTTTGACGCAAAAGGGTTGGCGCATGTCCAAAAGCAGGTCAGTCAAGGACTATATCCGCACAATTGTCGACTTTCCCCACGAAGGCATCATGTTCAGGGATGTCACAACCCTGTTCGCCGACCCGCGCGGGTTTCGCATGGCCATCGACCAGATGCTGCACCCCTATGCCGGAGAACGGATCGACAAGGTTGTCGGCCTCGAGGCGCGCGGCTTTATCCTGGGCGGCGCAATCGCGCATCAACTCAGCGTTGGATTTGTTCCGATCCGCAAAAAGGGCAAGCTGCCCGGCACCACCATCAGCCAGGATTACAAGCTGGAATATGGCGAGGCGATTGTCGAAATCCACGACGACGCCATTCAACCCGGCGAAAAGATCCTGGTCGTGGACGACCTGCTGGCAACCGGCGGCACAGCGGCGGCCGGGATCAAGCTGATCGAACGTCTGGGGGGCGAGATCGTGTCCTGCTCATTCATCATCGACCTGCCCGACCTGGGGGGGCGCAAGGTCCTGGAAGACCTTGGCATGGATGTGCAAGTCCTGTGCGCGTTCGAAGGGCTGTGACCGGCACAAACGCCCGCCACGCCTGAACAACAGTCCGGTGCGCGGGTCAGTCCTGTGCCTCGGACGCAAGAACAGCGCCCGGGTTCATGATCCCGCTCGGGTCCAGCGCCGCCTTGATTGCCCGCATGGCCATCAGCTTGGCCGGATCACCATATCGTATCAGGTCGCCGGTTTTCAGCCGGCCAATCCCGTGCTCGGCCGAGATTGACCCGTCGAATTCCCGTACAAGGTCATGAACGGCGCGTTTGATCCCGTCGCGGTCCCCGTCAAAGTCGCTCCGGTCCCGGCCGCGGGGCGGAAAGATGTTGTAATGCAGGTTCCCATCACCCAGATGGCCAAAACAGTTGATGCGAAAGGCCCCAAGCGTGCCGATAACCTCTGCCCCGCGCCGAACGAAATCGGGGATTGCCGAGATCGGAACCGAAATATCGTGGCTTGAGATTGACCCGATCAGGCGGTTTGCCTCGGGAATACGCTCGCGCACGGCCCATAGTTCGGCGCGCTGTGCGTTGTTTTGCGCAATCACGCCGTCACTGACCAAACCCCTTGGTGCGGCGGCCTGAAACAATTCCTCCAGCGCCGCGACCGGGTCCCGACCCGCCGACAGGCCAAGCTCGACCAATACGCACCACTCAGGCGCCACGACAAAGGGTCGGCGCAATTCCGGCAGGGTTTCGGCCAGGAAATCGAACCCCTGCCGGTGGATCAGTTCAAAGGCGCTGACATCGTTGCCCACCTGGTCGCGCGCCAGGGCCAACAGGTCAATCGCATCCTGGACCGAGCCGACCTGGAACATTGCCGTCGCAACGCCCGCCGGTCTGGGAAACAGTTTCAGCGCAGCGGCGGTGATAACCCCAAGCGTTCCTTCGGCACCGATCAGCAGGTTTCGCAGGTCATAGCCTGTGTTGTCCTTGCGCAGCCGGGACAGCCCGTGCCAGATCTCGCCTGTCGGCAGAACCGCCTCCAACCCCAGACACAAATCGCGCGCGTTGCCATAGCGCAGGACATTGACGCCACCGGCATTGGTGGACAGGTTGCCCCCAATCCTGCAGGACCCTTCCGCCGCCAGCGACAGCGGGAACAGGCGACCCGCCGCATCCGCTGCGTCCTGCACGTTCGACAAAATCGCGCCTGCTTCTGCGACCAGAACGTCTTCAGCCGGCAGAACTGTTCGGATGGCCGTCATCCGCTCAAGCGAGATCACCAGCGGCGCCGGGCCGGTCGGCATGACCTGCCCCGCAACCAGCCCCGTGCCCCCGCCATAGGGGACAACCGGCACCCGCGCAGCCACCGCAAGCCGCACCAACCCGGCGACCTGCTCTGCGGAACGGGGCAGCGCAAGCAAGCCCGCGCGCCCCAGGAACCGCCCACGCGGTTCTTCCAGGTATCGCGGCGCGACCGGGCGCAGCAGCGCGTCGCCCAACTGGGCCCGAATGCGTTGGGCCAGGCTTTCGTCGGCGGAATTCAATGTCATGGTCTAGTCCTTGCCCAAGCGGCGCCCTGCCAGTGCGCCCTATTCCTGCTCGATCAGGTATTGCGGCTCAAGCACATAAACCGTCGGACGCGACGGCAGGCTGCGCAACGACACCTCCAATTCCGACCCCCCATTGCGAACCACTGGAAAATCATCCCGGATGCCAACCAGGAAACGATCCAGCGAATACCCTGAAAACCAGTGCATGGGAATGATGACCGAGCTTTTCAGCCGCCGCAGCACGGCGATCATGTCCGGCAGGGGCATCGTCGTCCCGCCGTCCACGGCCGCCATCACCACGTCCAGCCGCCCAAGCGCCGCAAACTGCGCGTCCGAGGGAACATGGTGCAGATGCCCAAGATGGCCGATACACAACCCTTCGACCTCGAACACGAAAATCGAGTTGCCCCGCTCCTCGACACCGCCATAGGCCGAACGGATATCGGTCGGGACATTCCGGATCAGCATTTCGCCCAGGTCCAGATGATGCTCGACCCCCTGGCCGAATTCCCCCCAGCCCGGCAAAACATGCGGGATCGCGGGATCGGGATGCGCTGTCCAATGCGTCGAATGCGCATGGTTCATCGTCACCACATCCGGAATCAGGTCCGCAGCACCGATAAACCCGGTGTAATCCGTGACCACATTCAACCCGCCATGGGTCTGAATCAGAAACGAGGCATGCGCGACATAACTGATGCGCACGGAATACTCCGGAACAGGGTCCTGCCAGGCCGCCTTGTGCAGATATTCGATACCCGGCGCGGCTTCGGCGATGGCGACACAATGGCTGGCCCGCCGCTCTTGCGCAGCAGCGCCACCCGAAACCACCATCAATGCCGCAACCACCCAGCGCATGCGGACAGTGTAGCGCAACGCGCCACCAAGTCATGCCCCTTGTTCATCTGGCTGCAAATATCCCGGGGGAGACGCGGCTTGCCGCGGCGGGGCAGAGCCCCCTAAAAACGGGCCAGATCGCTACCCGGCTTCGGTCTTGCCGCGCCGGTCCGAGCGCAACGAGGCATAAAGGACATGCGTCCGCCAACGCCCGTTGATCTGCAGGTAAGACTGCGCCACGCCCTCGTATTTGAACCCCGAACTTTCCAGCAGCCCGCGTGATGCGGCGTTTTCGGGCAGGCAAGCGGCCTCGATGCGGCTCAGGTCCAGACGGGTAAAGGCGTGATGCACCACGGCGCCGATGGCCTCGCGCATATAGCCCTGCCGGGAAAAGGCCTGCCCCGTCCAATACCCAAGCGTACCGGCCTGCGCCGGGCCGCGCCGGATATTGTCCAGCGTTATGGCACCGACCAACAGGTCATCCGTCCGCCGGAACAGAAACAGCGGTATCGCGGTCCCGCCCGCCACGGACCGCTGGGCCCAGTAGACACGGTTGGTAAACGACTTTCGGCTCAGATGATCCTGCGCCCAGATCGGCTCCCACGGGGTCAGATAGTTCCGCGATGCCCTGCGCAGCGCGGCCCAGGCGTTGAAGTCGGAATGTACGGGCGGGCGCAGGCTCAGGCGCTCGGTCTCAAGTTTCAGCTTGCGTCTGCCCAAAAGCATCACGCCGCGCGCCTCTCCTGCAGTTTCGCCAATGTGGGCGCGCCAGAGACCGGGCCATAAAGCGCCAGCGCGGCCGGGGCCTGTACCGCCATGGTCTCGGCAAAGCTGCGAACGTCTTGGGTGCTGACCGCATCAATCTTGGCCACCGTATCCTCAAGCGAGGGCACCCGGCCCCAGATCTGCACCAGCCGCGCCAGGCGTTCGGCCCGGTTCGACGGGCTTTCCAGCCCCATCAGCATCCCGGCTTTCATCTGGGCACGCGCGCGGGCCACCTCTTCGGGCGTCATATCTTCAGCCGCACGCTTCATTTCATCGATGGTGATGGCGGCAAGTTCCGCGACCTGATCGGCCGAGGTTCCGGCATAGATCGTGGTTGTCCCGGTATCCGCATAGGCGCCGGTCTGCGCAAAGATCGTATAGCAGAGCCCGCGCGTCTCGCGCACTTCCTGAAACAGGCGCGAAGACATGCCGCCGCCCAGCGCGGTCGAATAGATTTGCGCGGTATAGATCGCGTCATCCCGATAGCCGGGGCTTTCGAGAGCCAGAGCAAAATGGGCCTGCTCCAGATCTTTCTCTTGTCGGGCCTCGCCGCCTGTGAACCGGGCGGCTTCGGGGATCAGA
This sequence comes from Ruegeria sp. ABD4_443, assembly GCF_056160865.1. Lineage (NCBI taxonomy): Bacteria > Pseudomonadati > Pseudomonadota > Alphaproteobacteria > Rhodobacterales > Roseobacteraceae > Ruegeria > Ruegeria sp. ABD4_443. The sequence continues at coordinate 208,926 of NZ_JBSWYA010000005.1, read as the reverse complement.
CCCTTGCGCGGCTGCAGGTGGCCAAACATCTCTTCGGCCATCTTCAACAGCGCATCGTGATCCACGGCACCCGCCGCAGACAGGATCATCTGTTCGGGGCCGTAATGCTCGGCCACGAAACCCGACAGATCCTCGCGCGAGAACGCGCTGACGCGCTCGGACGGGCCCAGAATGGTCCGGCCCAAAGGCTGGTCGTGATAGCTTTGTTCCTGCAACCAGTCAAAGATGACGTCGTCGGGCGTGTCATAGGCCTGACCGATTTCCTGCAGGATCACGCCGCGCTCGACCTCGATCTCGCGCGGGTCGAAAATGGGGTTCAGGACGATGTCGCCGATCACGTCCATCGCCAGCGCCACGTCATCCTTGAGAACGCGCGCGTAATAAGCCGTCACCTCGCGCGAGGTATAGGCGTTGATATACCCGCCCACATCCTCGATCGCCTCGGCGATTTGCAGCGCCGAGCGCCGCTCGGTTCCCTTGAACGCCATATGTTCAAGGAAATGCGCGATGCCGTTCTGCTCGATCCGTTCATGCCGCCCGCCGGCGGTCACCCAGATACCGATGGCCGCAGATTGCAGCCCCGGCATATGTTCACTGACGATACGAAAGCCGTTCTTCAGCTGGTCTTGTCTGACTGTCACTCAGCGATATGCCTTCTGATATGATCCTCAAGGGTGCCCAGATCGTTGGCAATGCGGGTCACCCGTTCCGGACGTTCATACAGATCAGCCATGCGGGATGGAAGAGGCGGATGTTCTCCGCTCGCCTTCTCGACCGCCGCCGGGAATTTCGCCGGGTGCGCGGTGGCCAGCGTGATCATCGGCACGTCCGCGGCGCGGTGGTCTTCGGCGACCTTGATGCCGACGGCACTGTGCGGGCAGACCAGTTCGGCGCTGTGGGCGAGCGTTTCCTTGATCGTGTCCAAGGTTTCGTCTTCGGACACGCGGCCCGAGTCAAAGCTTTCGCGCAGTGCCTGCATCGCGCCCTGGCTGACGTTGAAGCCGCCGGTCTTCAGCTCATCCATCAACTGCGCGACTGCACCGCCATCCTCGCCATAGGCATAATACAGCGCGCGTTCAAAGTTCGAGCTGACCTGAATATCCATCGACGGGCTGATCGACGGGATGGTGTCGCCTTTGAAATACCCCTCGCCCGACAGGCAGCGGTGCAGAATGTCGTTCTGGTTGGTCGCCACGACCAGACGGTCGATGGGCAAGCCCATGCGCTTGGCCAGATAGCCCGCGAAGATGTCGCCGAAATTTCCGGTCGGCACGGTAAAGCTGACCTTGCGATGCGGCGCACCAAGGCTGACGGCGGCCGAGAAGTAATAGACGATCTGCGCAAGGACACGCGCGAAATTGATCGAGTTCACACCGGCCAGTTTGACCCCATCGCGGAAGTCGAAATCGTTGAACATATCCTTGAGCGCGGCCTGGCAATCGTCAAAATCGCCATCCACCGCCAGCGCATGCACGTTGCTGTCGGCAGGGGTCGTCATCTGGCGGCGCTGCACTTCGGACACGCGGCCATGCGGGAACAGGATGAACACATCCACCGCGTCTAGTCCCCGGAAAGCCTCGATCGCGGCAGAGCCTGTGTCGCCGCTGGTCGCGCCCACGATGGTCACGCGGTCCCCGCGCCGTTTCAGGGCCACCTGGAACAGCTGACCGATCAGCTGCATGGCAAAGTCCTTGAAGGCCAGCGTCGGCCCGTGGAACAGCTCCAGCAGGAAGTGGTTCTCGTTCAGCTGTTTCAAAGGCGCGCGGGCGTCGTGGCCGAAGCCATCATAGGCGCGGGCGATGATCTGTCTGAACTCATCCTCGGCGAAAGAGCCGCTGACATAGGGCCACATCACGCGAAAGGCGATTTCTTCATAAGGCAATCCGGCCAGCGCCGCGATTTCGTCATGGCTCATCACCGGGATTTCGGCAGGCAGGTACAGGCCACCATCGCGGGCCAGCCCGGTCAGCATTGCCTCTTCAAACGTCAGTTCGGGCGCCTGCCCACGGGTCGAGATGTATTTCATTGCGCTTCACTCTCAGACGGGGCGCGATTGCGCCACAGGAAATAGCCGGTCATCGCAGCCCAGACCAGGGCCAGGCCAAACCAGGTGATTGCATATTGCAGGTGATCATTCGGAATGCCCGCCGTATCCACGGGCAGAGGCGTAACCGCCGGGTCAGTCTGCGACCGGGCGATCAGCAGGACGGGTTCGGTTTTCAGGGCGGCTGCCAGGGCGGGGACATCGCGCGCAAACCAGATATTGCCGTCGATATCCGCCTCGGGCGTATAGCTGTCGACCTCGTCCGGCCAGTGCAGGTTGCCGGTGATTTCCATCTGCCCGGTCCGGCGATCGGTGTGTTTGGCGGTTGTCGGCACAAAGCCTCGGTCAACCAGAATCGTGCGGTCATCGGCACGCAGGGCCTGGATGATCCGGTACCCCGGCCCCACTTGCTTGACCGAGACCAGCACATGAATTTCACCGGGCAGCATTTCGCCCGCGACGGTCACCGGCAGGTATTTGTCGGCCTCCTCCGCCACCTCGGATGGAAGGGGCACGGGCGCCGCCGAGATGCGGCTTTCGATCTCTGCAAGCTGGGCTTCTTTTTCGGCCAGGCGATCCACCTGCCAAAATCCCAGCGACATCAGCACGCCCAATCCGGCGAGACCGAAGATCAGCAGGAACAGGATGCGGCGCATATCAGACCCAAACCTTGTTGCGGGAACCGGCGTCTTGTTAAGGGGCGCGCGGTCCGAAATGCAACCATGCAATTGTATGGGGCGCAATCTGGCGCCCCTGGTAGAGAAAAAGCCGCCCCGAAAGGCGGCTTTTGCTATTGGACAGCTGATCGGTCTTACATCAGCGGGGCCTGGCCCCAGATATATACGGCGAAGAACAGGAACAGCCAGACAACGTCGACAAAGTGCCAGTACCAGGCGGCGGCTTCGAAACCGACGTGTTTCTCGGGCGTAAAGTCACCTTTCAGCGCCCGGATCAGACAGACGGACAGGAAGATCGTCCCGATCAGAACATGCGCGCCGTGGAACCCGGTGGCCATGAAGAAGTTCGAATAGAACTGATCGCCGCCGAATTTCCAGCCCTCGTGGGCCAGCAGCTCGTAATATTCGAACCCCTGCAGGAAGGTGAACGCAACACCCAGTGCGATGCCGATGGCCAGACCCTGTACCAGCGCCTTGCGGTCATTGCCGTGCACCAGCGCGTGGTGCGCCCAGGTGATGGCACAGCCCGACAGCAACAGGACCAGCGTGTTGATCAGCGGCAGGTGGAACGGGTCAACCGCGTGGATATCGGGCTGGATGTATTCAGTGCCGGCATAGTCGTACATCGGGTACATGCGATGTTTGAAGAACGACCAGAACCAGGCAAAGAAGAACATCACCTCGGACATGACGAACAGGATGAACCCATAGCGCAGGCCGATGCGCACGACCGGAGTGTGATCCCCCTGACGGCTTTCGGCGACAACTTCGGACCACCAGGCAAACATCGTGTACAACACGGCCACCAGCCCGGCCCAGAACATGAAGGGCGTAATTCCGTGCATCCACAGGACCGCCCCGAACAGCATCACAAAGCCGCCAACGGCGCCAAGGAGAGGCCAGATCGACGGGGCCAGAATGTGGTAATCGTGGTTTTTAGCGTGTGCCATCAGCGTCCCTCACCTACAGGCGTTAGTTCGTGTTTGTTTCGACCTGCGCTTCCAGGGCGGCATAGCCCTCGGGCAGATCAATTTCATAGAATGTATACGACAGAGTTATCGTATGAACATACTGTGCTTCGGGGTCTTCCACCATTTCGGGGTCGACAAAGAAGGTTACGGGCATTTCGACCCGTTCCCCCGGTTGCAAGACCTGTTCCTCAAAGCAGAAACAGGCGATTTTCTGAAAATACCCACCGACCGAATAGGGCGTCACATTATACGACGCCTGCCCCGCAATGGGCTTGTCAGTGGGATTGAACGCCTCGTAAAAGGCCAGACCCGTTTCACCGATGCGGACCTTCATTTCGCGTTCGACCGGCTTGAACTCCCACGGCATGTCCTTTGCCTTGGAGGCGTCAAACCGCACGGTGACCACGCGGTCCAGGATATCGTCCGGGGCCTGCTGGGCCACGCCGGTTGTTCCGCCAAACCCCGTTACCCGACAGAACCAGTTGTAAAACGGCACAGCAGCCCAGGCCAGCCCGCCCATCAGGACGACAACACCGACAAGTTGCATGACGGTTTTCTGGGGGCCGGAAACTGCCATCAGTCCTGCACCTCTTGCGCGGGGGCGCCGAAATCGCCGCCGGACACCTTGACGATTGTCAGGCCGAAGATGATCGCGATAAACGCCGCCAGCACCAAGCCGACACCCAGGTTTCGGCCGAACCGGCGCTGGTGCAATTCGTGGCTTTTGCGCAAACTCACGACCAGCCTCCCAGCCCATAGGGCTTTAGCAGGGCCTCGACCAGAATCGCACCGAAATGCAGGAAGAGATACAGCAGCGACAGTTTGAAAAAGCTGCGCTCGGCCTTGAAATTATCCGCTTCGGCATCTTGTTCCGTGCGCCGGGAAATGATCCAGGCCCCTCGCAGAAACAGTGCATTCAGAACCACCGCGACCGTCAGGTAAACCGGGCCGCCAATGCCCGAAAACGCAGTGCCGACAGCCAGCAGGGCCAGCAGGGCCGTGTAGACCAGGATATGCGTCCGCGTTGCCTTGCGGCCATGGGTCACCGTCAGCATTGGAACGCCCGCATCGTCGTAATCCGAGCGCATGAACAGCGCCAGCGCCCAGAAATGCGGCGGGGTCCACATGAAGGTCAGGGCAAACATCAGCCATGGCTCAAGCGTCATCGACCCGGTCGCGGCAACCCAGCCGATGACCGGAGGAAACGCCCCGGCCGCCCCACCGATGACGATGTTCTGCGGCGTCGACCGCTTTAGCCACATGGTATAGACAACGACGTAGAAAAAGATGGTGAAGGCCAGAAACACGCCCGCGAACCAGTTGGTCGCAAGCCCCAGCATGATCACCGCAAGGCCCGAAAGCGCGAGCCCCAGCGCCAGCGCCTCGCCTTCTTCGACCTTACCCGACGGGATCGGGCGGCCCTTGGTCCGCTTCATCACCCGGTCGATATCGGCATCCCACCACATGTTCAGCGCGCCCGAAGCGCCGCCCCCGATGGCGATGAACAGGATGGCGCAAAAACCCACGAAAGGATGCACGGGAACGGGTGCCGCCACCAGGCCGACCAGCGCCGTGAACACGACCAGGGACATCACCCGAGGCTTCAGCAGGGCGAAATAATCGCCAAAGCTGGCCTCGTCCGCGCGAAGCTGCGCGGAAACGGTGCTGGCGTTGATGCTTGCGTCGCTCATGTCTGGTCCTTCTGGGGCAAAAGCCGCGCGAATTTCGCGCAGCCCGCAAGATGTGTCAGCGCAGGATCTCTCCTGCCGCTATCGGCTCAGTTCGCGGCAACCTGATAGGGTTGCGGCAGGCCGGCATATTCGTCGATGGCGCCTTGCAGCCATTGATCATAGGCTTCCTGGCTGACCACTTTGACGGTGATCGGCATATAGGCGTGATCCTTGCCGCACAGTTCCGAGCACTGGCCGAAATAGATGCCTTCTTTTTCGGCCTCGAACCAAAGTTCGGCCAAACGGCCCGGCACGCCATCCTGTTTCACGCCGAAGGCGGGAATGGTCCAGGAATGGATCACGTCAGATGCGGTGACCTGCATCACGACGACCTTGCCGACCGGAACAACAACGGCCGTATCGGTGGCCAGCAGCCATTCATCCGAGCTGTACCCGGCATCCGCCAGCTTGGCGCGCATCGCATCGTCCAGCACAAAGGGCGTCACATCGGCATCTGCCGGGCGCGCGCCCTCGTCCAGGGTGGCCGGATGGCCCAGCAGGTAGCTGTCGAAGGCAAAATCATGGTCGACATATTCATAGGTCCAGTACCACTGGTTGCCCACCACCTTGATGGTGATGTCACCTTCGGGGATCTCTTGCTGTTTGAACAGAACCGGCAGCGAGAACGCGCCGATAAAGACCAGAATAAGAATCGGGCCCAGGGTCCAGGCGATCTCGACCGGAGTGTAATGCGAGAACCGGGCGGGGTTGGGATGAACGCGCTGATTGTAGCGCACGATGCAGTAGACCAGCAGCCCGGCAACAAAGATGCAGATCGCGGTGATGATCACCAGAATCATGCTGTCCAGTCGCTGAATCCCCTCGGCAAGGCTGGTGGCGGCGGGCTGGAACCCCATGCCACCGTCTACCGGCTTACCAATAATCTCAAGCTCCTGTGCCATGGCGGGGAGGCTGGAGAGGGCTGTAACAAGCCCCGAAAGCATCAAAGCATTCTTCATTTTCTGTCCTGATCGTTTGATCTTTGCTTCTCTCGCGAAAAGGCGTGAATCAATCACACCTCTCCCGTTGTCTTTGGCCGCGTTAAAAACCATATTCCGAGAGGTAGATAAAGCAAAATGCTTGCGTCAAACAGACGCTATTTTTGATCTGGATCAAACGCGAAAGGCCGCAAAAGATGACTCAAGCCCCGTTTCGCCCCTTTGAGGCCGCTCTTCCGCATGACGAGGCGCTGTCGATTTTGCGCGCGGCGACGGCTGGCGCCGAGGATGGCGAGCTGTTCGTGGAACGCCGAAAGTCGGAATCCCTGGTCTTTGATGACGGGCGTTTGCGCACCGCATCGTATGACGCATCCGAAGGGTTCGGCCTGCGCGCGGTCAAGGGCGATGTCGCCGGGTATGCCCATTCAACCGATGTTTCGATCCCGGCGCTGACGCGCGCCGCGGAAACGGCGCGGCTGGCCGTGGGCGACGGTGGCGGGACGCTGGCCGAACCGCCCCAGGCCACCAACCTGCGGCTGTATACCGACGCGGACCCGATCGAGTCGGCCAGTTTTCCGGTCAAGATCGAAACGCTGCGCGAGATTGATGCGTATTCCCGCGATCTGGACCCGCGCGTCGTGCAGGTCAGCGCCACCATCGCCGCAACGGTCCAGGAGGTTGAGATCCTGCGCCCCGACGGCGTGCTTGTGCGCGACGTGCGGCCGATGACACGATTGAACGTGTCGCTGATCGTCGAACAGAACGGACGCCGGGAAAGCGGGTCGGCGGGCGGCGGCGGGCGCATCGGCCTGGACGGGCTGATAGACCCTGCCGATTGGCAGGACAAAGCGCGTGAGGCCTTGCGGATAGCCCTGGTCAACCTGGACGCCGTTCCTGCCCCCGCAGGCGTGATGGAGGTGGCCCTGGGCCCGGGCTGGCCCGGTATCTTGCTGCACGAAGCCATCGGTCACGGGCTTGAGGGCGATTTTAACCGCAAAGGCAGCTCGGCCTTTGCCGGGTTGATGGGCCAGCAGATTGCCTCGAAAGGCGTGACTGTTGTCGACGATGGCACAATCCCGGACCGGCGCGGCTCGATCACCGTGGACGACGAAGGCACGCCCAGTTCGCGCACCGTGCTGATCGAGGACGGCGTGCTGACCGGCTATATGCAGGACCGCCAGAACGCGCGCCTGATGGGGGTTTTGCCCACCGGCAACGGCCGCAGGCAAAGCTATGCCCACAAACCCATGCCTCGTATGACAAACACGGTCATGCTGGGGGGGGATGCCGATCCCGCCGCGCTGGTTGCCGATATCCGCGACGGTATCTGGGCCGTCGGTTTCGGGGGCGGCCAGGTCGACATTACCAATGGTAAGTTCGTGTTTTCCTGCACCGAGGCATACCGGGTCAAAGACGGCAAGATCGGTGAACCGGTCAAAGGCGCCACCCTGATCGGCGACGGCCCTTCCGCCCTGGGGCGGATCAGGGGTTTGGGCAATGACATGGCACTGGACCCCGGCATGGGAACCTGCGGCAAGGACGGCCAATGGGTCCCGGTGGGGGTCGGTCAACCCACGGTCTTGATGGATGGGTTGACGGTTGGTGGCGCGGCGGTCTGAGTCGCCCGCCTCCGATTTTGGCCCTGCAAGGTCGCGGCAAGCGCTGCGGCTTTTTTAGCCCAATCAAACGCGGCGGCCCGCGCGCCCTGAAACATTGCGATTTTACGATTTAATTTCAGCATGTTGCAGCATTCGACCGTTTTGACAAGAATTTAATTCTCCTGAAACCGTTCGTGATTCACAGGCTGTTAACCTCGCTTCCCGTAAACCGGTTCTGCAATCAGGCGGAGCAACGGATGACCGAAGAGCAGCTTTCTTCCAATCACCCCCCACTCCCACCCACCACGGAAGAAGACAGGTTTTCGTGGCTTCGTCTGTTGCGTTCGCGCAAGGTCGGTCCGGCGACGTTTCGCCGGCTGCTGCGCGAACATGGTTCAGCGCAGAACGCGCTGGCCGCGCTGCCCGAAATGGCACGCGCCGCCGGGATAGACGGTTATGAAATTTGCCCCCCCGGCGTGATCGAGGCAGAGCTCAGGGCCGCAAAAGCCGCCAAAGCGCGGCTTTTGTGCCTGGGCGCGCCCGACTTTCCCGACGCCCTTGGCGACCTGACAGACGCGCCGCCCATGCTGTGGGCGGTTGGGGATGTGTCCCTGCTGAACAAGCCGACAATTGCGATGGTGGGGGCGCGAAACTGTTCGTCTCTGGGCGCGCGAATGGCGCGGGGGCTGGCGACGGAACTGGCAGGCCAGGGTTACGTGATCGTATCGGGGCTGGCGCGCGGAATTGATACGGCGGCCCATCAGGCGGCGCTCGACACCGGAACAATCGCCGTCATGGCGGGCGGCGTCGACGTGATCTATCCGGCGGAAAACACGGCGCTGGCCGAAGACATCGCAGCCAGGGGCCTCAGGCTGTCCGAGCAACCGCTGGGCGTGACCCCGCAGGCACGGCATTTCCCCCGCCGGAACCGGATCATTTCCGGCCTGGCGCGCGCTGTGGTCGTGGTCGAGGCAGCCGCCAAATCAGGCAGCCTGATCACTGCGCGGGACGCGCTTGACCAGGGGCGCGACGTCCTGGCCGTTCCGGGCCACCCGTTCGATGCGCGCGCTGCCGGATGCAACCTTTTGATTCGCGACGGCGCAACCCTTGTCCGCTGCGCCGATGACGTCGTTCAGGCGCTGCCACCACAAGCCGAGGCATTTCAACAACCCGCCGCGACGCAGGAAACCGTGGCGGCCAAACGCGTGCCCACGCAGGCCTTGCACGCACGAATCCTGGACAGGCTCGGCCCATCCCCCATTGCCGAGGACCAGTTGCTGCGCGACATTTCAGCCTCGGCCGGTGAATTGGGCCCCGCCCTGGTCGATCTTGAACTGGACGGACGAATCCAGCGCCAACCGGGCGGGCTTTTGTCTCTGACCAGCTAACAGACCGCGGCCCGCATTGGGCAACCTGAAAGGCGCCGGAAAACACGCCCAAGGCCTAGCCCTTTGAAATCAAGGTATTTTTTAGATCGCAAATGAACGCATTGACAATTTCACCTTGCCCCACACATGTTGCACCACGATAAAAGGCGCCCATTCCGTCGAGCGAGGTTTCCCCCTAAATGCCTGTAGTTGTTGTAGAATCCCCGGCCAAAGCGAAAACGATCAACAAGTATCTTGGCCCCGACTACACCGTTCTGGCATCGTATGGGCATGTCCGCGACCTGCCGCCCAAGGATGGTTCGGTGGACCCTGAGCATGAATTTGCGATGACGTGGGAAGTCGGAAATGACAGCCGCAAGCATGTCAAAGCCATCGCCGACGCATTAAAGGAAGACAACGCGCTGATCCTGGCCACTGACCCCGATCGCGAGGGCGAAGCGATCAGTTGGCACCTGCAGGAAGCATTGACCAAGCGCCGTTCCATCAAGAAGGACACGCCGGTCAGCCGGGTCACTTTCAACGCCATCACCAAGGACGCCGTGACCGAGGCGATGCAGAACCCGCGCGAGGTCGATATGCCGCTGGTCGAGGCCTATCTGGCCCGCCGCGCACTGGACTATCTGGTGGGGTTCAACCTCTCGCCCGTGCTGTGGCGCAAGCTGCCCGGCGCAAAATCGGCCGGGCGCGTGCAATCTGTCTGCCTGCGCCTGATCGTCGAGCGCGAGATGGAGATCGAGGCGTTCAAACCCGTCGAATACTGGTCGGTTCGCGCCCTGTTCGAAACGCCGCGCGGCCAGACCTATGAGGCGCGCCTGATCACGCTGGCCGGGAAAAAGCTGGACAAGCACGATCTGTCCAACATCACGCAGGCAGAACTGGCCGTGCAGGCGATCACCAGCCGCGCGCTCAGCGTCACCTCGGTCGAGGCCAAGCCTGCCGCGCGCAACCCCAGCGCGCCCTTCATGACCTCGACCCTGCAACAGGAAGCCAGCCGCAAGTTCGGCATGGGCGCGCGCCACGCCATGCAGGTGGCCCAGCGTCTATATGAGGCCGGATACATTACCTATATGCGGACAGACGGCATCGATATGGCCCCCGAGGCCGTGGCGGCGACGCGCGATGCCATCAGGGATCGGTACGGCGACGACTATGTGCCCGACAGCCCCCGCATCTATAAGAACAAGGCCAAGAACGCGCAGGAGGCGCATGAATGTATCCGCCCCACGGATATGTCGCGCGACGCCAAGACGCTGAAGGTCACCGATGAGGATCAGCGCAAGCTTTACGACCTGATCTGGAAACGCACCATCGCCTGTCAGATGGCCGCCGCTAGGCTTGAGCGGACGACGGTCGAGATCGGCAGCGATGACGGTCAGGTCGGCCTGCGCGCCACCGGTCAGGTGGTGATGTTCGACGGCTTCATGCGCGTCTATGAAGAAGGGCGCGACGATGTTGCCGATGATGACGAAAAGCGCCTGCCGCAGATCATGCAGGGCGATCCGGCGCGGTTCGCCAAGACGTCGCTGAAGGATCAGTTCGACAAGGCGGACGACAAGGGCGCCATCCTGTCGGACAACGAATCCGTTCTGGCCCTGCAACACCACACCCAGCCGCCGCCGCGCTATACCGAGGCGACGCTGGTCAAGCGGATGGAAGAGTTGGGGATCGGGCGCCCTTCGACCTATGCCTCGATCGTGACCACGATCCAGGACCGCGAATATGTGCGCAAGGACAAGAACCGGCTGATCCCCGAAGAAAAGGGCCGGATCGTCACGATCTTTCTGCTCAACTTCTTCCGTCAATATGTGGGGTACGAGTTCACCGCCAATCTGGAAGAGGAACTGGACGATGTCAGCGCCGGTGATCGAGACTATAAGGACCTGCTGGGCAAGTTCTGGCGCGATTTCTCGGCCGCGATCGGCGAGACATCCGAGCTGCGCATTTCCGAAGTGCTGGACAAGCTGGACGAGGCGCTGGCGCCACAGCTTTACCCGCCGCGCGAGGATGGCTCGGACCCGCGTATCTGCCCGAAATGCGGAACGGGTCAACTGCACCTGAAGACCTCGCGCACAGGTGGGTTCGTGGGATGCGGCAACTATCCCGAATGCACCTATACCCGCCCTATCGCCGGTGAAGGCGCCGAAGGCGATGAGCGTCTGCTGGGCGAGGATGCAGGCGATGAGATCTGGCTGAAATCGGGCCGGTTCGGTCCCTATGTTCAACGCGGCGAACCCACGCCCGAGAACAAAAAGCCCCCGCGCGCATCTCTGCCGCGCGGCTGGAGCAAGGATGACATGGATCTGGACAAGGCCCTGACCCTGCTGTCCCTGCCCCGCCAGATCGGCGAGCATCCCGAGGGCGGCATGATCAGCTCCAACTTCGGGCGGTTCGGGCCTTATCTGATGCACCAGTTGGCGGACGAGGCCAAACCGGTTTACGCCAACCTCAAAGACCCCAATGACGTGTTCGAGATCGGGATGAACCGTGCCGTCGAGTTGTTGGCCGAAAAGCGCGCCAACCCCGGACGCGGGCGCCGGGCCGCTGCCAAGGCGCTGAAAGAGCTGGGCGAACACCCCGATGGCGGCGCGATGCAGGTGCTGGACGGGCGTTATGGGCCGTATGTGAAATGGGAAAAGGTCAACGCCACCATTCCCAAGGACATCAAGCCCGAGGACGTGACCCAGGAAATGGCCATCGAACTGGTCAACGAGCGTGCGGCCAAGAAGGGCACCAAAAAGAAAGCGGCGCCGAAAAAGAAACCCGCCGCGAAGAAAACCACCAAGAAGGCGGCCAGTTAAAGGCTAGGTAGAAATACCAACACCCCCTTGGTTTCATTGACTTCCCCATGACGTGGCGGCAATACCTGCGCCATCACCATGTCATTGGGGGAGTTTTCCATGAAGAAAGTCTATGCCAATGCCGCCGAGGCGCTCGATGGGGTGCTGTCGGATGGCATGCTGATTGCCGCGGGTGGGTTTGGCCTGTGCGGCATTCCCGAACTGCTGCTCGACGCGATCAGGGAATCGGGCGTCAAGGATCTGAGCTTTGCGTCGAACAACGCAGGTGTGGATGACTTTGGCATCGGCATCCTGCTGCAGACCAAACAGGTCAAAAAGATGATCAGCTCTTACGTGGGCGAAAACGCCGAGTTCATGCGCCAGTACCTGAGCGGCGAGCTTGAGCTGGAATTCAACCCGCAGGGCACATTGGCCGAACGCATGCGTGCCGGTGGTGCGGGCATTCCGGGCTTTTACACCAAGACAGGTGTCGGCACCGTGATCGCCGATGGCAAAGAGCACAAGGATTTCAACGGCGAGACCTATATCCTGGAAGAAGGCATCTTTGCCGATCTGGCCATCGTCAAAGCGTGGAAGGCCGACGACACCGGAAACCTCGTGTTCCGCAAGACCGCCCGGAACTTCAACGTGCCCGCCGCCACCTGTGGCAAGATCTGCGTCGCCGAGGTCGAAGAAATCGTCCCGCGCGGCTCGCTGGACCCGGACAGCATCCACCTGCCCGGCATCTATGTGCATCGCATCATTCAGGGCGATCATGAAAAGCGCATCGAACAGCGCACCACCCGCAAGAAGGAGGAAGCATAATGCCCTGGGACCGCAATCAGATGGCCGCACGCGCGGCCGAGGAACTGGAAGACGGCATGTATGTGAACCTCGGCATCGGTATTCCGACGCTGGTGGCCAACTATGTGGGTGACAAGGACATCACCCTGCAATCTGAGAACGGCATGCTGGGCATGGGCCCTTTCCCGTTCGAGGGCGAGGAAGACCCCGACCTGATCAATGCCGGCAAGCAGACCATCACCGAATTGTCGCGCACGGCCTATTTCGACAGCGCCACATCCTTTGCAATGATCCGGGGCGGCAAGATTGCCGCAGCGATCCTTGGTGCCATGGAAGTGGACGAAAAAGGTGACCTGGCCAACTGGATGATCCCCGGCAAGCTGGTCAAGGGCATGGGCGGCGCGATGGACCTGGTCGCGGGCGTGGGTCGCGTCATCGTGGTGATGGATCACACCAACAAGCACGGCGACAGCAAGGTTCTCAAGGAATGCACCTTGCCGCTGACCGGCAAGGGCGTGGTCGACCGCATCATTACCAACCTGGGCGTTCTGGATGTGGTCGAAGGCGGTCTGAAGATCGTGGAACTGGCCGATGGCGTATCCGAGGAGGACATGCGCGCGTCGACCCAAGCCACCCTTGTTGGCTGATCCACAAAAAGCGCTCGATCGAAAGGCCCGCCGATGCGCGGGCCTTTTTCAATTCATGGTCTGAAAGACGCAGCCGTCCGAGATTAGTTCGGGCGGGGTCGAGCACAGGGCCCGCGCCACCTGAAAGGCCGCCAGAACCTTGGGAACATAGTCGCGGGTCTCGGCATAAGGCGGCACACCGCTGTGTTTGCGCACCGAGCCCTCGCCCGCGTTATATCCCGCCAGAACCAGGATCGGGTCGTTTCCGAATTCTTCCATCAGCCAGTTGAGATATTTCACCCCGCCCGCGATGTTCTGCGCGGGCATCAGGCTGTCCTGGACACCGAACCGTTCAGCGGTGGCGGGCATCAGCTGCATAAGCCCCTGCGCCCCGGCCGAACTGACCGCATCCGTCCGGCCCGCCGATTCAACCGAGATGACGGCCAGCACCAAGGCGGGCGACACGTTGGTTCCCACTGTCGACCGCAGAATGTCGATGCCCTGCTGCTGGGCGATGTTCTGAAGGGTCTGCAGGCGCGGTGAGGCGACGCTGGTCGCGGCCAGGGCCTGGATGGCCTGGTCCAGCCGCCCCGCCCCGGCCTGGGCCAGGTCCGGGGAAATCCGGTCCCAAAAGGCCTTGTACGAACCGGGCGGCTTGGCGGCCGCACCTTCGACCCTAGGCGTCGTGGACGGCGGCACCTTGGTGCGCGCGATGATCTCGGGCACGATCAGCTCTGTTCCGGTTGAAGGGGCTGAAGGCGATGCGGCGTGTTCTTCCGGTGTGATCTGAATGGTCACGCGGGGCCGCGTCCCGGGTTGGGGGGCCTTGATCCGCTTGTAGACGCCGCGCGGTTCAACTTCGGTTGCTGGTGCGGGTGCAGCCGCTGCCACCAGAAACGCGAATACGCCGGCGCATGTTACTGCGTCCCGGAGATACATTTTGCCTGCCTCATCTTTTCTTTTGCGTTGATTTGATACGCGAATCCGCCCTCAACACCAGAAAAACAAAGCGAAATGGGGCGATTTCGCCTCATTTGGCGCAATTTTGCATCGCCCCGCCAAATGATTAAAAAGAAAATTATAAATTTTACCCTTTGATTTCAGCGCACTACGGAAGAAATGACCAAAAAGTTAAGCTCGGGGCAAAAAATTCGTTGTTTGGCCCAATTCCTGCCACGCACGAAGAGCAAACATAGTGCCATACCGAGACGGTCGGGAGCGGACTGAGAGAGAAAGCTCTGAAAGACGCCGAGGTTTAAACTGACTTTATTTGATCCTTTAGGAGGGACGTAACATGATCAAGTTCATCAAGAACTTCCGCAAAGACGAAGACGGCGCCGTAACTGTAGACTGGGTTGTTCTGACCGCAGCCGTTGTTGGCCTGGCAGCCGTTGCTTACCAGCAAATCGAAACTGGCGCGACTGGCCTGGCCACCGACGTCAACACCGCTCTGTCGGGTGCAACCATCAGCACCGGCGACAGCAACGGTACCGCAGGCGGTATCACCACAGCCGGCACCAACTAAGCCGAGATTTTCCCGCACGGGAATTCGGGGCCGCGCCACATTATTGGCGCGGCCCTTTTTGGTTGACCTGACAGGACTGTGCACCGGATGCCCTTTTGCCATCTGGTTCGGGCGCATGGCCCATCATGGCCCATGTTTGGCCCCATTCCTGCCATGCACCTTGGTCAGCATGAGTCCAAAGTGAAATTTGGACGACACGCATTTAAGGGCGGCGGCCGGACGAAACACCCTGGACCGGCTGGTCGAATAAATTGAAGGAAGGACGCGAGATGAAAAAGTTCATTCGGAACTTTGCAGCAGAGGAAAACGGCGCCGTTACGGTGGACTGGGTTGTTCTGACCGCGGCGGTGATCGGATTGTCGATTGCGGCATACACCGTGATCGAAGGCGGCGCGACCGGTATCAGCGGAAACGTCAACTCGGCCCTCAGCAGCTCGACCGTCAGCACCGGAACCAACGATGACGACAATGCCGGTATCATTACGGCCGGAACAGCCGGTGGCGGCGGGTCGTCCTCTGGCGGGTCGTCCTCTGGTGGATCGTCTTCCGGCGGATCGTCTTCCGGCGGATCGTCCTCGGGTGGATCGTCCTCTGGTGGATCAAGCGGCGGCTCATCCTCTGGCGGCTCATCCTCTGGCGGTTCAGACGGCGGCGGCAGCTAAGCGCCCTGCCCCGGCGGGTTTTCCGCCCATTTTCCCATGACCTGAACCGACGCCCAGCCGCAACCCGGCTGGGTATTGCTGTGTCTTGTCGGGCGGCGACGCCCGTTTGGACCGGTATCAAAAACAACCTTCCCAAAAATTGTTTTTGTCCCACATTTCGACACAATTGCCCGCTAGGGAATACTCTGTTCCAATGTGATGCTCGGGGCGTTAGATACGCGGCCAGAGCAATGAAAAGGTGATCAAATGCGAGCTGTTTTTGGACTTGTCCTGATCGTCGGGGTCGCCCTGGCAGGCGGTGCTGTTTACATGGCGCGCAACTATATTTCTGCGTACCAGGCAGAACTGGCGCGGGAACGGCAGGCCGCACAAGAAGCTTTGGCCAATGCGACAGTTGACGTGGTTCCGACGGTTGGCGTCATCGTCACCAACCGGCAATTGAAATATGGCGAACGGCTGACCAACGACGATATCCGCATCGTGGACTGGCCGGAAAATGCCATCCCCGAAGGAAGCTATACCGACCTGGCCGCTCTTTTCCCGGAATCCGGCAGCAACGAGCGTTTCGTTCTGCGCACCATGGAAAAGGACGAGGCGGTGATGGAGGTCAAGATCACCCGCCCCGGTGAGCTGGCTGGCCTGACGTCGCGAATCGAGAAAGGCATGCGTGCCTTTGCCATCAGTGTGGATGTGGCGTCAGGTGTTTCCGGGTTTCTGCGCCCCGGTGACAGTGTCGACGTCTATTGGACCGGGTCGCTGCGCGGTGCCGTCGAAGGCGCAAATGGCGAAATCACCCGTCTGATCCAGACGAATATCGAACTGATTGCGGTTGACCAGACCGCCGGGTCGGACGTGACCGGCGCAACGATCGCGCGGACAGTCACGGTCGCGGCCACGCCGGAACAGATTGCGGCATTGGCGCAGGCCCAGAATACCGGTCGCCTGTCGCTGGCCCTGGTTGGCGTGCAGGATGAAACCGTCGCAAGCGCGGTCGAAGTCGACCAGCGCAAATTACTGGGCATCAAGGAAGCCGCGCCCGCGCCCAAGAAAGAGGCCGAGAAGGTTTGCACCATCCGGACCCGCCGCGGCGACCAGATCGAGGAAATCCCGATTCCCTGCACAAACTGACGTCAATTCAGTTCGTTACACGACATGAGCCGCGCGGATTGCGCGGCTCATTTTTGTTGATGTTGCCCATTATCCACATAAGGAAAATTCCGGAAACCATTGATTATTGCAATAAATCCGGAATTCGCGCAGAGTTTCGCTCATAGGGCAAAAGACCCAATAAAAATCGAGTGGTGATCGGAGAGGCAGGTCACATGACAATACGTTCCTGGATCAGCGCAACCCTGCTGGGGTTGGCGCTTGTTACGAGCCCGGTCGGCGAAGCCGCCTGGGCCGAAAATCTTCGCGTGGTCAAAAAGGGGACGGCGGAAACGCTGGACGTCCCCATGAACCGCGCGATTGTGGTGGAAAGCGAACAGCCTTTCGCCGAATTGAGTATCGCCAATGCCGGTATCGCCGACATTTCGTCGCTGTCAGATCGTACGATTTACGTTCTGGGCAAGGCGCCGGGCATGACGACACTGACCTTGTTTGATGGCGCCGGAAACCTGATCACCAATGTTCGGGTCCGGGTCGCGCCGGATGTTACCGAGTTCAAAGAGCGCCTGCGCCAGATCCTGCCAAACGAGCCGATCGAAGTGCGCACCGCAAATGACGGCATCGTGCTTTCGGGCACTGTTTCAAGCTCGGCCCGGCTGGCCCGCGCGCTGGAACTGGCGGAACGCTATGCGCCCGAGCGCGTATCGAACCTGATGAATGTCGGTGGCGTTCAGCAGGTCATGCTGAAAGTCCGCTTTGCCGAGATGAACCGCTCTGTTGCCAAGAACCTTTCCGCCTCGCTGGGTTTCGGCGGCGGGGATGCGACCGGTGGTATCAACACGCTGAACAACCAGGTATCCCTGAGCAACGCTCTGGCCAACAACATCCCGGCCGTTCAGTCGAATACCGGTGCGATCCTGTTCGGATTTGGCGCCGGTTCGACCCAGGTCCGGCTGTTGCTGGAAGCGCTGGAAACCAAGGGCCTGGCCCGCAGCCTTGCTGAACCCAACCTGTCGGCCCTGTCCGGCCAAGAGGCCACGTTCCTTGCGGGCGGCGAAGTTCCGATCCCGGTTCCGCAGGATGACGGCGTTGTGGCGATCGAATACAAGGCCTTCGGCGTCGAAATCGACTTTGTTCCGCGGGTTGTGGATGGCGATCTGATCAACCTTGAAATGGCCGCAGCCGTTTCAAGCATCGATACCAGTTCGAATTTCACCATCAACGGCGACACGGTGCCCAGCTTTATCACCCGCCAGACCAGCACCACGGTCGAATTGCGCGACGGGGAAAGCTTTGCCATCGCCGGCCTGATTCAGGACGAATTCGCCGATCTTAACAGCCAGATCCCCTGGTTGGGTGATGTCCCTGTTCTGGGCGCGTTGTTCCGCAGCGCGGAATACCAGCGCGAGCAAAGCGAACTGGTTATCATTATCACCGCGCACCTGGTGTCACCGACCCGAGGCGAGGCGCTTGCCCTGCCGACGGACCGCGTGAAACCGCCCAGCGAATTCGATCTGTTCCTGAACGGCAAGGTTTCCCGGACTGAACGGGTCGGCAACGGCGCAGCCTCGGAAGTGGCCAAGCAGGACTTTGGCAATTCCTACGGCTACGTTCTGGATTGATTGAGAGGATAGGACCAATGCAGAAGTGGATGATCACGCTGGGTCTGACAGTCGCAGTCACCAGCTGCACCCGGGAAGCCGGTTACGAAATCGATCAGGGCGCGTTCGGGAATGCGACGTTGAACAATGTTCAGGTCATGAATGGCGAACTGACTTATGGGCAGATCCTGGCCCAGCGATTCGCGGCCGAAGTGCCCACCCAGATCAACTTTGCCTTTGACAGCAGCCAGCTGGACGCCTCGGCGCAGCGCATCCTGCTGCAACAGGCAGACTGGATCAAGCAGTTCCCCGAAGTGCGGTTCCGCGTCTATGGCCACACTGATGCCGTCGGCTCGCAAGCGTATAACCGCAGCCTGGGCCTGCGCCGCGCCAATGCGGTCGTCGCCTTCTTTGCATCGCAGGGAATCTCGCGGTCGCGCCTTGAGGCGGTGGTATCCTACGGCAAAACCAGGCCGTTGGTGGCAACGCCGGACCGCGACCGGCGCAACCGCCGGACCGTGACCGAGGTGTCAGGTCTGGTCGATCGCCATCCCAATATCCTGGACGGCAAATACGCCGAGGTCGTGTATCGCGAATATATCATCAGCGCCGCACCGATCAGTGGTCTGTCGCTTGAGACCAACGCGGGCGATACACGCGAACAATAAAGTGAAATTGGGCGGCATAGTCGCCCATTTCCCTACAATTGGTTCTTTTGCGCCAAATTCTCGCCTAACTTCCAAGCGAAGTTGTGAACAATAGGGTGATTTGCGGCCAGAATTGACCGCTTAAGGGCGACAGCAGACCGAAACACGATTCTCGACGGTTTTTGACAGTCTGTTGCGCTCGCACGACGAGGATTGTGTTAATGACGAGCGCCACGCCGCAAGACGATGATACTGCCATTCTGGCCTGCACGATCAGCCGTGATGTCCAGAATTTCGATCTGCTGATCGAAGACATGGAGGCCGCTCTGGGTGAGCGTTGGGGGGATCTTGGTTTTGCCGAAGCTCTTGCCTTTTTCAGCCAGCCCGAAGCCGAATCCCTTCAATTCGTTGCCCTGGCCATTGATGGCGAAGACGAAGACAATCTGACCCTGATGGGCGAGATCATCGCGCAAGCCAAGGAAAAGAACGTAAAAGTCGTCCTGATTGCCGAAGATGTCACGCCGGCATCGTTGCATCAGCTGTTGCGCAAGGGCGCGGACGAGTTCGTCCCATACCCCCTGCCCGAGAATGAGCTGCAGGAAGCTATTGAACGCATGAACCAGCCCGACCCGGTCGCAGCGCCACAAGCCGCGGCCGTGCCGCTGGCCCAGGGCGAAGCCAAGGAAGGCGCGCTGTTCGTGGTTCATGGGCTTGCCGGCGGCGTCGGCTCGACCACGCTGGCCGTCAACCTGGCATGGGAATTGGCGAATGTGTCCGCGAAGGAAACCCCCAAAGTCTGCCTGATCGACCTGGACCTGCAATATGGCACTGTGTCGACCTATCTGGACCTGCCGCGGCGCGAAACAGTGTTCGAAATGCTTTCGGACACCGCGTCCATGGATGAAGAAGTCTTTGGCGCGGCCTTGCAGTCCTTTGAAGACAAGATGGAGGTGCTGACCGCGCCATCCGAAATGGTGCCGCTGGACCTGATCACGCCCGAAGACATTCAACGGGTCGTGGACACTGCACGCAACCATTTCGACTATGTGGTCGTGGACATGCCCAAGACCCTTGTGCATTGGTCTGAAACCGTTTTGCAGGCGGCCCATGTCTATTTCGCGATGATCGAACTGGACATGCGCTCGGCGCAGAATGCGCTGCGCCTGAAACGCGCGCTGCAGGCCGAGGAACTGCCGTTCAACAAACTGCGGTTCGCCCTGAACCGCGCCCCGAAATTCACCGACCTGAGCGGCAAAAGCCGGGTCAAGCGCATGGGCGAAAGCCTTGGCATCTCGATCGACCTGCAACTGCCTGATGGCGGAAAGCCGGTCATGCAAAGCGGGGACCATGGTCTGCCGCTGGCAAATTCGGCTGCCAAGAACCCGTTGCGCAAGGAAATCGCAAAACTGGCACAGTCGCTTCACAGCCTGGGCACCAGCAACGCCGAAGCCGCCTAATCCAGCCCGAGGGGGGAGCCACCCGTGTTTTCACGCTATAAGAAAGAGCCTGCCGCGCAACCCGTGGCCACGCCGCCGAAATCCCCGGCAGCAAGCCCTGCCGCACCGGCCCCCGAGGCGGCGTCGACGGCCGTGGCCCGCAAACCGGTGCAGAAAAAGGCAGCCGAGGTCGCAAGCACTGACCGGGATCGCAAACGCAAGGAACGTCTGGGTGAAATCAAGATCGAGCTGCACCGCGAGCTGCTGGAAAACCTGAACCTTGCGGCGCTGGAAAACGCCGCCGAGGCCGAACTGAGGTCGGAAATCAGCGCGATTGCGGGCGAAGTTCTGGAATCCAAGAACATCGTCCTGAACCGGGATGACCGCGCGCAGCTGAACAAAGAGCTGTATGACGAGGTCACCGGGCTGGGTCCGCTGGAAACGCTTTTGCAGGACGAATCCGTCAGCGATATTCTTGTAAATGGCCCGCAGCAGATTTTTGTCGAACGGTTCGGCAAGCTTGAGATCAGCGACGTCACCTTCAAGGACGAAAAGCACCTTATGCGGATCATCGACAAGATCGTGTCCGCCGTTGGACGCCGTGTCGACGAATCAAACCCCTATGTTGACGCCCGCCTTGCAGATGGATCGCGCTTTAACGCGATGGTTCCGCCAATTGCGGTCGATGGATCGCTGGTTTCCATTCGTAAGTTCAAAAAAGACAAGCTGGGCATCGACGATCTTGTCAATTTCGGCGCGTTCACCGAGGAGATGGCCGCGTATTTGCAGGCCGCTGTTTCAACCCGCCTCAACGTGATTGTTTCGGGTGGTACGGGCTCGGGTAAGACGACCACGCTGAACGCCCTGTCCAGTTTCATCGACGACGCCGAGCGCATCCTGACGATTGAGGATACGGCGGAACTTCAACTGCAGCAAACCCATGTGGGCCGGATGGAAAGCCGCCCGCCCAACGTGGAAGGCAAAGGCGAAGTCAGCCCGCGCGACTGTCTGAAAAACGCCCTGCGTATGCGCCCCGACCGCATCATCGTCGGCGAGACACGCGGTGCCGAGGTGATCGACATGCTGCAAGCGATGAACACCGGCCATGACGGGTCGATGACGACGATCCACGCGAACTCGGCCCGCGACGGCATTTCGCGTCTGGAAAACATGATCGCGATGGCCGGTATCGAAATGCCCATCAAGGCGGTGCGCAGCCAGATCGCCTCGGCTGTGAACCTGATCGTACAGGCCAGCCGCCTGCAGGATGGTTCCCGCCGGATGACCTCGATCACCGAGATTACCGGCATGGAAGGCGACGTGATTTCAATGCAGGAAATCTTTCGTTTTCAACGTGTTGGACTGACGCCGGACAACAAGATCATTGGTCATTTCACCGCCACCGGCGTGCGCAGCCACTTTTCCGAGCGGTTCCGCCTGTGGGGCTTTGACCTGCCGCCATCCATCTACGACCCAACCACAATGTAGGAGATCTGGATATGCAACTGCCTATGGAGGCGCTTATCTATGTCGTGATCTTCGTCGGGGTCCTTCTCCTGGTCGAAGGCATCTACCTGGTGGCATTTGGGAAATCCATCAGCCTGAACAGTCGCGTGAACAGGCGCCTGGACATGATCGACAAGGGTGTCGGGCGCGAACAGGTTCTGGAACAGCTGCGCAAGGAAATGCAGCAGCACATGAAAACCCAGAGCATCCCGCTCTATTCGCTGCTGGCCGACAAGGCGCAAAAGGCGGCCATCGCCTTTACCCCGCGCCAACTGATCATGATCATGGCGCTGGTGTCCGCCGTGGCCTTTATGGGGCTGAGCATCGGAACCCGGACCGACACCGTGTTGCGGGCCGCGATTTCCATCGCGATCGGGGTCGGCGCGGTCTATTCCTGGGTCAACCACAAGGCCAAGAAACGCATGGGGCTTTTGGAAGAGCAACTGCCCGATGCCGTTGAACTGATGGTGCGGTCCTTGCGGGTGGGCAACCCGTTCGTGTCCTCGGTTCAGATCGTGGCCAACGAGGTACAGGACCCCATCGCAACAGAATTCGGCGTGATCGCAGATGAATGCGCCTATGGGCGCGACGTTGGCGAGGCGCTAAAGGATATGGCCGAACGGCTGGACATGCAGGATCTGCGCTTTCTGGCGGTTGCCGTCAGCATCCAGCAGCAATCCGGGGGCAACCTTGCCGAAATCCTGGCGGGTCTGGCCAAAGTTATCCGGGCCCGGTTCCGTCTGTTCCGCCGGGTCAAGGCGATCACCGCCGAAGCGCAATGGTCGGGCAAGTTCCTGTCCGGGTTTCCGTTGTTCTGCCTGGTGTTCATCCTGGTCAAGGATCCGGGGTATTACGACTCGGTTCTGGATCACAAATGGTTCATTCCGGCCTGTTTCTTTGTCGGCATCATGCTGACCCTGAACCTGATCGTCATGCGCATACTCACCAACATCAAGGTCTGAGGGCACGAAAATGGATTTCCTGACCCAAATCAACGACTTGCTGACCGACAACCTGGGTAAGTTCGGCCCCCTTATCGTCGTCGGCGTGTTGGGGCTGTTCATGATACTGGTCGCGGCAATGCTGATGATGAATCAGCCCGAAGACCCGCTGAAGAAACTTCAGCGCTCGAACGCGGCGCCCAAGAAAACCAAGAAGGACAAAAAGGACCAATTGCGCACCTCGGGGCGCAACGAACAGCTGGAAAAGTTCGCGACATTCCTTGAACCCAAGAACGAAGAGGAATTCTCGGCCGTACAGTTGAAACTGCGGCAGGCTGGCTATCAATCCAAGGATGCGGTCCGGTTTTTTCACTTTGCCCAATTTGCCCTGGGGATCACCGGTATCATCATCGGCGTCCTATTGGTGACGGTCTTTTCCAATGGCCAGGAATTTACCAGCCAGCAGATGATCATTCGCGTTCTGGTGCCCGGTGCCGTGGGATATTACATCCCCAAATACTGGATCACGCGGCGGGTCGAAGCCCGAAAAGAGGCCATTATCGCAGGGTTTCCCGATACGCTGGACCTGATGCTGGTTTGCGTCGAGGCCGGGCAATCGCTGGACCAGGCCATCGTGCGGGTGGCGTCGGAAATGCGGGCATCCTACCCGGACATTGCCCAGGAATTCGAAGTGGTTGCCTATGAGATGAAGGCAGGCAAAGAAAAAGACACCGTTCTGCGCGATTTCGGGACCCGGTGCGGCGTTCAGGATGTCAGTTCGTTCGTGACCGTGATGATCCAGTCGGCAACTTTCGGCACGTCAATCGCCGAGGCCCTGCGGGTTTACGCCGGTGAGATGCGGGACAAACGCGTCATGCGCGCCGAAGAGGCCGCGAACAAGTTGCCAACCAAAATGACACTTGCCACAATGATGCTGACGGTGCCTCCGTTGTTGGTCATTCTGGTCGGACCATCCGCCAAAGGCATCATGGAGTTCGGAAACAGGGGTCAGTAACCCGATGAAATCAGAACCGGGCCTTGCCCGATCAGGGTTTCGCCGATTGATACAAGCCACCGCGGTTCTGGTCGCGGTGGCTTCTTGTACGGAAACTGCCGATAAAGGCTCGCCCTATGCCCCGGGCGTTGACCCGTCGGGCAAACCCGTTGACGAAGTGGCCGTCGGAAACAGGCTGATGATTGCCGGGGAATACGAACTGGCGATCGAGTCATTTACGCGCGCGGCACTGGTCGACGGAATGACACCCGAAATCCTGACATCCATCGGAACCGCGAACCTGGGCCTGCGCAGGCTTGGACAGGCCGAGCCGTTGTTGCGGCGCGCCGTCGAGGAAGACCCCGATTGGCCGATTGGGTGGAACAACCTGGGTGTCTTGCTGATCGAGACCGGCGCGTATGCCGAGGCCTCGCAGGTTTTTCAGCGCGCCTACGCGCTGGACAATGGCGAAAGTGACGCAATCCGCGACAATCTGCGGTTAGCACTCGCAAAAATGGAAAATCCTGCTAATAATACTGCTCAACAAAAAGAAGAATACACGCTGGAACAGCGCGGCAACGGTGCATTCGTTCTTCGCAAGATCCAGTAATCGAGGCGAGCAGTAAAGGACGCTAAAATGCGCCAACCATTCCTGATTCCGGCAGTCGTCGTGTGCGGGCTGATTGTGTCTGCCTGCGCAAAGGAAACCGAAGAAGAAAAAGTCGAACGCACCTTTCAAGAGGTGAACGTCATCGACGAAACCAACCTCAATGACGTGATGCTGAACGCCGCCGACCCGAACGAGGCGGTGACCTATTTCCACGGCGCGGCCAGCAAGAACCCCGGTCGTATCGACCTGCAACGGGGATTGGCGATATCGCTGACCCGTGCCAAGCGCACCACCGAGGCCGCAGCGGCGTGGAAACGGGTCACGACCATGAAAGGCGCGACCAATGCCGACCGGGTGGATTACGCCGGTGCATTGGTGCGGGCCGGAAGCTGGGATCAGGCCCGAGCGGCGCTGGACAAGGTGCCGCCGACCCATGAAACCTTTAAACGCTACAGGCTCGAAGCGCTGGTTGCGGATGCAAACAAGGACTGGAAGCGGTCGGATCATTTTTATGAAACCGCCGTTGGACTGACCACGCGTCCGGCGGGTGTCATGAATAACTGGGGTTATTCGAAACTGACCCGTGGCGAGTATTCCGACGCCGAGCGCCTGTTTACCGAGGCCATCCGTCAGGATAACGGGCTGTTCACCGCCAAGAACAACCTTGTTCTGGCCCGGAGCGCGCAGGGGAACTATACGCTGCCCGTCATTCCGATGTCACAAGCCGAACGGGCGCAATTGTTGAACACGATGGGGATTTCGGCTGTCAAACAGGGGGATGTGGCAACCGCCAAGAACCTGTTCCGCGAAGCAATCGCCACCCATCCGCAACATTTTGACGAAGCTGTCCGTTCGCTGCGCGCGCTTGAGGAAGCCTGATAGATGAACATACCTGCTGCGGCGGCGATCTGGTTCTTGCCGTTCGTTCTGCCGATCTGCTTTTATGTCGCCTTCACCGACATGCGCGAGATGCGGATCAAGAACCACGCAGTCCTGGCGCTGGGTGCGGTGTTCGTCGGGATCGGGCTGTTCGCCCTGCCCCCCTGGTCCGGTGACTGGGTCGCGGGTGACCTGGGGCCATTGTCGGTGACGCTGCCCGTCTATGCCTGGCAAATGCTCCACATCGTCGTGATCTTGCTGCTTGGCATTGTCCTGAACGCCGCGGGCGTTATGGGCGCGGGGGATGCCAAGTTCTGCGCTGCCGCCTCTGCCTTTGTCTGGGTTGGTGACTTGCGCGAGGTGATAGTGATCCTCATGGCCACCACATTGGGCGCGTTTGCCACCCATCGGCTGGCCAAGCATACCGGTCTGCGCGCCATTGCGCCCAACTGGGTCAGCTGGGACAAGGGCAAGCTTTTTCCGATGGGGCTGGCATTGGCCGGAAGCCTGGCCATCTATCTGATATTGGGCGCTTTTAACGGATCGTAAACCATCATCCGAACGCCTTGCCTGCGCCTTGGTACTGCCACAAAGCTGCGCCACATTTTCCGCAAGCGCCCCCGACAGGGGCCAAATGTGTGAAAATTGGACAAACGAGCCGCGCTCATGAACATGCAGACCACTTCCGTGATGGCCCCTCCTACCCCCAAGGGATTGGAGGAAATGCAGCTTCCGCTGGTGATGATGCGGGATATCCTGCTGAAAACGGTATTTCGCAAGAATGTGGATACGGTTTCGGAAATTGCCGAGGCGATCTGCCTGCCATCCTCGGTCACACAAGAGCTGGTCGATATCTCGCGCGAACAGAAGCTGCTGGAGGCGACAGGCACACTGAACGCCAATTCCGGCAACGAGATGGGGTATCAGCTGACCGATGCCGGCAAGGCACGGGCGTTGGACGCGCTGAGCCAGTCCGAGTATTTCGGCGCGATGCCCGTGCCATTGGACGTGTATCGTGAACAGGTCAAACGGCAATCGATCCGCAACATTCAGGTGACCCGCGACCAGTTGACCGGCGCGATGGGCCACCTGGTTTTGCCCGACAGCTTGCTGGATCACCTGGGCCCCGCCGTCAGCGCCGGTCGTTCGATCCTGATGTACGGCCCGCCGGGCAACGGTAAATCTTCGATCTCGAACGGAATTCGGGATGCATTGGGTGACAATGTCTATGTCCCGCGCGCCATCGAGTATGCCGGTCAGGTCATCACGGTCTATGACCCGATCGTGCATACGGCGATCGAACAGGAAGCCGACGACCCCAACAGCCTGCGCCGCCGCAAGCGCTTCGACACGCGCTATGTACAGTGTGAACGTCCCACGGTTGTCACCGGCGGTGAGCTGTCGCTGAGCATGCTGGACCTTGTCTACAACCCGACGGCGCGCACCTATCAGGCACCGCTGCAGCTGAAGTCGACAGGCGGCATCTTCATCGTGGATGACCTTGGCCGTCAGGCCGAACCGCCCCAGGCGCTGATCAACCGCTGGATCGTTCCGCTGGAAGAAAGCAAGGATATCCTTGGCCTGCAATCCGGTGAGAAATTCGAAGTCCCGTTCGACACGCTGGTCATCTTCTCGACCAACTTCCACCCCAACGAGATTTTCGACCAGGCCGCCCTGCGCCGGATTTTCTTCAAGATCAAGATTGATGGCCCGAACCAGGAAAACTTCCTGAAAATCTTTGCCATGGTCGCCCGCAAACGCGGCATGCCCCTGGATGAACGTGCCCTGGTGCATTTGTTGAAGGTGAAATACCCGACGATCAACAATGTCTATGCCAATTACCAGCCGATCTTCCTGATCGACCAAATGATCTCGATCTGCGAGTTTGAAGGCATTCCCTACCAGATGACCCCCGATCTGATCGACAGGGCCTGGGCCAACATGTTCGTCAAAGACGAAGAAATCGTCAAATAGCCAACGCCCGCCGACTGCACTCGGTCGGCAACGGGCGCCGGATCACCTTTCCGGCGCCGGTATTTCAGTTTTTCCTGTGCCGCGCCATCAGCCGGGATAAACTGATCACATGACCGCCATCCCCCCCCTGATTCACACCTGGTTTGCCAACAGGGGCTGGTCTGTTCACCCCCATCAAAAAACACTGTTCGACCGGCGTCTTGATCCGGCCACCCTGCTGATCGCCCCGACCGGAGGCGGCAAGACGATGGCCGGGTTTCTGCCGTCGCTGGCCGAGCTGGCCGACGGTCGTCATACCGGGCTGCATACGATCTATGTCTCGCCGCTCAAGGCGCTGGCGGCCGATATCCGGCGCAATCTGCGTATTCCGGTGGATGAAATCGGTCTGCCGATCCGCATCGAGGATCGCACAGGCGATACATCGGCCACGCAAAAGAAACGGCAACGCGCCGACCCGCCCCACATCCTGCTGACGACACCGGAAAGCCTGGCCCTGCTGACCTCGTACGAGGATGCACCACGCATGTTTGATGGCGTGCAGCGCGTGGTAATCGACGAGATTCACGCGCTGGCGGACAGCAAACGGGGCGATCAGCTGATGCTGGCGTTAAGCCGGTTACAGGCCATGTGTCCCGGCCTGCGCCGTGTCGGGCTTTCAGCCACGGTCGAGGACCCCGAGGCGATTGCACGGTTTCTGGCCCGCCACCCAGACCCCTGCAGGATCGTTCAGGCAGACCCCGGACCCGACCCTGATATCTCGATGCTGAAGACCCGCGAAATGCCGCCCTGGTCCGGTGGAGGTGCGGCCTATGCCATTCCGGCGGTGATGGAACAGATCAAGCAGCACAGAACGACGCTGATATTCCACAACACCCGCGCACAGGCCGAGATCTTCTTTCGCAACCTCTGGCTTGCGAATGATGATGGATTGCCGATCGGCATTCACCATGGCAGCCTGGACAGGCAGCAACGCGAACGGGTCGAAGCCGCCATGGTCCGCGGAGACCTGCGCGCCATCGTCTGCACCGGCAGCCTGGACCTGGGCATTGACTGGGGCGATGTGGACCTTGTGATCCAGGTCGGCGCCCCCAAAAACGTCAAGCGACTGGTTCAACGCATCGGCCGGGCAAACCACCGGTACAATGCGCCCTCAAAGGCAATTCTTGTCCCCGCCAACCGTTTCGAGGTGGTTGAATGCGTCGCCGCATTGCGGGCCGCGCAGGCCCATGAGCTGGACGGTGACCCGCGTGGTCCAGGCCCAAGGGATGTCCTGTGTCAGCATATTCTGATCACGGCGGCTGCGGGGCCGTTCGATGCAAGCGACCTGTACGCGCAGGTGATCTCGGCCGGGCCCTACTCGCACCTGACCCGCCCACAGTTTGACACCTGCCTCGAATTCTGCGCAACCGGGGGCTACGCCTTGCAAGCCTATGACCGCTGGCAGCGACTTCAACGCCGCGACGATGGCCGCTGGCAACTGCGCGACCCGCGCGCGGCACAGCGTATCCGGATGAACCTGGGCACGATCCAGGAAACGGATACGCTGAAGGTCCGGTTGCGCCGTAACCGGGGCGGTAAACCCCTGGGCGAAGTCGAAGAAGCCTTTGCCGCGTCGTTGACCCCCGGCGACACCTTTTTGATCGGAGGCCAGGTTGTCCGGTACGAAGGTCTGCGCGAGATGGTGGTCGAGGTCAGCCGCCGTGCGGACAAGAAACCCAAGATCGCAACATTCTCGGGGACAAAATTCGCAACCTCGACCCAGCTGAGCGACCGGATTTTGCGCATGTTTGCGCAGCCTGACTGGCCCGAATTGCCCGACCATACCGCCGCGTGGCTGCAGCTTCAGCGCGAGCTGTCATTCCTGCCGACGCGCGACCGGTTGCTGATCGAAAGCTTTCCCAATGACGGGCGCGAAAACCTGTGCGTGTTTGGCTTTGCGGGACGAAACGCGCAGCAAACGCTTGGGTTGCTGCTGACAAAGCGGATGGAGGAAACGGGTCTGGCGCCTCTGGGGTTTGTCGCGACCGACTACGCAACCCTGATATGGGGGCTGGATGCGGTAACCGACCCGCGCGCGCTGTTCGACCTGTCCGCGCTGAGGGATGGGCTGGACCGCTGGCTGGCGGGAAACGCGGTCATGAAACGGACCTTTCGCGCCTCGGCAACGATTGCGGGGCTGATCGAACGCAACACTGGCGGACAGCGCAAAAGCGGGCGCCAGGCGACGTTTTCCTCGGACATCCTGTATGACACGCTTTTGAAATACGACCCCGACCACCTGTTGATGCAGATCACCCGCGAAGAAGCCATGCGCGGGCTGGTCGATTTCAGCCGGATCGAATCCATGATCGCGCGGATCGGGGACCGGATCGATCTTGTGCGGCTGGACAGGGTCTCGCCCCTGGCGGCGCCGCTGCTGCTTGAGGTCGGAAAAGTGCCGGTGAAAGGCGCCGCCGAAGAGAGGCTTTTGGCGGAAGAAAGCGCGCGCCTGTTGCACGCCGCGGGATTGTCACAGCCGTGACACGGTGCTTGCAAAACCTGGCCCATCGCGCCAAGAACGTAACATGAACGACCTGGCTTTTTCGTTTTTTGGGCAGCGTTTGCGGGCCCTGGGGTCCGGCGCGCTTTGGTGGCCCGCGCATGACCTGTTATGCGTCTCGGACCTTCACCTGGGCAAATCGGAACGGATCGCACGGCGCAGCGGCCGCGCCTTGCCGCCCTATGACACCCGCGAAACGCTGGACCGGCTTGCGACGGATTTGGCGCACAGCGCGGCCACGACGGTGATCTGTCTTGGCGACAGTTTCGACGATATCGCCGCGTCACAGTCATTGACGGCCGAAGAAAGGCTGCAGATCGCCACCCTGCAAGCCGGTCGGAAATGGATCTGGATCGAAGGCAACCACGACCCCGGCCCCGTCGAGATGGGTGGCACGCATCTGGTTGAAATGACCCAACCGCCCCTGGTGTTTTGCCATATCGCCCAACCGGGCCGTCAGGGCGAGGTTTCGGGCCACTATCACCCCAAGGTCCAACTTAGGGTCAGGGGCAGGTCGATCACCCGGCCGTCCTTTTTGCTGGATGGTCACAAGCTGATCCTGCCGGCTTATGGCACCTATACAGGCGGGTTGCGCAGCACCGATGCGGCCCTTACCGATTTGATGGGGGCGGATGCACGCGCCATTCTGACAGGGTCGCAGCCCCAGATCATTCCGCTGCCGCGCTGACGCAGGGCTGCTATAGCAGACCCGCCTGTTCCAGACCGGGCTTGTATTTCCTGCTGACCGGCACGCGGTCATTGTTCCGCAGGCGCAGGAATATCTTGCCATCCGTTTTCTCGACTCCCGCTATCGCGGATTCCGTCACCCAATGTGATCGGTGCGTACAGCACCCTGCCACGGGTTCCATATCGGCGATCGCGTCGGTAAAGCGCATGCGAATTGCAAAGGTACCTTCGGACGTGACGACATCCACGAAATGGTTTCGGACGGTCAGCCGGTATATTTCGCCATCAAATGTCTCGGGCAGCCTGCGCGCAAGGCGTGGCTGCGGTTGTGCCTGTTCTTCGGTCTGGTCAGGCCCCACCACCAACATCAGCCCGGCGGCGAAGAGAGCGCCATAGGGTGCTATTGACCAGGGTCCCGGTGTCTGCTGCCCGTCGCAGGTGAACAGCAACCACGCAAAGCCCCACAGGGCGGGTGTGAACAGCACAAAGATCACCACCGAAAACGCGCAATCCCGCGCCGGAAGCCCCGCCGAACACAAGCGCCCCCGGACAAAATTCCGGGACGCCCATGTCACCGCAACGGCAAGCGCCATGACCCCGACCCAAAATACCAGCCGCATGGGAAATGACAGCTCTGATCCGCGGAACGGCGAGAAGGAATAGGCCAGTAACGGGATAAAGACCAACCCCGCGATCACACGCTGGGGCGCAGGTTTGACAAGAAGCGTTTTCAGCTTGAACCTCATCGACAATTTCATCGACGCCCGCCCCGTTATCCAGCCTGAACACCACGGGGGACTGAACGCCTGTACTCACTAACCGACTGGAAAGACAGGACTATCACGAATTGCTATGGATTCAAAGAAGTTGAGGTCACAAAACCGTCAGGTGACCCGCCCAAATGGGCGGTGTCAGGGCCATGACGTTGCGTCAACAAGGGTACCGCAGGCCAGAAATTGGCCTGCGGAATAGGTCAGGCCGTCAGACCTTCGGGTTCCGGCAGGCCGTTGGCGCGGCACGCGGCGGTCAGTGTGTTCGCCAGAAGGCAGGCAATGGTCATCGGCCCGACGCCGCCAGGCACCGGGGTAATCGCACCGGCACGCGCGGCGGCGCTGGCGTAATCAACGTCGCCGACCAGCTTGTTCTTGCCGTCACGTTCGATCCGGTTGATGCCCACGTCGATCACGGTTGCGCCTTCCTTGATCCAGTCGCCCGGCACCATCTCGGGGCGGCCGACGGCTGCGACGACGATGTCGGCGCGGCGGACAACATCGGGCAGGTCCTTGGTACGACTATGCGCAATGGTCACGGTGCAGCTGTCGCCCAGCAGCAATTGCGCCATCGGCTTGCCGACGATGTTCGACCGCCCAATCACCACCGCATCCATCCCCGACAGCGAGCCATGGTGGTCGCGCAACATCATCAGGCAGCCCAGCGGCGTACAGGGCACCATCGACTTCTGGCCCGTCCCCAGCAATCCCACGTTCGAAATGTGGAAGCCATCAACATCCTTGGCCGGATCAATCGAGTTGATCACCAGATCTTCGTTCAGATGCTTGGGCAGCGGCAATTGCACCAATATGCCATGCACCGCCGGGTCGGTGTTCAGCTTGTCGATCAGCGCCAGCAAGTCCTGTTCCGAGGTCTCGACGTCCAGCTTGTGTTCGTACGAGTTCATGCCGACCTCGACGGTCATCTTGCCCTTGGACCGCACATAGACCTGGCTGGCCGGGTCCTCGCCGACCAGAACCACGGCCAGGCCGGGGGTGATCCCGTGTTCTTCTTTCAGCTTTGCGACCTGATCGGCCACCTGCGCGCGAACCTTGGCCGCGAAGGCCTTGCCGTCAATGACTTGCGCTACCATTCAATGATCCCCTCTCTCAAAACGGATCGGGCGCAGGCGCGCCCGGAATGTCAATCAGTGCCGAGCACGCGTTCCTCGCGCGCGATCGACCAATCAATCAGGATGCGCCAAAGCTGTTCGGCAAGATCGGGGTCCATCCCCGCCTCGCGCGAATTGGCGCGCACCTTTTGCACCACGTCCTCGACCCGCGCCGGAATGCGGGCCGGAAGCCCCTCGCCCGGTTTCAGGACCGCCGCCCGGTCGATGTAACCCAAGCGCGCCGCCAGCATCTGGATCAGATGTTGATCCAGCTTGTCGATCTGAACGCGCAGGTCCTGCATCGAGTTGCAGTCCTGTGGCGGTGTCAGAGTGGGCATGTCATTCTCCTCGTGACCCGGGGCGCAAACCTCGGATCACGAGATGTCTTATTTGCAAGCTTAGAACAAGCCCTCGATCTCACCTGCGTCGTTAAGGCAGATGGATTCCGCCGCTGGTTTGCGTGGCAGA
This sequence comes from Ruegeria sp. ABD4_443, assembly GCF_056160865.1. Lineage (NCBI taxonomy): Bacteria > Pseudomonadati > Pseudomonadota > Alphaproteobacteria > Rhodobacterales > Roseobacteraceae > Ruegeria > Ruegeria sp. ABD4_443. Next base: position 175,915 of record NZ_JBSWYA010000005.1, on the reverse strand, counting down.
CCGGGCATGGTCATGATCTCGCCGCAGACCACCACGATGAACCCGGCACCGGCGCTCAGCCGTACTTCGCGGACGGGGACCGAGTGGCCATTGGGCGCACCGCGCAGGGTCGGATCGGTCGAGAACGAATATTGGGTTTTCGCCATACAGACCGGCAGGTTGCCATAGCCCGCATCTTCCCATTCGCGCAGCTGGTTGCGGATCTTGTTGTCGGCCAGAACCTCGTCCGCGCGATAGATGCGCTTGGCAATGGTCTCGATTTTCTCGAACAGCGGCATGTCATCAGGATAGATCGGCGCAAAGTTCGCGGTTCCGCCTTCGGCGATTTCAACAACCTTTTCCGCCAGCGGGGCAGAGCCTTCCGAGCCCAGTTCCCAATGCCGGGACAACACGGCCTCGACCCCATGATCGCTGCAATAATCCTTGACGGCCTGAACTTCGGCGTCGGTGTCGGTGACAAAGTGGTTGATCGCGACAACGACCGGCACGCCAAAGGATTTCACATTCTCGATGTGGCGGCCAAGGTTTGCGCACCCTGCCTGAACGGCGTCCACGTTTTCTGCGCCCAGATCGGCCTTGGCCACGCCACCGTTCATCTTCATCGCGCGCACAGTGGCGACCAGAACCACCGCAGACGGCGCAATACCCGCCTTGCGGCACTTGATGTTCATGAACTTTTCGGCCCCAAGGTCGGCGCCAAAGCCGGCCTCGGTCACGACATAATCCGCCACTTTCAAAGCAGTCTTTGTCGCGATGACCGAGTTGCAGCCATGCGCGATATTGGCAAAGGGGCCGCCGTGGACAAAGGCCGGGTTGTTTTCCAGAGTCTGCACAAGGTTCGGCTGCATCGCGTCCTTCAGCAGAACGGTCATCGCGCCTTCGGCCTTGATGTCGCGGCAATAGACCGGGGTCTTGTCCCGGCGATAGGCCACGATGATGTCGCCCAGACGCTTTTCCAGGTCCTTCAGATCCGTTGCCAGGCACAGGATCGCCATGACCTCGGACGCGACGGTGATGTCAAACCCGGTTTCACGCGGGAAACCGTTGGACACGCCGCCCAAGGATGCCGTGATCTGGCGCAGCGCCCGGTCGTTCATGTCCACGACACGACGCCAGGCGACGCGGCGGATGTCAATCTCGCAGGCGTTGCCCCAATAGATGTGGTTGTCGATCATCGCCGACAACAGCGAATGCGCCGAGGTGATGGCGTGAAAGTCGCCGGTGAAATGCAGGTTCATCTCCTCCATCGGAACAACCTGCGCAAAGCCGCCGCCCGCGGCGCCGCCCTTCATGCCGAAATTCGGACCCAGCGAGGCTTCGCGGATGCAGATCATCGCGTTTTTGCCTATGCGGTTCAGACCGTCGCCCAGCCCCACGGTGGTGGTGGTCTTGCCCTCGCCCGCCGGGGTCGGGTTGATCGCGGTCACCAGGATCAGCTTGCCATCTTCGCGGCCCTGCACCGAGTTGATGAAGTCCTGGCTGACCTTGGCCTTGTCATGGCCATAGGGCAGCAGGTCGTCGCTGGAAATGCCCAGCTTGGCACCGATTTCCTGGATCGGCTTCTTGTTCGCTTCGCGGGCGATTTCGATGTCGGATTTATAGCTCATTGGGCGGGGTCCCTGATTGAATGCGGTACGAAACCGATTTCAGCATCGGTGCTGCACCACCCTTAGCTTTCCGCACCGGAACAATAGATATGGATTCCGACATTTTCGGGCTGCGAAACGGCGTATTGCGCGCCGGGCTGTGTCTTATCGGAAACCGGTGATCAGGAATGGGACCAGGTGCGCTGATCGGGAACGAACAGCGACAGCGTGTCGCCGACCTTCAGCATGCCGGGGCGTTCGACCCAGGCGGTCACCCCGCGGCGCCCCTGAGCTGCCGGTTTGAACGCTGCGCCATGGCCGGGTGCTTCGGCTTCGATTTCGCGGCCGGGCAGGACACAGGGCCGGTTTTCCATGTCGATCGTTACCGTCAGCCCATCGGGCGCTTGCAGGCGCGAGGACGGCGGGACATGGGTGAAATCCGGGATACCCCGGATCACGACACTTGCGCCCAGCAAGCCCGGATCAACAGCGTCCAAATCCATTTCCCGCGCGATCTCGGTCAGTTCTTCTTCGGACAGGATCGTCAGTTGGCGGACATTGCGGATCTCGGTGCCCTGGGGATAAAGGTTCTTGACCCGGACACAGGATGGCCGGTTAACGCCCTCGTGCCGCGCCCCCCGATCACCGGAGAAACCCAGATCCAGTTGCGCCACGTTTCCGGCGCGCAGCGACGCGCCGGATGGGACATGCCCCAGCCAGACGACACTGGCCTTGAACTCTGTCTGTCGTAAAACCGGCATCTTGCCCCCCTCTCAAGCTCCAAGAACAGCCCTTGCGCCGCAGCCTAGTGCCAATTGCCCGAAATAGAAGGGCAAAACGAAAAGACCCGGGAGGCAATCCCGGGTCCTTGGTTCATGCGGTCGGTTCAGGTTCCATGCCGCCATCGGGCGGTGTCTTCTTGACCTTGGTCTTGGGAATCGCGGTCACGCTGGGTGCATTCCCCTGGTCCGGGTTTTCCCCTTCGTCATCGCCGTCATTGGGCGGTGAGCCGTTCATGACGCGTTTGATCTCGTCCCCGGTCAGGGTTTCGTATTCCAGCAAGCCCTGTGCCAGACGCTCCCATTCCTCGTTCTTTTCGGTCAGAATGCCATGCGCCCGCTCGTACCCTTGCTGGATCAGGCGCTTGACCTCTTCCTCGATCAGTTCCTTGGTATGGGCCGAGACCGAGAACCCGGCGGTATTTCCCGAATAGCCTTCATGCGCTTCGGCATAGTCGATATTGCCGACCTTGTCCGACATGCCCCAACGCATCACCATGGCCCGCGCCAGTTGGCTGGCCTGCATGATGTCACCGGCCGGACCGTTCGAGACGTGATCCTCACCATATTTGATGACTTCGGCGGCCTTGCCTGCCATGGTCATGGCCAGTTTCTGTTCACATTCATCACGGTGATAGTTCAGCTGATCCATCTCGGGCAGGCTGACAACCATGCCCAGCGCACCACCGCGCGGAATGATCGTGGCCTTGTAGACCGGATCGCACAGCGGCAGGGTCATCCCCACCACGGCGTGGCCGGATTCGTGATAGGCGGTCTTTTCCTTCTGGTCCTGCGTCAGAACCATCGACCGGCGTTCGGCCCCCATCATCACCTTGTCTTTCGCGTTCTCGAAATCCTCCATGGTGACAAAGCGGCGACCGACGCGGGCGGCCATCAACGCGGCCTCGTTCACGAGGTTGGCCAGATCGGCCCCCGAAAAGCCCGGCGTGCCGCGCGCAATGATGCGCAGGTCGACATCGGGCCCCAGTGGCGTTTTGCGGGCGTGCACGCCCAGGATTTTTTCGCGGCCCTTGATGTCGGGATTGCCCACGGTGACCTGACGGTCAAACCGGCCCGGACGCAGCAGCGCAGGGTCCAGAACGTCCTTGCGGTTGGTGGCCGCCAGAATGATCACGCCCTCGTTGGCCTCAAAACCGTCCATCTCGACCAGCAGCTGGTTGAGCGTTTGTTCGCGTTCGTCATTACCACCGCCATAACCGGCGCCACGATGGCGGCCCACGGCGTCAATCTCGTCGATGAAGACGATACAGGGCGCGTTCTTCTTGGCCTGTTCAAACATGTCCCGCACACGGGATGCACCGACACCGACAAACATTTCCACGAAGTCCGAACCCGAGATGGTGAAGAACGGCACGCCCGCCTCGCCCGCGATTGCGCGCGCCAGCAGCGTCTTACCGGTGCCCGGAGGGCCAACCAGCAGCGCGCCCTTGGGGATCTTGCCGCCAAGACGGCTGAATTTCTGCGGGTTGCGCAGGAATTCGACGATCTCTTCCAGCTCTTCCTTGGCCTCGTCGATGCCCGCCACGTCGTCAAAGGTCACCCGGCCATGCTTTTCGGTCAGCATCTTGGCTTTGGACTTGCCAAAGCCCATCGCGCCGCCTTTGCCGCCGCCCTGCATCCGGTTCATGAAATAGACCCAGACACCGATCAGCAGTAGGAAGGGCAGAAGCGTGATCAGGAAAGACTGAAAACCGGATTGCTGCTGCTTTTCCGCCCGCACGGGGATGTTTTCGTCGATCAGCAGCTTGGTCACCTCGGCATCGCCGGGCTTGATTGTGACATAGGTGCCTCCGGAACCGGTGGTGTACCGAATCTGCTCGCCATCAAGCGTGACGTTCTTGACGTCCCCCGCCTGAACCGAGCTGACAAAATCGGAATAGGTTTTTTCATTGCTCTGGAGTGTTCCGCCAGGACCGCTGAACAAATTGAACAGGGCCAGGATCAGCAGGAACAGAACAACCCAGAAGGCGATATTACGAGCGTTGCCCAAGGAAAATCTCCCAAAAATTCTCGGCAGATGGGGATCTGCCGGGTTGTACTTAAAATAGAGATGATTGAGGCAGGTTCAATGCGATAAAATGGATGCGTAAAACTCGGGCATTTGCGGGTGTGGTGCGGCAAGCCAGCCATTGGCAAAGCCAGCCTGCGGGGCGCAGACCAGTTCGCCCCCTCTCCAGCCTGATGGCGAGGCCATCAAGGCCCCGCGTGGTTTGCCCACGGCCCGCCAATCCGGCAGTTGCCGGATGCCGTCATCGCCCAACGCCCGAATCTCGACGCCCCGGTGATCGGGGCCGGTCAGAACCCAGCGCGCATCCCAAACGGTGCCGGGATGGCAGATTTCGTGTTTGACTGCATTCAGTTCCCGGCAAAACCAGGTCCTGTCGCCATCAGGGATCAAAAGGCACCCGCCCAATGTACCGGCCGATCCGGCCTGTAGCGCGGCCAGCGCCTGGTCCAGCGCGGTTTGACGGGGGGGATAGTCGCCGCCTGCAATCCACCTGACAATGGCGACCACGATGCGGCGCCGGATTTCATCGGGCAGCCGGGCAAAGCCATCGCGGTCGATCACCACATCGCCATCCTTTACCATGGTCACGTCGCGGGCGGAAACTTGCGCATACTGGTCCAATGCGTCGCGCGCCCGCGCCAGATTTTCCGCGACGCGCGACAGCGCTTCGGGCGTGATCCCCAGGGGACCAAGCCCGTCCAACGCACGGCGCGCTCTGATCCGGTCAAATCTCTCGTCATGATTCGACGGGTCCTCGACCCAGGATTTACCGCTTGTTGTCAGATAGGCCCGCAGACGCGCGCGGGTGATCGACAACATCGGGCGCAGCACCTCGATGCCGTCCTGTTCGCGCCGCGCTGCCATACCGGCCAACCCGGTCACCCCGGCGGCGCGGCCCAACCTCATAAGCAGCGTTTCGGCCTGGTCATCTGCCGTATGACCCAGGGCGATTGCCGAAACGCCCCGGCGCGCGGCCCAGTCGGTCAACAGACCATAACGGGCGCGGCGGGCTTGATCCTGAAGGTTTCCCGCGCCATTCCATCCGGTCCAGACCAACACGTCATGGGAAACACCCAAGCTGGCGCAAACCGCCGCGACACCGGCCGCCTCGTCGGCAGAATCCGGGCGCAACCCGTGATCTACTGTGGCCGCGCACAGCGCGACCCCTTCGGCCCGCGCGATCTCGGACAGCAGGTACAGCAACGCCATCGAATCGCCGCCGCCAGAGACCGCGATGCCAAGGCGCTTTGGCAAAGTCTCGGGCAGTCCTGCGCGGATTTCGGCACTCAGCGTTGCCAGATCAGAGCTCAAGTACAGCCCAGCGATGCCATTTCCTGAGTGGCCGACGAAACGGCCTCGGACGCAGGAAACCGGACGCCGACCTCACCCAGGGTGATACAGGCCTGATCTGTTTGCCCCAATCGGCCCAGCGCAGCCCCCAGTTCAAACAGCGCAACCGGGGCTGCCGGACCTTCGGAATCGCCGGTAAAACTGGCCAGGAACGCGCGCGCGGCTTCACGGGTATCGCCCAACCCTTCGAGAGCTTGCCCGCGTTTCAGATTGGCCTCGGCGGCCAGCGGGCTGCCGGGATAGGCCTGGTCAAACTGCGTGAACTTCTCAGCCGCCGCCTGAAAGTCACCGGCCTCAAGCGCCTGCGCGGCGGCATCGAAATCGGCCTGTTCACCAATCGCAAGTTCGCTCTGCTCGGTGACAGACGGGTTTTCCGGGGTCGGCGCAACCGCCGTTGTCCCCGTGTCTTCGCCGCCCAGTGTCGAGGTCTCGCCCAGGGTACTCAGATCGCCGCCTTCAAGTTCGACCAGCCGGAATTCAAGGTCACCGATCCGGTTCGTGCCGTCCGCGACGATGTTCTGCACGCGCTGGTTCAACTGCTCGGTCTGACGTGTCAGCCGCTGCAGTTCGGCCTCGATCGCGTCGACCCGTTCCAGAACCGAACTGCCCGACAGGTTCGGCGCGGGGGAACCGGTGGTCGAAAATTCGCGCTTGAGCCGCTGAATCTCGACATGCAGAACCGTCAGTTCCTGACGGATATCGGCCAGCGTCTGCTGATCCTGCGCCTGTGCAACACCGGCGACGGTCAGAGCCGCCGCCAGAACCAAACCCGCAATTCGCATCTTGTTACCCCGTGGTTGATCCGGTCAGCACCGTTACCGCACGGCGGTTCTTGGAGTAACACTCCTCGGTGCTGCAAATTTCGATCGGCCGTTCCTTGCCAAAACTGACCGTCTGCAACCTGTTGCCGGCCACACCGCGCGAAATCAGGTATTCGCGGGCGGCGTTGGCGCGGCGTTCACCCAGCGCAAGGTTGTATTCACGCGTGCCCTGTTCGTCGGCATGCCCTTCGATCGTCGCCACGTAATCCGTGTTGGCCAACAGCCAGTCCGCCTGCCCTTGCAGGATCGTCTGGGCCTCTGGTGTCAGGGTCGACTGATCCACCAGGAACAGGACCCTGTCACCCACCGCCTGCTGGAAATAGGCCGGTGAACGCGGGTCACTTGGTGACCCCGGCACGATTGCGCCATTGCCGCCCGCGCCGCCGCCCAAGGTTGATGGATCGTTGTTTGTACAGGCGGCGATCAGTGCCAGCGCGCCCAGTGCTGCGAATTTGCCCAAAACATTCATGCCAGTTTGCCTCTTGTCCCGTTTGTTTATTGCCGTCTTTCTATCATACCGCCCGGGGCTTGTGAACGTCGCCCGCCTGTGGGATCGGTCAATTCTGCAAGGGCCCCCAGGAAGGATCGCTGCCGCCGTCAGGCGTGCGCACCGGCCTCAGGTTGCGGCCCGATATATCCACGGAATACAACGTCGACCGGCCGCTTGCCCCCTGCGTTTCACGCGTGAACATGATGACGCGCCCGTTCGGAGACCATGTCGGCCCCTCGTCCAGGAAAGATGCGGTCAGCAGGCGTTCTTCGCTGCCATCCGTGCGCATCACGCCAATGTGAAACCGGCCCTTGTTCTGCTTGGTGAACGCCACCAAATCGCCGCGCGGCGACCAGACCGGGGTGCCATACCGCCCCTGCCCAAAGCTGATGCGCGTCGCCTCGCCGCCCTGGGCGGGCATGATATAAAGCTGCGGCGTACCCGAACGATCGCTTTCAAAGACAATCCGGGACCCATCGGGCGAATAGCTGGGCGCGGTTTCGATAGACGGCGTATTCGTCAGGCGCGTGCTTTGCCCCGAGCCCAAATCCATCTTCCACAGATCGGTATTGCCGCCCTGCGCCAGCGAATAGACGATGGACTGACCGTCAGGTGAAAACCGCGGCGAAAAGCTCATCGTGCCTTCCTGCGTCTTCAACTCCTGCCGCTTGACCCGGCCGACATCCAGAACATAGATGCGCGGACGGCCGCTTTCATAGCTGGTATACAACAGCCGGTCCCCTGACGGTGAAAACCGCGGCGCAAGAACAATCGCCGCGCTGTCGGTCAGGTACTGCACGTTTGCGCCGTCGTAATCCATGATTGCCAAGCGCTTTTTGCGCTGATCCTTGGGGCCGCTTTCGGACACATAGGCAACCCGGCTGTCGAAATATCCCCCCTCGCCGGTAACGCGGGAATAGACCTGATCGGCAACTTTATGCGCCATGCGCCGCCAGCCATCGGTGGTGCCCGCGAATTGCAGGCCGTTGCCCAGTTCTTGCCCGGAGAACACATCCCATACGCGGAACCGCACCGTCAGTTTCTTGCCCGAGACATTGACGGCCCCGGTGACCAGAGCCTCGGCGTTGATTGCTTTCCAGTCCGCGAACTGGACCGGAGCGTCAAAGCTGCTGACGCGGCTGATGAATGCATCGGGCGCAATCTCGCGAAACAGCCCCGTCCCCGTCAGGTCCGCCGAAATGACCCGCGAAATGTCATTGGCATATTGCGCGGCTGCCGGGGTGTCGGGCACAAAGGTTGGCACCGCAAATGGCAGGGGCTCGATGATCCCCTCGTCCAGCTCAAGACGCAACGGTCCGTTCTGGGCGAAAACGGGCACCGCCAACAGCGTCATGCCAACAAACAGGCTGGTCAAAAGTCTCATCATTTGATCCGCATCCTCTCGGGATTGAATGTAATCTCAATATTCTGCCACTGGGCGTATTTGTCAGCAGGCAAATCATATCCCTTCGCTCCACAGCGAAGAATTGCGCGCCGGGCAGCCTCATAGGCCTGTTTCGCGGCGCCTGCCGACCCGCCAGAGCTGTCAAGCATGGTCAGGCTTCCCCCGACAACCGTGCCGTCACGGTTGAGCGAAAAGCCCACCACAACGACCGTGCTCAGCGCGTCGGTGGACAACGATCCCACGTTCCAGCACTGCGATACGGCAAGGCGCATCGCGTCCTTTTCGCCGCTGGTCAGCGGTGGGCCCGAAGGTTCCTGAGCGCCGCCCAAAGCTTCGGCCAGCGCATCGTTTATCGCCCCCTGATCGCTTTGGGCCGGCTCTTGCGTGGTCTCTGGCGCAGGCTCGGGCGTTTCGGCCACCTGTGGTTCCTGCGCCGGTTCGGGGCGGCTTGGGCGGGCAGGCGGGCGCGGCGATGCGCGCGGGGACAGCTCTGGTGTTTCCTCGGCCTCTGTGACGATCTCGTCGGTGGCCTCTTCGGGGGCTGTCTGATCCTGTTGTTCCTGCTGAACCTCGGCCCCTTCGTCCAGCGAAACGGCAGGCGTTTCGACATCGTCGGGTTTGACGTCCGGCGGGGGCGGCACAATAAGCTCCGGCGCGACCTTGTCGGCGGGGCGCGGCTGCGCCTCTGGCCCGGGCGGCTCTGGCAGGGCGGCCACTTCGGGTTCAGGCTCGGGCAGGGTTGCGGGTTGTTCAACCACTTCGGGCTCGGGCGGGGTTTCGACCGGGTCCGGCTCGGGTTCGGCCGTGGGTTCGGCGGGCGTCACAGGTTCCTGGCGCGGCGCCTCCTGTTGCAGCGGTTCTATGGCATCCGGTGTTCCGGCCTGTTCAGCGGGTTGGTCCAGCTCGGTCGGCGCAGGTGCCAATTCAGGCGCATCTTTCTGGGCGGTCATCGCCGCGAACTGCTCGACCGTGACCACGGACACGTCCTGAACAGCCATAGGAAGCGGCTCGGACCGGAAGGTGCCGCCGAACAACGCCCACCCGATCAAGCTTACATGGGCGATCGCCGAGATCTTGGTGCCGGTCTGCAAAGCGCGGCCTCACTCTCCACCTTCGTCCAATGTCGGACCACCGGTATCGGTTACCAGGCCCACATTCGAAAACCCGCCCGCATTCAACGCCCCCATGACCTGCATGACCTGGGCATAAGGGATCGCGCCGTCTGCACGCAGGAACACGCGGTCGCTGGTCCGTTCGACGGCAATAGCCCGCAATTTCCCGATCAGGTCCGCACGCGCCACATCGGTCGTCTGGATTTGAACCCGGCCATCGGCGGTCAGCGTCACGGTCAACGGTTCTTCGTTATCCCCCGGCAGGGCACTTGCCGCCGTCTTGGGCAGATCCACCGGCACCCCGACCGTCAAAAGAGGCGCAGCCACCATGAAAATGATCAACAGCACCAGCATCACGTCCACAAAGGGCGTCACGTTGATTTCGGCCATCGGCCTGGCCCGCCCGCGCCGCCGCCCGCGCCGCCGGCCATTGTCCCCCGATTGCTGGACCGCCGCACCCATTTCAGCTGTCCAACTGGCGCGACAGGATGGTGGCGAACTCGTCGGCAAATGCCTCGTAGCCGGAAACGATACGGTCGCTGTCGGCGCTCAGCTTGTTATAGAAGATCACCGCCGGGATCGCCGCCAAAAGCCCAAGCCCCGTCGCCAGCAAAGCCTCGGCGATGCCCGGCGCCACAACGGCAAGGTTGGTATTTTGCTGCTCGGCAATTTCGATAAAGGCATTCATGATGCCCCAAACCGTCCCGAACAGGCCGATAAACGGGGCCGTCGACCCGACGGTCGCCAGAATGGGCAGACCTTTTTGCAGGACCTCGGCCTCTTTCGCGATCGCTACATCCATCGACCGGTCGATCCGCGCCGTCGCCCCGGCAATCAGCCCGCCATCCGTACGATGCGATCTGCGCCATTCGATCATTCCGGCCGCAAAAATTTTCTCGGAACTCCCATCGGGCCGCGAGCCTATTTCTTCGAACAGCTCATCCAACGGATTGCCGGACCAGAACGCCTCGTCGAAAACCTGCGCCTCGCGCCGGGCCGACCTGTAGGTGATTAGCTTTTGAATGATGATCGACCAAGACCAGAAGGATGCGATCACAAGGATCAGCATCACCACCTTGACGATAAAGGTTGCGCGGGCAAACAGCCCCCACATGGAGAAATCGATCTCCTGCGCCAGCGCCAGCGTTTCAGCTTCCATGAACCTGCTCTTTGTTTTGCCTGACGGCCGTTCGTTTGGCCTTGTTTTGCCAGACGCTACCGCAGATCGGCACGAATTGCCAACAGAACCACCCCTGCTGATGGTTTTGTTACATCAATGCGCGAATCTCTGCCGGCAGCCGCACGGGGCGGCCATTGCTGCCCACACATACCGCCGTGACCGAGGCCCGAAAAATCGTGTCGCTTCCCCGCCGGATGACCTGCGCCATCGTCAACCGCACGCCGGTTATTGCGACAAGCTCGGTTTCGACAACCAGTTCGTCATCGAATTTTGCCGAGGCCAGATACTCAGCCTCGACCCGGCGCACCACCCAGACGACCCCGGCCTCGCGCATGGCATTCTGGTCATTGCCAAGGTTGCGCACCCAATCTGATCGGGCACGTTCGATATAGCGCAGGTAATTCGCATGATAGACAACCCCGCCCATATCCGTGTCTTCGTAATAGACCCGGATCGGAAATTCATGTGTCATGGCACCTGCTCCTGCCTGGCAAACAACCGCAAAGCATGCGCCGGATCATTGGCCGCAGCAGGCAAAACCGGATCATACGCCACGCGGATCAGTTCTGCTATGTCCGGCCTGAGAATGGTCGCCCCGGCCGCAACCGCCAATGGCGAGGCGTCCCGAAAGGCCGTATCCGACCACAGCAGGATCGTTTGCACGACCTGGCTCAGCGCCAGGGTTTCCGCCGGCAGCCGGGACATGTCCTTGTCCATCTTCAGAAACACAAAGGCAGCCCGGATCGCGCCATCCTCCTCGAACCGGAATACGCGGTACTGGTTGGCCTCAGCCGCAATCAGCCGCTCGACCAGCGGGCCCAGGTCGGGCACCAGCCGATCAAGGTCGGGCACCTGGGGCAATTCCCGCCAATCCCGGAAAAAGAACACCATGCAGTTCGCACCCAGTTCCGGGTCGGTTTCCGTCAACTTGTGGCCGGCCAGCGCCACGACCGCCTCGAACGCCCCTTTGACAATCGCCAGGGTTTCTTCCTCGACGCCAAAAACAATCGGCGCGATCGGCCGCCCCCAACGCGCAAACAGGAACTCTCCGCTTTCCCGGGTAAACAGCGCTTCTATCTCGTCGGGCGTCACGCGCTATCCTTCATCTTTTTCACAAATACTCTCGCCGAAGGCATAAAATTTCTGGCGCCCGGCTTCAACCGAACAGATCGTTTTGACCCTTGGGCGCAGCCATCCCAAGATGCGTCCAGGCCTTTTGCGCCAGCATCCGCCCCCGCGGCGTGCGCTGGATCAGCCCTTGCTGCAACAGGAAAGGCTCGATGACCTCCTCCAGCGAGTCCCGGCTTTCCGACAGGGCCGCCGAAAGCGTCTCGATACCAACGGGCCCGCCGGCATAGTTTTCGGCAATCAATTGCAGGTATCGGCGGTCAGCGCCGTCCAGCCCCAGGTTGTCCACCCCCAGACGGGTCAGCGCACCGTCGGCCAGTTCGCGGGTGATCCGCCCGTCACCCTCGACGATGGCAAAGTCAACGACCCTGCGCAGCAACCGCCCCGCGATCCGCGGCGTTCCGCGCGACCGCCGCGCAATCTCGCGCGCGCCGTCATCATCGGCGGGCGCGCCCAGCTTTCGGGCATTGCGGGTGACAATCTCATGCAGCTCTTCAACCGTATAGAACTGCAAACGTGTCGGGATACCAAACCGGTCGCGCAGGGGCGTGGTCAAAAGCCCCATGCGGGTGGTCGCACCAACCAGGGTAAAAGGCTGCAACTCGATCCGCACCGTCCGCGCGGCCGGGCCCTCGCCGATGACCAGATCCAGCTCGAAATCCTCCATCGCCGGATACAGCACCTCTTCTACAGCCGGGTTCAACCGATGAATTTCGTCGATAAACAACACGTCCCGCGATTCAAGATTGGTCAGGATTGCCGCCAAATCCCCCGCCTTGGCCAGAACCGGCCCCGATGTCATGCGAAAATTCACCCCCAACTCGCGCGCCATGATCTGCGCCAGCGTGGTCTTTCCCAACCCCGGCGGGCCGTGAAACAAAGTGTGATCCATTGCCTCGCCGCGCTGGCGGGCGGATTGGATAAAGACGCGCAAGTTGGCCCGCGCCTCGGCCTGGCCGATGAACTCGTCCAGACCTTGCGGGCGCAAAGCGCGGTCATTGTCCTCGGGCAGCGGATCCGGGCGCAGGGTGGGGTCTGCATCTACCATTCATTCACCCTTTCGGCGCAAGCAGCTTCAACGCCGCGCGGATCAGATCCGCCTCGCCCGCATCCGGGGTCTGTGCTGCTGCTTCGGCCACGGCCGAGGCCGCCTCGGACGCGCCATAGCCCAGATTGGACAGGGCCGATAACGCCCCGGCCGATGCCGCAGCGCCACCTGGCGCCGCCGTCACCGCCCGCTTTGGCGCGGCGACCGGGCCGGGTGTCTCGACGACATCTGCGGCGGGGCCATCCATCGCCTCGGTCACGGTGCCGCCCATGGCCATGACGCCCGGCGCCTTGTCCTTGAGATCCAGCACGATCCGTTGCGCCGTCTTGGGCCCTACACCCTTGGCAGCCTTGACGGCACCCCAGTCGCCCAGCGCAATAGCCCGGCTGACCCCATCCGGGCCCAGGGCGCTGAGAATGGCCAAAGATACCTTGGCACCAACCCCCTGCACCGAGCACAGCAAGCGATGCCATTCCTTCTCGATCAGGGACAGGAACCCGTACAACTGCATCAGGTCCTCGCGCACCACCATGTCGGTATAGATCGAGACCGCCTCGCCGACCCCGGGCAGGGCCGCCATGGTGCGGTCGGAACAATAAACGATATACCCGACCCCGCGCACGTCGATCAGCACATGATCCGCCGCCCGGTAATCCAGCCGCCCCGTCAGCTTTCCGATCATGCCCGCACCTCTTTCATCCGCGCCCGAGGCGCGGCACCGTAATATGAATGACAGATGGCAATCGCCAGCGCATCCGCCGCATCCGCGCCCTTGGGCTGACATCCCGGCAGTTGCAGCTTGACCATGTGCAGCACCTGTTCTTTTTCGGCATGGCCAACGCCCACAACCGTTTTCTTGACCCTGTTGGGGGCATATTCGCCCACCGGCAGCCCGGCCTGCGCCAGTGTCAGCAACGCCACGCCGCGCGCCTGGCCCAGCTTCAGCGTGCCCGCCCCGTCCTTGTTGACAAATGTCTGTTCGATTGCCGCCTGGTCCGGCCTGTGTTCGGCTATGACTTCGACAATCTGGTTGTGCAGCGACAGCAGCCGCTCGCCCAGATCATCCCCATCTGATTTGCACAAACCGTTGGCCACATGGCTCAGGCGGCTGCCATGCGATTCGATGACGCCCCATCCCAGGGTCCTGAGCCCCGGATCAATGCCCAGAATTCGCATGCTTTGCCTTGGTCTGCTCGGGTTCATGTGATCTTTTCACTTCGATTAGCACGAAGCATGAACATTTTCCAAGCGAATTGACCCACAACCCAAAAACGACAGACCTGTCCCATAGGCGACAGAATGGTCAAACAGCGACCCGGAATGATCTGAAAACGACCCCAAGTTAAACCAAATTTCATCAATTTTTTAAGGGTTTTACACGAGTTTTCAGCAATGCATTTTTTGCATGGGACGCATGCAAAAAATGCACTTGTGGTCACATTTCCGGGCCACTAGATGGCCGAATTGACTCGACCACAAAAACGTCACTCGAACCAGAAGGAAACAGGATATGGCTGTACTGGACACCACCCGCACCACCACCGGATCGTTCGGCCTTGCCGGCCGTATCGGCGCAACTTTTGTCGCGATGGTAAACACCATTGTCGAATGGAATGACGCCCGCGTTACGCGCAACGTGCTGAGCAGCCTGACTGACCGCGAGCTGGAAGATATCGGGCTGTGCCGTGGCGACATCGAAACCGTCGCTGATTTCGGGCGCTGAACCTGACGCCTAACACATGTCCGGGCAGGAACGCCCGGGCAAAAAAACACCGCGGGCTTTATGGCGCGCGGTGTTTTTTTTCGGTCCAGACCTCAGTAGAGGACTTTGTTCAACTGGACTGAGAGAATTTCTGTCACCGGATCAATCTGCATGATCCAGGCACCGGCCTGTTCGACCGACGTTCCGCCGTTCAAGCTGTCGATCCTGTATTGATAGCCCGACGGCCCGAGGCTGGACAACAGGAACGCCTTGAAGGCGAAAAACCCAAGCAGGCACAGCAAAAGAACCTTAACAGGAACGGCGGACCGCATGCGTTGCGGTTTCATGACGACCAGGCCATCCTTGCGCATCGTCGCGCGATAGCCCCGTGTCATCTTCCTGTGCTTTTTGTTCAGGCGATGAACGCGCTGATCAAATTCCAGTTGTTTCCCAGTCATGGCAGCCTCCGAAAACCGCCCCCTCTAGCGAATTAGAGGACGGTACGCATAGAATGCGTCAAAACCGAGGCAGAAATCCACGAAACTCCTGCAAATGGCCTAATTTGCGCCCTGTTTCGTTAAGATTAGCGTCGTCCATTCACCAATCAGGTCTTTCTGGGTCAGATTGAACCCGTTTTGCAGATAAACAGCCACGACATCATCGGCCTGTTCATTGAGGATTCCCGATAGGATCGCGTGCCCGCCGGGCCGGAGATTCTCTGACAGGTCAGGCGACAAAGCCACCAACGGTCCCTTGAGGATATTGGCAAATATCAGGTCATAGGGTGCTGCGGATTGCAGGTCGGGATGGTCGAAACCCGCAGCCTCGACACAGCGCACGGCCCCGGACATGCCGTTTGCCTTCAGGTTGGCCTCGGCCACGTCGACGGCGACCTGGTCGATATCGCTGGCCAGAATTGTTCCGTCCCAGACGCGTGCCGCCGCCATTGCCAGCACGGCGGTTCCGCAGCCGATATCGGCGACGCTATTCGCAGTGAACCCCTGATCCAGCAGGTGATCCAGCGCCTTCAGGCATCCCAGCGTGGTGCCGTGATGACCGGTGCCAAAGGCCATAGCGGCCTCGATCAGCAGCGGGATACGCCCGTCGGGCAGTTTATCCGCGTCATGGCTGCCATAGACAAAGAACCGCCCGGCCTCGACCGGGGCGAGTTCACGGCGCACATGGGCGACCCAATCCGTTTCGGGCAGTTCCGAGACTACAAAGGGTTTGGCGTCGAATGCCGCGGCCAGAACGGCCAGCGCCGTTTCGTCCGGGGTTTCGGTGAAATATCCGCCGACCTCCCACAGGCCCGATCCGTCCTCGACCTCGAAGACGCCGATGCCGGTGGGCTCGGGGGCCAAACGCTCCATCGCCTCGCCCAGGCCTTCGGCTGCGGCCTTGCCGGTCAGGGTGGTAAGGGCGGTAAATGTGGGCATCGGGGCCTCCTGTACAGGTTGACACAGCGCCTAGGGCGGACGGGCCCCAAGGTCAAGCGCTGGTGTCTATTCCGCAGGTGCCGGTGCGTATTTTGAAAAGATGGTCTCGTTGCCGGGTTCGGGGTGGCGCGGGATCAGCAAGGACAGCGCCAGCGAAACGAACGCCATGCAGGCGGCCAGTGCAAATACCGCACCGGGCGAAACGACCCAGAGCAGCCCCAGAAGCGCGGGCAGGAACACCGCCGCGATATGGTTGATGGTAAAGGCCACCGCCGCCGTCGGGGCAATATCCGCCGGGTCGGCGATCTTTTGAAAATAGGTCTTCAACGCCAAGGCCAGCGCAAAAAGAACATGGTCGATGACATATAGGGTCGCCGCCAGAAGGACACCCCATCCAAACCAGTAGATGCCGCCATAGGCCGCAAAAACGATGGCCAGCCCGGTATATTCGAAGATCAGTGTGCGGCGCTCGCCGAACCTTGCAACGGCCTTGCCCAGCATCGGGGCGGCCGCCATGTTGATCACCAGGTTGATCAGGTACAGGCTGGTAAGTTCGTGCACTTCGAACCCGAATTTTTCGACCATCATGAAGCCTGCGAAAACAACGAAAATCTGTCGCCGCGCCCCGGCCATGAATTGCAGCGCGTAATACAGCCAGTAACGGCGGCGCAGGATCAGTTTCTTGGTCTGCGGCGTCGGCGCATCGAATTGCGGATAGGCAATCAGGCACAACAATGCCAGCACAGCGGTCGTTCCGCCTGCGGCCATGAACACCAGGTCATAGGACAGGTCGAACCGTTCCCAGGTCAGGACGATCAGCCCATAGACCACCAGCGTCGAGGCCGACCCCATGGCCACCAGCCAGCCCAGCACCTGCGGCGCGCGGTCCTTGGGCAGCCATTGCAATTGCAGCGACTGGTTGACCGTCTCGTAATAGTGAAACCCGATCGAGCTGAACAAGGTCACGAAAAGCAGCCCGCCCAGACTGGGAAACCACGCGGTCACTGCCGTTGCCACACCCAGCATCATCAACGAGATCATCGCCAGAACCTGTTCGCGGACAAAGATGATCACCGCGATCACGCCAACGGCCAGAAAGCCCGGAATTTCCCGCACGGTATGCAGCAGGCCGATATCAGCGCCATCGAAATTCGCCACCTCGATGACAAAGTTGTTCAGCAGCGCGCTCCACGCGTTGAACGCGATGGGCATGGTCAGCGCCATCACGAACAAAAGCGTTACGGGGCGGCGCCAGAACGGAAGGGACCGCGCCTCGGACAGGGGCATGGGTTTCAGCATGAGACCCCTCTACGCCCATTTTCGCCGCTTGGCGAGAGGCAAGAGCGCAATGCACAGTCGCTCTGCATTGGTGCAGGGTCAGTAGAAACTCTGCGGGTCGATATCGACGGTCAGGCGAATATCACCTTTCAGGCGCAAGGGGGCGATCCAGCGGGCGATGGCATCCTGAATGGGCGCCCCCTTGGGGGCCTTGACCAGCAGGCGCACGCGGTGCCGCCCCCGGATACGCGCAATCGGTGCCGGGGCCGGACCAAAGACCTGCGCGCCAATCTCGCGCAATGGCGCGTCGTTGCGGGCCATCGCATTGCCCACATCGAAAACCGGCGCGACCTCGGGGCCTGACAGCACGATCCCGGCCATGCGCCCATAGGGCGGCACCCCGGCGGCCTGCCGCCCGGCGGCCTCGGCCTTCCAGAACCCTTCTTCGTCACCAGACAGAATCGCCCGGATCACAGGGTGTTCGGGCTGAAAGGTCTGTAACAGCGCCTGCCCCGGCTTGTCCGCCCGCCCCGCGCGGCCCGCGACCTGTCGCATCAGTTGAAACGTCCGCTCAGCCGCGCGCAAGTCCGCCCCATGCAGCGACAGGTCGGCGTCGATCACCCCCACCAGCGTCAGCTTGGGAAAGTTGTGCCCCTTGGCCACCAGTTGTGTGCCGATGATGATATCGGCATCGCCTTCGGCAATTTCTTCGATCTTGGCCTTCAGCGCCCGCGCCGAGCCGAACAGATCAGAGCTGAGCATCGCGATCCTGGCGTCGGGAAAGGTTGCCTCGGCCTCTTCCGCCAACCGTTCGATCCCCGGCCCGACCGGGGCCAGCTTGCCCTCGACCCCGCAGGACGGGCAGGCATCGGGCATCGGTTTGGTCTCACCGCATTGGTGGCACATCAGCCGCTTGAGGAACCGGTGTTCGACCATCCGCGCATCGCAATGATCACAGGCGATCTGTTCCCCGCACGCCCGGCACAATGTCACCGGGGCATAGCCGCGCCGGTTGATGAACAGCAGCGATTGTTCGCCCCGTTCGATCCGTTGCCGGACCGCCTGCCGCAGCGACGGGGAAATCCACGTTCCCGGCTGCATCTGCTCGGCCCGCATGTCGATCGGCTTCATCTCGGGCAGGACCGCATCGCCAAAGCGCGAGGTCAGGTCGATGCGCTCATACTTGCCCGCCTCGGCATTGGCCCAACTTTCCAGCGACGGCGTCGCGCTGGCCAGGATCACCCGCCCGCCACAAATGGCCGACCGCAGAACCGCCATGTCGCGGGCGCTGTAATGCACACCGTCTTCCTGCTTGTAGGATGTGTCGTGTTCCTCATCGACCACCACCAACCCCAGATCGCGAAACGGCAGGAACAGCGCCGACCGTGCACCGACAACCAGTTGCGCATCGCCCTGCCCGACCATCCGCCAGACCCGGCGGCGTTCGGTCATGGTCGCGCCCGAATGCCATTCTGCGGGGCGCGCGCCAAACCGCGCCTCGACCCGCGTCAGGAATTCAGCGGTCAGGGCGATCTCGGGCAGCAGAACCAGCGCCTGCCGCCCCATCCGCAGCGCCTCGGCCACGGCTTCCAGATAGACCTCGGTCTTGCCTGATCCTGTCACGCCCTTCAGCAAGGTGGTGCCATAGTCGCCGGTGCGTTGCCCCGCCTGCAATCTGGTAACTGCCGCCGCCTGATCTTTGGTCAGGTCTTTTCCGGGGCGGTCAGGGTCCAGATGCGGATAGGGCAGATCGCGCGGGCTGTCCTCTTCGCGCACGGCACCCTGTTTCACCAGCCCCTTGACGACCGAGGATGTCACCCCGGCCTGTTCCGCCAGTTCTTTCAGCGTAAACGCCAGCCCGCCATAGTCGCGCAAGACCTCCAGCACGCGGGTGCGCGCGTCGGTCATCCGGTCCGGCTGACCGTTGCCCAGCCGATAAACCTTGCGCATCGACGGCGGATCACCCAAGCCCGGCGCGCGGGTCGCCAGCCGCAGCATCGCGGGCATCGGCGTCAGCGTGTAATCGGCCACCTTGCCCAGAAACACGCGCATTTCTTCGCGCATCGGCGCAACCTCAAGCACGCGGATGACCGACCGCGCCTTGCTTAGGTCAAATCCCCCCTGCCCCGGCCCCCAAACCACGCCCAGCACCTTGCGCGGACCCAGCGGCACCTCGACAAACGCGCCCAGAAAACACCCGCCCTCGGGCGCCTTGTAATCCAGCGTCCGGTCCAGCGGTTGGGCGGTCAGCACCGCAACCAGCTCACCTTGGTCGAAAAAACCGTTAGCGCTCACTGCATATCCTTTGCTAGGGGTTCCAGCACGGGTCTCTTTGAGGTAAAGCCATCCGCGACCAAGGCCAACCCATCAAAGGACTGCCCTCATGAAATTCTTTGTAGACACCGCCGAAATCGACGCCATCGCCGAGTTGAACGACCTGGGCATGGTGGACGGCGTGACCACCAACCCGTCGCTGATCCTGAAATCGGGCCGCGACATCCTGGAAGTGACCAAGGAAATCTGCGACCTGGTCGACGGGCCGGTATCCGCCGAAGTGGTCGCAACCGAGGCCGACGACATGATCGCCGAAGGCCGCAAGCTGGCCAAGATCGCCCCCAATATCGCCGTGAAAGTGCCGCTGACATGGGCCGGGCTGAAAACCTGCAAAACTCTGTCCGACGAAGGCCAGATGGTCAACGTCACCCTGTGTTTTTCGACCAACCAGGCCATTCTGGCGGCCAAGGCCGGCGCGACCTTTATCTCTCCCTTTATCGGGCGGTTGGACGACATCAACCTGGATGGCATGGACCTGATCGCCGATATTCGCCAGGTCTATGACAATTACGGGTTCGAGACCGAGATCCTGGCGGCCTCGATCCGCACGGTGAACCACATCACCGACAGCGCCCGCATCGGTGCCGACGTGATCACCGCACCGCCCGCAGTGATCAAGAAACTGGCCGACCACCCGCTGACCGACAAGGGCCTGGAAACCTTTTTGGCCGATTGGGCCAAGACCGGTCAGAAAATCCTCTGACCAGAGCCACAACAGACCAGCCGCGGGGGGGGGCCGGCGGCGCGCCCCGCCCACCCCCCCAAAACCCACCCTTTCTCCCTCCCCCCCCCCCCCCCACCCCCCACCCCCCCCCCCCCCCCCCCCCCCCCCCCCCCCCCCCCGGCCCAACTGACAGGGCCTGATCTTTGATCATGCCCCGGCAGGCGGGAGCCCAGCTTTGCCGCAATCAGGCTTAAAACCACTTTGACGTGCATTTTTTCCAAGGCAATTCCGGCGACCCGTGATATAACCCGCCCAACAAAAAGAATGACCGGACAGGACATGAGCAGCAATCCGAAACTCGAGGACAACCTCCGGGCCGCTATTCTTGCGGAACCCGACGCCGTGCTGGATGACAAGGACCTGATGCAGGCGCTGGTCGCGGCGAATGAACGGGCACGCGGCGACAATATCATCGACTTGCGCGGCATTGCCATGCAGCGCCTTGAGGCCCGGCTGGACCGGCTTGAGGACACCCACCGTTCAGTGATCGCCGCCGCCTATGAAAACCTTGCCGGGACCAATCAGGTGCATCGCGCCATCCTGCGCCTGCTGGAACCTGTCGATTTCGAAGATTTCCTGCGGGCTTTGGGAAATGATGTGGCAGATATCCTGCGCGTGGACAGGATCACGCTGGTCCTGGAAACAACCCTTGCTGGGAAAGACCCCGCCATCGACAAACTGGGCGGTGTCCTGACCATTGTCGAACCCGGCTTTGTGAATGCCTACCTTGCCCATGACCGTAACGGTCAGGTTCGCGATGTTACGCTACGCGAAATCCGCCAGCCCGAGGTGATGATCTACGGCACATCAAGTGGTCATCTGAGGTCCGAGGCCTGCCTGTTGCTTGATCTCGGCGAGGGCCGCCTGCCGGGGATGATCGTCATGGGCGCCCGCGATCCGCGGCATTTCTCACCGCAATTGGGCACGGATCTTTTGTCCTTTTTTGCAGGCGTGTTCGAACGCTCGATGCGCCACTGGCTGTCGTGAGCCTGATCTCACCAGCCTGTCGGGATGCGCTTCAGCATTGGCTCGACAGTTTGGGCGCGCTGGCCGGACGGTCGGAAAATACCAAATCGGCCTATTGCGGGGATGTGACCGAATTTCTGTCGTTCATGACCCTGCACGACAGCCAGCGGCAAGGGCTGGCCGCGCTGGAACGGGTATCGGTTTCGGACATGCGCGCCTGGATGGCCCGTCAACGCGAAACCGGCGTCGGCGCCAGGTCTCTGGCCCGCAAACTGTCGGCCGTTAAAAGCTTTTATCGCTGGCTGGCGGAACGCGAAGGGTTTGAACCCACCGCCGTATTGTCGACCCGCGCACCGAAATTCACCAAGAAACTGCCGCGCCCACTGGCCGAAGATGCCGCGCGGGCGATGATAGATACGGTTGAATTGCAGTCAGGGTCCGACTGGGTTGCGGCGCGGGATGTCGCCGTTGTCACCCTGCTATACGGCTGCGGGTTGCGCATATCCGAGGCGCTGTCACTGACCGGTGCGGATGCGCCATTGCCGACCACATTGCGCATCATGGGCAAGGGCGGCAAGGAACGGGTCGTGCCTGTCATCCCAGCGGCGCAAAACGCGGTTGATCGTTACCTGCGGCTATGCCCGCATCCTCAGTCCCCGTCCGCGGCCTTGTTTCGCGGCGTTCGCGGGGGCGCGCTGAACCCGCGCGCAATCCAGGGGGTGATGGCCAAGGCCCGGATGCAATTGGGCCTTCCGGCCACGGCAACCCCGCATGCCATGCGCCACAGCTTTGCCACGCACCTGCTGTCGGCGGGCGGCGACCTGCGGGCTATTCAGGAACTCCTTGGGCACGCATCCCTTTCGACGACACAGGCCTATACCGCCGTGGACACGGCCCGCCTGATGGAAGTCTACAACAAGGCCCACCCGAAGGCATGACCCCAATCCCCCCACAAGCCAGCGGACCGGTTCAGTTTTTTGCTTTGCATCTGGCGGGCGCTTCGTACATGACACCGACATGACACTGAGATTCAAAGCACTGGCCGTCCACCTGTTCACCGCGACCGGCGCGGTATTTGCAATGCTGGCCATGCTGGCCGCCGTCGAGGAAAAGTGGAGCCTGATGTTCCTGTGGCTCGTCGTGTCCTTTGTGGTCGACGGCATCGACGGACCGCTCGCCCGCCATTATCACGTCAAGAAAAACGCCCCCGAATTCGATGGCGTTCTGCTGGATTTGATCATCGACTATCTGACTTATGTGTTCATCCCGGCCTATGCGCTGTTCAAATCCGGCCTGATGGACGGCTGGACAGGCTGGTTCGCGATCATCGTCATCACCTTTGCCAGTGCGATGTATTTCGCGGATACGCGGATGAAGACCAAGGATAATTCGTTTTCCGGCTTTCCCGGATGTTGGAACATGGTTGTCGTCGTCGTTTTCGCGCTAGAGCCGAATTTCTGGATCAGCCTGATTTTGGTGACGCTTCTGGCGGTGGCGATGTTCCTGCCGCTCAAGTTCATTCACCCGGTTCGGACCGAGCGCTGGCGCAAGCTGTCCCTGCCCATGGCCCTGGCCTGGACCTTTTTTGCCGGCTGGGCCGCCTGGGTCGATTTCCACCCCGAAAGCTGGGCGCATTGGGGCCTGGTCGTCACCAGCTTGTACCTTGTCTTTGCGGGCATTGCGCAGCAACTGATCCCGCAACGCACGGCCTGATACCGCACCGGCACGGGCTGTTCCGGGGGTTTACAGGACTTCCTGCACTTCGAATTCGGTGCCGTTATGGGTGAAGAAATCACCTTGCTGCAAACCTGCCATTGCCAGGTAAATGGGGCTTTGGGTTGAAATCCCCATATAGGTCCGGCCATCGACTTCGAACCGGGTCGTTGACACACAAACCACGAAACTGCGGTTGTTGAACCGGATTACTGCACCGGGGCTGACCGTGTCTGTCAGGGTGAAATCCGTATTCTCGATCACGTCGATCTTGGCGTGATGGGCGTGCACCGGGGCATCGAAAGCTGCGGCCAGGTCTGCATTCTCGCGCGAGGCCGCGATATCGTCCTTGTCGTGCCCTTCCCGGTCGTCCAACTGAGAATCCCGCAGGAACGCGTCATAATGGGCTTGCGCCGTCGCCAGCTCTTGCGCCTCAAGCGACATCAGGCGGTCGACAATGGCCTTTTTCCGGGCAGCCGGGTCTTTTTGGGCGGTCATGTTTCGCTGTCCTTCGAGTTCCTATCCCCTACAGGTTGGGCCTCAAACTGCGGGATTGCAACAGGATTCAACGGGTCAGATCAGCAAGCTGGCCGCCCCTTCGTGGCGCAGCAGCGCAACTTTGCCTTCGATCCCGCCCTGCCCCGAGAACCCGCCCAGCCCGCTGGCCGCAAGAACGCGATGACAGGG
Organism: Ruegeria sp. ABD4_443; assembly: GCF_056160865.1. Classification (NCBI taxonomy): domain Bacteria; kingdom Pseudomonadati; phylum Pseudomonadota; class Alphaproteobacteria; order Rhodobacterales; family Roseobacteraceae; genus Ruegeria; species Ruegeria sp. ABD4_443. The sequence continues at coordinate 152,147 of NZ_JBSWYA010000005.1, read as the reverse complement.
GATGATCACCGGAATCGGGTTGGCTCCGCAGGCCTGGCCGATCGTCTGTGCAGGGTGGAAAAGCTGTTGCGCAAGCGCGCCATAGGTCCGCGTCTCGCCAAACGGGATCGCGTAGATCAGGTCACAGACCTTTTGCTGAAAGGCCGAACCGGCAATGCGGTAGGGCAGGTCAAACTGCGCAAGCCGCCCGGCATCATAAGCTTTGAGCTGCGCCTTGGCTTCTTGCAGCAGCGGCGTTACCGACCCTTCGTTCCGGCCATTCCACACAAGACGCGTGATCGCCCCGTCGGTGTCTTCGACACCAAGTTGTCCAAATTGGGTTTCAACGGTGATCATCGGCATGGGGGCAAGGTTTCAGATCACCTGTCCCGGCGCAATGAAAAACCCCCGGCCATTGGCCGGGGGTCGAATATTAGCCCAGCGCCTCGTCACAGCGGCCGCAGACGCCCGCATGGGAATGGCGGCCGACATCGGGCAGGATTTTCCAGCACCTGTGGCACTTTTCACCCTCGGCCTTTTCGAATACGACGCCGACGCCTTCGATTTCCGGCACCCGGAACGCCTCGGACGGGGCGGGGTCGGCTGAAACGGTCAGGCCAGAGGTGATGCACAGGTCATCCACATCGAACGAGGCCAGCAGATCGCGTGTCTCTTTGTCTTCGACATGCACGATTGGCGCGGCTTCAAGGCTGGACCCGATCACCTTGTCCTGACGCTGAACCTCAAGCGCGGCGGTCACGGCGCGGCGCACGCGGCGGACCTTGGCGACGGCCTCTTCCAGCGCGTCATGACGCCATTGGGCAGGTGTGTCGGGGAAGTCCACCAGGTGGACCGAGCTGTCATCGCCCGGGAACCGCTCCAACCAGACCTCTTCCATGGTGAAGACCAGAACCGGTGCCAGCCAAGTGGTCAGGCGGTGGAACAGGATGTCCAGCACGGTGCGGGCCGCGCGGCGACGCAGGCTGTCGCCGTCGCAATACAGCGCGTCCTTGCGAACGTCAAAGTAGAAGGACGACAGATCAACCGTTGCAAAGGTGAAGACCGCGCTGAACACGCCCTGGAAGTCGAAAGACGCATAGCCCTTGCGGACCTGTTCATCCAGATCGGCCAAACGGCTAAGGACCCAGCGTTCCAGACGCGGCATGTCTTCGGGCGCGACGCGGTCGGCCTCGGTAAAGTCCGCCAATGATCCCAGCATGAACCGCATCGTATTGCGCAACCGGCGATAGCTGTCGGCGGTGCCCTTCAGGATTTCCGGCCCGATCCGCTGGTCGGCGGTATAGTCGGTCTGGGCCACCCACAGACGCAGGATATCGGCACCGTATTGCTTGATAACCTCTTCCGGCACGATGGTGTTGCCCAGCGATTTGGACATCTTGTTGCCCTTGGCATCCAGCGTGAAACCATGGGTCACCACATTGCGATAGGGCGCACGGCCCTTGGTGCCGCAGGCCTGCAGCATCGACGAATGGAACCACCCGCGGTGCTGGTCGGTGCCTTCCATGTAGACGTCCGCAATGCCGTCTTCGGTGCCATCCTCACGGTCGCGCAGAACGAAGGCATGGGTCGAGCCAGAGTCGAACCACACATCCAGTACGTCAAACACCTGATCGTAATCCTCGGGGTTGGCGATGCCGTCCAGCACCTGTTCCTTGAACCCGTCAGTGTACCAGATATCCGCGCCGTCCTTTTCAAACGCCGCTTTGATGCGCGCGTTCAGGTCTGCGTTGCGCAACAGGTAATCCGCGTCGGTAGGCAGAGCGCCCTTCTTGGTGAAACAGGTCAGCGGCACGCCCCATGCTCGCTGGCGCGACAGAACCCAGTCGGGGCGCGCCTCGATCATCGAGTACAGGCGGTTACGGCCCGTCTGAGGGGTCCATTTCACCAGCTCATCGATCGAACGCAGGGCGCGTTCGCGGATGGTGTCGCCCATCTGGCCCATGCCGTCATCCAGCTTGCGGTCAACGGATGCAAACCACTGCGGCGTGTTGCGATAGATGATCGGAGCCTTGGAACGCCACGAATGCGGATAGCTGTGCTTGATCTTGCCGCGCGCCAGCAGCCCGCCGACCTCGACCAGCTTGTCGATGACGGTTTTGTTCGCGTCACCCTCGCCGCCCTTGCGGGACAGGATGTATTTGCCGCCAAAGAACGGCAGATCAGCCCGGAAGCTGCCATCGTCCATCACGTTATAGGTGATGACTTGTTCCAGCATGCCCAGATCGCGATAAAGCTCGAATTCCTCCATCCCGTGCGACGGCGCACAGTGGACAAAACCGGTGCCTTCGGTATCGGTCACGAACTCGGCGGCGCGGAAGTCGCGGATGTCGTCCCATTCGCCATTGCCGCCCTCGGCCCCGGCCAGAGGGTGGGTCAGTTGCACGCCTGCCAGCTCATCGCTGGTCACGTCACGGACGCGGGTCCACTGGTCGTCGTTCAGACGCGCGCGGCCCAGCACATCGGCGGCCAGATTGTCGGCCAGCAGGAACTTGTCACCAACAGCGGCCCAGCATTCGTCCGGCGCGCCGGTAACTTCGTACAGGCCATACGAGATGTCCTTGCCATAGACGACCGCCTTGTTCGACGGCATGGTCCACGGGGTCGTGGTCCAGATCACGACAAACGCATCATCCAGATCACCGGCGTTCACGACCTTGAACTTCACCCAGATGGTGAAGCTTTCCTTGTCGTGATACTCGACCTCGGCCTCGGCCAGGGCGGTCTTTTCGATGGGCGACCACATCACGGGTTTTGAGCCCTGATAGAGCGTGCCGTTCATCAGGAACTTCATGAACTCATCCGCGATCACGGCCTCGGCGTGATAGTCCATGGTGATATAGGGATCGGGCCAGTTGCCGGTGATGCCCAGACGTTTGAATTCGTCCCGCTGGATGTCGATCCAGCCTTCGGCGAACTTGCGGCATTCCTGGCGGAAGTCGACGATGTTCACCTCGTCCTTGTTCTTGCCCTTTTTGCGGTACTGTTCTTCGATCTTCCATTCGATGGGCAGGCCGTGACAGTCCCAGCCGGGCACATAGCGCGCGTCGAAGCCCATCATCTGATGGGACCGCACGATCATGTCCTTGATCGTCTTGTTCAGGGCGTGACCGATATGCAGGTGGCCGTTCGCGTAGGGTGGGCCGTCATGCAGGGTGAAAGGCTTACGGCCCTCTTTCTCGCGCAGGCGGTCATAGACGCCTATCTTTTCCCAACGTTCCAGCCATGCGGGTTCGCGTTTCGGCAATCCGGCGCGCATGGGGAATTCGGTCTTGGGCAGGTTCAGCGTGTCTTTGTAGTCAGGTGTTTGGGTCGTGTCGGCGCACATTTGGGGCGTCCTCAGGATGATCTTGTCGTATTTGGATCGAAGCGGTCAGTGCGATAGCTCAAGCACCTTTGCCCGGCGTCTCGCGATATCAGAGCGCCGGGGATATAATTCGAATAATGATGGCCATACGGTCAAACATGGCCGCGCTTATAGGACGCCCGCCCTCAATGGTCCAGAGGTTCCGGCCCATGCGGCGAATGGCGCAGCTTGGCCCAGCGATTCAGCCAGGCCAGCCCCGCCAGTGCAAGGCCCAGCGCCAACAGCGAGAAGACACGGATCAGCCCGCCAAGGCCCGAAATGTCAATCAGAAAGACCTTGGCAACCGCCAGCCCGATCACCGCCAGCCCCGCCTTGCGCATCAGGTCCGAATGGCGGGCAAGCGACTGATAGAACAACAGCGCCCCGATCAGCAGCAGAACCAACGTATAGGTATAAAGTTCGGGCTGCGTGACACCGTTGCCCTTGTACATGCCACTGGCGCCCTGCCAGACATGCCGGATCATCAGCCCCAGCCAAACCGCGCCAATCGCGCAGGCAACCCCATAGGATACCTGCCGCACGCGTTCGGGCATTGGCCGGATGCGCCACGCCGAAAAACCGATTGCAAGCGCAGGCAGCAGATAGGCCACCACCAGCGTATTCAAAACCGCAGGACCAAGGACCGGATCGGCATACCGCGACAACAAGGGGTTTCCATCCCCAAGCGCCATGCCAAGATATACCAGGCCGTGGCCTGCGAAAAAGACGGCCAGCGCCATCCGCAGCGGGTTCAGCCTGCCGCCCAGCGCAAACCGCTGGACCTGCGCGAAGGCCAGCAGCAGCCAGATCACAGACAGCAATCCCAGGCCCCAGTGGCTTTGGTCTGCGCCGCCTTCTCCGAACCCTTCCAGCCAGCGCAGCAGAAGCAGCGACAGCAATATCCCGCCAGTTGCCCAGGCGGCGCTTTCCAGCAACAAAATGGCGATGGGCCGTTCCAGCGGTGCCAGCACCCGCCACGCGATCACGAACCCAAGGGTTGCGGCGCCATAAACACCGGTCATTTCCAGAACCGGCGCCGTGTTTGCCCAATCCAGCCCCGGATCCATCACCAGTCGCACGGTGATCGAAAAGACGCCTGCCCAGATGAACCAGCTCATCGGCGGCAGGTTGAACCGCCTGTCCAGCAAGGCGGAAATGACAACCATTCCGACCAGAGCGACCGTCAGTGCCGCGGAACTGAGGACAATTACGCAGGCGAATGTCAGACACGACAGCGCCGACAGGGTCGCCAGCGCCGGTCGCAGCCGGTTTTCCCGGTCAACCCGCGCAAACCGTTCCGCCATCCAGACCATAATCGCAGCCAGCGCCACCGCGTGCAGCGCCCAGGGATAGGCACCGATTACCTGTGCAGGACGCCATCCGATTTCCAGCGCTATCGCTATGGCCGGTGCATAAAGCGCGGCTCCGACCGCCCAGGCGATGGCATTCTGCCCGCCCCGCAACGCCCGCCAGGCGGACAGGATGGAAACCAGCGTAGCCAGCGCCAGCAGGCCGGTTACGGCCACCGGAAAATCGGCCTCGTTCGTTTCGGCATAAGTGGCCGCAAAGGCCCGGACAAGGCTGCCGCCATCGTACCCGTGCAAAAACACGAACCAGACAAAGCCCAGGGCCGGAAACAACACCACATCCTGCAGCGCCAGCGCATCCCGCGCCCAAACGATCAACCCAAGGATCAATGCAAGAAACAGCACGACGACCAACCAGAACTCAGTCGGCGAATCCGCCCAATGCAGCGACAGTATGGCCGAACTGACCGCGCAGGCCGCAAAGGCCAGCCGGGTCGGAAACTCGGGCCAGGGGTCACCCTTGCCGCGCCGCAGGGCTTGCAGCACCATGGTTCCGCCGTGGCGCGGCCAGACCTGCCGGACAGGGATGGCAATCGTCAGCACCGCCAGAACCGTTGCAAAAGCCAGATAGGCGGGTTCGGTCGACGGCGACGACAGGACCAGCAAGACCGCCCCGCCATAGGCCCCGATAAGCGTCAGAACGGAAATCCACGCCCAGCGCCGCACCGTGTCGATACCCAGGCCAAGAACCGCTATGACCGTGAAATACCCATACAGCCAGGATGGATCGTCTGATGCGCCTCCGACGACAAACGGGGCCGCAAAGGCACCGATCAGACCGATTGCGGCCAACAGTGGCCCGTGAAACCAGCCAAGCACAAGCCCGGCAATTGCAATGGCAATCATTCCGGCCAACGCACCCTGCGGGCCGATCAAGCCGTAAAGCTGCCGGGCCGCCAGCACGCCACCGAACAAGGTTACCAAACCGGCCCCCGAAAAGACCGAGGGAAGATAAGCGGTGGCCGAGCTTTCGTCGTCGCCAAACCGGCGCCGAACGACCTCGCCCGCGCCAATCAGCGACGCACCGAAGGCCAGCGCGGCAAGAACCCGCGCCGTGGGCGGCAGAAATCCGTTTTCGACGCCGTACTGAACCAGGAAAATACCCGCCAGCGCCAGCGAAAGGGCCGATACGGCGTAAAACCAGTTTTCACGCAGCCATGCACCAAGTGCTGCGAACCGTTCTTCGCGGAAAACCACGGCTGCGGGCGGGGTGGGGTCATCCTGCACCGGTGCTGCGGGCGGCTGCTCGGACCTTTCGTCCTCGGGTCTGGCTTTGGCCGCGGCCCATGGCGCCGGGCGCGGCGCGGGGTCTTTCGGTTCGGGCCTGCGCTGCGCCTCGGGCAGGTCAGGCGCTTTGGCGATGGGATCGGCGGCACCGCGCGCCGGTTGCGTTGCAATCTGCTGTTCCAGCTCGGCCACGCGCTTGCGCAGACGGGACTGTCCCACAAACAGTACAATGATCGAAATCGGAATGGCCAACACGACCAGGCCGACAAGGGCAACCAGCGACTCCACGCGATACCTCCGCACACGGTTTTGGCCACGCTATCGCGGTCGCTTGGCCGGGGACAGCCGAATTTTCCGCGACCCCGCCGCGCCGGCACCAAAATCGGTCCGGGCAGCGGCTGCGCCGCGTCAGGGGTGAAACAGGGACCCCACGAGATAGGCGATCAACGCAGCCGCCCCGCCAATCGCCAGCGTTTCAAGGCCCGAGCGCCACCAGGGTGCCAGCGACCAGCGGCTTTTGAATGCGCCGATGGCAAAGAAAACTGCCATGGTCATCCAGGCAGAAACCGCAAATGCCCGGTCCACAGAGACCAGGAAAGGCAGCAAAGGAATCATGCCCGCGACCAGAAACGCCGCAAATGTCGCCAGCGCCGCCTTCAGCGGGTGCGGGTCGACACTGCCCAGCCCGTATTCGCCTTCCAGCATCAGGTCGATCCAGTTTTCACGGTCGGCGGTAATGGCATCCGTGGCATCTGACAGAACCGGGTCCGCCAGACCCTTTTGCAAGAGTATCTCGCGCACCTCGCGCCGTTCGCCAGCCGGGTACAGATCGATATGCCGCTCTTCGATGGCGCGGATGCGGCGGATATTGTCCAGTTCCGCCTTGGTCCCCGAGTAATTTCCGGCGGCCATCGAAAACCCATCCGCCAGGACGTTCGCCAACCCAAGTGCGACGATGACAAAAGGGGACAACCCGGCCCCGGCGACCCCGGCAACGATGGCAAAGGTCGTGACCGACCCGTCAATCCCGCCATAGACGATGTCACGCAGGACCCCCCTGCCCGGCGGGGCATTGATCCGTGCCGCGATTTCCTGCTGGCTGTGGCCGTGATCTGCCATGGCGTGCCCTCCTGCGCGATCAGTTTGCAAGCGGGCCTGTGGTTTCGCCTTGCGTCAGATCAACCCTTGGTGAACAGCCCGCGCAGCGCCCGCTTTACCATTTTGCCGGTCGACGGCCTGTGCCTTTCGGAAAAGGGCAGCGGGCGGCACACTTCCATCGCCGCAACCCCGACCCGCGCGCTGAGCGCCCCGTTGACCAGCCCCTCACCGAACCGGCGCGACAATTTGCTGAGGATCGACCCGCCCAGAACCGGTTCCAGCAGGTCATCCCCGACAGCCACCGCGCCCGTGGCGACAAGGTGCACGAAAACCGCTCGCGTCAGCCGCCAACTGCCCAGGAAACCGGCGCGGCCGCCATAGATTTCAGCGATACGCCGGATCATGCGCATCGACACGACAAGGGCGGTCACGACATCAGCAAGCGCAAGCGGCACCAGCGCCGTGACGGTCGCCACCTGCCGGGCGGCGGCTTCGACCTCGCGGCTGGCACTTGCGTCCAGCGGAGCAAGGATTTCATCTTCGGCCAGCGACAAAAGGCCCGTGGCATCAAACTGTTCGTCCATCCGTTCGGTCAGGCGATCCCGGCCCCAGCGTGTTTCGTCCCGGTCGCGGTAAAACTGCACCATGCGCCGCGCGACGGACCGGGCCTGTTCAAGATCATCCCCCGCCAGGGCTGCGTCCGCCGCGCGGCGCATGCCATCCACCCGCGACAGCCGCCCAATCGCCGCAAGCTCGCGCAGCGCGATGACCAGTGCGACCAGCACCAGCGCGCCAATCAGCCCGGTGACGATCCAGCCAAGAACCGGCGCGCGCACCAGAAGCGATGTCGCGAAATCCCAGGCCGCAACCGAGATCGCCGCTCCGACAACCGCCAGGGCCAGCCCCCAGAACCATCGCGCCAGCGCCGATGGCCTGCGCGCAGCCAGACGCGCGGCCCCGCGCATCGCCTGACCCTGCGGCGGCACCACATCAGGCACCGCGGGGGCCTGCGCGACATCCGCCGCGGGTTCGTCCGCATCCAGGTCAATAAGAACCGGCCCCTTAGCCATGCTGTTTCTCCGCTTGTTTCCAGGCATACCTGATGTCAGGCAGGCTTTCGTCGTTTCCGGACCCGTCGCTGCGCGCGGTTTCGGCAAAGCCATTGCGTTCGTAAAACCGCTGCGCGGGGACATTGTCCTGAAATGCATACAGCGACAGGTGGCCCTGTTTCGCCTTGGCATGGTCCAGCAATTGCCGCCCGATCCCCTGTCGCCTGGCACCTGCCGCCACATAAAGCGACTGAACCTCGGTCCCGTCCAGCGCCAGAAACCCGATGACGCCCGCGTCGGTTTCGGCGATGGTGACCCAGTTCAGATCGATCATACGGCCGCACCAAGCAATGGTTTCAGCGCAGGAATGCAGGTCGGGCATCCAGTCGTTTTCGCGGGCAAAGCCATGCAGGATCTCGCCGATCTTGCCGGCGTCGGTGCTGCGGGCGGGGCGGAGCGTTGCCGTCACAGCCGGTCTCCGATCAGGAACTGCGCGGCGCGGTCCAGGCGAATATGCGGCGGCCCATCGCCGGGTCTGAGCGTCAGCTTGGCAGGGGCAAAGGCCATGAACCCGTAATCATCGGTCAGCCAGCTTTTGGCGCCGTCGCGTGCCGGACCCAGCAGATGCGCCGGGTCCTGCGGCAGGTCTCCGGGATAAAACGCCGCCTGTTTGCCGCTGTCCAACAATGTCCCGCGCACACAAGGCAGCTCGGCCCCGCCATGGCTGCGCATCTCTTCGGTCGTGGCACGTAACGCCGCAATCGCCAGGGCCGTGGTTTCAGCCCCGGCGAACCGGGCGCGATCGCGGGCTTCGCGTGTCAGGGCCTCCATGATGGCCGTCAGGCGGTGATGCTGAACATGATGCAGGTGATCGGCCTTGGTGGCGGCAAACAGGATGCGTTCAACCCGCCGGCCCATCAGCAACTGCGTCAGCCAGGCATTGCGACCGGGGCGAAAGGCCGACAGGATATCAGCCATTGCGCGGCGCATGTCTTCGACCGATTGCGGCCCCTTGTGGATTGCGCCCAGCGCGTCAACCAGGACAACCTGCCGGTCGATACGGGAAAAGTGGTCCCGGAAAAAAGGTTTGACGACCTGGCTCTTATACGCCTCGAACCGACGCTCCATTTCGCGGTGCAATGTTCGGCGGCGCGACGGCGCCGACACCGGCAGCGGGGCAAAGGTCAGAACCGGCGAACCAGCCAGGTCCCCCGGCAACAGGAACCGCCCCGGCGTACAATCATAGAACCCGTCCTCGCGGGCCGCGTTCAGATAGGCCGTAAAGGCACCGGCCAGCGCCTGCGCTGCGGGTTCGTCATGGGCTCCGCCGGGGTCCGTCTCATTGCATCGGGCCAGAAATTCTGCCGCGCAGGTCCGGCCGTTGATCCGCGCCAGCGTGTCCCGCGACCAGTCGTCATAGGACTTGTCCAACAGCGCCAGGTCCAACAGCCATTCGCCGGGATAATCCACGATATCCAGATGGATCGTGCGCGGCCCCTGAAGCCCGGCCAACAAGCCCGCCGGGCGGGATTTGAACGACAGGCGCAATTCGGAAACCGCCCGCGTGCTGTCGGGCCAATGCGGTTCGGGGCCGGTCAGGTCCAACAGGTGCGATTCATAATCGAACCGTGGAACGGTATCATCCGGTTGCGGTTGCAGGAACGCGGCGTTTATCCGCCCTTCCTGATGGGCCGCAAGGCCGGTCATCCGGCCCCGGTCCAGCAGGTTCGCCACAAGCGAGGTGATGAAAACCGTCTTGCCCGACCGCGCCAGGCCGGTGACGCCCAGGCGGATCACCGGTTCAAACAATGTTTCAGACACCCGATCGCCTACGGTCTCGACCCCGCGCATGAGGCTGTCTGCCAATGATGAGATGACCAATCCGCCGCCCCGCAATTCATGTTTCATCCAAGATAGGTAGAGCGTTGTCGACATGCCAGCGCTTTTGCCCCCCTTGCCCGCCTGCCCCCGGCACTGTACCAGCGCCGCATGCCCAGATACGCGCTTAAAATCGAATACCAGGGGGAACCGTTCGCCGGGTGGCAGCGGCAAAAGGACCAGCCATCGGTCCAGGGCGCTGTCGAGCGCGCCTTGTCATGCATTCAACCCGGCGATCACACAATTGCCGCCGCCGGGCGCACGGATGCGGGCGTTCATGCGCTTGGGCAGGTCGCGCATTGTGACCTGAGCAAGGAATGGGACCCTTTCCGCCTGTCCGAGGCGTTGAACTATCATCTCAAGCCGCACCCCGTGGCCATCGTAAAGGCCGCCCGGGTCGATGATGACTGGCACGCGCGGTTTACCGCCACGGAACGGCAATACCTTTTCCGCATCCTGATGCGCCGCGCGCCCGAGACCCATGACAGGGGCCAGGTCTGGCGGATCAATCACGCGCTGGACGTGGATGCGATGCAGGCCGGGGCGGATATGCTGATCGGACGCCATGATTTCACGACCTTCCGGTCGTCGATTTGCCAGGCCGCAAGCCCTGTCAAAACGCTGGATGAACTCAGGATCGAACAGCGCCAGGGGTTTTCAGGCCCCGAGATACATTTTCATGTCCGGGCGCGTTCCTTTCTGCACAACCAGGTACGCAGCTTTGTCGGAACACTTGAACGTGTGGGCGCCGGTGCCTGGGCACCCCAAGACGTGCGCCACGCGCTCGAGGCCAAAAACCGCGCGGCATGCGGGCCGGTCTGCCCGCCGCAGGGGTTGTACCTGGCACGGGTCGGGTATCCTGATCCGGTGTTTGACTGATTTACAGCGCGCGCAGCAGCAGCCCGCCCGCGATCACGGCGATCAACAGCCCGGCCAAAAGCTCGATCGTCGGGGCAAGCACGGATGCAAACCGCGCAGCCTGAGCCGAGGCCAGCAGCCCGCCCCGCAAACCAAAAGACGTCCATCCAACCAACGTGGTCACGGTGGCGGTACCCAGCGCCATGGCAAAGGCACTAGCTATTCCGACCATCGCGATGCCCATCTGCCAGGTCAGGATCAATACGAACAAGGCCCCCGTGCAGGGGCGGATGGCAATACCGCCGATCAGGATCAAGGCCTCGCGTAGCGTTCCCAGATTTGCGATCTCTTCGGCGGTCGGGCCGTGGCGATGCCCGCAATCGGAACATTGGCCGTGGTCGCCTGCACTGTCGTGGTGGTGATGATCGTGATGATCATGATGATGGTCGTGGTCGCAGCCGTGCCCGGTATGATCATGTGTATCGCGGTTGCTGGTCGCCCGGGCCTTTGACCGCCGGGCAAAGCTGCGCAAGGCCCGGACCACCAGCCATAGGCCGATCAACCCGATTGCGGCATAACTGATCGGCGCCATCACCCGTTCGGTCGTTCCCACAAGGCTGTCGCGGGACATCTGAAACAGGAAAACCCCGGCATAGACCAGCACGACGGCGGTGACGGCCTGCCCAAGGCTGGACAGCACGCTGATCGCGGACAGCCGCCAGAACGCCACCCGGCGGCCCAGCCCGTAGCCACCGATCAGGACCTTTCCGTGACCGGGGCCAACGGCGTGAAAGAACCCATAGCCGAAACACACCATCAGCAGCGTTGCCACCGCCTGGGGCTGTTCTGCGCGGGCGGCGCGCAGCGAACGGGCAATCTGGTTCTGGAACTCTCGCTGTTCACCGGCGGCCCAGGCGGCCAGATGGTCAAAGCCGCCGCTTGCCCAGAACCACAGCAACAGGCCACAGGCGAGGGCGACCGGGACAATCAGGTATTTGGACATGAAATGCGTAGCTCGCTTGCGAAACGTTCCCCGACCAGCGGAATGTCATTCTCTTCAAGGTCATAATCCGCATCCAGCGTGCGCAAAAAGGCCTGCATCTGGGCAAGTTCGGCATCAATATCCGGATCAGACCGTTCCACCTTGCACGGGACCGGGGCAGACACCGTGACAGGTCGGGCCAGCTCATACGCCGTATAGAATGTCTCGTCATACGCCTTGGCCGTCAGCGCGTTTGCGGATACCGGACCGCCCTCTACCGCGCGAAGGTGGCTGGTCACGATGCGACCGTCCTCGGTCGTGGCGCGAGGCTCGGCCGGGCCGGACAATGCAACGGGCTCACCATCCGAGAAGACCACCAGATCGCCGTTATACCCTTCGACCCATTGGGTATCAAAACCGCTCAGAACCGCCTGTTCTGCCGTCGAAAGCCTACCATCGCCGTCCTGGTCCAGCCGCAGTTCCTCCAACACCAGCAAGGAATAGAACTCGTCATAGGCCCATGTGACGCGGACATGCGTCAAATGGCCGGTCTCATCGACGATGAACTCAAGCCCGGTGTCTATAAAGACATGCGGATGAGCATATGCCGAAACCGGCAGGCAAAAGCCAACAAGGGTGAAAAGCCAACGCATGGCGCGAAGATAGGCCGAGCCACCCAGAGCGGCAATCGGTTTTCCGCCTGCGCGCAGAATCCAGCCTGCCCGATCAACGGGGCGGGAAAAGAACCAGCGTTTGCAACGCGGTACCGAACGGCCCCTGCGTGTCGTGCAGGACGGATTGAGACATGCCAATGCCCGAGGGTTGCCAATACGAGACCGACTCTGACGCCAGCCAGTCCGACACTGGTTCGCGGTGAATATGGACGCTGAGATCGGTATTCATGAACCCCATTTCGGAGACCGGCGCATTCCAGGAAATGCCGTTTCCGCAATCTGCGATGGGGCACAGGGACTGAATCGGCGATTGCTGCTCGCCCTCCAGCAGGCGCGGCGTGCGCATCCACACAGTTTTGGGCCCGGCCTGTTGGTTGCCGCCACGGGGATAGGCGACGTCTGAATAATGGGCAAAGCCGGGCAGGTCATGCCGCATCTCGCGGATCGGGAAAGGTCCGTCGACCACGTCATCGACCGACGGCCCGGTGGCAGGGGCGTTCGGAACCTCGCCCAGTTCCTTGCGGACAAGGTGCATGGTCGTTGCAGTGGCGCACAGGGCATCATCCAGGTCATGCACCGTCACCCGCGTGGTCGCCAATGTCCTGGTGTGGCGGGTGGTTTCCGCAGCCACGCGCAAACCAGCAAGGGGCAGCGGGCGCAGCAGGTCAACCGTCAGCCGGGCCAGCATCTTTTCCGGCCCCACCTCGATTTCCGCCGCGCGCACGATCAGCCCGGCGACCGGCCCTGCGTGGCAATGGTCGGCCGACCACGGGCCGCGGGCTGCATCATTGCCGATGAACGCCCCGTCCGGGCCGAGGCGAAAATAAGCCTCGTGGCTCAGATCAAAATCCATGCCCACGGCGAATTTCAGACCTTTTCCTGCGTATGTTTCTTTAACTCGGCACGGGCGACCTGCCGTCGGTGAACCGCATCAGGCCCATCTGCCAGGCGCAGCGTGCGCACATGAGTCCAGGCTGTTGCCAGCGGTGTATCCTGGCTGACGCCCTGGCCGCCAAACATCTGGACGGCTTCGTCTATGACTTTCAGGGCGACGCGCGGGGCAACCACCTTGATCTGGCTGATCCACGGCGCCGCCGCGCGCGCATCGCCCTGATCCATGAACCACGCCGCCTTGAGGCAGAGCAGCCGGGCCATCTCGATCTCCATCCGGCATTCGGCGATGATGTCGAAATTCGCCCCCAGCTGCGCCAGCTTCTTGCCGAACGCCTCGCGTTGCAGGGACCGCTTGCACATCTGTTCCAGCGCCATTTCGGCCTGACCGATTGCCCGCATGCAATGGTGAATGCGACCGGGGCCCAATCGCCCTTGGGCAATTTCAAACCCGCGCCCCTCGCCCAGCAGAATGTTTTCGACCGGCACCCGGACATCGGTGAACCGGATATGCATATGCCCGTGCGGCGCGTCATCATGGCCATAAACTTCCATCGGGCGCAGGATCTCGATGCCGGGCGTATCGGCGGGCACAACGATCATCGACTGGCGCTTGTGCTTGGGCAACGCGTCATCGCCGGTCCGGACCATGACGATGTAAACCTTGCAGCGCGGGTCCCCGGCACCGGACGACCACCATTTCTCGCCGTTCAGGACATATTGGTCACCGTCCCGCACGCAGGACATCGCGATATTCGTTGCGTCCGAGGACGCGACATCCGGTTCGGTCATCAGGTAGGCCGACCGTATCTTGCCGTCGAGCAGCGGCGCCAGCCACTGGTCCTTCATCTTGTCGGTGCCGTAGCGTTCGAACACCTCCATGTTGCCGGTGTCGGGGGCGGAGCAGTTGAAAACCTCGGCCGCAAGCGGTGTCTTGCCCATCTCTTCGGCAAAATATGCGTATTCCACCGTGCTCAGGCCAAACCCGCGCGCGCTGTCCGTCAGCCAAAAGTTCCAAAGACCGGCGGTTTTTGCCTTATCCTTGAGACCTTCGAGGATTTCCGCCTGCCGACTGGTATATTGCCAGCGGTCGCCAATGTTGATTTCGGCCTGATAGTCCTGTTCCAGCGGCATGACCTCGTCGCGGATCATCCGGGTCACCCGCCCTAGCAAGGCGCGGTTTTCATCGCGCATCCCGAAAGTCATGTTCATGAGATTGCCTCCTCCGGTTGGCAAACACCCGTTTGCCGTCACCCCGAGGATGTCTTAGCCGTGGCAACAAAGTCCAGTTGCGTGACGGAACGTCACCGCGGTTTATTTTCGCGACCGCGCCGACAAGGTTACGGCGCCAGAAACCAATTGCCCTCGGCGTCCCGACAACGGCGCGTCCGGATATCGCGTGTCTGTCCCTTGCCTTCGGGGTCGATGACATGCTGAAGGATCACGCAATTGCCCTCGACGGCCTGCACCCGGACCGTGCCTTGGGAACCTGTATCGGGGTTGGTCCATTTCCGTTCCTGACCAACCGACGGCGCGCCTTGGGCAAGCAAGGTGTTGGCGGCGACATTCACCACTTCGAAATCCGCCGGGCTCAGCCCCATTTCGGCGATGATTCGAGACAGGGGTTTGCCGGTGGCGACACCGCCCGAGCCAAGCATCATGGGAACAACCAATGCGGAAACCAGCCAGCGCTTCATCAAAGCCTCACGAGATTTGAAATCAATTTGCCTTCAACGATATACGCCCGCGACGACGTGGCCAAGCCCCTGCGGCAAACCTTCAAATTTTCCCGAATATTCCTATCGCGGGACAACCGCTAGGCCATCATCCCGGTCCGGGCCATAGTGCAGGCAAGCAACATCAGAGGCATCCGATGGATCACCCCACCTATTACTCTCCGACCGGGGGGCTTCCCGCACAGGATCAGATCATGACTGATCGCGCGATGTTCACCGACGCTTATGCCGTCATTCCAAAGGGAACGATGCGCGATATCGTGACCAGCTACCTGCCATTCTGGGACGGCACTCGGCTGTGGGTTCTGTCCCGCCCGCTGAGTGGCTTTGCCGAGACATTCTCGCAATACATCACGGAGGTTCAACCCCAGGGCGGAAGCGACCGGCCCGACACGGACCCGAATGCCCAAAGCGTCATCTTTGTGGTCGAGGGCACCGTGACGTTGACGCTTGGCGGGCGCGAACACAGGCTTGAGACCGGCGGATACGCCTATATCCCGCCGGGCAGCGACTGGTCCCTGCGCAACCGGTCGGATGCGGTCAGCCGGTTCCACTGGATACGCAAGGCCTATCAATCCGTAAGCGGCCTGCCGGTGCCCGACCCGATCATCACCAATGAACGCGACATTGCGCCAACGCCAATGCCCGACACCCAGGGCCGATGGGCCACGACACGTTTCGCCGACCCCGAGGACCTGCGGCATGACATGCACGTCAATATCGTCACCTTTGAACCCGGCGGCGTCATCCCGTTTGCGGAAACCCATGTCATGGAACACGGGCTGTACGTGCTGGAAGGAAAGGCGGTCTATCGCCTCAATCGTGACTGGGTCGAGGTCGAGGCCGGTGACTATATGTGGCTGCGCGCTTTTTGCCCCCAGGCCTGTTATGCCGGTGGACCGGGGCGGTTTCGGTATCTGCTGTACAAGGATGTGAACCGCCACATGCCATTGGGCATGCCCCGGTAACCGGGCAACCTGCGGGGGGTTCACAGAAGCCGTTGAATCTGGTGATATAACCCGTGCTTTCAATTCTGGAGACTGTTCGATGGTAATGCGCGGAACATTGTTGGCCCTGGCGGCCGTGACAGGCCTTGCGGCATTTGACGCGACACCCGTCGCGGCCAAGGAAGAAACCAAATCGGTCTTTGTCATGAGCCGCACATGGGCCGTCACCCAGGTCTCGGACGCACCGGTGGTTTACCGCGCGACGCGTGACAACAACAATCTGAACCCGTTTGGCCCGCCCCCACGTCTGCGCACGGTGCAGGCTATCGCGGCGATCCAGAAAGCCACCGGCTGCAAGGTCATCGTGCCCAGCATGTACCAGAACATTTCGGGCCAGTTTTTCTCGCAGGTCAGCTGCGGCTGACCTGCTGCGGAAACAGGCATTGAGGTCGGCTGACCGGCCTGCCATAGCTTGGCCATGAAACTCGCAATCAACGGATTCGGCCGCATCGGCCGCACGATCCTGCGCCAGATTCTTGCCGCGCCGCAGGGATCGGATATCGAACTGGTGGCGATCAACGACATCGCCCCGCTTGAAACCTGCGCGTATCTTTTCAAATACGACAGCACCTTTGGTCCCTACCCCGGCGAAGTCCAACACGGCAACGCGGCGTTGACCGTAGATGGCCAGACGATCCCGGTCACGCATAGTGCCGATCTGTCACGCGTGGACCTGACCGGTGTTGACGTCGTTCTGGACTGCACCGGCATTGCCAGAACGACGGATGTCGCGGGGCGCGGTCTGACGGCAGGTGCAGGCAAGGTGCTGATCTCGGGCCCGTCCCCCGCCGCAGAAGAGACCATCGTTCTGGGCGCCAACGAAGACCGGCTGGGCAATGCACGAATTGTCTCGAACGCGTCATGCACCACAAACGGTCTCGCCCCGCTGGTGCGGCTGCTGGATAACCTGGCCGGGATCGAAACCGGCCACATGACAACAATTCACTGCTACACCAACAGCCAGCCAATGGTGGACGCCCCGCGCGGAGATCTGGCCCGGTCGCGCGCTGGCGCGTTGTCCATGGTGCCCACCACGTCAAGCGCAACGCATCTGATCGACGTTGTGCTACCGCATCTGGCCGGGCGCATCTCGGGCGCCGCGGTGCGCGTACCGACCGCCAGCGTCTCGGCGGTGGATCTGGTCGTGACGCTGACTGCCCCCCCTGAGATGGCCGATTTCACCGATGCGCTGAGGGCTGCGGTCGACACCTCGGACGTGCTGGGCTGGACGGATCAGCCCCTGGTATCCGTCGACCTGCGAACGCGGCCCGAATCCCTGGTGATTGCTGGGCCCGAGACCCGGATGGTCGGGGCGCGGCAGGTCCGGATTTTCGGCTGGTACGACAACGAATGGGGGTTCTCGGCCCGAATGCTTGACGTGGCCCGGCTCATGACACGGTCATGACCTGCGCAGCCACAGCGGGTGGGCTTGCCCGCCCGCTGCCCGGCCCAACTGGTGCCAAGCATCTTTGATGCGCCCGGACCAGACGGGAGCCCGCGCCCTTAGCCCGCCACGACGTCGTACGGAGTGTCGAACCAATGTTCTTGCAGATTGGCCCCGTCGCCAATCCTGTCTACAACGGCAAACAGCCCCGGGGCGTGCAACGGCGTCAAAACGCCGTGCCATGTCCCCAGATGATAGTTCACCGCCTGCCCCGGCCGGGTGACAAAGGCCTGCGGAAGGCCCGGCTTGCCGCCAGCATCGGGGGCCACGATGACCAGAAAAGGGTTCGAGGTCATCGGTATAAAGGCCTGGCTGCCGTCGGGGTGACGCTCGACCATGTCCAACTGGTACGGCAGGGCGCGCGGGTCGGCGTTGAACAGGCTGATCCCGGCGCGACCATCGGCGAAATCCAGGCGCGCGCGATCGTGAAAGCGCCCGCAATGCCCCTGATTGATGATCTTGTCCGGCGCGCCCGATGCCTCGATCAGATCACCGAACGGCGCAAAGGCCTGTGCCGTCATCGGCCGGGTTTCAATCTGCCGGGTCATGCGGGCAACATGTCCCGCAGCCGGAATTCCGCGATACGTTCGACCTGGCGGCAGGCCTCGGCGAATTCTGTATCGCGGTCCTGCCCGACCCGTCGTTGAAAGGCCGCCAGGATCGAAGACTTGTCGTGATCCCGCACCGCGATGATGAAGGGAAACCCAAAGCTTTCGGTGTATTGCCGGTTCAGTTCCGTGAACGCGGCCCGTTCTTCATCCGTCAGCGCGTCCAACCCGGCCGAGGCCTGTTCAGAGGTGCTTTCGCGCGTCAGCCGCCTGGCCTGTGCCAATTTGCCTGCCAGGTCGGGGTGGGCGGTCAGAACGCCCAGACGTTCCTCGTTGGACGCGGATCGGAACATGCGGGTCAGTGCGTTATGCAGGCCACCCGCCGTATCATGCGCGGGCCCCAATTCCAGGTCAAAGGCACGCTCGGCAATCCAGGCGGAATGCTCGAACACGCCACCATAGGCGGCAACAAAGGCGGCGCGGTCCATCTGCGATGGCCGCGGGTGTTGCGCAGGGGGATGCTGCGCGGTCCAATGTTCGGCAATCTGCAGCCGGGTCGCGAACCAGACATCCGAAAACCCGCGCGCATAGTCCAGGAACCGCTTCAGGGCCATGATGCGCCCGGGCCGACCAATCAGGCGGCAATGCAGCCCGACCGACAGCATTTTCGGCGCACCCGCCTCGCCCTCGGCGTAAAGCGCGTCGAAACTGTCCTTGAGATAGGCAAAGAACTGATCACCCGCGTTGAACCCCTGCGGCGTGGCGAACCGCATGTCGTTGCAATCCAGCGTATAGGGAACAATCAACTGGCTGCGCCCACCATCCTGCATCCAGTAGGGCAAATCGTCGGCATATGTATCCGCGACATAGGCAAACCCGCCCTCTTCGGCCACCAGCCGAACGGTATTTTCCGAACATCGGCCCGTGTACCAGCCGCGCGGGCGGTCTCCGACCACTTCGGTGTGCAGGCGGATGGCCTCGGCGATCTGGGCGCGCTCTTCGTCCTCGGGCATGTCCTTGTGTTCGACCCATTTCAGGCCGTGGCTGGCGATCTCCCATCCTGCCGATTTCATCGCCGCAACCTGATCGGGCGAACGCGCCAGCGCCGTGGCCACCCCGTAAACAGTGACCGGCAGATCCTGCATCAGCCGGTGCAGCCGCCAGAACCCGGCGCGGGAACCGTATTCATAGATCGATTCCATGTTCCAGTGGCGCTGCCCGGGCCATTGGGCGGCGCCCACGATCTCGGACAGGAACGCCTCTGAGGCGGCATCCCCGTGCAGCACGCAGTTTTCACCGCCCTCTTCATAGTTGAGCACGATCTGCACGGCCAGTTTCGCGCCGTTCGGCCACCGGGCATCCGGCGGGTTGGCCCCATATCCGATCATGTCGCGCTGGTAACGAGGTGGCTGCATGGCATCTTCCGTCTTCGGGTACATCTGTTGCATACTGCCTTAACGCAGAAAACGATGCACGATTATCAAATCAATCCGAACGCTGTTTCCGGTTCTTTCGGCATTTCCAGCGTTTCGGTGTTTGTTCCACACTGTGGCAAACCGACCGGCAAATCAAAGGAGTTCCCCTTGGCAGGTTACCTGACGACCCATGTTCTGGACACCGCGCGCGGTTGCCCCGCCGCAGGGCTGAAAATCGCACTGTACAAAGTCTCGGGCAACTCCCATCGCAAGCTGGTGGAAATGCAAACCAATTCCGATGGCCGCACCGACAGCCCGATTTTACCGCAGGATGCTTTCAAAACCGGCACTTATGAGCTGGTGTTCTTCGCTGGCGACTACCTGCGCGAAACCGGCCAGGCCGTCGAAGACCCGTTGTTCCTGGATCAGGTGCCGTTACGGTTCGGAATGGCAGATGCCGGGGCGCATTACCATGTGCCCCTGCTGCTGTCGCCCTATGGGTATTCGACCTATCGCGGCAGCTAGCGGCCCGGTCAGGATTCGGCCTGACGCACCACCTTGCCAATCCGCTCGATCATGAAATCCATGAACAACCTGGCCTTGGGGTCCTGGTGGCGGCGATGCGTGTAAAGGCAGGCCATCTGGACGGGCACGGGCGGCGTGGCCAACGCAACCGGAATCAGACGCCCCTGTTTCAGGTGTTCGGCCACTTCGAACACCGGTTTCATGGCGATGCCCTGTCCCGAAAGCGCCCAATCCGTAAGCACATCGCCGTCATCGCATTCATACCGCCCGGAAACCGCAAATCGCTTGGGACCTTCCGGGGTTTCCAGCACCCACTGAAATTCGGTTGCTCCGGGGTATCGCAGGTTCAGGCATTCGTGATCGCCCGCAACCAGATCCTCGCCCCTTTCGGGCATTCCGCATCGACGGACATAATCCGGCGCCGCGCATAGCACACGCTGGCAGTCGGCAATCTTGCGGATGCGCAATGTGCTGTCTTCCGGCTGGCCGATGAAAAACGCAAGATCCAGACCCTCGGTTGTCAGGTCCACGGACCGGTCCGTCAATCGCAGCCGAACATCAATTTCCGGGAATTCCGCCAGAAAATCAGGGACATGTGGGGCCAGCAATCGGCGCCCGACACCCAGCGGCGCGGCCACGAACAGCGAGCCGCGCGGCGCTTCGGTCAAGTGGACAACCTGCGCCTCGGCCTCGTCCACCGCATCCAGCACACCGACCGCACCGGGGTAAAAGGCGCGCCCCTGTTCCGTGGGCGTCAGGTTCCGGGTGGTTCTTTGAAACAGCCGGACGCCAAGATGATCCTCAAGCTGCGATATCCGCGCCGAGGTCACCGCCGGGGAAATGCGCAGGTCCCGCCCGGCCGCGGACATGCTGCCCAGATCATAGACCCTGACGAAGGTTCGGATATTGTCGAGATAGGACATCTTATCGTTTTTTTTGATACAGTTTGACAATATACGGGAATACCGAAGAAATGCCTGCTTGCCTAGTGTGAGGCGACGCAATCGGAGACCTCAAATGTACGACTTTGCCGTGTTCTGGGACTGGATGGCCTTTGCCGTGCGCTGGCTGCATGTCATCACCGCCATTGCCTGGATCGGATCGTCCTTTTATTTCATCGCGCTGGATCTTGGCCTGAACCGCGACATTCCCGGCCCGGCCGATGGCGAGGAATGGCAGGTCCATGGCGGCGGGTTCTATCACATCCAGAAGTATCTGGTCGCGCCCGAGCGGATGCCGGACCACCTGACATGGTTCAAATGGGAAAGCTATGCGACCTGGCTCAGCGGGGCGGGTCTGCTGATGATCATCTATTGGGTCGGCGGAGAGCTTTATCTGATCGACGCGCAAAAGGCTGATCTGGCCCTGTGGCAAGGCATCCTGATCTCGGCGGCCTCGTTGACCGTGGGGTGGCTGATCTACGATTTCCTTTGCAAGTCTGGCCTGGGAGAGCGCCCGACGCTGTTGATGGTTCTGTTGTTCTGCCTGCTGGTGGCGATGGGCTGGGGATATAACCAGATTTTCACCGGTCGCGCGATGATGCTGCATCTGGGCGCTTTCACCGCCACGATCATGACGGCAAACGTGTTTTTCATCATCATGCCGAACCAGCGCATCGTGGTGGATGACCTGAAAAACGGCCGCACACCGGACCCGAAATACGGCAAGATCGCCAAGCTGCGGTCGACCCACAACAATTACCTGACGCTGCCGGTCGTGTTCCTGATGCTGTCGAACCACTATCCGCTGGCCTTTGCGACCGAATACAACTGGATCATTGCCGCGCTGGTGTTCCTAATGGGGGTCACGATCCGGCACTATTTCAACACGCGCCACGCCCGCGCAGGCAACCCGACCTGGACCTGGCTGGTTACGGCACTGTTGTTCATTGCCATCATGTGGCTGTCCACCGCGCCGATGTACACACCCCTGGAAGAGGCCGAGGCACGGCCTCTCAGCGCCCATGAACAGAAATTCGCGGCCGCTGACGGGTTCGAAGAAGCGCATGATGTGGTGATGGGCCGGTGTTCGATGTGCCATGCCCGCGAACCCGTGTGGGAAGGGATCCTCTGGGCGCCCAAGGGGGTGCTTTTGGAAACCGAAGCCGATATCGCCCGCAATGCCCGGCAAATCTATTTGCAGGCCGGTGTCAGCCACGCGATGCCGCCCGCCAACGTGACCTATATGGAACCCGAAGACCGCCAAGCCATCATTCGGTGGGTTCGCAATGCCGGCCTATAGCGCCCCAACGCCCCAACACCCGAGGAAATCGCCACCGCGACCCTGAATTCCCTTCCCCTGCATGGGTTCAGATGTTCTAACATGTCTCAGGCAGACCGCCGCCAGCAAAGGCGCGGCGGGCGATTGTGTGAACAAGGGCGGGTGGAGCCATCTGATGCACAAAAGAGGCGCGCGCAGCGTACTGGCATGCTGGCTTTTTGGCGCATTGATCGCCAATGCGCCCTCGGCCTTGTTGGCCCTGGAAACATCTCTGGCTGCCCCCGGTGCCTCGAAGGACCTGACCAAACGGCTGGAAGAGGCATCGTCGATCATGACCGCCAAGTCACGCGGTCTGGACACTCCCCTTGAGGTGCTGTCGGCTGCGTTGTCGGATTATCGCACGATTGTGCAGATCATGTATGATGCCGGGTATTTTGCACCCGCGGTCAGCATCAAACTGGACGGAAAGGAAGCCGCCGATCTGAGTTCGCTCAGCGTTCCGGCCAAGATCAACCGGGCCAGAATCACGATCAAGACAGGGCCCGCCTTCACCTTTGGAACCGCCGTGGTTCAGCCGCTGGCGCCCGACACCGAATTGCCCGAACAATTTGCGTCGGGCAAACCCGCAACCACCGGAGCGATACAACAGGCCGCATCGGCCGGAGTGCAAGCCTGGAGGGATGCAGGTCACGCCAAAGCGTCCGTTGCAGATCAAGAAATCATCGCCCGTCACGCGCAGGCGCGGCTGGACGCGCGCATCGACCTGGCGCAGGGGCCGCGACTGAAATTCGGCAAGATGTACATCCATGGCGACACCGATGTCCGGCACCGCTCGATCGAAAAGATCGCGGGCTTCCCCACGGGCCAGGTCTATTCTCCGGCGGGCGTACAGAAGGTCGGGACCCGTCTGCGCCGGACCGGCACGTTCAACGTCGTGTCCATTCAGGAACGGGAAACGCCAAACCCCGACGGGACACTGGATTTCGACGCCACCTTCGAAGATATGCCCAAACGGCGCCTGACCTTTGGCGTTGAACTGGCATCGCGCGAGGGGTTGGACGTCACGGCGACCTGGACACACCGCAACGTGTTCCGGCGCGCCGAGAGGCTGCGGTTCGAAGCCGCGATCAGAAATATCGGCGGATCAGAGGATATCGACGGGCGCATCGGCCTGAGGCTGGATCAACCCGACCGCCTAGGCCCCGATGACAACACCTTTTGGAGCGCCCTTCTGGAACGGCGCAACACCGACAATTACAACGTCACCATTGCCTCGCTGGCCTATGGTGCGCGGCGGACATTCTCGGACCATCTCTATGCCGAGGCTTCGGCCGGGTTCCAATGGTCGGATGCGGATGACGCTTATGGCGACCGGCGCAAGTTCCGGTACTTTATCATCCCCTTCCGATCGGAATGGGACAAGCGTGACAGCAAGGTCAGCGCGACCCGTGGGTTTTACCTGGACAGCCAGATCATGCCTTTTGCGGGCCTGTCTGGAACGGATAGCGGAATTCGCATGTTCTTTGATGGCCGCGCCTATACCAGCTTTGGAACAGGCGGCGGCCTGGTCCTGGCAGGCCGTGTCCAGGTCGGGTCGGTCATCGGGCCACCCGCTGATGGCGTCACGCCGGATTTCCTGTTCTTCTCTGGCGGCGCGGGCACGGTTCGGGGCCAGCCTTATGAAAGTCTGGGCATTCCGGTCGGATCAGGCGTGGCAGGCGGGCGATCCTTTATCGGCCTGTCCGGCGAGGTCCGCGGGAAGGTCACGCAAAACCTGTCGCTGGTCGGTTTCTATGATTACGGCGTCGTGGATACGTCTTCGTTTATCGGGTCGGGGGCCGAAGACCATGCCGGGGCCGGGCTTGGCGTTCGGTATGACCTCGGCGGCTTTGGGCCTTTGCGGTTTGACCTGGCCTACCCGGTTTCGGGCGATACCGGGGACGGGCTGCAATTCTATCTTGGGATAGGACAGGCGTTTTGATCCGGCAACTTTCATATCCCGTCCTGATCTCGGCGCTGACCATCGGCCTGCCCGCGACGCTGACCGCGCAGGAAAGTGACGATACCGGCGGCGGAAGCATGCTTGAGAATTTCCTGCAGGACACCCTGTCGGGCGACGACAGGAATATCCGGGTGACCGGCCTGTCCGGCGCGCTGAGTTCACGGGCCACGATCGAGCAGATCACCGTGGCGGATGATCAAGGCATCTGGCTGACGATCCGCAACGCCGAGCTTGACTGGAACCGGCTGGCCCTGCTTCGGGGCCGGTTTTCGGTCAACGCCCTGATTGCTGAAGAAATCGACATCGCGCGAACGCCCGGACCCACGACCACCGATGACCCCGGCGCATCCGCCGAAACCCAACCCTTTCAGTTGCCCGACCTGCCTGTGTCCGTCGAAATCGGTGAGATCCGGGTCGATGACCTTTCACTGGGCGAACCGGTCATTGGCGTTGCCGCCGTTCTGGAAATGTCGGGGACGCTGACCCTTGCGGATGGCGCTTTGGACACCAAGCTGGACATCAACCGGCTTGACCGGGCGGGGGACACGATTGGCCTGATTGCCGGTTTCGAAAACACCTCGCGCGACATCACGCTTGATCTGACTGTCCAAGAGGCATCGGGCGGGTTGATCTCGACCGCGCTGAACATCCCCGATGCGCCACCGATCGGCCTGCGGGCCAAGGGGGCCGGTCCGGTGGACGATTTCACCGCCGACATCGCGCTCAGCAGCGACGGCACGGACCGGGTTTCGGGGCAGGTCCGCCTGCGTGCAGCCGACCAGGCGGGTCAGGCAAATAGTGCTGATGGCGATGGCATCGCCTTTACCGCCGATCTGGGCGGCGACCTGACGCCGTTTCTTGCCGAGGATCTGGACCCGTTCTTTGGAACGGACACCCGCCTTTACCTGAACGGTCAAACTGCATCCGACGGCGCGCTGGACATCCCCGACCTTGAACTTACATCCGAAGCGCTAAAGCTTGAAGGGCAGTTGAGCCTGGCCGCGGGCGGCATGCTGCGTCTGGCTGCAATCCAGGGGCGCATAACTCCACCCGGTGGGGCCAGCAGCGTCATCCTGCCCGTCGGCGCAGGGGACACATCCATCGGCGCGGCGCAATTGTCCGCCCTGTTCGACCATCGCAACGGAAACCTGTGGGACCTGAGCGTGACCGCCAACAAGGTGGCGACACCGCAACTGGTACTGGATCATGCCCGTATCGCGGGACAGGGCACGCTGGATCAGTCGGCTGGCCTGACTGTCGACGGCGATTTGCAAGCGGCGCTGGATGGAATTGCCCTGTCGGACGGCGCGTTGAACACCGCAATTGGCAACCGTGTCACCCTTGACGGGCAGTTCGCCTTTGGGGCCGATCAGTCTCTGCGCCTTTCGGGGTTCGAATTGGCCGGGTCCGACTACACGCTGGGCGCGGATGCCCTGGTCAGCGGTCTGTCCACCGGGTTGCAGGTCGACGGCTCGGCCACGCTGGCGGCCCGCGATCTGGCGCGTTTCTCTGACCTGGCCGGGTTGGATCTGGGCGGCAGCGCGCAGGCAAGCGTAACGGGCAAGGGTTCCCCCCTGGAAGGCAGCTTTGACGGCAAGCTCGTGGTCAATGGCAGGAACCTTGTCACCGGCCGAGATGATATCGACCCCGTCATCAAGGGCGAGACCGACATCGTGCTGGATGCCCGGCGCGGCACCGATGGCGTGACGATCCGCGACTTTTCCGTATCGGCAGCGGCGCTGACGGCACAGGCAAGCGGCGCCATAACAACCCCGGACGGGAACATGACCATTGACGGGCAGGCCCGCGTAAACGCGCGGGACCTTTCGGTTCTTTCGGGCCTGGCCAAGCGGGACCTTTCGGGCGCGGTGCAGGCGCGGCTTGATGGTCAGGGAACCGTTCAAACCCTGGAATTCGACGGCACGGCCGAGGTCGAAGGCATGGATGTACAGACCGGCATGGCACAATTCGACCCGCTGCTGACCGGCCAGACAAAGCTGCGTTTCGACGGGGCGCGGACCGGCGAGCGGATCGTCATTCGCGATGCAACCGTGAACGGCACCGCCCTGACCGCCCAGGTTCAGGCCACGATCGACGACCCCGCGGGGGCCTTGGCCGTCGATGGCCAGGCCAAGCTGGACGCGCCCGATCTGTCCTTGTTTTCGGGGATTGCCGGGCGCGACCTGTCCGGTTCCCTTTCTGCCGACCTGGCAGGGAATGGCGCGAGGGACAGCCGCCAATTCGACATCAAGGGCAATGTCACGGCCAATGATCTTGCGTCAGGTATCGAAGCGGTAGACAAATTGATCCAGGGGCAGACGACATTGCGCGTTGACGCCCAGAACAACGATGACGGGCTGAATATCCGGGCATTCCGCCTGAAAGGCACCGCCCTGAGCGCCAGCGCATCCGGCCGCCTTGACCAACAGGCAGGTGGGTTGAATTTCTCGGTCGCCCTTGATGATCTGAACCGTGTCTCGGGCACGCTATCGGGGCCTTTGAAACTGGACGGCAATGTCGCCCCAACCGGCAATGGGCTGTCAGGAAACGCCAAGTTGCAGGGGCCCGACAGCTCTTATGCCACCCTGGTCGGAGAGGTCACGACCGACGGCGCCGCCGATCTGGATTTCGACGCGCAATTCAACCGTATTGAACGTTTCGTCCCCGAGTTTCCCGGCAGCCTGTCCGCCAAGGGCAGCGCCAAACGCAAGGCGGGCGTCTGGACGATTGATGCAACCGCCGCGGGCCCGGCCGAGATCACCAGCACAGTGGCCGGAACATTCGACGAAACCTCTGGCGAGGCTGACCTGAAGGCGCAAGGCGGCGTCAACATAGGTATCGCCAACACGTTCATTTCGCCCAACAAGATCGAAGGCAATGCCCGGTTTGACCTGACCCTGAAGGGTGCGCCAGCGCTGGATTCGCTGCGCGGAACAGTCACGACCAGTGGCACGTCGATGGCCATTCCCAGCATCGGGCAGACCATCACCGGGATTGGCGGATCGGTTGAGTTTGCACAAAGCAGGGCTACGGTCGGCCTCAAGGGTCAGATGCGGGCGGGCGGCAATTTCACGGTTTCCGGGCCTGTGGACCTGACCCCGCCCTTCAACGCCCAGGTCACGACCGCGCTCAACAACCTCGTCCTGACGGACAACCTGCTTTATGAAACGACGTTGAACGGTCAGGTCGCCATGACCGGGGCCCTGACCGGAAACAGCTCGATCGCGGGGCAAATCAACTTTGGCGACACCAATATCAACCTCGCCGCCGCGTCCGGTGCGGTGGGCGCAGCGCCGATCCCGGATATCGAACATGTGAATGAACGCCGGGCCAGCTTTGTCACGCGCGAACGTGCCCAACTGGTCAAAACCGAAGGCGAAACCAAAAGTGCTTCGCGCATTTCGCTGGATGTCGGGCTGGTGGCCCCCAAGGCCGTGTTTGTGCGGGGGCGTGGCGTGAATGCCGAATTGGGTGGCCGTATCCATATCGGTGGCACGACCTCTTCCGTCGTGCCTTCGGGGCAGATCGAATTGATCCGGGGCAATATCGACATTCTCGGACGCCGGTTGGCGTTGACCAAGGGGATCGTCACCCTGCAGGGCGACCTGACGCCTTATATCGAATTTGCATCATCAACCAGCACCTCTGATGGCACCGCGACCATCGAAATCGCCGGTCCGCTGGATTCGCCCGAGGTGGACGTGTTTTCCGACCCCGAACGCCCGGCCGAAGAAGCCCTGGCCATGCTGCTTTTTGGCAACCGGTTTTCGGAACTGTCGCCCTTTGTCATCGCTCAGATGGCCGCCTCGCTTGCGCAACTCAGCGGCGCAGGGGGGGATGCAACCAAGGGGCTTCGCGATTCGACCGGCGTCGACACGGTTGATATCGGCGCGACCGAGGGCGGCGCCGGGCGTCTTGGCGCCGGGGCGTATCTAAGCGACAACCTTTACACCGATTTCACGGTCAACACCGAGGGCGATACCGAGGTGAACCTGAACCTTGACGTCACCGACAATTTCACGGTTCGCGGAACCGTGGACGGTAAAGGTGAAACAGGCATCGGTATCTTTTTCGAACGCGATTACTAAGACCTGCGCGCCCATCGGTCGGACTGGTCAGAGCGGCCCGTCAGGGCCGCCCCGGTCATACG
This sequence comes from Ruegeria sp. ABD4_443, assembly GCF_056160865.1. NCBI lineage: Bacteria > Pseudomonadati > Pseudomonadota > Alphaproteobacteria > Rhodobacterales > Roseobacteraceae > Ruegeria > Ruegeria sp. ABD4_443. The sequence goes on along the minus strand of NZ_JBSWYA010000005.1, from coordinate 123,733 downwards.
CATCCCGACCTACTCGGCTGCAATTGCGTCGTCGATCTTGTCCACGCGGATGGCCGAGAACTTGAACTCGGGGATTTTGCCATAAGGGTCGATGGCCGAGTTGGTCAGGATGTTCGCCGCCGCCTCGACATAGGCGAAGGGGATGAACACCATATCTTCGGCAATCGCCCGGTCGGCCCGCACCATGATCTCGATCGAGCCACGGCGGGTGGTCAGACGGATCATCTCACCCGGTTCAATGCCCATCAGTTTCAGCGTGCGGGGATTCATCGAACAGTTCGCTTCCGGTTCCACGGCGTCCAGAACGTTGGACCGACGGGTCATCGACCCGGTGTGCCAATGTTCAAGCTGGCGACCCGTGGTGGCGATCATCGGGTATTCGTCATCCGGTGCCTCATCCGGCGGGATGACACTGGCCGGCGTGAACCGGGCGCGCCCGTCGGCCCTTGGGAAGCCATCGCCGAACACGATCGGCTGCCCCGGATCGGTCTCGGACAGCGAGGGATAGGTGATGGTCTCGGTCTCAAGCCGGTCCCAGGTGATGTTGTCGAGCGAGTTCATCGTCAGCTTCATCTCGGCAAAGACCTGAGATACATCCGTGTAATCCCAGTTCAGACCGATCCGCTGTGCCAATTCGACCGTGATCTTCCAATCCTCGCGTGCCTCACCCGGAGGGGTCACGGCGGGTCGCACACGCTGCACCTGACGGTTGGTGTTCGACACGGTGCCGTTCTTTTCATAAAGCGCCGAGGCAGGCAGGATGATATCGGCATAGTTCGCCGTTTCCGTCAGGAAGATATCCTGCACGATCATCAGCTCCAGCTTGGCCAGCGCCTCGCGCGCGTGGCCAACATCGGGGTCGGACATGGCCGGGTTTTCGCCCTGAATATACATGCCCTTGATGTTGCCCGCATAGGCTTGGTCGATGATCTCGGTGACGGTCAGCCCCTTCTCGTTCGAGAAATCACGCTCATCATTCCACACATTGTTGAACTTGGCGCGGATGCTGTCATCGGTGACAGACTGATAATCCGGCAAGAACATCGGGATCAGGCCCGCATCCGAGGCGCCCTGTACGTTGTTCTGACCGCGCAACGGGTGCAGACCTGCGCCCGGCTTGCCGACATTACCAGTCATCAAAGCCAGCGAGATCAGACAGCGTGAGTTATCCGTGCCGTGGATATGCTGGCTGACGCCCATGCCCCAAAAGATCAGACCGGCCTTGGCCTGCGCAAAAGTGCGCGCAACGCGGCGCAGCTGATCCGGTTCGATGCCGCAGATCGGGGCCATCGCCTCGGGCGTGAAGGCGCGCAGATGCTCTTTCTCGGCTTCCCAGTTCTCGGTCCAGCGGTGGATGTACTGGCTGTCATACAGTTCCTCTTCGACGATCACATTCATGATCGCGTTGAGCATCGACACGTCGGCCCCCGGACGGAATTGCAGCATTTCGTCGGCAAACTTGCGCATACCAACGCCGCGCGGGTCCATCACGATCAGCTTACCGCCGCGTTTGGTGAACTGTTTGAAATAGGTGGCCGCGACGGGGTGGTTTTCAATCGGGTTGGCCCCGATGATGATCGCCACATCCGCGTTTTCGATCTCGTTGAAGGTCGCGGTCACCGCGCCCGAGCCGACGTTTTCGATCAGAGCCGCAACGGACGACGCGTGGCACAGACGGGTGCAGTGATCGACATTGTTGTGGCGGAACCCCTGTCGGATGAACTTCTGGAACAGGTACGCTTCTTCGTTGGTGCATTTGGCCGAGCCAAAGCCCGCAACGCTGCGCGGGTCTTGATCGCGCAGCGCCATCAGCTTGGTGGCGGCCAGATCCATCGCCTCTTCCCACGTCGCTTCGCGGAAATGGGTGTCCAGATTGCCCGGATCAACGTTCAGACCCTTGGCCGGCGCATCCTCGCGCCGGATCAGCGGCGTGGTCAGGCGGTGCGGGTGGTGGATGTAGTCAAAGCCAAAGCGGCCTTTGACACACAGCCGACCTTCGTTGGCCGGGCCGTTGATGCCCTCGACATATTTGACTTTGCCGTCCTTGACCTTCAGCGAGACTTTGCAGCCCACGCCGCAGAACGGGCAGACGCTTTCGGTTTCGCTGTCGTAGTCCTTACTGTCACCCTTCTGCTGGTCGTCCAGCACGGTGGCAGGCATCAGCGCGCCGGTTGGGCAGGCCTGAACGCATTCACCACAGGCCACACAGGTTGAATCGCCCATCGGGTCGTTCTGGTCGAACACTACCTGAGCCGTATGCCCACGACCTGCCATGCCGATCACGTCATTCACCTGCACGTCCCGGCAGGCCCGGACGCAGAGGTTGCAGTTGATACAGGCGTCCAGATTGACACGCATCGCAACATGGCTGTCATCCAGCAACGGAATTTTTTCGACTTCTTTTGCCGGGAAACGGCTGTCGCTGACATCGTTCAGCTTGGCCATATCCCAGAAATGGCTGGACACGTCATGCGGCTGTTCGGGTTGGTCGGCGACCAGCAGTTCCATCACCAACGCGCGCGATTTCTCGGCACGATCTGTGTCGGTCTTGACCACCATGCCTTCCGCCGCAGGACGGATGCACGAGGCGACCAGCGTGCGCTCGCCTTCGACCTCGACCATACAGGCGCGGCAGTTGCCGTCGGGTTTATACCCCGGCTGCGGCTTGTGGCACAGGTGCGGGATCGTGAACCCCTGCCCCTTGGCGGCTTCCCAGATGGTCCAGCCCTCGGGCACGGTGACATCCTCGCCGTTCAGGTTGAAGGTGACGGTCTTGTTCGGGCTTGCATCAAGCATGGCTCTGTCTCCCTTCAGATTTCGTCAGCGAAATGTTTCATGACCAGGCGGATCGGGTTCGGGGCCGCCTGCCCCAGACCGCAGATCGAGGCGTCGCCCATGACCTGGCACAGGTCTTCCAGCAAGTCCTGATCCCACTTCTCGGCCTGCATCAGTTTCACCGCCTTTTCGCAGCCCGCCCGGCAGGGCGTACACTGGCCGCAGCTTTCATCCTCGAAGAAGCGCAGCATGTTCAGCGCCGCGTCGCGCGCAGTATCCTGATCGGACAGAACCACGACGGCGGCCGAGCCGATAAAGGTGCCATGCGGTTGCAACGTGTCGAAATCCAACGGGATGTCATCCATCGACGCGGGCAGCAGGCCCGAGGACGGGCCACCCGGCTGATACGCCTTGAAGGTCTGCCCATCGGCCATGCTACCGGCAGCCTCAATCACATCCAGAATGGTCGAACCGGCAGGCAGCAGGTAAACACCCGGCTTGGCCACCCGGCCCGAAACCGAATAGCTGCGCAGTCCCTTGCGGCCATTCTTTTCGGTACTGTTAAGGCATTCCGGCCCTTCGCGGCACACTTTGGTGACCCAATAGAGTGTCTCGACATTATGCACCAAGGTCGGGCGATTGAAGATGCCAACCTGCGCCACGAACGGAGGACGGTGACGCGGCAGGCCCTTTTTACCTTCGATCGACTCGATCATCGCGGATTCTTCACCGCAGATATACGCACCGGCACCCCGGCGCAGGTCGATATAGCCCGGCGCGACGATCCCCGCCTGCTCCAGCGCCGCAATCTCAGCCGCCAGAATTTCCAGCACCGCCGGATATTCGTCACGCATGTAGATAAAACAGGTTTCAGCCTCGACCGCCCATGCGGCGATCAGCATGCCCTCAAGAAAGACATGCGGCGTGCGCTCAAGATAGTAGCGGTCCTTGAACGTGCCGGGCTCGCCCTCGTCCCCGTTGACGGCCAGATAACGCGGGCCTTCGTTCATGCGAACAAAGCCCCATTTCTTGCCCGACGGAAAACCAGCACCGCCCAGACCACGCAGGCCCGAGGACAGGACGTCTTCCTGGACCTTTTCCCAATCGCCACCTTCGCGCAGTTCTTTCAGCTTGGCGTAACCGCCTTTGGCCTCATAGGCGGCAAAGGTTTCGTAATCGGGCAGATGGGCATGGGTGTCACCAGCGGCAATCGCCGCCTGCACCTTTTCAGGCGTCGCGTGGTCGATGTGGTTATGACCGATCTCAAGCACCGGAGCGGTATCGCAACGGCCCATGCACGGCGCACGCACCACGCGGACCTCGGACGGGTCCAGACCGTCCTCAAGCGCTTTTTGCAACTGCTGGGCACCGGCCATCTCGCAGGACAGGGAATCACAGACCCGGATGGTCAGCGCGGGCGGAGGGGTCTCGCCTTCTTTCACCACGTCGAAATGGGCGTAGAAGGTCGCGGTTTCATAAATCTCGGCCTGGCCGATCCGCATTTCGACCGCCAGGGCGGCAATGTGGTCGGCGCTGATATGGCCGTGCGCGTCCTGAATCAAATGCAGGAATTCGATCAGCAGGTCACGGCGGCGCGGGCGGTCACCCAGCAGGCGCGTGATTTCAGCCTGCGCCTCATCCGTGAACTGACGGCCTTTGGGCGTGTGCCGCCCTTTACCTTTACCTGACTTCCAGACGCCCTTGGGTGCGCCTGATGGCTTGGTATCTAGTGGTGCCATGATGCCCTCCGATCAAGGCTCGTGTCTCATCAGGCTACGATATCGTCAAATCGTCAAATCCAATCACACGATAACGACACCTTATAACCGCAAAGACGTCACCACAGCGCGCAAAGCGGCGACCGTGGGCAGTTCCGGGTCGCGGGACAGGGTCGCCAGACAAATCGGTTTGCTGACAACGGGATCGACCAGTGGCAGCACCTTTGTCCCCTTCAGATCGCCCAGCGCACGCACCAGCACGCGGGGCACGACGGTGGCCGCCAACCCCTCGTGCGCCATCACCATCGAGGCAGTAAAGCCACTGGTTTCGGCAACAATATGCGGATGCAGGCCCTGTTCGGCGAATATCCGGTCAAGGATGCGGCGGTTCTGCATTTGCGGTTCAAGCAGGCTGATCGGAAAGTCGGCCACCTTTGCCCACGGAATCGGGCCGGTCTCGTCGGTCATATGTGTCGGCACCAGCAACACATAGGTCTCTTCATACAAAGGCTGCACCTGGCGCAGGTCCGTTCCGATACTGTCGCCATAGGTGATGCCTGCATCCAGACTGCCTTCGTCCAGCCGGTGCTGGATGGCGGTGGCTGACATTGTCTCGATCCGGGTTACGATACGGGGATGGGCCTGGTTCAGGCGCTTGACCAAACGGCCGGTAAAGGCAATCGCCGTCGGGATCACACCCAGGATCAACGTGCCGCTGATTTCGCCCCGCGTGGCCAGAACCTGCTGTTCCAGCGCCTTGGCATCGTCAAGGATACGCCGGGCGCGGCGGACGATCATCTCGCCTTCTTCGGTCAGACCCTGAAACCGGTTGGCCCGGCGAACGATGGACACGCCCAGCCGGTCCTCAAGATTGCGGATGCGCATCGAGAACGCGGGCTGCGAAATCCCGCATTCCTCGGCCGCCTTGGCAAAATGACGGTGCCGCGCCAAGGCGCTAAGGAGCTGGAGGTCGCGGATTTCGATCATGCAGTAGAAGCTCCACGTATTATCAAGATTGCAGATCAAGGATTATAGCTGGCTGGACCAATGCGCGATACAACTTGCATTGCGTCCAACTATGACCCGGGTTCGCACCATATTCGGGTTTTGACGGTTTTCACCAAGTCTGAAATCTCTAGCCGAACTATGTCGTGATCCAACCTCTTGCCCTGAAGAAAACACCGCAAGTGATAAAACGGATTGTATGGTGCCTCAGGGCCGAAATAGCGGGCACTATCCACACCACCAATGTCGATTTCAAATTCATTTGCAATAGCTTGCAATAACTCGGCACCATCGTCGCCCGCCACGCCGAAATCGTGGAATAGAGAAGAACCTTCGTGTAACTTGGAAGGATCAACTCCAACCATATCCGAGATCAAACTGATCAGTTTCTCAGAATCCTGACTGTCAGACAATTCAAGCTCCAGTTTCTGGGGAACGCACAACCACAAACAACGCAAAATCGCAGCGCAAGCAACGCAATTCCTCGGCGTCCACCAAAAACAGAGCGATGAATAGAGGTTATGATCAGGTGTTGAACAAAAAGTGCATCACATCGCCATCCTTGACGATGTAGCCCTTACCCTCAGCCCGCATCTTGCCTGCCTCTTTCGCACCCTGCTCACCGTTCGCGGCGATGTAATCGTCATAGGCGATGGTCTCAGCCCGGATGAAGCCTTTTTCAAAATCCCCATGGATCACGCCGGCGGCCTGCGGCGCGGCGGTGCCGGTGCGGATGGTCCAGGCGCGGGCCTCTTTCGGGCCGACGGTGAAGTAGGTTTCCAGCTTGAGCAGGTCGTAACCGGCGCGGATCAGACGGTCGAGGCCGGGCTCTTCCAGACCCATCTCGCTTAGGAACATCTCAGCCTCGTCCTCTTCCAGCAGGCTGATCTCTTCTTCGATCTTGGCGCTGATGATGACGTGGGAATTGCCCTGTGCCGCCGCCATTTCGGCGACTTTCGCCGAGTATGCGTTGCCTTCGGCGGCTTCTTCTTCGGACACGTTGCAAACATAAAGCACCGGCTTGGTGGTCAAAAGTTGCAGCATCTTCCACGCTTTGGCGTCTTCGTCGGACACTTCGACCAGACGCGCGGGCTTGCCGCTTTCCAGCATTTCCTGCGCCTCGGCCAGCAGACGGTCCTGTTGCTGTGCTTCCTTGTCGTTGCCCTTCAGCTTGCGCACCAGATTGGCGCGGCGCTTTTCGATGCTTTCCAGATCGGCAAGCATCAGCTCGGTCTCGATCGTGTCGGCATCGGCGACGGGGTCAACGCGGCCGTCCACATGGGTCACATCGCCATCTTCGAAACAACGCAGCACATGGGCAATTGCGTCGGTCTCGCGGATATTGGCCAGGAACTGGTTGCCCAGTCCTTCGCCCTTGGACGCGCCTTTGACCAGCCCCGCGATGTCCACGAATGTCATCCGCGTCGGAATGACCTGTTTCGAACTTGCAATCGCCGCCAGCTTGTCCAGCCGGTCATCCGGCACGGCCACATCGCCCACATTGGGTTCAATCGTGCAGAACGGGAAATTCGCCGCCTGCGCGGCCGCGGTTTTGGTCAGCGCATTGAACAAGGTCGACTTGCCGACATTCGGCAGACCCACGATTCCCATCTTAAAGCCCATGACGGCCTCCTGCTTAGCATACGACCGCAGCTTCTATGCGCGTCGGGTGCGATGCGCAAGCAGTGCAAATCGGCGGAATCTACCCATTTGCAACCGAGTCCAATTGGCCACATCACGAGAATGTATGAACGTCGTGCACTTGTTTGCGTTGAAAACGTCCAACAGGACTTCCTAGTTAGGGAAACCAAACAACTACTAAAGAGCACCACATGAAAGCCCCATTGACCCTGATCGCGCTGCTGACCCTTGCATCCACCGCGCAGGCGCAATCCATCATCGTTGGCGCAGGCTACGCGGATTATTCCGACAGCCAATCCGTGGATCAGGCGATTTTTTCACTGGAATACCAGCACAAACCGTTTCACCAAGCGACCCGGTTCAGCGCCACTTGGGGCGGCGCGGTATCCGTTGACGAGGACGGAGATACCCATGTCGGCCTGGGGTTGATCGGTGTCTATACATTTGCCGACCGCTGGTTTGTCGAGGGCAGTGTCATGCCCGGATACTATGACGACTCCAACGCATTGAACGACCTTGGCGGCAGCTTTCAGATCCGCAGCCTTCTGGGTGTGGGCTATACCTTGAACAGCAACAACAAGGTGTCCGTTGCGATCACCCATAAATCCAACGCCAGCACGCAAGAGGAAAACCCGGGCGTCAACGCCGTGCTCTTGCGATACCACCACGCCTTCTGAGGTCACACGGCAGGAGCGGGATTGATTTTCCGGCAAAGTTTCTGCACATCAGGTCGAAACCTGATCGCAAGGACATCCGATGACCCGTATCGACGCCAAGTTCTCTGACCTCAGAGCCCGGGGGAAAAAGGCCTTCGTTGCCTATATCATGGCAGGAGACCCCGATTACGAGACCTCGCTTGAGATCCTCAAGGGGCTTCCCGGCGCCGGTGTGGACGTGATCGAGCTTGGCTTGCCCTTTACCGACCCGATGGCCGATGGACCCACCATTCAGGCGGCGGGTCAAAGGGCGCTGGATGGCGGCATGACCCTGCAACGGACCCTGGACCTGGCGCGGGCGTTTCGGGAAACCGACAACACGACACCCATTGTCCTGATGGGCTATTACAACCCGATCTACAGCCGCGGGGTCGACACCTTTCTGTCAGACGCCAAGGACGCCGGGATCGACGGGTTGATCGTGGTGGACCTGCCCCCCGAAGAAGACGCCGAACTGTGCCTGCCCGCGCAGGCGGCCGGGCTGAACTTCATCCGATTGGCGACCCCGACGACCGATGACGCGCGTCTGCCCCGAGTGCTTCAGAACACGTCAGGCTTTGTCTACTATGTCTCGATCACCGGTATAACAGGGTCGGCCGAAGCCCAGGCCACCGATGTCGGGCCAGAAGTGGCCCGGATCAAGGCCGCGACGGATTTGCCGGTCATCGTCGGCTTTGGCATCAACAGCCCGGAAAAATCGCGCAACATAGCCAGCGTTTCCGATGGTGCCGTGGTCGGGTCTGCAATCGTCAGCAAAGTCGCCGACGGCAATTCGGTTTCCGACGTGCTGGCCTTTGTGAAATCGCTTTCAGACGGCGCCCACAGCGCCTGACGCATCACCACGACAGACCGACATCTTGTGCAATCGCCGCGAAACCAGCTTTCGCGGCGATTTTGCCTTGCGGCCTGCCATTTCGGGTGCGCGCTTCTGTGTCGTTGCGCAGCTTGGCGCAGATTGGTAAGAAAACATAACCAAAATCAGCCAAGGCCGGACACATGCCCGTCATCACCAACATCCAAGACCTGAAGCGGATTTACGAACGGCGCGTGCCGCGCATGTTTTATGACTACGCCGAAAGCGGCAGCTGGACCGAACAGACCTTTCGCGAAAACAGCTCGGACTTTGAAGACATCCGCCTTCGGCAAAAAGTGGCTGTCGACATGTCAGGGCGATCCACCGCGTCGCAGATGATCGGACAGGATGTCTCGATGCCGGTCGCGCTGGCGCCCGTGGGCCTGACCGGGATGCAACACGCCGACGGAGAGATGAAGGCCGCGAAGGCCGCACAGGAATTTGGGGTGCCCTTCACGCTGTCGACCATGTCCATCAATTCGATCGAAGACGTCGCGGAACACACAAAGGCGCCCTTCTGGTTCCAGCTCTACACAATGAAGGACGACGATTATGTCAGCCGCCTGGTCCAGCGGGCCAAGGATGCCAATTGCTCGGCTCTGGTCATCACGCTGGACCTTCAGATCCTCGGGCAAAGACACAAAGACCTGAAAAACGGGCTTTCGGCGCCCCCAAAACTCACGGCCAAAACAATAGCCAACCTCATGACCAAATGGGCATGGGGCATCGAGATGCTGGGGGCCAAACGACGCGAGTTCGGCAACATTGTCGGCCATGTCCAAGGGATATCGGATGCGTCCTCGCTGGGCGCATGGACCGCCGAACAATTCGACCCCAGCCTGGATTGGGGCAAGGTCGAAAAACTTATGGAGCAATGGGGAGGCAAGGTCATCCTCAAGGGCATACTGGATGCGGACGACGCGAAAATGGCCGCCAAGCTCGGGGCCGACGCGATTGTGGTATCAAACCATGGCGGACGGCAGCTGGATGGTGCACTCAGTTCCATTCGCGTGCTGCCCGAGATCATGGACGCGGTCGGCGGCGACATCGAAGTCCATCTGGACAGCGGCATCCGGTCGGGCCAGGACGTTCTGAAGGCGCTGGCCCTTGGCGCCACAGGCACATATATCGGCCGCGCCTTCGTCTATGGATTGGGGGCCATGGGTCAGCAAGGGGTAATGACAGCCCTTGAAATCATACAGAAAGAGCTGGACACGACGATGGCCTTGTGCGGCGAAAGAAACGTCGGGGATCTGGGGCGGCATAACCTCTTGGTCCCGCGTGATTTCGGAGGCTCCTGGCAGGAGTGATCCGTGGTCAATTGGGGGCTTTGCCCCCGCCACCCTTCGGGTGACTCCCCCAGGATATTTCTGGCCAGATGAAGCAGCGGATCCTTCATTCATCTGGCTGAAAATATCCCGGAGCGCGAGGCAGAGCCTCGCAAAAAGACAATCTTAGGATTACCCCTTTCCAAAGTCCATGAATCGCGTTAAGGACGCCGCTTCACGCGGGCATACAGCCTTGGAGGATGCCCGCCCTAACATTTGGAGATTTATCATGGCTGGTGAGATTCCTGATCTCGTAGCTCTGGAACGGACGGGGACAGGCAAGGGCGCCGCTCGTCAAGCACGCCGCGACGGCATGGTTCCGGGCATCGTTTTTGGCGGCGACGCGGACCCGTTGCCGATTCAAATTCCGTTCAATGAACTGTTCAAGCGTTTGAAAGCTGGCCGGTTCAAGTCCACCTTGTGGAACCTGAAAGTCGAAGGTCATGATGACGTGCGCGTCATCTGCCGCGACGTCCAGCGCGACGTTGTCAAGGATCTGCCGACCCACCTGGACCTGATGCGCCTGCGTCGGACCACCAAGATCGCCCTGTTCATCCCGGTGGAATTCGTCAACGAAGAAGAGGCCCCCGGCATCAAAAAGGGCGGCGTTCTGATGGCTGTTCGCCCCGAGGTCGAGCTGGTTTGCACCGCGGGCGATATTCCCGAAAAGCTGGTTGTGGACCTGACCGGCATGAATATCGGCGACGTGGTCACCATTTCGTCCATCGATCTGCCCGGTGGCACCAAACCGACCATCGATCGTGACTTCGTGATCGCCAACATCTCGGCGCCTTCGGGTCTGGCCTCTTCGGATGATGAAGACGAGGGTGACGCGGAAGCAGATGTAGCGGCGGATGCAGTCGAGGTTGTCGGCGAAGAATAAGCGCCGTTCAATCGCAAAAAAGAAAGAAACAGGGCCTGACGCGGCCCTGTTTTTTTGTTTCCTGCCCCGACTGCGCGGCCGCGCTATGCGAACCCGGCTGGATTTTGGTCTGGTTTCGGGGCATGACAACACCAAGATCGTCAAAACCCGCGGGGCCAGAAATGAAGTTGTTTGTCGGCTTGGGAAATCCCGGACAGAAATACGCGCGCAACCGCCACAACATTGGCTTTATGGCCGTGGACCGTTTGGCCGATGATCATGGCTTTGGCCCGTGGAAATCCAAATTTCAGGGCGCGATGTCCGAAGGACGGCTGGGCGACCAAAAGGTCCTGCTGCTGAAGCCCGGCACTTTCATGAACCGCTCGGGCCAATCTGTTGGCGAGGCGATGCGGTTCTTCAAGCTGACCTCGGTGGATGTGACCGTTTTCCACGACGAGCTGGACCTGGCGCCGGGCAAGGTTCGCGTCAAGGCGGGCGGCGGACATGCCGGTCATAACGGGCTGCGGTCCATCCACGACCATATCGGTGCGGCCTATGACCGGGTCAGGTTGGGGATCGGACATCCCGGACGCAAGGAAATGGTGTCCGCTTATGTTCTTGGTGATTTTGCGAAGGCGGACGCGGAATGGCTGGATGCAGTATTGTGGGGCCTGTCGGACGGGGCGCAATTCCTTGCCCAAGGTGATCCGGGCAAGTTCATGAACGCGGTCGCATTGCGTACGGCCCCGCCCAGGTCATCCAAGTCCGAACGTCCTGCTGAGCCGATCGCACAGTCATCGCAAGCCCCTGTTGAGGAACCCGATGACCGAACGCCAATGCAAAAGCTGATGGACAAGTTCCGGTAACATCCGTCCACCTGCCCGCCGCAGGCTTGGGTGTTGGCTTCAACCGCCAACTTCGCGACAAGAAGTCCTTTGTGCGGTGCGAAATAGGTGCGGCGGGGTCAAACTGCTGCCAATTCAGCGGAAAGCCTGTAATCTGCCCCTATGCAAAAGCAAGACAGCATCAACGTTCTGGGCGGCGTTCTGGCCCCCTGTTCCCGCACACCGCTGACCGGGTTCTTTCGCGATGGCGCCTGTAATACCTGCCCCGAAGATCAGGGCAGTCACACGGTCTGTGCCGTCATGACCGCCGAATTCCTGGCATATTCCAAATATGTGGGAAATGACCTGAGCACACCTCGGCCCGCGTTTGACTTTCCGGGCCTGAAACCCGGCGACAGCTGGTGCCTGTGCGCCAGCCGGTTCCTGCAGGCACATGACGAAGGTTGCGCGCCGCTGGTTCATCTGAACGCAACCCATCAAAGGGCGCTGGAAATCGTCCCGCTCCGCATTCTGTCGCTCTATTCGACCGAAAGGTCATGAACACGGCCCCAAGCCCGCCCAGCCGACGGACGCCAAACGTTCCTGAAATCGGGCCGCAGGCGGCTTTAGCCTGCGGTGCGGCCTTCGGTGTCTGACATGTCAAAGTTCAGATACTTGGCGACGGTTTGCACGTCCTTGTCGCCGCGGCCACACATGTTCATGCAGATCAGGTGATCCTTGGGCAGATCGGGCGCGATTTTCATCACATGCGCCAGCGCGTGGCTGGGCTCAAGTGCCGGGATGATGCCCTCGGTGGCGCAGCACAGCTGGAACGCCTCCAGCGCCTCGGTATCGGTGATCGAGACATATTGCGCGCGACCGATATCGTGCAGCCAGGAATGTTCGGGGCCGATGCCGGGATAATCCAGACCCGCCGAGATCGAATAACCTTCGAGGATCTGCCCATCATCGTCCTGCAACAGATAGGTGCGGTTGCCATGCAGAACGCCCGGACGACCGCCGGTCAGCGAAGCGCAATGCTCCATCTTTTCGTTCACGCCCTTGCCGCCTGCTTCGACGCCGATGATGTTGACGGATTTGTCATCGAGGAACGGGTAGAACAGGCCCATCGCGTTCGAGCCACCGCCGATTGCGGCTATGATGGTGTCGGGAAGGCGACCCTCGGCCTTCATCATCTGTTCCTTGGCTTCCTTGCCGATGATCGACTGAAAATCGCGAACCATGGCCGGGTACGGGTGCGGGCCAGCCACGGTGCCGATGCAATAGAACGTGTCGCGCACATTGGTCACCCAGTCGCGCAGCGCGTCGTTCATCGCGTCCTTCAGCGTGCCTCTGCCGCTTGTCACCGGAATAACCTCGGCCCCCAGCAAGCGCATGCGGAACACGTTCGGCGCCTGGCGCTGTACGTCATGGGCGCCCATATAGACCACGCATTTCAGCCCGAACTTGGCGCAAACCGTCGCGGTGGCCACGCCGTGCTGCCCTGCCCCGGTCTCGGCAATGATTCGGGTCTTGCCCATGCGCCGCGCCAGGATGATCTGGCCCAGCACGTTGTTGATCTTGTGCGCGCCGGTATGGTTCAGCTCGTCACGTTTCAGATAGATCTTCGCGCCACCCAGATGGTCGGTCAAACGTTCCGCAAAGTAGAGCGGCGAAGGCCGCCCCACATAGTTGGCCCAAAGGTCGTCCATCTCGGCCCAGAAACTCGGGTCATCCTTGGCCTTTTCGTATTCTTCCTCAAGCGACAGGATCAGCGGCATCAGCGTTTCGCTGACAAACCGACCGCCAAAAATGCCAAACCGGCCCTGTTCATCCGGGCCGGACATGAAAGAGTTGAAAAGATCGTTGGCCATGGGTGTCTCCGTCGTCTTACCGGTTGTTCATAGGGGCTGGATGCAGGATTTGCCATGCCAAAACGCATCGCACCCGCGCCGGGGCTGCGAGGGTAGCGAAGCCAATCGATACCCGGCGGCGGTAACTATCGGGCGGCCTTGATAAACGCCCGGATCAGGTCCGGGTCTTTGCAGCCCGGACGGCTTTCGACGCCCGAGGATACATCGACCTGACGCGCCCCCGTCATCCGGATTGCCTCGGCCACGTTTTCAGGCGTCAGGCCGCCTGCCAACATCCAGGGTTTCCGCCAGTACTTGCGACCTGCAAGCAGGCGCCAGTCGAACGCCAGGCCATTGCCACCGGGCAATACGGCGTCGCGGGGTGGTTTCGCGTCTATCAGCAACTGGTCCGCAACTTCGGAAAACTGATCGATCTGCGCCAGGTCCGAGGCATCGGACACCCCGATGGCCTTCATCACCGGCAACCCATAGCGGCGCGCCACTTCGGCCACCCTTTCGGGGGTCTCTGACCCGTGCATTTGCAACATGTCCAGGGGAACCGTTTCGACGATTTCATCCCAGGTTTCATTCGTTGCATTCACCGCCAGCGCCACCTTGGCAACCCCGGGCGGCACGGCACCAGCCAAAACCGCCGCCGATTGCGGCGTCACGAAACGCGGTGACTTTTCAAAGAAGTTGAACCCCAGATACCGCGCACCCGCCGTGACGGCTGCGGTGACCTGATCGGCGGCGATCAGGCCGCAGATTTTTACACTGACATCGCCTGACATGGCCGGGCCTCAGCTTGCCTCGTCCAGCAGGGCAAGAACGTCGTCTTGACCTTCGTTTTGCTTTTTCTTGAGCTTCTTGACCTCGCGCTCAAGCTTGCGCACTTCGGTCTGTTTGACCGTGGCGTCGCGGCGGTGCTTGTGTTCGCGCAGCCATTCCCACAGGAAACCGATGATCAGGCCAGCGACAACGCCGCCAAGAACCACCAGGAAAAGCGGCAGCGATGTTGTCAGGTTAAAGCCCAGAAGTTCGGACAGCGGGTCCGGCATGAGCTTGAGTTCCACCAGTTGGCGGTTGGCCAGCGAGACCGAGACCAGAAGGATCCCAAGCGTCACAAGAAAAGCGTAGCGAAGATAGCGCATCATGAGGTCATGCTTTACCGTTCAAACGGTCCCTGAGCAACTTGCCTGTCTTGAAAAAGGGAACTGATTTTTCCTCGACCTGCACGGTTTCGCCGGTCCTTGGGTTTCGACCGATCCGGGCGTCCCTTTTCTTGACCGAAAACGCACCAAATCCACGCAGTTCGACCCGGTCACCGCGTGCCATCGCGTCTGTCACCTCTTCGAACACGGTATTGACGATCCGCTCAACGTCCCGCTGATAAAGATGCGGATTTTCATCGGCTATTTTCTGAATCAGTTCTGAACGGATCATGTGCGCTACCCTCCCAGGCGACCGGTTAACCATGCCTATTGTTCTGGACAGTATAGGAAAAAACCCGGATCGGGGGAATCTAAACTCTGCCGCTGCACCCTTCATTTTGGTGCAAACTCATCAAATATTTTGCTTGCATGCACGATTTGCTCTGCAGATGGGCAAGCCGGGCCACCAAATGGCTGATGATTTGGAACGCCTTGATTCGCAACAAAAACGGCCCCGCACTGATGTGCGAGGCCGAAATTTTTCGCTGATGATCAGCCTTGGGTTTAGTCGCCGGATTTCAGCGCGGCACCCAGGATATCGCCCAGAGATGCGCCCGAGTCCGAGGAACCGTACTGTTCGACGGCTTCTTTCTCTTCTGCGATCTCGCGTGCCTTGATCGACAGGCCCAGACGGCGTGTCTTGCTGTCGACATTGGTGACACGGACGTCGATCTTGTCACCGGTCGAGAAACGCTCGGGGCGCTGCTCGGCACGGTCGCGGCTCAGGTCGGAACGACGGATGAACGACTTCATGCCTTCGTATTCGACCTCGATGCCGCCATCTTCGATTGCGGTCACTTCGACGGTGATGATCGAGCCACGCTTCACGCCGCCCACGGCTTCGGCGAACTTGTCACCGCCCAGGGCTTTGATCGACAGCGAGATACGCTCTTTTTCAACGTCAACTTCCGAGACAACCGCCTGAACGACGTCGCCCTTGCGGTAGTTCTGGATGGCATCTTCGCCACGCTCGTCCCACGACAGGTCGCTGAGGTGAACCATGCCGTCGATGTCGCCTTCGAGACCAATGAACAGACCGAATTCGGTGATGTTCTTGACTTCGCCTTCGACCTCGGTGCCCTCGGGGTGCGTTTCTGCAAACACTTCCCACGGGTTGCGCATGGTCTGTTTCAGGCCCAGAGACACGCGACGCTTGGCGCCGTCGATTTCCAGAACCATGACGTCGACTTCCTGGCTGGTCGAAACGATCTTGCCGGGGTGGACGTTTTTCTTGGTCCAGGACATCTCGGACACGTGCACCAGACCTTCGACACCGGCTTCCAGCTCGACGAACGCGCCGTAGTCGGTGATGTTGGTGACGCGACCCTGATGAACCGAGCTCAGCGGGTATTTCGCAGCAACCAGATCCCACGGATCTTCTTGCAGCTGCTTCATGCCCAGGCTGATGCGGTGGGTTTCTTTGTTGATCTTGATGACCTGAACCTTGATGGTTTCGCCGATCGTCAGGATCTCGGACGGGTGGTTCACGCGGCGCCATGCCATGTCGGTGACGTGCAGCAGGCCGTCAACGCCGCCCAGGTCAACAAATGCACCGTATTCGGTGATGTTCTTGACGACACCCTCGACGGTCTGACCTTCGGACAGGTTGCCGATAACCTCGGCACGCTGTTCGGCACGCGATTCTTCCAGGATTGCGCGGCGCGACACAACGATGTTGCCACGGCGGCGGTCCATTTTCAGAATCTGGAACGGCTGCTTCAGACCCATCAGCGGGCCAGCGTCGCGCACGGGGCGCACGTCAACCTGCGAACCGGGCAGGAACGCAACTGCGCCACCCAGATCGACGGTAAAGCCACCTTTGACGCGACCAAAGATTGCACCTTCGACGCGCTGGTCGTCGGCATATGCTTTTTCCAGACGGTCCCATGCTTCTTCGCGGCGGGCCATCTCGCGCGAGATGACGGCTTCGCCACGGGCGTTTTCTGCGGCGCGCAGGTAAACTTCGACCTCGTCACCAGCAGCGATTTCAGGGGCTTCGCCGGGATTTGCGAATTCTTTCAGATCAACGCGGCCTTCCATTTTGTAGCCTACGTCGATGATGGCTTGGCCGGCTTCGATCGCCAGAACCTTGCCTTTGACAACAGAACCCTCTTCGGGCGTGTCCATTTCGAAGCTTTCGTTAAGGAGGGCTTCGAATTCCTCCATGGATGCGTTAGCCATGTGGCGTTGTTTTCCTTTACAGTACGTTTTTGCTGGCCGAGCGGTTGTCTCCGCCGGTCTTAATGGATTGGTCAGACGATCTGACTTAGTGCCCAAAACAAAGAGGGCCGGTTGGTTCCGACCCTGCTCGTCTCATTGTTTTATGGCTCAAATCGCCTTGTCGACGCGCGCTCTATAGCGGGTTCGGCACGGTGCTGCAAGTCAAAGGGGGAAATAGGCGATCCAACCTGCATTTTCTGGCCGGGACCGGGCAGGCCTCAGATCTCTTCGCCTTTTTTCAGCAAATCCTCGATCAATTCGCGCTGAAGATTGTTGCTGTCGCCGCCCCCGAATTGCTGCGCCCCGCCAGAATAAAGCGACCCATAGGTCTTGGCGATATTCACGGTTTGCGCCAACCCGGAAATCAGCTGATCTTTCTCCAGCGGCGACAGGGGATGAATAAAGACCGCCCACAAGGTTTCGTTGGCAATCGCATAGCGGGCGTCCAATGCGCTGTCGAAATTGGCCTGCATCATGCGCTGCAAATCCTGCGCACCAAGCCCCCCGGCCCCCCGGATGGGAACCATGGCACGCATGCGGTCTGCGTTGGTATCGGTGATCACCAGAACGGGAACACCCGAAACGGTCAACTGAAACCCCGGTCCTTGCGGTTGCGCATCCGGGTCGATTGCAAAAATGATCTTGCCCAGACGTTCATAGGTCATGGGCGGTTCGGGCGTGTCCTGCGCCTCTTGCGCGGCAAGGGTACCGGCCAGAAAAATCATCAAAAGGGCTGTTCTGATCATCGCATCGCTCCTGCAAGGTCATGTTCACCATAAAAAGCCCGCTTGCACCTGGCCAAACAAAGCTTGGTGAACACAGCCCCCCAAACGCCCCATCCTTTGAACGATCTGCAAAGCGTTGCGGCGTTGCTGCGATAACGCGTTCAGAACCGCGCAACTAGGTTTGTTTCAGCGGCCGAATGGAGGGTCGCATCGCAACAAATTTCGAAAGGAAACACGATGAAATCCCTGGTTCTGACCACCGTGATGGCCGCCCTGCCCCTGATCGCGGCCCCGGCCTTTGCGGCTGATGAAATCAATGTCTCAAACGGCATCTCGGCTGCGGGCGCACCGTTGGCCGCGCACGGCGTCGATCTGGTCGCGCTGGTCACGCATGGCAATCCGGTCGAGGGCTTTGCCACCCATTCCGCCACCCATGACGGCGCGTCCTACTATTTCACCACTGCCGAAAATCGCAAAGCGTTCGAAGCAAACCCCGCGGCCTATCTGCCGCAGCATGGCGGGTTCTGTTCCTTCGGCGTGTCGGTCGGCAAGAAATTCGATGGCGACCCCGATCAATATCTGGTCGCGGACGGCAAGCTGTACCTGTTCCTGAATGCAGAAACGCGGGCCGCGTTCCTCAAGGATGTGCCTGGGACGGCGAAAACCGCTGATGGCCAATGGTCGCAGATCAAGAATACAGCCGTGGGGCAACTGTAACCCCGCCATCCCGCGACAGGAACCCGCGGCGTTACAGCGTCGCGGGTTTTGCCTGTTCGATTTGCCCGATCGCGCGCGACAGCGCGTCCTGGATGCTCAGGTCCGATGTATCCAGCAAAACCGCGTCATCCGCGGGTTTCATCGGGGCGGTACTGCGTTCGGAATCGCGCGCGTCACGCTCGCGCACATCCGCCAGGACCTGTTCGCGCGTCACATCCGCCCCCTTGGCGCTGAGTTCCAGAAACCGACGCTCGGCCCGAACCTCGGCGCTGGCGGTGACGAACAGCTTTACCTCGGCCTCGGGGCAGATGACGGTGCCAATATCGCGCCCGTCCAGCACCGCCCCGCCAGCACGCCGTGCAAAGGCGCGCTGAAAATCGACCAAGGCAGCGCGTACATCGGGGATGACGGCAACCTTTGAGGCGGCTTGCGCAATTTCAGCGGTGCGCAGATCGCCCTGCTCCAGCTCTTCGGCCGTAAGCGTTCGGGCTGCCGCGACAGGTTCGTCACCTTGCAAGGTACGGCGTCCCACCGCCCGGTAGAGAAGCCCCGTATCCAGATGCGCAAACCCGAAATGCGCCGCAACGCCTTTCGAGATCGTCCCCTTGCCCGCCGCCGCAGGGCCATCGATGGCGACGGTAAAGCTCATGACCGTTCGACCTTGGCGCCCAGCGCAGCCATCAGCGGCTCGAAAATCGGGAAAGAGGTCGCGATAGGGCCGCCATCATCGACCGAAACCGGTGTCTTGGCGCCCATGCCCATCACCATAAAGGACATCGCGATGCGATGGTCCAGGAAGCTTTCGCAGGTGCCGCCACCGGGGACGTTGCCGATGCCCAGCCCCTCGACCGACCACCAATCGTCGCCTTCGTTGACGGTCACGCCATTGGCGCGCAACCCGCGGGCCATTGCGTCGATCCGGTCGCTTTCCTTGACGCGCAGTTCTTTCACGCCGCCCATCATCGTTGTGCCGGCCGCGTTGGCGGCCACCACGGACAGAACCGGGTATTCGTCGATCATCGACGCCGCACGCTCCGGCGGCACCTCGATCCCTTTCATGTCGGGCGAGTATTTCGCGCGCAGATCGGCCACCGGCTCGCCGCCTTCTTCGCGCTCGTTTTCATAGGTCAGGTCCGCGCCCATCTCGCGCAGCGTGGTAAACAGGCCCGCGCGGGTCGGGTTCAGGCCGATACCGGGCACCAGAACGTCCGATCCGGGCGTAATCAGGGCCGCGCAGACCGGGAAAGCCGCGCTGGAAGGGTCGCGCGGAACGGCGATCACCTGCGGTTTCAGCTCGGGGCGGCCCGTCAGCGTGATGACGCGCCCCTCATCAGTGTCCTCAACCGTGATTTCAGCACCAAACCCCGCCAGCATCCGTTCGGAATGGTCGCGCGTGGCTTCTTTTTCGATCACCACCGTCTTGCCCGGCGCATTCAGCCCGGCCAGCAATACGGCGGATTTCACCTGCGCCGAAGGAACCGGCACCTCATAGCGCACCGGCACCGGGTCGGCCGCACCCACGATGGTCATCGGCAAACGCCCACCCGAACGGCCGACCGATTGGGTGCCAAACAGGGCCAGCGGATCGGTGACACGCGCCATGGGGCGTTTGTTCAGGCTGGCATCACCCGTGAATGTCGCAGTCACCGGCGAGGTCGCCATCGCACCCATGATCAACCGCACGCCGGTGCCGGAATTTCCGCAGTCAATCACCTGGTCCGGTTCCGCGAAACCACCAACGCCCACACCATGCACGGTCCATTCACCGCCCCCGTGGTCGGTAACCTCGGCCCCAAAGGCGCGCATGGCCTTAGCGGTATCCAGAACGTCTTCGCCCTCAAGCAGGCCCGAGATCTTGGTCTCGCCCACGGCCATCGCGCCCAGGATCAGCGACCGGTGCGAGATCGATTTGTCGCCGGGCACCTCTGCCGTGCCGGTCAGCGGGGCGCAAGGATGCGAGGTCATGGGGATGGGCGTGCCGTGTCCGGACATGGGGGCTCCTGTATTCGCTTTTGGTGCCCAAGCCGATTAGCGAATTGGCGGCGCTTGGTCCAGCGGCAATGCCGCACCGGGCCGGGCCATCGCGTTTCCGTCATCGGTCGCGGCCTGTATGCGCGGCAGTCCAATTATGCTAGGTTTCCGATAATTCTGCTTGTTTGTCGTCGCTTATGCAAAACCGGGAAACACCAATGTCACAGATTTCATCGATGCTCAGCCGTGGGACTGCAAAATATTTTCAACCCGATGACCCCGGCAAAACCGACGACGTCATCCAAAAACGGCTGGCCTTTCTTGTCGGGCTGGTCGCCTTTGGCCTGCCCGTGATCCTGGCCAGTGGCGCGGTGTTTGGCGGCAGTTGCTTTCGCGACAGCATCAGCCATTTTTACTATGCCCAATTTCTGGGAACGGTCTTTGTCGGCCTTCTCATTTTCATCGGCGGGTTCCTGATTGCCTATACCGGCGACCATTGGCTTGAGGATGTGGGCTCGTTCATCGCGGGAATTGGGGCCTGTTTCGTCGCGATCTTTCCCACCAGCGGGTCCGGCTGCGAGGCGCCCGACAGCTTTCTGTCCCGGGTCTTTGCGACCATCGACCAAACGATCCCCCCAAGTGTCGCCAACCCCGCGCAGGACGATCTGTTCATACTGTTCGGCGATGCCGAACACCTTCACACCTATGCCGCTGCGTTGCTTTTTGCCTATCTGGGCCTGTACTGCCTTATCGTGCTGCGCCGGGTGGTTCCCGAACGCCATGAGCGCGGCGGGGAAATGATACCGACCAAGCAAATGCGCAACACGCTTTACGCGGTGTGCGGATTGACGATCCTGGTTTGCGTCTTCCTTTTGGGGGCCGTCAGCCTGCTTGGAAGCGAGGATTTTCTGCGCGCCTGGAACAGCGCCAACCTGACATTCGCCTTTGAAACGGTTGCACTATGGGCCTTTGCCGTGGCCTGGTTCGCCAAGGGGCGAAAGATTGCGCGGCTGAATGACCCGCAACCCTGATCCTCAGGTAGCACGGAACGTTAGGTAATGGGGCGTGCGCCCTTCTCGCAGGGCCTTTTGTTCGTAACGGGTTGAAATCCAGTCTTCCCACGGCTGACGCCAGTCCGATGGCCCTTCGGCCAGCCACTCGAACCCCGCGCGCGGCACCTCTTCGAGGGTCTGGCGCACATAGTCCGGGATATCGGTGGCGACGCGGAATATGGCGCCGGGCTTCAAGACCCGCGCCAGGGGGCGCAGATGCTCGGGCGTCACGAACCGGCGGCGGTGGTGACGCGTCTTGGGCCAGGGATCGGGGTATAACAGAAACGCCCGCGAGATACTGTCATCCGGCAGCACGTCAAACAAATCGCGCACATCGCCGGGATGCACCGCCAGGTTTTCGACACCTGCCCGGCGTATCTTGCCCAACAACATGGCCACCCCATTGATATAGGGTTCCGCGCCGATGATCCCGGTATCGGGATTGCGCTCGGCCTGATGCACCAGATGCTCGCCACCGCCAAAACCGATCTCAAGCCAGACCGGCCGGCCGTCGAATAGCTTGCCCAGATCAAGCGCGGTGCGATCGGGGTTGCTGTCCCAATCGACCGGACCGGGCGACAAGGCTTCGAGGTCCTCGGACAAATAGGTCTTTTGGCTGGCTTTCAGGGATTTGCCCTTGAAGCGGCCATAGAAGTTCCTGCGGGGGCGTTGTTGGGTGTCCTTGGTCATCTGACGGGCCATACTTTGCCATAGAAATCGTTGCAAGGGGGGGGGGGCGGGTCGCGCCCCACATCCCCCAAGGTGCTTTGACAAAAGCAGCGGCAAAGTGCAGGCCCGCCCCTAGACGGCCCCTTTCAGAGCCTGCACCAGATCGGTGCGTTCCCAGCTGAAACCGCCATCGGCCTCGGGGTCGCGCCCAAAATGCCCATAGGCCGCGGTTCTTTGGTATATCGGCTTGTTCAGTTGCAGATGCTCGCGAATGCCGCGCGGGGTCAGGTCCATCACCTCGCCAACCGCCTTTTCGATCGCGGCATCGGCGACCTGACCGGTTCCGTGCGTATCGGCATAGATGGACAATGGTCTGGACACGCCAATCGCATAGCTCAGCTGGATCGTGCACCGCTCGGCCATACCGGCGGCGACGACGTTCTTGGCCAGGTAACGGGCGGCATAGGCGGCCGACCTGTCGACCTTGGTCGGGTCCTTGCCGGAAAACGCTCCGCCGCCATGCGGTGCCGCACCGCCATAGGTGTCGACGATGATCTTACGACCGGTCAGGCCAGCGTCGCCATCCGGGCCGCCGATCACGAACTTGCCGGTCGGGTTGACGTGCCACTCGGTTTCGGATGTCAGCCAGCCCTCGGGCAGGGTTTCGCGGATGTACGGCTCGACAATCGTGCGGATGTCATCAGAGCTGAGCGATTCATCAAGGTGCTGCGTCGACAAAACGATCGAGCTGATCCCGACCGGCACGCCATCGCGATATGTGACCGACAGCTGCGATTTGGCATCCGGCCCAAGCGCCGGTTCGGTCTTGTTCTTGCGCACCTCGGCCAGGCGGCGCAGGATGGCGTGGGAATACTGGATCGGCGCGGGCATGAGCGCCGGTGTTTCCGTGGTGGCGTAGCCGAACATGATGCCCTGGTCGCCTGCCCCTTCGTCCTTGTCGCCCGATGCATCCACACCTTGTGCGATATGCGCGGATTGTTCGTGCAGCAGGTTGGTAATTTCAACCGTTTGGTGGTGAAACTTGTCCTGCTCATATCCGATGTCACGAATACAGTCGCGCGCGATCTCGTCGATACGGCCCATGTAGTCATGCAGCTTGTCCTGATCGGACAGACCCACCTCGCCTCCGATCACGACACGATCTGTCGTGGCAAAGGTTTCACACGCGACGCGCGCTTCGGGTTCTTCGTTCAGAAATGCATCCAGCACGGCATCCGAAATCCGGTCACAAACCTTATCCGGGTGCCCTTCGGAAACGGATTCCGAAGTAAAAGTATAATTCCGTCGGGACATGAAAGTGCTCCATTGCGTTATCCCTGCCACGCCAGGAAGCCGTTGTGACAGGCGTCAGTCGGGATACGCGCACAACAAGAGAGGGTCAATCGCTAATTAAACATTACTGCGCCGTGCGTTGCGCGGAAAAAGCACGAAAACCGCCAACAAAAGAACCAGAACCGGAACATCGCCCATGCGGGAATAGACAGTGGCGGGATGCGGCAGGAAAAGCGGCGCATCCACATATCCCGCCGTCCCAAGCGGCAGCGCCTTTGACACCCGGCCCAGCGGGTCGATCATCGCCGAAACCCCGGTATTTGCGGATCGCATCATTGGCAGGCCCTGTTCAATGGCCCGCATCCGCGCCTGCGCAAGATGCTGATAGGGACCCGAGCGTGTCCCGAACCATGCATCATTGGTGATCTGCAAAAGGAAATCCGGCCTTTCAGGCGTGGCCAGAACGTCTTGGGTGAAAACGGCCTCGTAGCAGATAAGCGGCAGGGCTTTGCCAAGCGTGCCGACCTGCAGAACCTGCGCGCCCGGCCCCGCACTGAAACCATTGCCCGTGGTCGCCGCCAGCCCATGAATTCCGAACTGGGCCATCACCTCGCCAAAGGGGACGTATTCGCCGAACGGTGCCAGGTGATGCTTGTCATACACCCCCGCCTGCCGCCCTTGGTCATCCAGAACCACAAGCGAATTGTAGATGCGCGGCCCATCGCCGCGCTGAATACCAAATACGACAGGTATCCCCCGGGCCGCGTCAGCCATCGCCGCGACAAAGGGCTGCGCGCTGCCCAGCCAGGCCGGGACCGAGGTTTCCGGCCATACGATCAGATCCGGGCGCGGCTCTGCCAGGGTAAATTCAAGCTGGCGGGCGAAAAAGACCGGTGCGAATTCCGGGTCCCATTTTTGGTGTTGCGGTGCATTGGGCTGCACCAGCCGTACGATCTTGTCCGATGCAACAACCGGCGGACGGGACAAACCATAGCCTGTGGCCAGCGCCAGGAAACCAGCGGCCAGCCCCGCCGGAACGGCCAGGTCACGCCAGCGCGCCCGGCCGCCCAGAACCGTGCCCAGTGGCAATGTGACCAGCAGGGTCAGTGCCGCCAAGGCATAAGGCCCCGCCAACGACAAAAGCTGGGACACCGGGGTTTCGGTCCAGATCTGCGCCAGCCCCGCCCAGGGAAACCCTGTCAGGACATATCCGCGCGCAAATTCAACCAGCGCCACCGCAACGGCCAACAGCCCCCCCTGGGCCAGCGGTGTCAAACGCGTGTCCCGTGACACCCAGAAAGCAGGCACCCAGAACAGGGCAAGCCCGCCGGCCATGAAAAACAGCGCAAAGGGCGCCATCCACGCATGGCGCGCGGCGTCAACCTGAAAAGGCTCGGTAATCCAGGCCAGCGCATGCGCAAAATACCCGGCGGCAAAGGCCCAGCCGATCCAGCCAGCCCGGCGCCGCGTTTCCGCAGTCTGAAACAGGACGCCGACAAGCACCAGAGACACAAGCGTCGCGGGCCAGATGTCGAAAGGCGCCAAGCCAAACGCTCCAAACGCGCCCAAAAGCGCGGCCAGTGCCACTTTTGGAAAGAAAGGCCAGCGGCCCATGGGCATCATGCAGCGATGTCGGGCAGCAGCACCCGCAACCGCTTGATACGGCGGGGGTCTGCGTCGATGACCTCGAACTCGGGGCCTTCGGGGTGCAATACGACCTCACCCCGGGCCGGGACACGGCCCGACAACATGAAAACCAGCCCGCCCAGCGTATCAATGCCTTCTTCGTCCACATCCTCGTGACTGGTCAGCGAACGCCCGATCTCGGCTTCGAACTCTTCAAGCGGGGCGCGGGCCTGCACCACGTAGCACCCCGGCTTTTCCTGCAGCCACAGCTGGTCTTCATCGGCATCGTGTTCATCGGCAATTTCACCGACAACCTGTTCGATCAGATCCTCGATCGTTACCAACCCGTCGACACCGCCATATTCGTCAATGACAAGCGCCATGTGCCGCCGTTCGGTCTGCATCTTGGTCAAAAGCACGCCGATCGACATCGAGGGCGGAACGAACAGCAAGGTGCGCAGCATAGACTGCAGGTCAAAATCTGCCGAACCGCCGTTGAACCCATGTGTCAGGGCCAGGTCCTTAAGGTGAACAAACCCCAGCGGCGTGTCCAATGTCCCCTCATAGACAGGGATACGCGACAAACCGCTTTCGCGGAAAACCTGCGCCAGTTCGTCCTTGGTGATGGTGGATGGGACCGAAATGATCTCGGCCGTCGGGATCGCGACGTCTTCGACACGCATGCGGTGCAGGTTCACCATGCCCCCGCGTTGATCACCGGCATCTCCTTGCCCGTTGACCCTGTTCAACTCGTCCGTGGGATGCGACGCGAATGCGTCAAATATCCGCGACAGAAATCCTGCTTTCTCGTCGTTTTCAATTTCGCCGTTCTGTGATTGCGCGCTATGCGCCGCCCTAGAACTGCCGTCAGTATCGCCCATTTTCCTGTTCCAATAAATCGGGCCAAGTTGCCCTGTCACTCAATATATGGGTCATCAATACCCATTTTGCCAAGTATCTCGACCTCGGTCCGTTCCATCAAAGTGGCGTCCGGGTCACTGATGTGATCATAGCCCAACAAATGCAACGTTCCGTGAACGACCAGATGTGCGACGTGATCGTCCAGCGATTTGTGTGATTCGCGGGCCTCACGGGCGCATGTATCATAGGAAATCGCGATGTCACCCAGGCTGATTTCGCCGGTGAAGTCGGGGCCGGGGCGTTCGGGCATCGCTCCGGGCGTGTCGGCAGACAGGTCCTGGGCGGGCCAGCTGAGCACATTGGTCGGCGTTGGCTTGCCGCGGAACTCTGCATTCAGGACACAGATTCTGTCGTCGCCACAGGCCAGGATGCTGATTTCGCAGGCCTCGGGATCAAGGTCGAAATGCCCCAGGGCCACGGTCACCGCACGGTGAAACAGGGCCTCGTGCCCGTGCCAGCGTGTATCTTCAATGTTCGCTTCCAGGTTCATCGCGCCAATTCCCAGGTTTGGCGACCCGTTTCCGAAATCTTACCCGGTCTGGTTGCCTGTATCCGCCTCATACGCTTCGATGATGGCGGCCACAAGCGGGTGCCGGACCACGTCCTTGGAGGTGAAGTAGTTGAAGCTGATATTGGGGATGGTCTTCAGCAACCGTTCCGCATCGGCCAGCCCCGACGCAACGCCGCGCGGCAGATCAACCTGAGAGCGGTCCCCGGTGATGACCATCCGGCTGCCCTCGCCCAGCCGCGTCAGGAACATCTTCATCTGCATTGTCGTGGCGTTCTGCGCCTCGTCCAGAACGACAAAGGCATTGGCAAGCGTCCGGCCCCGCATAAAGGCCAGCGGAGCAATTTCGATCCGCTTTTCTTCGATCAGTTTCGCCAGTTGTTTGCCGGGCAGAAAGTCGTTCAGCGCGTCGTAAAGCGGCTGCATATACGGGTCGACCTTGTCCTTCATATCGCCCGGCAAATAGCCCAGTTTTTCACCCGCTTCGACGGCGGGGCGGCTCAGGATGATGCGGTCGACATGCCCGCCAATGAACATCGACACACCAACAGCCACGGCAAGATAGGTCTTGCCGGTCCCTGCGGGGCCGATGCCAAAGGCCAGTTCGTTGTTGAACAGCGACTGGACATAGGCTTTTTGGGCGTCGGTGCGCGGCTCGACCAATTTCTTGCGGGTCTTGATTTCGACTGTGCCGCCCTTGAACATCTCAAGCTGGTCGCCGTCCCGCGTGCCGGTCCCGACCTCGGAATTGCCCATCCGCAATTCGCGATCCACATCGGCGGATTCAACGTCGCGCCCGCCCTCAAGCCGCGTGTAAAGCGCCTGCAGAACTTCAATCGCCTGTTTCTGGGCGTCGTCATCGCCCATGACAACCAACTGGTTGCCGCGGCGCACGATCTGGACGGACAGTTTCTGTTCGATCTCGGTCAGGTTGCGGTCATATTCGCCGCATAGATCAATCAACAATCGGTTGTCGGGAAATTCAACAAGCGCCTCGTGTTGGGGCGTGTCACTCTGCGGTGGGTTCAGGGCACCGATGGCCAATCCGTTCTCCTGTCTTGGCGTGTACACCCCAAGCGTAGACAACAAGTCTTGGTGGGCGCAAGCGACAGTTTGAAAAATTCCGCCACAATGACAAAACCGCCAAAGAACCCGGCACTGTTTCGTATCGAACGCACGGGTCTTTTGGCCAGTTGCGGCGGTTCAGGTCAGAATCTGTAATTCAGGCCAACCCGCAGACCACGGTAGCTGGGTGTGGATTTGGTCGAAAAGGACGTGCCCAGATCGACATCCTTGGAATCGAACTGCACATATTCGAACTCGCCCGTAATCGACCAGTGTTCGTTGAATTGATGTTCGGCCCCGATACTGGCCGACAGGCCGTCGCGCCGATCATTATCCTCAAAGGTCTGGGTGCTGCCCCCGCTGGTGATACTGGTCGAGGTGGTGACCTTGCCCCGGACATATCCCAGCGACACAAAATACAGCACGCTGCCACGTCGATTGGTCAGGCCATTGCGAAACCGCAAGGACAGCGTATCCGAAATTTCGGACCCGGCCTGAACGTTGGATGTGCCGATCCGTGTGGAAACCGTGTCGTCGATCGAACCGAAATCATACCCGATTTCAAAGCCATAGACGTAATCGCGCCCGCCGCTAGCGGGCAAAACACCGCGCCAACCGCCACGAAGCCCGCCATAGAAACCCGATGGGTCAAGCTCGCCGATTTCCAACGTGCCGCCGGTGGTCCGCAGCCCGAACCGGTCATCGCCGCCCCGCCCGTACCCGGCCGAGAACCCAAGGTAGAACGCGCTGACGTCATCAGCGAATTCCTCTGGGCCCACAAGCTGCGGGTCGGTAACGGCACCGGTCAGGCTGCCAGCAGTACCCGGTGTGGCGAGGGCCGCCAGAATCACGCCGATGCCCGCCAACCTTGCCTGCCGTACCAGGCGGATTGTCCAATTAGTCACTCGTACCCTCCTTCGCAGCGAACCGATGCCAGATCGACGCATATCTGCCCTGCCACGGACACGGAAATGGGGCCGTGGAAAAACCTAGCCAACCTCGGAACATAGTTCCAAGTCATAAATCAAGGGTAAATTTTGGGATCAAACACCAAACATGGTGCTAAATCGCGCCAAAGCGATCAGTTCAGAGCAATTCGCCCGCCAAAGAGTTCGCGCCCGAGGCCTTGATCCGGACGTCGCGCAAGTCACCTGTGGCGATATCCGCCCCCGCGACATGCACGGCGTGAAGATACTCGGACTTGCCGACCATCTGCCCCGGCTGGCGGCCGGGCTTTTCGAACAGAACCCGGACGGTGCGGCCGACCATCGAATCCTGAATCTCGCGCTGATGACGCGTGATCAGCGCCTGCAGGCGCCGCAACCGGTCATCGGCGGCGTCCGGGTCCACCTGGGGCCGTTCAGCGGCGGGCGTGCCCGGGCGTGTGGAATACTTGAACGAATAGGCATAGCCGTATTTGACCTCTTGCACGAGGTCCAGCGTCGCCTGAAAATCCTCTTCGGTCTCTTCGGGGAACCCGACGATGAAATCCCCCGACATCAGGATGTCAGGCCGCGCCGCGCGGATACGTTCGACCAGCCGTAAATAGCTTTCGGCCGTGTGGCTGCGGTTCATGCGTTTCAAAATCCTGTCCGACCCGGACTGAACCGGCAAATGCAAATAGGGCATCAGCTTTTCGCAGGTGCCGTGCGCCTCGATCAGGTCGTCCGCCATGTCGTTGGGATGCGAGGTGGTAAAGCGAATCCTTTCCAGCCCATCGACCTTGTTCAGTTCCCAGATCAGCCCCGCCAGCGTCATGTCGCCAGTCGGACCGGCCCCGTGATACGCATTCACGTTCTGCCCCAGCAGGGTGATCTCGCGCACACCGCGTTCAACCAGATCGCGCGCCTCGGTCAGAATGCGATCTGCCGGGCGGCTGACTTCGGCACCGCGGGTATAGGGCACGACGCAGAACGCACAGAACTTGTCGCAGCCTTCCTGCACCGTCAGAAATGCCGCCGGGGCCCGTTTCGCCTTGGGGCGCGCCTTGAGCTTTTCGAACTTGTCCTCTTCGGGGAAATCCGTGTCCAAGGCCTTTTCCCCGGTGCGGGCCTTGGCCTCCATTTCGGGCAACCGATGATAGCTTTGCGGCCCGACAACCAGGTCGACCATGGGCTGTCGACGCATGATTTCCTGGCCTTCGGCCTGGGCGACACATCCGGCCACGCCGATCTTGAGGTCCGGGTTGTTCGCTTTCAAACCCTTGAACCGCCCGAGTTCCGAATACACCTTTTCCGCCGCCTTTTCCCGGATATGGCAGGTATTGAGCAAGATCATGTCGGCGTCGTCAGGGGTCTTGGTTTCGACATAGCCCTGCCCGCCCAGTGCCTCGACCATGCGTTCACTGTCGTAAACGTTCATCTGACAGCCATAGGTTTTGATATACAGCTTCTTGGGTTCGGACATGGGACAAGCCTTTGCGTTCGCCGGGTCGGCGTCGTCTATACCTAACGAACGCCGCTTGCAATGCTGGCGCAATTACCCGAATTTGGCCCGGATTTCCAGTTATCCGGACCCAAAGACCCGATGAAGTACGACACGCTCGACCAATTCCTGAAAACCGGCCAGGCCGCACTGGCCAAGGGGCCGGTTGCCCTTATCTTTGCCGAGGATGACGTCGAACTGGCAAGTACGCTGCGCCACCACCTGAACCTTGGGTTCTCTGCCACGGTCGTGTTCATGCCTGCCGAATTTGCCCTGGATGACGACCTGGCCGGTCGCGTCCATCGCGTCACGTTCCGGTCAGCGCCCCGCACCACAGTGTTCGAAGCCATCAACCGCGTGATCCAGGCGGCGCCGGGCGTCTGGATGTATTACTGTTACAACGCCGAATACCTGTTCTTTCCGTTTTGCGAGACCCGCACGGTCAGTGAAATGCTTGCCTTTCACACCGAGGAACGGCGAAACGCCATGCTGTGTCATGTCGTCGACCTGTATGCTAGCGACCTTGCCGCCCATCCCAATGGTGTCGACGCCGAGGGCGCGATGCTGGATCGGGTGGGCTATTACGCCCATACCCGCCATGACAGCGACGGGCAGCCGATGGACCGGCAGTTGGACATGTCCGGCGGGCTGCGCTGGCGGTTCGAGGACCACATTCAATACGAGCGCCGCAGAATCGACCGTATCGCACTGTTCAAGTCCGCCAAGGACGTGGCCCTGATGCCCGACCACACGTTCAATGCGCCCGAATACAACACCTATTCCTGCCCGTGGCACAACAACCTGACCGCCGCCATCTGCTCCTTCCGCGCGGCGAAAGCGTTGAAAAGCAACGCCGGATCAACGTTTGACATTGCCAGTTTCCAGTGGCGCAACTCGACACATTTCGAATGGCATTCGCGCCAGCTGCTTGATCTGGGGCTGATCGAATCAGGGCAGTGGTTCTAGGCGGCCCTACCGGCGAAACACCACCGGGAACCAGTCTTTGCGCGAACGCCAAATCGAAGGACTTGCACACGGCTGATCCATCAGCCTGCGATGTCAGCCCTTCTTGCGCAGACGGATCACCACATCGACCGAGGCGATCTCGACCCCTTCGGGCGCTTGCGGCAAACGTTCGATCACCAACTGGTCCGAAGGCGCATCGCTCAGCCGGGCCTCGTCCTCCCAGAAGAAATGGGGGTGATCGTGGGTGTTGGTGTCAAAATAGCTTTTTGACCCGTCAACGGTGATTTCCTGCAACACGCCAGCCTCGCAGAAAGCGCGCAGGGTGTTGTAAACGGTGGCCAGCGAAACCGCATCCCCGTTTGCCTTGGCCGATTCAAAAAGGCTTTCGGCTGTTACGTGGCGATGACGCCCATCGCCGACGAGCAATTCGGCCAGGGCAACCCGCTGGCGCGTGGGCCGCAACCCGGCATCAACCAGCCAGTGCGTCGCTATGTTTCGGCTCTGAGGTGTCATGAATCCGATACCTGTTTTTGCTGCCTTTATATATAGGTGCCCTCTGCCTGCAATTTCAAATGAAATTCATTCGCAATCACCGGCAAGAGTTACACCCGGATATGGCCACTGCTCTTGCAGGACCTTGCAAACGGGTGCTAGACGAGACCAGATATAAAGAACGGACCCCTGGCAGGAGAGGCGGCAGAATGGCCCAATTCCCGAGCAGCTTTGACAAGGACGATCTGCTGAAATGCGCCCGTGGCGAATTATTCGGCCCGGGCAACGCACAGTTGCCGGCCCCGCCGATGCTGATGATGGACCGGATCACCGACATCTCGGCCGATGGTGGCGCGCATGGCAAAGGCCATGTTCTGGCCGAATTCGACATTACTCCGGACCTGTGGTTCTTTGATTGCCACTTTCCCGGCAACCCGATCATGCCAGGCTGCCTGGGGCTGGATGGCCTTTGGCAACTGACCGGCTTTAACCTGGGCTGGCGCGGCTGGCAGGGCCGCGGAATGGCCGTGGGCGTGGGTGAGGTCAAGCTGACCGGCATGGTCCGCCCCGACCGCAAGGTGCTGACCTATAAGATCGACTTCAAAAAAGCGATTCAGACCCGCCGCCTGACCATGGGTGTGGCGGATGGTATCGTCGAGGCTGACGGCGAAATGATTTACGATGTCAAAGACATGAGAGTCGTTCTGTCTGATGCCTGAGCCTGACCGGCCCAAACAAGGAGCACGCACATGCGTCGAGTAGTCGTCACCGGTTTGGGGGTTGTCTCCTCGATCGGGAACAATGCCGATGAGGTTCTGGCCTCGCTCAAATCCGGGAAATCCGGGATCGAGGCCAGCGAACAGATGGCTGAACACGGTTTCCGCAGCCAGATCGCCGGGTCGCTCAAGATCGACGTTGCCGAACATGTCGACAAACGCACGCTGCGGTTCATGGGCCCCGGCGCGGCCTATGCCCATATCGCCATGAACCAGGCAATCGCAGATGCCGGTCTGACCGAAGACCAGGTAGTCAATCCGCGCACGGGCCTGGTGGCCGGTTCGGGTGGACCGTCGACCAGCGCCATGCTGACGGCGCACCAGACGGTTCTGAAAAACGGTG
Organism: Ruegeria sp. ABD4_443; assembly: GCF_056160865.1. Lineage (NCBI taxonomy): Bacteria > Pseudomonadati > Pseudomonadota > Alphaproteobacteria > Rhodobacterales > Roseobacteraceae > Ruegeria > Ruegeria sp. ABD4_443. Next base: position 91,179 of record NZ_JBSWYA010000005.1, on the reverse strand, counting down.
CCACCAAGCGGATCGGGCCTTTTGCCGTACCCAAATGCATGTGTTCGACGATCTCGGCCAATCTTGCGACGGCGTTCAAGATCAAGGGCATCAACTATTCCATCACCTCGGCCTGTTCGACCTCGCTGCACTGTATCGGCAACGCGGCCGAACAGATCATGATGGGCAAACAGGACGTCATGTTTGCGGGCGGCGGCGAGGAACTGGACTGGACCCTGTCCTGCCTGTTTGACGCGATGGGCGCGATGTCGTCGAAATACAACGACACGCCCGACAAAGCCTCGCGCGCGTTTGACGAAAACCGCGACGGTTTCGTGATTTCCGGCGGCGGCGGCATCGTCGTGCTGGAGGATCTGGACCATGCGCTGGCGCGCGGCGCCAAGATCTATGCCGAAGTTACCGGTTATGCGGCAACCTCGGATGGCCATGACATGGTGGCCCCGTCCGGCGAGGGCGGCGAACGCGCAATGCGTCTGGCGCTGGGCACCCTGCCCGAGGGCCGCAAGGTCGATTACATCAATGCGCACGGCACCTCGACCCCGGTCGGAGATGTGGGCGAGGTCGAAGCCGTGCGCCGCATTTTCGGCGAAGGCAACGTGCCGCCGATTTCGTCGACCAAGTCGATGACCGGCCACGCTCAGGGCGCCGCGGGCGCGCTGGAGGCGATCTTCTGCCTGCTGATGCTGGACAATGATTTCATCACGCCGTCGATCAATGTGGATACGCTGGCCGAAGGCATCAGGCCCGGTGAAATTGCGACCGAAGTAGTTGAAAATGCAGGACTGGACAGTGTCATGACCAACAGCTTCGGCTTTGGCGGCACGAACGGGTCCATGATTCTGTCGAAGTATAACGGGTGAATGTGATGTCGGAACTTCTAAAGGGTAAACGCGGCCTGATCATGGGCGTGGCCAATGACCGCTCGATCGCGTGGGGCATTGCCAAGGCCATGCACGAGGCAGGCGCGGAACTGGCGTTCACATATCAGGGCGAGGCATTTGGCAAACGGCTGGAGCCTTTGGCGCAAAGCCTTGGCAGCGATTTCATGGTCGATGCCGACGTCACCGATGACGCGTCGCTGGACCGCGCTTTTGACGAACTGGGCGCGCGGTGGCCGACCATCGACTTTGTGGTTCACGCCATTGCCTATTCGGACAAGTCGGAACTGACCGGGCGTTTCCTGAACACGACGCGGGCCAATTTCAAGCATTCGATGGATGTGTCGGCCTATTCGTTCATCGAGGTTGCCCGCCGCGCCTATCCGCTGATGAAAGACAATGGCGGGTCGCTTCTGACGCTGACCTACCAGGGCTCGAACCGCGTGGTCCCGAACTATAACGTCATGGGCGTGGCCAAGGCGGCGCTGGAATCGGCGACACGTTACCTGGCCAACGACCTGGGCCCCGAGGGCATCCGGGTCAACGCAATCTCGCCCGGTCCGATGAAGACCCTGGCAGGGGCCGCGATCGGTGGCGCCCGAAAGACCTACAAGTTCTGCGACCAGAACGCGCCCATGCGTTCGAACGCCACGCTTGAGGCCGTCGGCGGCACTGCCGTGTACCTCACATCCGAGGCGGGCGCCTGTACGTCGGGCGAAATCATCCGCGTTGATGGCGGGTTCCACGTGCTTGGAATGCCACAACCCGATTTCATGTGACCATATCTTTCCCTGCCGACGCCAAGATTTAACCATCTTTCGACGGCAGGGATGGACCCATGAAAAAGCTTGAACAGATCATCGCAAACAATAGCCGCGCATCCAACTCGGGTCGTCGGGTCGGTATGCGCGGAGGCCGCGCCCGCATCATGCTGCTGACGCTGACCACCCTGCTGGTTCTGTTCGTCTTTTACACCCAACCGCCGGTTCAGGCGGCGATTGGGGCCCTTTTGGATAAACTGCCACGCCCCTGAGGCGTGACGCTCAGTTGATCGAAACAACCTCGATGTCAAAAATCAGGTCCTGCCCGGCCAGCGGGTGATTGGCGTCCAGCGTCACGGTCGCCTCGTTCGCATCGATGACTGTAACCGGCAGCGCCTGCCCGTCCGGCGTCTGCATCTGCAACTGGGTACCGGGGTCCAGCGGGATATCGTCGGGGATACCCTCACGCGGGATTTCCTGGCGCATCGACGGGTTGATCGGACCATATGCCTCGGTACAGGGCACCTCGACGCGCTTTTTCTCGCCGACTTCCAGACCCGGCATCGCCGCATCCAGACCCGGAATGATCTGACCGGAGCCGACCGCGAATTCCAGCGGCTCGCGCCCTTCGGAACTGTCGAAAACGTTGCCGTCCAGCAAGGTCCCTGTGTAATGGATGCGAACAGTGTCGCCTTGTTTGATCGCTGTCATGGTGGCCCCCGGCCTGAAAGAAACTGAACGCGCAACCCTAGTGGTTAACACGGTATTGTAAACCCTGGGGTCTTTCACGTTCTGCACGCTTGTGCCACCCTGCGCCCAAACCGAAAGAGAGAGACCGATGGCTATCACGACCTGTGTATTCGACGCTTACGGGACTTTGTTCGACGTTGCAGCAGCAGCGCGCCAGGCCGCCGAGGAACCGGGGTTCGAACGCCTGCGCGACACGTGGCCCGAACTGGCCAGCCATTGGCGCCTGAAACAGCTGCAATATACCTGGTTGCGCGCCGTGGCCGATGCCCATGGCGATTTCTGGGACGTAACCCAGGATGGCTTGGACTGGGCGCTTGAGGCGACCGGGTTGCAGGGCGACGACCGCCTGCGGCAACGCCTGCTGGACCTGTATTGGGAATTGGAGGCCTATGCCGAGGTTCCGCAAATGCTGAGCGCGCTGAAACAGGCCGGGCTGCAAACCGCGATCCTTTCCAACGGGTCCCCCCCAATGCTAAGCGGCGCGGTCAAATCGGCCGGCATTCAGGACCTGCTGGACGATGTTCTGTCGGTCGAAAGCGTCGGGGTCTTCAAGCCGGACGCGCGTGTCTATGCCCTGGTCGAAGGCCGGTTCGGCTGCGCCCGCGACGAGGTGCTGTTTGTCAGCTCGAACGGGTGGGATGCCGCCGGGGCCAGCGGGTACGGGTTTGTGACCGCCTGGGTCAACCGGGCGGGCGAGCCGATGGACCGCCTGCCATGGACACCGGCGCATGTTTTGACCGACCTCACGACAATTCCACAATTGGCGGGAATTTGACCGCCCGTTCCACCGCCTGCGGCCGGAATGGGGGCGTGACATGTTTCAAGAACAGGAAATTTCATGAGTTCAATTGAATTGATCGAAGCTGCGGCCCAACGGCTGAGCGGACATGTGCGACAGACCCCGATCCTCACCTCGCCATTCCTGGACGAGATTGCCGGGCGTCGGGTTCTGGTCAAACCCGAATGCCTGCAACACACGGGCAGCTTCAAGTTTCGCGGCGCGTGGTCCGCAATCTCTGCGCTAGACGAGCACACGCGCGGGCGGGGCGTTATCGCCTATTCCTCGGGCAATCACGCGCAGGGCGTGGCGCTTGCCGCATCCCGGCACGGGATCGGCGCGGTCATCGTGATGCCGTCGGACGCCCCGCAACTCAAGATCGCCAATACGCGGGCGCTTGGGGCCGAAGTCGTGCTTTACGACCGCCAAAACGAAAGCCGCGAAGCAATTGGCGAGGCAATAGCGCAGGAACGGGGGCTGACGCTGATTCGGCCTTATGACGAACCTCAGGTAATCGCAGGCCAGGGCACCACGGGTCTGGAGATTGCAGAGCAGGCCCGCGCGTTCGATGTGACCGAGGCCGACGTCCTGGTGTGCTGCGGTGGTGGCGGGCTGACATCCGGCATCGCGCTTGCACTGGAAAGCCGCGCACCCAGCCTGCGCGCGCGCCCCTGCGAGCCCGAAGGGTTTGACGACGTCAGACGCTCGTTGGAAACGGGCCAGATACAGAACAACAATGCGTCATCGGGCAATATCTGCGACGCGATCCTGACGCCGCAACCGGGGCAAATCACCTTTCCTGTCATCAAACGCCTGTGCGGACCGGGGCTTGCGGTAACCGAACAAGAGGCATTGCGCGCCATGGCGCTTGCCTTTGTACGCCTCAAGATCGTTCTGGAACCCGGCGGGGCCGTGTCACTGGCGGCGGCGCTGTTCAGACCCGATGAAATCGAAGGGGATGCCGTGATCGTCGTGGCATCGGGCGGCAATGCAGACCCGGAAATATTTGGCCGGGCGTTGGAATTCCTTACCTGACAAAGCGCGGCAACCGGTGCAATCTGCCCCGCACGGCCCCCTGACAAAAAATCGAAGAAAGCAAGACAGGATGCAAATTGCTGATCTCAAAGACGTGCGATTGCACTACCGGATCGACGGAGACCCGGACGGGCCGCCGGTTGTCTTTGCCAACGCGCTGGGAACGGACATGCGCCTGTGGGACCAGGTTGTGCCGCAGCTTTCCGACAGGCTGCGGATCATCCGGTTTGACAAACGCGGCCATGGCCTGTCATCGCAACCCCCTGCCCCGTATTCGATGGGGGCGCTGGTTCGCGACGCCGAGGGGTTGCTGGATTTCCTTGGGGTCAGGAACTGCGTGTTCGTGGGCCTGTCCATAGGCGGCATGATTGCCCAAGGTCTGGCCGTCAAACGGCTGGATCTGATCCGGGGGCTTGTCCTGTCCAACACGGCCGCAAAGATCGCCACCCCCGCGACATGGCAGACCCGAATGGACGCGGTGAAATCCGCAGGCATCGAGGCCATCGCGGACGCGACAATGGAGCGGTGGTTTACCAAAGCGTTTCGCGCAACCCCGCAGGCGGCCCTGTGGCGCAACATGATGCTGCGTCAGCCGGTCGACGGATACCTTGGATGTTGCGCCGCGATTTCGGGCACGGATTTCTATACCCCGACCAGCGGCCTGCGCCTGCCAACCCTTGGGATCGCAGGCAGCGACGACGGCTCGACCCCGCCCGATCTGGTCCGCGAGACCGTCGACCTGATACCCGGTTCCCGCTTTGAGCTGATGCGCAAGGCAGGTCACCTGCCTTGTGTGGAACGCCCTGAGGCCTATGCCGCGATTCTGGACCGTTTCCTGCACGACATTGGACATATCTGAAGGAGAAGCGCCTTGGCCGACATATTGCTCGTCCATGGGTCCTGGCACGGCGCCTGGTGTTGGCGCGACCTGCTCCCCGAGCTGGCCGAACTTGGCCATGACGCGCACGCCATCGACCTGCCCAGTCACGGGTCGGACCCGACGCCCGTGTCCGACGTTACCCTGAACATGTGCCGCGATGCGGTGCTGGCGGCGGCGTCGCCTGACACGATTGTCCTTGGGCATTCCTGGGGCGGCTACCCCATAAGTGCCGCCGCCGAGACCGACCCGCAAGCAATGCGCGGCCTGATATACCTGTGCGCCTATGTTCCGCGATCCGGGCTGTCGATGGTGGACATGCGCAAGCGCGGGCCCCGGCAATTGCTGGCCGGCGCGCTTGAGAAATCTTCGGACGGGCTGTCCTGCACCGTGCGGCCGGACCGGGTGCAAGACCTGTTCTACCACGATTGCCCGGCCAAGACCCTTCCGTTTGCATTTGCGCGCCTGTGCCCGCAAGCCATCCTGCCACAGGATACGCCGCTGACACTGAGCGCCCGTTTTGAGCAGGTTCCAAAGGCCTATATCCAGTGTACCGACGACCGGACCATACCCCCCGAATACCAGGAAGAGATGAGCCATTGCGCGCCGCCCGGCATGCGGCACAGCATCGACAGCTCTCATTCGCCGTTTTTCTCCCGCCCTCGTGACCTGGCCAGGATCATCGACCAGATCACCAAGGCGTTTTGAACGCGGCGCCCGGAACCCACCGGGGTCAGCCCCCGGCGCGTGACGGCAAGCCCGGTAAACGCGGGCTTTTCACCACCCCGACCCGACGATAGGGTTCCGCAATCTATTTGAGTTTCGGATTCCATGCGCCTGCCCTTTTTGTTTGTTCTCAGCACGGTGATGATCGACGCGATGGGCATCGGGCTTGTGCTGCCGATCATGCCCGAACTCATTCTGGACGTGCAGGGCGGCACCTTGGCCAGCGCCGCGGTCTGGGGCGGTGTGCTCAGCACCGCCTTTGCGACGATGCAGTTTCTGTTTGGCCCGGTGCTGGGCAACCTGTCCGATGCCTTTGGCCGCAGGCCCGTCTTGCTGATTTCCTTGGTCGTCATGGCGCTGGATTACGTCGTGATGGCGCTGGCGGGCAGTATCTGGGTGCTGTTGGCAGGGCGTATCGTAGGCGGCGTAACGGCCGCGACGCATTCAACAGCGGCTGCATTCATGGCCGATGTATCGCGGCCGCAGGACAAGGCCGCGAATTTCGGCCTGCTGGGGGCCGCGTTTGGCATCGGCTTTGTCCTGGGCCCATTGCTTGGCGGTCTGCTTGGCGAATTTGGAACCCGCGCACCGTTCTGGGCCGCCGCCGCATTGTCGGCGCTGGGGTTCGGCCTGGGCCTTTTGGTCATGCCCGAAACCGTCACCGACAAAACGCGCAGACCCTTTTCGTGGAACCGGGCAAACCCCGCAGGATCGCTTCGGGCGATTGCGGCCCTTCCCGGTATCAGGCCGCTGCTTTGGGTCTATTTCCTCTATTCCGTCTCGATCTACGTCTATCCGGCGATCTGGTCCTATTTCACGCTGGAACGTTTCGGCTGGTCGCCGCAGATGATCGGCATTTCCCTGGGCCTGTATGGTATAGGGATGGCCGCGGTTCAGGGGGGGCTGATCAGACCGGCAACCCGTTATCTTGGTGAACGGGTCACCGTCATCCTCGGGATGGGGTTCGAGATACTCAGCTTTGCCTTACTGGCCTTTCTGACCAGCGGTGCAATTGCCATGATGCTTATTCCGGTCACCGCGTTGGGCGCCGTGGTCACGCCTGCCCTTCAGGCCATGATGTCACGCGCAACGCCCGACAGCCAGCAGGGCGAGCTGCAAGGGGTGCTGAGTGCGCTGCAGGCCCTGTCGATGATCCTTTCGCCGTTGGTCATGACAACCATCTTTGCGCAATTCGTGAAACCGGGCGGGCCGATTTACCTGCCGGGCGCCCCATTCCTGTTGGCGCTTGGCCTGATGCTGGTCGGTTTCGCGGTATTCTTCCGTTCCAGAGCTACCGTGGCGTAACAACGACACGGTCCTGACGTTTTTAATCTTGCGACCCGGCCCCGGACGCGCCACCGTTTCCCAAAGCCAAACGGGGAAATCATGCAAACCATCAAAGCCGCAGTCTGTCGCGCCTTTAACGCACCTCTGGTGATCGAGGATATCCAGATCGCACCGCCCGGCACAGGCGAGGTCGAGGTCACTTTGGACGCGGTGGCGATTTGCCATTCCGACATCACCTATGCCAGTGGCGCATGGGGTGGTTTTCTGCCCTCGGTCTATGGGCACGAGGCCGCAGGCGTCATCACGGCCATCGGCGATTCAGCCGGGGACTTTTCCATCGGCGATTCCGTTGTCGTGACCCTTATCCGGGCCTGCGGGTCCTGCCCGTCCTGCGCAAGCGGAAAGCCAACCGTCTGCGAAACGCCCTATGACGCGGTCAAGGGGCCCCTGCGCACGGCCGATGGCGGGCCGCTGGAACAGGCCATGGCCTGTGGCGCATTCGCGGAAAAAGTCGTGGTCAGCCATCGCCAGATCGTCAAGATACCGCCCACCATGCCCAAGGATGTCGCCTGTCTGCTGTCCTGTGGCGTGATCACCGGGGTCGGTGCCGCCGTCAACGCGGCGCAGCTGCGCCCCGGACAGGACGTGGTCGTGATCGGCGCGGGCGGCGTCGGGCTGAACGCCATTCAGGGCGCACGCCTTGCCGGGGCCCGTCGCATCGTCGCCGTGGACATGACCGAAGACAAGCTTGAGATCGCCAAGGAATTCGGCGCAACGCACGGCGTGCTGGCAACGCTCGATAGCCCCTGGAAAGCAGCCTACAAGGCCCTGGGCGGTCGCGGTGCGGATGCCGTCCTGATCACGGTCGGCGCCATCCCCGCCTATGACCAGGCCCCCCGATACCTGGGACCCGGCGGCAAGGCCGTGATGATCGGAATGCCCCATTCGGGCGCTGAGGCCAGCTATGAACCGGTCATCCTTGCCGCGCTTGGGCAGGGGATGGTGGGCTCAAAAATGGGTGACGTCGTCATTCAGCGCGACATTCCCTGGATGATCGACCTGTACCAGCAGGGGCGCCTGTTGCTGGACGAACTGATTTCAGGGCGCTGGACGCTGGATCAGATCAATGATGCCATCACCGACACCAAGACGGGTTCGGCCAAGCGCAACGTGATCCTGTTCGACAGGCAGTCGTAACCCGATCAGGACCCCCCCAGGAAAGGGCCGCCCGATGAAGCTGCTTGATCTCGACGTCATCATTACCGCGCCACCCGCGCCCGGCTGGGGCGGGCGCTATTGGATACTGGTCAAGGTCACGACCGATACCGGTATAACCGGATGGGGCGAATGCTATGCCTCGTCGATCGGCCCGCAGGCCATGACCCATGTGATCCGCGATGTGTTTGAAAGGCATATGGCAGGTGAAAACCCCGAGAATATCGAGCTGATGTTCCGCCGCGCCTATTCCAGCGGGTTCACCCAGCGCCCCGATCTGACCGTCATGGGCGCTTTTTCGGGGCTCGAAATTGCCTGCTGGGACATTCTGGGAAAAGACCGGGACAGGCCCGTCTATGCGCTTTTGGGCGGGCGCATGAATGACCGTATCCGGGCCTATACCTATCTCTACCCGCTTGCGCAGCACAATCTGACCGATTTCTGGACCTCGGCCGAGCAAGCCGGGGAATGTGCCGCCGAAATGGTTCGGCGCGGATTTACCGCGGTCAAGTTCGACCCGGCCGGTCCCTATACGATCCGGGGCGGGCATATGCCGGCCATGTCGGACATTTCGCTGTCGGTCGATTTTTGCAAAGCCATTCGCGACGCCGTGGGCGACAAGGCCGATCTGCTGTTCGGGACCCATGGCCAGTTCAACACGGCAGGTGCCATTCGCCTGGGGCAGGCGATCGAGCCTTATGCGCCGCTGTGGTTTGAAGAACCGACCCCACCCGACATGATCGAGGACATGGCCCGCGTCGCGCGGAATGTCCGCATCCCGGTGGCAACGGGCGAACGGATGACGACCAAGGCCGAATTTGGCGCGGTCCTGCGGGCCGGGGCTGCCGAGATTCTGCAACCGGCGCTTGGCCGCGCCGGGGGCATCTGGGAGATGAAGAAAGTCGCCGCCATGGCCGAGGTCTTCAACGCGCAGATGGCCCCCCATCTGTATGCAGGACCCGTGGAATGGGCTGCGAATGTCCATCTGGCGGCGTCAATTCCGAATATCCTGCTGCTGGAAACCATCGACACCCCGTTCCACGATCAGTTGATCAAAGGCACAATTCGCGTCCAGGACGGCTTTGTCGTTCCGCCGACCGCGCCCGGCCTTGGGATCGAGGTCGACGAGGACCTGGCGCGCGCCAACCCCTATGCCGGGGGCGGTTTGCACCTGCAGATGCAGGAAGACCCCTGCGACTATCACGGCGGCAACAACTTTCAGGGCGGCGCCCCCGCGCGGGAGGGGTGACAAACCGGCCCGGATTGGGGCATATTACTGCAGCCCAATTCAGCAAGTCGGACACCAAGTGACTGTTCAGGATACCACCCTTCAGAACCTGCCCCCCGAAACGCCGGCAGATATGAAACAAAGCGCCGCGCAGGCTGCGGCCTTTCTCAAGACGCTGGCCCATGAAGGCCGCCTGATGATCCTGTGTCACCTTGGCACCGGAGAACGTTCCGTGGGCGAGCTTGAGGCGCTGCTGGACATTCGGCAGGCCGCGGTCAGCCAGATGCTGGCGCGGCTGCGCGAAGAAGGTTTGGTGTCGACGCGCCGCGAGGGCAAGACCATCTATTACTCGCTGCGGGACGGGAACACCGCCAAGGTCATCGACCTTTTGTACGCGCTGTTCTGCCAGCCCCAGGATTGAGCGCGCCTAGCTGGACACATAGCCGGCCACAACCTGCAACAGCTTGAATGCCGTGGCCGCATCATTTTCGACGACGGCCAGAAATTCCTCTTCGCCGATCCGCAGGCAGGTCAGTTCGGTCTCGGCCACCATGCTCAGGGCGCGCGGTTCTTTTCGGATCAGCCCCAGCTCGCCCACCAAGGTGCCGCTGCCGACCCGCGTGATCAATTGATCCGGGCCGGTGTCCTGTGGCAGGTACAGCCCGGCCTCGCCCTCGATGATCACATAGGCACCATCGGTCGGCTGGTCGTCCTTGAGGAACACGATCTCGTTGGCCTGCGCCTGATACCAGCGCGCACCAAAGGCCAGCAGGCGCAGCTGACGCCGGTCCAGGCCCGAAAACAGCGGCGTCTGCTCCAGCGCCCTCAGCTTGCGCGCCAGGTCGGCAGAGGCCGCGCCGTCGCTTTCCGCATCTGACGGGGCCTGGTCGGACACGACCCGGCCCTGCCGGATTTCGACAAACAGGTCAAAGACATCCGGGTTCTGGAACTGGTCGTTCAGGTAGACGACGGTGGTGTCCGGCAACAGCTCTCGCAGGTTCTTGAAGACCGCAATCTGCGTGTCCATGTCGAAACTGGCCAGCGCGTCCTCCAGCACCAGAACATCCGGTTTCTTGATGGTCGCGCGCGTGAACGCCATGGGTTCCGCCAAGGACGCTGGCAGGTTTTGCCCGCCCAGCGAAACCGGAACATCATAGATCAGCTCGATCACCAGCGGGCGGGCGCCATGTTCCGCCATGACGTCCAGGACAAGCTTGCGCACCTCGTCCGACCGCGCCCCGCCGACCTGGCTGACCTTGCCGAACAGCGCATTTTCCAGAACCGTCATGCCGGGTGCGAACCCGGTCGGCTCCAGGGGCGCGAACACATCGTCCAGCGATTCCATCAACTTGGCCGAGTGGCTTTGGCGCAACTCCAGGATACGGCACTTCAACTCATCCGAAAACGCCGGGCCGATCTGTTCTGCCGAAATTACGAACGGCACCGCCAGCAAGGTGGCCAACTGGGTGTCGTCCAGCCCCTTGGCCCCGTCCGTGCGGGTCTTTTCAACCAGCTCAACCGCCGTTTCATAGGTGGACGCATCCAGCCCAAGCTTTCTGAACAAGGGATGATCGGTGCCATCCAACCCGAAGATCTGCCGCAACATGTCGATCACATCGCGGGTCAGGTTGATCAGCGTTTCATCCAACCCCAACTCGCGCAACTGCCCAAGGAACACAGTCTGCTGCGACAACAGCAACTGGGTCACGGGAACGCGTGGCGTTGCGAACAAAAGGTTCTCGGCAACCGGCAGTGCGGCGTTGTAGGCGTCGCGGTGAAAGACCAGCGCCTGTTGTTCCAGCCCGGCCTCGCGCACGGCCGCCTGGACCGCCGGGCGCAGCTCGATCAGCTTGGACGCAAGATCCGAATGCATGTCGGCATCGAAAACCTGCTCGGACCCGCGCTGAAACAAGGTCGCCCCCGACCCCATCCCGTCGATGAGGCGCAGCCACCAGTCGCGCAACAGGGCCGCGTTTTCAAACCCGGCAAGCGATGGGTCCAGCCAATCCACCTGGTACGGATCCGCGCTGTTTCCGGCCCGCAGGGTCTCGCTGAAATGGGGGTCATCCGAGGTTTCCGACAGGGGCCTGAACCGCATCGGCATCATGACATTGTCACCCAAGGTGCCCTGAAACATGATCGGGCGCGACGTGGCATGCCCGATCCGGGCGGCAACGACGCCCTGATGCACCGACGACAGGTCCAGGTCTCCGATCCTGACGGTTCCGGCGCTGGGCAGTATCTCGCGGGTCAGAAGTTCGGCCATCGCGCGCCGGTCTTCTTCGCTGGGCGCGGCGATGGCGATGGTTTTCCCGGCGGGAAAGCTGAGGTTCAGATCATCCAGGACCTGGTTGCCGTCCATGTCCCGCACCGATACCTGATCCAGCGTGATGTCCCCCGCCAGCCTGGGCTGCGCATCGGGTTCGCCGTCAAACAGCGTTTCCTCGATCATCCCGGATGGCGCGAAACGTTCGACGACCACATCCCAGCGCAGCGACATGTCCTGCGTCTGGTTGTAATAGGTCAGCAGCTCTTTCCACGGCGAGCTCAGGTCCTTATAGGCCGCCAGGGCCGCCACCAGCGCGCCAAGGGAAACCGAGCCCTGCAACACCAGAAGACCGCCAACAAGGTAGAACATGAACGGTGTCAGCTGCGAAATGAAGTTGTTGATGAACTTCATAAAGAACTTTTTCTGGTAGATCTCGAACCGGATACCGTAAAGCCGCCCCAACTGATCCGAGATCATGGCCCTGCGGTACCGCCAGCCGCCATTGGCCCGCAGTGTCGCGGCCCCGGCCGCGTTTTCACCGATCTGCGCGGCAAGCACGCGCACCTCTTGGATGCGGCGCTTGTTCAGCAGGTTGATCTGGCGTTGCAATCGCGGGATCAGCCAGGCCTGAAGCGGGATCAGCGCAACCGCAGCCAACCCGAACCAAACGCTTTGCAGGAACAGAAAGGACAGGATGGTCAGCATCTGGCCCGCCTGCAGGACCGGCTGGCTGATCGCATCGCCCATCAACCCGCCCATTGGTTCGCTTTCGGCGGTGACCATCGAAACCAGTTCACCCTGGCTTACCCGTTCGAAATACGGCTGCGGAAACCGCAACGCCCGGCTGATCAACTGATACCGAAGCCGCCGCAGCATGCGTTCGCTCAGAACACCTTTCATGGTGTTGATCCGCATCTTCATCAACCCATGCGCCAGCACGGCAGCCAGGAAGGCGAAACACAGGATCATCAAAAAGGTTGTCTGCGGCAGGTCATAGCCCCAGACATTGACCACCGAACTGGTCGCGCCAATTGCGTCATTGATAATGCGCTTGGGCAATTCCAGCGTCAGGTACAGCAACGGAAACAACGTTGCAGTCACCGCCAGCAGAATGAACTGATCGCGTTTGGAGTATTTCCAGATAAACCCGAAGATAGAGCGTTCTATGGATCTTGCCCCTACTGCTGACCCGAAAGATCAAATTGGTGATATTGATGCAAATTCAATAGGCTGAAGTTACATTATTCTCGTCAATCTAGGCAAATAGTTTCCCCGGCGTCACAAGTTCGTCCTTGTGTGAACTAGTTCATTTGCGCAACCTGTCATTAGACCCTAGGCTTGGAATTTAGGACGATATCGGGAGGGTGCATTTGCCTGCGACCGTTGGCACAGTGTTGCTTTTGCTTTGCTTGCTGCAGATCAAGCACATGTTTGCCGATTACTACCTGCAAACTCCGAAAATGCTTTCGGGGCGCGGAGAGTATTTGCATATGGGACGAGCCCAGCATGCCGCAGTGCATGCCGTGGGCTCTGCCGTCGTTTTCCTGCTGTTCGGGACACCGCTTGCCTTTGTCTTTGTTATTGCCGGGCTTGAATGGATCATTCATTTCAATATCGACTTTGCCAAGGCCCGGTATTCAGACAAGAAACAACTGCAACCCAATCAGGCCGCCTTTTGGCGCGCTGCCGGGTTGGACCAATGTCTGCATAACCTGACCTATGTGGCCATGGCCTGGGCCTGGGTGACCTACGCCTGAGACCGTTCAGATTTCGACCGGCTGATTGCGCTTGATGGGGCGCAAGACGACATTGGTCTGCGCGCTTGCCACTGCTGGCAGGCGGAACAGAAAATTCTCGAGAAATTCATTATAGGCTGCAAGGTCGCGACACAGCACCCGCAGGTGGTAATCGGCCTGCCCCGTTGTCGAATAACATTCCTGCACTTCGGAACTGGTCTCGATCGCCCGGATGAATTCGATGATCTTGTCCGGATCGTGACGGGTAAGATGCACATGGACGATTGCTTCGAACGTCAGCCCCAGTGCTGGCGGGTGGACCAGCGCGCCATAGCGTTCGATCACGCCCGCATCCTCGAACGCGCGCACCCTGCGCCAAAGGGCTGACGCGGACATACCCACCGCCTGCGCCAGATCGGCATTGGAAATGCGGCTGTCTTTCTGCAGCAGCGTCAATATGCGGCGATCTTTGTCATCCAGCTGGATCATTCTGGAAGGAATAACCAACATACTACGATATGTCGAACGGTTTACCCAAAACCAAGGCGTTTTCCGTCAAATTCGGCACAATTACCCAATTGAAAGGGGCTAAAATAACCAAACCCACCGGCACAATCCATGGACCACAGTTATGAGCCTGCATGACCCCGCGCCCCGCACCTATCAGCTTGAGGACCGGTATGCCCTGACCCAAGGCCGGGTCTTTCTGACCGGCACACAGGCGCTGGCCCGGATCATGATGGATCAGGCCCGGCGCGACCGGGGGGCCGGTTTTAACACGGCCGGGTTCGTGTCGGGCTATCGCGGATCGCCCCTGGGCGGGTTGGACCTGGAGCTTTGGCGCGCCGAGGAACGGTTGAAAAACGACCGCATCACCTTTATGCCGGCCGTCAACGAAGACCTTGGCGCAACTGCTGTTCTGGGCGCACAGCAGGCCACGCTTGATCCGCAATGCAAGGTCGAGGGCATATTTTCCATGTGGTACGGCAAAGGCCCCGGTGTCGACCGGTCGGGCGATGCGTTGAAACACGGCAACGCCTATGGCTCGGCGCCAAAAGGCGGCGTGCTGGTGGTTGCTGGTGATGACCACGGCTGCGTCAGTTCGTCGATGCCCCACCAGTCGGACGTGGCCTTTATGGCGTGGTTCATGCCGACGCTGAACCCCGCCTCGGTCGAGGAATATCTGGAATTTGGCGAATACGGTTATGCCCTGTCGCGGTTTTCAGGCACCTGGGTCGGGTTCAAGGCGGTTTCCGAAACGGTGGAAAGCGCCCGCTCGGTCCCGTTGATACCTGACCGCCGCTTTACCTTGCCGCAGATCGAAACCCCAGCGCGTGGCCTGCATGTGCGCACCGCTGATCTGCCCTCGCCCGAGATCGAAACCCGCATCCAGCACAAGTTGCGGGCCGTGCGCGCCTTTGCCGAAGAGAACCCGATAGACCGGCGCATCTATGACATCGATAACGCAAAGTTTGGATTTGTGACCACAGGCAAGGGCCATCTTGACCTGATGGAGGCCCTGCGCCTGCTGGGTCTGGATAAGGCTGCCTGCCGCCGCCTTGGCATTGACATCTACAAGGTCGGTATGGTCTGGCCGCTGGCGCGCCGCAACGCCCTGCGCTTTGTCAAAGGCAAGGCCGAGGTGCTGGTGGTCGAGGAAAAACGCGGCATCATCGAAAGCCAGTTCAAAGAATATTTCTATGACTGGCCCGGCGACAAGCCGCACAAGATGGTTGGCAAATATGACAGCCACGGCGAGCCGCTGATCCCCTGGACCGGAGAGCTGAGCCCCCTGATGCTGGCCCCGATCGTGGCCGCCCGGCTTGATACGTTTTTTCCCGAAGAAAACCTGCCCGCCAAGGCGCGGGCGCTGACCAAGACGCCGCCGCCCGTGATCAACCTGTCCGGTGCAACGCGGACACCCTATTTCTGCTCGGGCTGTCCGCATAACACATCGACCAAGGTGCCTCAGGGCTCGACGGCGGCAAGCGGGATCGGCTGTCACGTCATGGCTTCGTGGATGGATCGCGAAACGGTCGGTTATGCGCAGATGGGGGGCGAAGGCGTGCCGCATGTGGTTGCGTCAAAGTTCAACGGTGGCAAGCACATCTTTCAGAACCTGGGCGAAGGGACGTGGTATCATTCGGGTTCGCTGGCAATCCGGCAGGCCGTCGCCGCAGGGACGAATATTACCTATAAAATCCTCTATAACGACGCGGTTGCCATGACCGGCGGTCAGCCCGTTGACGGCCCGGTCAGCGTTGCGGGCATTGCCCAGACCTGTCGCGCCGAAGGGGTCGCGCGCATCGCGCTGGTCTCGGACGACATTGGCAAGTTCCCCCACGCCGACTTTCCGGCAGGAACCACGTTCCATGATCGCGACCAGATGGACCCGCTGCAACGCGAACTGCGCGATATCCCCGGTGTAACGGTCCTGATTTACGAGCAGACCTGCGCCACCGAAAAGCGCCGCCGGCGCAAGCGCGGGACAATGGCGGACCCCTCGACATACGTCTGGATCAACGATCTGGTCTGCGAGGGATGCGGCGATTGTTCGGTCGCGTCGAACTGTCTGAGTGTCGAGCCGCGCGAAACGCCCCTGGGCCGCAAGCGCAAGATCAATCTGAGTTCATGCAACAAAGATTATTCCTGCCTGAACGGGTTTTGCCCAAGCTTCGTGACCGTCCAGGGCGCATCCCGCCGAAAGCAGCCCGTTGATCTGGACCTGAGCGCGCTGGAAACCGGTCTGCCCAATCCTGACCTGCCATCGCTCGGCACACCGTATGACCTGCTTGTCACCGGCGTGGGCGGGACCGGGGTCGTCACTGTTGGCGCGCTGATCACCATGGCCGCGCATCTGGAAGGCAAAGGCGCGTCGGTGCTGGATTTCACAGGTTTTGCGCAGAAATTCGGTACGGTCCTCAGCTATATCCGGCTGGGCACAGGGCCAGATGCGCTCAATCAGGTTCGCATTGACCAAGGCGCTGCAGATGCGGTGATCGGCTGCGATATCGTGGTCAGTTCGGCGCCCAAAGCCTCGGCCCATTATCGCCGGGGCACCCGTGTCGTGCTGAACCGGGCCGAAATGCCGACCGGCGATCTGGTCCTGCGGCGCGACGCACAATTGCGGGTCGACGCCCGCGAACAGGCCATCGCCGAGGTCGTGGGGGCCGAGAACCTGTCGGGGTTTGACGCAAACGCCATTGCCGAGGCGCTGTTGGGGGATGCGGTCTTTGCCAATGTCATCATGCTGGGCCATGCATGGCAGCAGGGACTTGTACCCGTATCCCACAGCGCCCTGGCTCAGGCGATCCTGCTGAACGGCGTTGCTATTGAGAAGAACCGCCTGGCCTTTGCAATTGGCCGTTGTCTGGCCGTTGCCCCGGACCGTATTCAGGGGGTGCCTCAGCCGGAACAGGCGCGGGAAACCCTGGATCAGATGATTGCCCGCCGCACCGCATTTCTGCGCGACTATCAGAATGCCGCCTATGCGGAACGCTTTGCGCACCGCATTGCAGCGCTCCGTACGCTGAATCCCCCGCCGTCGGATCGCATTGTCCGCACGGTGGCCAGCAACCTGTTCCGCTTTATGGCGTACAAGGATGAATTCGAGGTGGCCCGCCTGCAAACGTCGCCCGCCTTTGCCGCCGAACTGGCCCAGCAGTTCGATGGGGCGTTCAAAACCAAGTATCACTTTGCGCCGCCAATCCTGAGCTGGCGCAAGGACGCACGCGGGCGGCCCGTCAAATTTGCCTTTGGCCCCTGGATTAAGCCGGTGCTGACCATCCTGGCCCGGGCCAAGGGGCTGCGCGGTAAGGTTTGGAACCCGTTCGGATACCATTCCGAGGCGCGCCTGCACCGGGATATCCTGGCCTGGTATGACGCCCTGATTGACCAGTTTGTGGCTGATGGCTCGGCCGGGGCCAGCGACGATTGGCCAGAGAAGCTTGCGGCCGCGGATGAGATCCGCGGTTATGGCCCGGTGCGCGCGGCCAGTTTCGAAGCCGCGCGCAATCAGGTGACCTAGCCCAGGACCGAGAAACTGCTTTCCGCGTTGATGGGCCGCTTGCGCGAGTAGAACCCGACATCGATGCTGCGCTGGATATAGGGAAGTTCGAATTGCAGCGGCGCGGTGTCGTGATCCGCGCCGTCTTCGCAATAGTCGATCAGCGCAGTCATCATCTTGCCCGCAATTGGCGCGTTCTTGTACTGGTTGCCGCTGGTGCCGCAGGCCATGTAAAACCCCGGCAGGCTGGATTTGTCATAGATCGGAATCCAGTCGGTCGATGCATCATAAAGGTCGACAACGCCGCGCGTCCTTGAGGGGATGCCAAGGCTGGGCACGCGCTGCGCATAGCGCATCGCCTGCGTCGTCCATTGGTCGGTAAAATCGTGGTCATAGGTCTTGTCGTCCTTGCACCACTGATGCGGATCGCATTCCGGGTCTTCCGAACCGATCAGGATGTGGTTGCCATGCTCGGGCCGGCAATACAGCGCGATATCGCTGTCAGAAACAATGGTGCCCTGGCGTTCGAAATCGAACCCCTCGGGCGCGGGAACATGCACAACTTCCTGACGCAGGGGCCGGGTTTCAATCGTCATGTCGTCCAGCACACCGGCCATTTGGTTGATGATCGATGAACCGGGACCGGCCACGTTCACGACCACCCTGGCGTGGATTTCCTCGCCCGTGGCCAGCCTGACCCCCGAAACGCGCCCGGCATCGGTCAGGATTTCAGTCACCTCGGCCCCGGTCCGAATGTCGGCCCCGTGTTGCCTTGCTGCGTCCATCAGGTTTTGCGCAGACAGGGCCGGGTCGGTCACGTAACCGGCCTTGGGCCAGAACACCGCGCCTTGCATTCGCGCACCGTTGGGTTGACCGAACTCCGGATCGTCCATCCGTCGGGCGGGGGCAAAGCTGTCCAGATTGTAGATCGGCAGGCGCTCTGTGATCTTTTCGGGGGCCCATTCCTCGAACGGGCAGTTCAATTCGGCGCTGTATTGCTTGTGCTTTTCCAACTGCCCGTTGGCCTGGGTCTTCATGACCAGGCAGCCGGTTTGGCGGAACTGGGCCAGATCGGCCGTTTCGGGCAGGCCCAGGTATCCGGCCCAATCGCGCCAGTAATGATACCCCTCCCAGGCAAAGGCGGTTCCGTCAAAGGTCGAATAATGCATGCGGATGATGGCGCAGGAACCGGCGGTTGACCCATGCCCGACCTGTGTATTTCGATCCAGAGACAGGGTTTTCCAGCCCGCCTTTGCCATTTCAAACGCAATGGCCGCACCGATCACGCCGGTTCCGATGATGATTGCGTCAGGTCGTGTCATGGCTTGGGGGTCCTTCCCAGTATCGTTTTGCATAGGCGGTGAATTCTTCGACTTCACTGGGCTGCGGTTCGACCCCCGTGAACACGAAAAGATAATGCGGCACCATCGACAAACGCACGCTCATAGGCTCGTTCAACTGCGCCAGGTCATAGCCGATCTGCATGTAGTACAGCACCCTTGCCCGCGTTTCGGCCTCGGTCTCGTCATAGTTGAACCGGGCAAACATGGCGCGCAGCGCGCTGAGCCGCCGCGCGTCCGACTGGTCCAGCATCCGTCGCACCTTGCCCGACCGCCGGGCCCAGTCGCGGACCGCAAAATCCAGCGCCGTGTCGAACAAAGCAGCATTCACCACGCAGCGCTGCACGTTGCAGACAGCAGCCGTAATCGTCCTGGCCGGCAACTCGGACTGGGCGATCAAACCGGCCGTATTGGTGGCCTGCCATTTGGCCAGCAACGCATCCAGCAGTTCCTGCCGGGATTTGAAATACCAGTAAAAGGACGAGCGCGACACGGCCATCCGTTCCGCCAGGTTCATGACCTTGACCTGCTCGACCCCGTCCGAGACCAGCACATCCATCGCCACGTTCAGCCAGTCATCGCGCGTGACCTTGATGTTGCCGACCAGCGGTTCGGCAAGGGGATCGTCGCGGTGCAGGATTGGTTTGGTGCTCATTCAGCTCTCCGGCGGTGCGCCGCCTTCCTGGGTGCGGCGAGCGATAAATTCATGCAACGCGCCAAGGCGATCAGCATCCTGTTTCGGCGCGTTGAAATTGGCAAGGATGTCCTTCCACACCCCTGTCGCGCGGCGGTTGGCGTCCAGCGATCCACGCTCGGACCAGGTGCCAAAATTGGCATAATCATGCAAGTGCGGTTCATAAAACGCGGTGTTGTAACGCTCCATCGTCTGGCTGGTGGCAAAGAAATGCCCGCTGGGTTCCACTTCGCTCAGCGCTGTGTCGAAACCTATTTCATCTGCCCCGGCCTGCGCCCCGGCGCACAGCTCGGCCACCATGTTCAGCACCTCTGCGTCGCTGATCATCTTTTCAAACGATACGGTCAGGCCGCCCTCAAGCCACCCTGCGGAATGGATGATCACTGTTGCCCCGGCCATCAGGCAACCCCAAAGGCCGAACTGGTTTTCGTTGGCCGCCTGCACATCGTTGATGTTCGACGCCGACCCGGCGGCCGACCGCCAGGGCAAGCCCAGATGCCGCGCCAGCTGCCCCGCCGCCAGCGAGGCCTGGAAATGCGATGGCGTCCCGAACGCGGGTGCGCCGGATTTCATGTCGACATTGCTGGTGAACGTGCCATAGCAGACCGGGGCGCCGGGGTTGGTCAACTGTGTCAGGGTCAAAGCCGCCAGCGCCTCGGCATGGGACAGGGTGATGGCCCCGGCCACGGTGATCGGCGCCATTGCCCCCATCAAGGTGAAAGGCGTGATGATCGACATCTGCCCGTGGCGCGCAAAGTCGATCAGCCCCTGGGCCATCGGAATATCCAATGTCCGCGGGCTGTTGGTGTTGATGATCGTATAACACTGCGGATTGCCGCGAAATTCGTCATCCGTCAGGCCCCGCGCGGTGGACAGCATTTCAAAGCAATCCATCACCTGCGGCGTCCCGCGTGAGAAGAAAAACGGGAATTTGTCCGTCAGCTCCATCTGCGCCTGCGTCGTGAAATAGTGGCGCAGATGAGTCGGCACGTCCTGCGGTTCGACCTGGGGCGAGATCATCTGGAACACGTCGAAATGATGGGTGAGTTTCAGGAACTCCAGATAGTCCTGCCCCGATGCCGCTCGGCGGCCGCGTTCAAGATCGGTGGCATTTGGGGCTCCTGCGCCCGGCTGAAACACCAGGCTGCCCAGTTCCAGCGTGAAATCCCGCCGCCAAGCCCCGGCCCGGCACGCGATGGATTTCGGCGCCGACGCAACGGCGGCCTCGACCATGTCACGCCCGATGAAAACCATTTCGCTATCTTCGTCGACACGTGCGCCGCCCGCCGCGAAGATGCGGCGGGCTTGGGGCAGCAAGCATTTGACGCCCAGTTCCTCAAGCGTGCGCAAGGCCGTTTCGTGCATGTCCGCAATCTGATCCGCCGGGAACACCTCCATCTGCGGAAAAGGGTTCCGCAATTGGCGATAGTTCACCTCGCGGCAGGGCGTCGACGCAGATTCTGCGCCACGCCCACGCCGTCGCCGGCCACGTTCGGATGTTTGCGAGATCACCATCAACCCCTCATCGCCTCGCCTTGCGGGTCGTAAGGTGACGGCGCAATCACGCGGGCCGGACGTTCAACGCCGACCACATGCACCGTCAGTTCGGTACCCGGCTCGGCCTTGTCGCGATTGACCAGCGCCATCGCCAGCGATTTGCCGGTGTGGTGGCCATATCCGCCGGATGTGACAAACCCCACGCGTTCACCGCCCGACCAGATGGGTTCATACCCGCTGGCGTCCGCATCATCGGCATCGACCTCAAGCGTGACTTGAACTTGCGCAGGTCCATTGCCGTCGCGTTCGGCCAGCGCGGCCTCTTTGCCGATGAAATCCTTGGTCCAGTCGATCCAGCGATCCATGCCGGTCATGCCGGGCGTGTAGGCTTGGGTAAACTCGGCAGACCAGATACCGAAACTCTTCTCCAGCCGGGTCGACAGCATCGCGTTGAACCCGCATTCGCGGATACCCTCATCCGCCCCTGCCTCCAACAGCATCCGGCGCAGCGCGATGTGGTCGCCATAGCGGCAGTTGATCTCGTACCCTCTTTCTCCGGTCACCGACATGCGGGCGACGCGGGCGCGGACAAGACCTATGTCGAACGCACCACAGCCCATGAATTTCAGCTCCGAGATGTCCTGTTCCGCCAGCCTTTCGACCACAGCCTGCGATTTCGGTCCGACCACGGCAAATCCGCAATATTCCTCGCCCAGATCGCGAACGGTGACACCGTCCATCATGTGGTCGTCGAACCAGCGCATGTGCCAGGCGCGCAGGTAATAGCTGCCCATGATCCACCAGGTGCCGTCACCCCAATTGAGCACGGTCAGATCACCCTTGAGCCGCCCGTTTTCACCCAGCATCGGTGCCAGCTTGGCCCGGCCCGGTTTGGGCAGTTTCGAGGCCATCACCTTGTCCAGCCACGCCTCGGCGTTGGGGCCCGAAACCTCGAACCGAGAAAAACCGGTGATGTCCATCAGGCCCACCCCTTGGCGAAGCGTCTTGCATTCCTCGGCCACGATGTCATGCGCGTTCGACCGTTTGAGGGTTGGCGTTTCCTCAAACCCTTTCGGCGCGAAATACAGCGGCACTTCTAGCCCCCAGCTGACACCCCATTTGCACCCTGCCTGGGTCATCGCGTCATGCGCAGGGGCCATCTTCAGCGGGCGACCCGCGGGCAGTTGTTCATTCGGATAGGTCATCACGAAACGGCGCGAATAGAACTGCCCCGTCGTTTCGCGGATATACCGTTTGTTTTGCGCAAAATCGCCATAGCGCGCCACGTCCATCGGCCAGGCGTCAGCCTCGGGCTCGCCATGGATCATCCATTCGGCCAGCGTCTTGCCAACGCCACCGCCCTGCAGGAACCCCGCCATCACCGCACATGCCGACCAATAGCCGCGCTTGCCTGGCACCGGCCCGACCAGAGGGTTGCCATCGGGCGAAAAGGTAAACGCGCCGTTGACCCAGGTCTTGATCCCGACGTTCTGGATTGACGGATAGCGTTCAAAGCCCAGCGTCAATTCGTTCTCGATCCGGTCAAGCTGCTCCTGAAACAGTTCCTCGCCATAGGTCCACGGCGCGCCGTCCATGGCCCAGTGTTCATGATCAACCTCATAGATACCAACCAGAACGCCCTTTTGATCCTGCCGCATATAGGTGAAGCCTTCGAGGTCCACGGTCATTGGCATCTCGAACTCGGCTTCGGCCACTTCGGGGACAGTGTCGGTGATCAGATAGTGGTGTTTCAACGGCGAAACCGGCAGTTCCACCCCCGCCATGCGCCCAACCTGCTTGGCCCAAAGGCCCGCTGCGTTGACCACATGTTCGCAAGTGATGGTGCCCTTGTCGGTGACCACTTCCCAGCCATCTGCCGTCTGTGTCAGGCTTTCGACCTTGGTTTCCTCATAATATTCCGCGCCGCGTTTCCTGGCCGCCGTGGCATAGGCCTGCACGGTGCCGGTCGTGTCGATATAGCCTTCGCGGTCGGCCCACATTGCGCCCAGAACGCCATCGGTGGACATGATCGGGCAGCGCCTTTGCGCCTCTTCCGGGCTGAGCAATTCGCAATCGTCGATGCCGATGGACTGAAAGATGCGATAGTTGGCCTGCAACCATTCCCACCGTTCGGGTGTGCCTGCCAAGGTCAGGCCACCTGTCATATGCAGGCCGATATTCTGGCCCGATTCCTTTTCGATCTCGCTGAGCAGGTCGATCGTATAGGCCTGCAACGAGGCCATGTTCGGATCGGCGTTCAGGGCGTGAACACCCCCGGCCGCATGCCAGGACGACCCCGACGCCAGGCGCCGCCGTTCCAGCATCACAACATCGGACCAGCCAAACTTGGCCAGGTGGTACAGAACCGAGGCGCCGACAACGCCCCCACCGATAACCACAACGCGGTATTGCGACTTCATGCCAACCTCCACTGAGCGAGTCAGGAGAAACGCTAGAGGCACTGTTCACTTCTGTCTAGACATTTGTGTACAGTATCGGATCAAAGCCGGCATCCCGTCGGATTGCGCCGGTTACAGCTGTGCGCTGGGTCGTTCCGATATGGCGTCAAACCATCTGCGCGCGGCTGTGTTCTGTTCGGGGATGCGCATTTTGATAACCCTGGCAAAATCCGCGAACACAAAGGCCGAGATATCAGCAAGCGTGAACTGGTCGCCAGCCAGATAGGGGCTGTCTTTCAACCGATCCTCAAGCAGATCAAAGTACCTGGCGACCCGGGCCCTGCCGCGTTCGGCCAATTCGGGGATTTGCGCATAATTTTCGGGCCCCGGTATTGCGCGGTCCTTGAAAGCTGGGTGCGTATTGCGCAGCGCCTCGGCCACGGGAAGACCGCCATTCTGTTCGACGATAGAGTTCCACATCCAGACCAGCCCTTGCTGATCCGGGGTCCGCCCTATCAGCGGCGGCTCGGGAAACCGGGCCTCAAGATAGGCGGCAATGCCAAGGTTTTCGGTCAGAACCGTGCCGTCATCCGTCACCAGAACCGGGATGGTCGCACGCGGGTTGACCGCGCGAAAGGCCGCGCCAAGTTGTTCCCCCTTTGCAATCGAAATATCGCGGGTCTCGATATCCAGACCCTTTTCCGCAATGAACATCCGCGCGCGGCGCGGGTTTGGTGCGGTCGAACAGTCGTAAAAGATCACCCGGCGGTCTCCTTGGTTTCAGCGTTGATATATGAAACAGCGCCCGTCGACCGCGCCATCGGGCAGCGCCAGTTCGGTCAGGGCATCGAAATACATCCGATCGCTGGACACCATCAGCCCGCCCGGCGCCAGCAGGGGTTCGATCAGGGGTGAGACGAACCGGGCAAAGGCATCGTTCTTTTCCCGGTTATGCCCACCAAGGTCGGCGTGGATCAGGCTGGCGGTTGCGCCGAAACGATCCAGCGCGGCCGGAAGGGTTTCGCGGACGTCGCCCAGAATCACCCGATCCTCGGGCGGTGTCGAATCCGGGTGCGAGGCGACCGCGCGTTCGAACACATAGACCGGGCGGTTGTTCACATATTGCACCATGTGATGATAGGTCCGCCCGTTTCCCAGCCCCAGTTCAAAAACCGGACCAGACATGCCCTGGGTTTCCGCAATGGCAAAATCCAGGCAAGCGCGCTGCGACACCATGCGGTCAATAAACAGGTCCAGGCGACTTTGAGTGGCGGACACGGGCATTCCTTTCGTTTGAACCATTCAGGCGACAAAACACGGCCGCCCGCGCCTTTGATGGCAAAAACTCAACTGATTGTGTAGGGTTTTGCAGGCCGTATCACATTTCCGCGACATTTCTGCTTAAGAAGGTGTTTGACTAGCCCGGCCCAAGCGCGCGAAACTGCGTCAAAAAAACAGGGAGTTCACAAGCCGATGTCATCGCACGGCCAATTGGGTGGAAAGCCCGCATGACGGCCTTGCTATCCGTCCAAGATCTCAGCATCGGCTTTGGCACGGGTGATCCTGTCGTCAAGGACGTCAGTTTTGACGTGGAAGCAGGCCAGACGCTTGCGCTGGTCGGGGAATCCGGGTCGGGCAAGACCATATCGTGCCGGGCGGCCCTGCGCATCCTGCCACGCGCGGCACAGATCCGCAGCGGCTCGATCACGCTGAACGACGCCAAGGGACGCGATGTCCTGACCGAAATCAGCGAACGCCAGATGCGCGATATCCGGGGCAACCGGATTTCCATGATATTTCAAGAACCCATGCGGTCCCTGTCGCCGCTGCACAAGATCGGCAATCAGGTCAGCGAAGTCCTGTGGCTGCACCGCGGGGCCTCTGAGGCGCAGGCCCGCAAAGAAGTCCTGACCCAGTTCGAACGGGTCGGCTTTCCCGATCCGTCGCGCGCCTACGACTCTTATCCGTTCGAACTGTCCGGCGGTATGCGCCAGCGCGCGATGATCGCGATGGCCATGGTCTCAAAGCCGGAACTGCTGATCGCGGATGAGCCCACGACCGCGCTGGATGTGACCACGCAGGCGCAGGTACTTGGGCTGATCAAGGAACTGCAGAAAGAAACCGGCATGGCCCTGATCCTTGTCACCCACGATCTGGGTGTCGTGGCCAACATGGCCGAACAGGTCGTGGTCATGCACAAGGGGCGCGTCATGGAAGCCGGGCCCGCAGGGCTGATCCTGAACAACCCGGCGCATCCCTATACGCGTCAGCTGTTCGATGCAGCCCCCGAGATACCCGACAAGGATGCGGTCGGCATACCCATGCCGGACCAAGACCTGATCCTTGAAATGAAGAATGTCTGCAAGACCTACACGATGCGGTCGAGCAAAGGATGGAAGTCGGACAAAAAGATCTTTGCCTGCCGCGGGGTCGACCTGAAACTGGCCCGTGGGAAAACCCTTGCCGTGGTCGGCGAAAGCGGGTCCGGCAAGACGACAGCGGCCCGGATCGCGCTGGGTGCCGAACTGCCCGATTCCGGCAGCGAGGTGCTGTTCAGGGCCACGGACACCGATGAACCCACCATGGTCCATAACATGAGCCGGGACGAGCGGACCGCCTTTCAGCGCAAGGCGCAGATGGTCTTTCAAGACCCCTACAGCTCACTCAGCCCAAGGATGCGCATTCAGGATGCGATGACCGAACCGCTTGAGATCCACGGCATCGGCACAAGGTCCGAGCAGCGCGACAAGGCGGCCGAAATGCTTAAGCGTGTCGGGCTGAACGCCGACATGCTGAAACGCTATCCACACGCGTTTTCGGGCGGGCAAAGGCAACGCCTGTCCATCGCCCGGGCCATGATGCTGGACCCCGCCCTGATCGTCTGCGACGAGCCGACATCGGCCCTGGATGTCTCGGTTCAGGAACAGATCCTGCAATTGCTGGAGCAGTTGCAAGACGGCCTGAACCTGTCTTATTTCTTTATTTCCCATGACCTGGCGGTGGTTGCGCGCATCGCGGATGAGGTCGCCGTCATGCGCCAGGGCCTGGTTGTCGAACAGGCCCCGCCCGAGACACTGTTCTACAATCCCCGCCACCCCTACACCAAGGCGCTTATCGCAGCCCAACCGGAACCCGACATCAACCGCCCGATCGACCTGAAATTGGTTGCACTGGGCGCCGGGTCACCCGACAGTTGGGCAGACGCCTTTCGATTTTCCGACTCCATGATACCCTCACTCATAGAGTTGGAACCCGGCCATAAGGTACGTTGCCATGTTTAAGACCGCTCACACCATGTTCCTGGCCGCCGCAATTGCGGTTGTCGGAACCCTGCCCGCCACGGCGCAACCTGTGCCTGACCTTCAGGAAGGTGCGTTTTGGAAGACCGAGGTCGATGCCGGCAACCTGCCCCCCGTGCAGGACCGGATTCCGGCTGACCCGCTGGTCGTGGACCTGCCCGCCAAGGGGCGGGAATTCGGCACCGAAGGCGGAACTCTGCGCACCATGATCACCCGGTCAAAAGACATCCGCCAGATGGTGGTTTATGGCTACGCCCGGCTGGTTGGTTTTGACGAGAATTACAAACTGGTCCCCGACCTGCTTGCGGATTTCGAAAACGAGGAAAACCGCCGGTTTACGCTGAAGCTGCGGCAGGGGCACAAGTGGTCGGACGGCACGCCCTTTACATCCGAGGATTTCCGGTACTGGTGGGAAGACGTCGCCAATAACGAATTGCTCAGCCCGTCGGGCCCGCCCGATTTTCTGCGCGTCGAAGGCAAGTTGCCCACGGTGTCTTTCCCGGATGAAACAACCGTCATATTCGAATGGGAAGACCCCAACCCGGATTTCCTGCAATCCCTGGCGCAGGCGCGCCCTCCGTTCATCTATCGCCCGGCCGCGTTTCTAAAGAAATACCACGAGAAATTTGCCAACCAGGACGACCTTGCCTTTGAGGTCGCGGATGCCCGTGTCAAAAGCTGGGCGGCCCTGCACAACAAGCTGGACAACCTTTACAAGTTCGACAATCACGAACTGCCGACCTTGCAGCCCTGGCTGAACGCCAGCTCCGGCAAGAAAATCCGCCACAATTTCGTGCGCAACCCCTATTACCACCGGGTCGATTCCAACGGGGTACAGTTGCCTTATATCGACGTTGTCGAGATGGAGATCGTCGCCCCCGGGCTGGTGGCGGCCAAGACCAATGCCGGCGAGTCCGATTTGCAGGGGCGCGGGCTGGCGTTCCGGGACGCGTCGATCCTGAAAAAGGGCGAGGCCGAAGGCGACTACAAGACGCTTTTGTGGAAAACAGGCGTCGCGTCACAGATTGCCATCTATCCCAACCTGAACTTTGACGATGCCGAATGGCGCAAGGTATTGCGCGATGTCCGCGTCCGCCGCGCGCTGTCGCTGGCCATTGACCGGGCAACGATCAATCAGGCCCTGTATTTCAAGCTGGCCCACCCCGCCGCCATGTCGGTTCTGCCGGCATCGCCGTTTTATGACGAGGAAAACGCCCAGGCCTGGGCGCAGTTCGACGTGGATCAGGCCAATGCGCTTTTGGATGAGGCCGGGCTGGACAAGCGGGACAAGAACGGCACGCGCCTGCTGCCCGACGGCCGCCCCATGGAGCTGGTCATCGAAACCGCCGGCGAACGCCAGGAGGTTGAGAACGCGCTGCAGATCGTGACCGACACCTGGCGCGAAATCGGGGTCAAGCTGGTCATGCGCCCGCTGGATCGCGACATCCTGCGCAATCGCGTGTTTTCCGGGTCCACGATGGCCTCTGTCTGGTATGGCTGGGATGATGGCATACCGCAGCACCATACCTCGCCACACTATCTTGCGCCCACCGATCAGGTCTTTCTGGCCTGGCCGAAATGGGGACAATATTACCAGACCGGTGGCGATGCGGGCGAGCCGCCCGACATGCCCGAGGCAGAACGCCTGATGGAGCTGGCCCATGACTGGGAAATCGCCACGACCGACGCCGAACGCGAAGCCGTCTGGCGCGAGATGCTGGATATTCACGCAAGCGAGCTTTACGCCATTGGCATCCTGAATGGGGCGCCCCAGCCGATCGTGGTCTCCAATCGCCTGCGCAACGTCCCGCAACAGGCGATGTGGGCATGGGAACCCGGTGCGCATTTCGGCGTCCACCGCCCGGACGAGTTCTTTTTCGCGGACTGACAGGAGCAGCTAAATGATCATGCTGCGCTACGCGGTGTACCGCTTTTTCACGATGCTGCTGACGTTGCTGGTCGTGTCGGTATTGATCTTCGTGATCATCAACCTTCCGCCCGGGGATTACCTCAGCAATCAGATTGCCGAACTGCAGGCATCAGGCCAATCCGCCGGGGTCGCCAAGGCCGAGTTCCTGCGAAAGGAATACGCGCTGGATCGCCCGATGTGGCAGCAATACATGATCTGGATGGGCTTCATGCCCGGACCGCATGGGTTTTCGGGGCTGCTGCAGGGCAATTATGGCTGGTCCTTTGAATTCGACCGGCCGGTTTCCGAAATCGTCGGAGATACCCTTTGGCTGACCGTTGTCGTCAACCTGGCGGCCATCCTGTTCGTCTATGCCGTTGCCTTGCCCCTGGGTGTCATCGCCGCGGCCAGGTCGCGGACCTGGATCGACTATACCTCGGCCTTTGTCGGCTATCTTGGGCTTGCAACGCCCAACTTCCTGCTGGCCCTCATCCTGTTTTATTACGGCCACCGCTATTTCAACCTGCCGATCGGTGGATTGATGGACCCGGCCTACGAAGGCCTGCCGATGAGCTGGGACAAGCTGAAATCAATCCTGGTGCACCTGATCGTCCCGACCTTTGTGATTGGCACATCCGGCGCCTCGGCCATGATGCAGCGCCTGCGGGCCAACATGCTGGACGAACTGGGCAAGCCTTACGTCGAGACAGCTATTGCCAAAGGCATGGCGCCCTCGCGGATGTTGACGAAATATCCGCTGCGCGTCGCGTTCAACCCCTTCGTTGCCGATATCGGGAACCTGCTGCCGTCGATGGTTTCCGGCTCTGTTCTGGTCTCTGTCGTTCTGGGTCTGCAAACCATCGGGCCAACCCTATTGACTGCACTCAAGACGCAAGACCAGTTCCTGTCGGCCTTCATCCTGATGTTCGTGGCCCTTCTGACCCTGATCGGCACGATGATTTCCGATATCCTGCTGGTCATGCTGGACCCGCGCATTCGATACGAGGGACGTGACGCATGAGCAAACTTCCCGATGGGCGCTTTGTCGACGACGCCCCTTTCGATCCGCAGGCCTCGTTGCAGCAACTGGAACGGGCCGACCTTGATGCTCCGAACTGGGTTCTGGTGTGGCGCAAGTTCCGAACGCACAAACTGGGCCTGATCTCGGGCGTTTTCCTTTTGCTGTGCTATCTCATGCTGCCATTTGCCGGTTTCATTGCGCCTTATGGGCCCAACGACCGCAACGGCGAACACCTTTACGCCCCGCCCCAAAGCATCAACTGGTTCCATGACGGATCGTTCAAGGGGCCGTTTATCTACCCCATCGTGGCCGAGGCCGATCTGGAGACATTCCAGTGGAAATTCGTCCCCGATACCGAAGACCCCCGCCCGATCCGCTTTTTCTGCGAGGGTTCTGAATACAAGCTGGCCGGGCTGATCAAGTCTGACACCCATCTGTTTTGCGCCCCCGACGGCGCGACGCTGTTTCTGTGGGGGTCCGACCGGCTGGGCCGGGATGTGTTCAGCCGCATTCTCTACGGCGCCCAATTGTCGCTGACGGTTGGCCTTATCGGCATTTCCGTGTCCTTTTTCCTTGGCATTCTGTTCGGGTCTATCGCGGGCTATTTCGGCGGCAAGATCGACTGGGTGATCAACCGGGTCATCGAGATTCTGCGGTCGTTGCCGGAACTTCCGCTTTGGCTGGCCCTGTCCGCTGCCGTGCCATCGAACTGGAGCCCGGTTGCGGTGTTCTTCATCATCTCGATCATCCTTGGCATTCTTGACTGGCCGGGACTTGCGCGATCCGTGCGCGCCAAGTTCCTGTCGCTGCGAGAAGAGGAATATGTCAGGGCCGCCGAAATGATGGGCGCCAGTTCCGGCCGGGTTATCCGCAAACACCTGTTGCCCAATTTCATGTCGCACCTCATTGCCTCGGCAACCCTGTCGATCCCTGCCATGATCCTGGGGGAAACCGCGCTCAGCTTTCTGGGCCTGGGCCTGCGTGCACCGGCGGTCAGTTGGGGGGTGATGCTGAACGACGCGCAGAACCTTGCGTCGATCGAGATCTACCCCTGGACGGCTATCCCGATGCTGCCGATCATCGTGGTTGTCCTTGCGTTCAACTTCCTGGGCGACGGCCTGCGCGACAGCCTTGATCCATACCAGCAATGAGCCAGATTTCCGCACTCCCTCCGCCGGACAGCTATCGCGTAAACGGCGCGGGTCACCTGCCCAGCGCCTTTGCCGTGTCCGAGCTTGCAACAGCAAGCTTTGCCGCCGTGGGGCACGAACTGGCCAAGCTTATGCTTGCGCTGAACCTGGCCGACAGCGCGCCCGAGGTCAGTGTCGAACACCGCCTCGCGTCGCTTTGGTTCGGCTATTCCTTCAAGCCCGACGGCTGGGACATGCCAAATCTCTGGGACGCCGTCGCAGGCGATTACCGCGCGGCGGATGGATGGATCAGGCTGCATACCAACCTGCCACATCACCGCGCAGCCGCGCTGAAGGTTCTGGGAACCCAAGCGGATAGAAAGCTGGTGACCGAGGCCCTGCGCAGTTGCAAAATCGCCGATCTGGAAGCCGCCATTGTCGCCGAAGGTGGCGTTGCCGCCGCCATGCGCAGCCGCTCGGAATGGTTGGATCATCCGCAAGGTCGCGCCGTTACGCGCGACCCGCTGATCGGGTGGCAGGGCCCGCGCCAGATCACGCTTCGGGACCGCCCCCAGGCCACGCCAAACCGACCGCTTGCGGGGCTTCGCGTTCTGGACATGACACGCGTTTTGGCTGGCCCCGTTGCCACCCGCACGCTGGCCGGTTTCGGGGCTGATGTCCTGCGGATCGACCCGCCGGACTGGGACGAGCCCGGCGTCATCCCGGATATTTCACTGGGCAAATCCTGCGCCTATATCGACCTCAAGACGCCCGAGGGGATGGACCGTTTGACCGGTCTGTTGGCCACGGCCGACGTCTTTGTCCATGGCTACCGCCCCGGCGCGCTGGATGCATTGGGTCTGGGCAAAACCACGCGCGATGCGGTTGCCCCCAACCGGGTCGAAGTCACCCTGGACGCCTATGGCTGGCAAGGCCCATGGGCCACGCGGCGCGGGTTTGACAGCCTTGTTCAGATGAGCGCAGGCATCGCCGATACCGGGCAGAAATGGGCAAATGCCGACAAACCGACGCCGCTTCCGGTTCAGGCGCTTGATCATGCGACCGGTTACCTGATGGCCGCGTCGGTCCTGTCGGCACTGGCGCAGGCCGCCGCGGGCAACCCGACCATGTATGCGCGGCTGTCACTGGCCCGCACGGCCGAGCTGCTGGCCACGCTGGGCAAATCCGACGACGGTGGTGGTGAAATCGCTGGCGCGAATGCCGGCGACTATGACGCCAGCATCGAGACATCCGGCTGGGGCCCCGGCCATCGCCTGAAACCCGCGCTTGGCGTCGGCCCGGCGAAAATGCGCTGGGACAGGCCCGCATCGCGATTGGGCACATCCGCGCCAGAATGGCCCTGACCCCACCCCAAAGGCGTAACCGCCGCGCGTATACGCGCGGCCCGGTCTAACGGTCATCCCCTCCGGGTCCGATGTCATCAAGGTAATCTTCGTCTATCGCGGCCTGCACCGCGCCGGTCACGACCTCACGCTGCTTGGGGGTCAGGTCCTCGGCCTCTTTGCCATCGGCAAGCCGAACCGTGACCTCGCGATGGGCAAAGCGGATACCTTCGCGCGCAAACAGTTCGCGGATGTCCTGATAGACCTTCTTGCGCACCAGCCACTGATCGCCGGGTTTGGTCATGAACTTGACCCGGATGATCATCGCCGAATCCTGCATTTCGATCACGCCCTGCGATTTGAGAGGCTGGATGAAATTCTCACCGATGACCGGATCGCTCAACAACTCTTGCCCCAGTTTCTTGATCAGTTTTCGTACCTTTTCCACGTCGGTGTCATATGTCACGCGCAGGGGCAGCTTCATGATGACCCAGTCGCGGGAATAGTTGGTCAAAACCTTGATCTCGCCAAACGGGATGGTGTTCAGCGCACCCAGATGGTGCCGCAGCTGCATCGACCTGACCGAGATCTTCTCGACCGTTCCCTTGACGTCGCCGATATCAATATATTCGCCCTTGCGGAACGCGTCATCCAACAGGAAAAACGCACCGGAAAAGATATCACGCACCAGGGTCTGCGACCCGAACCCGATTGCAAGACCAACAACGCCAGCACCGGCAAACAGCGGGCTGACATTTATCCCGACTTCCATCAGGACGATCAGAACGATCGTGACCACGACAATGGCAAGAATGGCGCCACGAAACAGAGGCAACAGGGTCGCCAGACGGCTTTGCCCCCCTTCGCCGCCCTCATCGCCCAGTTCGGCCTCGCCGCCGCCATCATCCTCTTCCTCGGCGATCTTGCTGTCGATCCAGATGCGGAAGAAATGGAACAGGATATATCCGATGAACAAGATGACCATCACGTCCAGCACGCGTTCGACGGGCAGGTCATCGCTCCAGCTGGCCTCGGGGTTCCAGATCACCACCAAGGCATAGAGACCAACCACCATGGCCAATATACCGGCCACCCGGCGCGCCAGGTCTTCATAGGTCAGAAGGGTGTGTTTGCGTTTCTCGGCCTCGGGTGTTTCAGGTGCGGTCAGCCCCGTTTCCGCGACGTCGGCCTCGGTATTGAGCGCCTTGATCTGCCGGTTGCGGTCAAAGTAACGCTCAAGAAGATAGTTCATCGCGCCATAGGCGATGACCACAGACATGAAGATCGCATAGCTGCTGGCCACGATCGGAACCGACCCCTGGTTTTCAAGGACAAGATCGACGGCCAGTTTGAGCCAGCTAAAGACCATGTACACGATCAGCACCGGGGCCCAGCCATAGGACAGGACCCGCAACAGCCACGATACCTTGTCCGGGGCGCGACCGCCTCGGATGGCGTTCGAAATCGCGCGCGCATTGAACAGCACCAACAGGACAGAGCCGACAGCGCCGACCATGGTCAGGCTACCGTAGACCATAGCGTACACGTTGTAGTTCAACCCGAAATCCGCCACCCAGGTCGAAAACAGAACGACCGAGATGTCATAGGTCGCCAGTGACGACGCCCAGAAATACAGCCGCTTTGCATCCCTGTCCGAAAACGGCGGCAACCGGTACTGGCTGAGATAAGGCGACAGGACCATGCGCCACAGGTCTGAAACGGTCCGGGCCAGGAAATACGCGGTGAAGATGGCCGTGACGGTAAACTGGATTGAAATATCCTCGGCCTCGCCCAGGAACAAATAGCCGACGACCAGGGCCATGAGCATGGCAAAAATCGTCGCCCCGACACCCATCACAAAGCGGAAAACGAGGAACGGCATCTTTTCGCGATACCCTTCGGGGTTTTCCTTGCTCCGCGCGACGACGATCCGTTTTGCGATCCTCTTGCCGTAGATCTCGATGGACAGCCATCTGCCGATCAGCAGGAAGACGATATTCCAGACCAGAACCTCGACATAGGTCTGGATGCGGCCGTCCGGACTGGTTTCGCGCAAAATATACTGCACTTCGAAAATCGAATAAGGCAGCGCTTCGAGCCGCGAAGCGACCGAGTCGCGG
This sequence comes from Ruegeria sp. ABD4_443, assembly GCF_056160865.1. Taxonomy (NCBI): domain Bacteria; kingdom Pseudomonadati; phylum Pseudomonadota; class Alphaproteobacteria; order Rhodobacterales; family Roseobacteraceae; genus Ruegeria; species Ruegeria sp. ABD4_443. The sequence continues at coordinate 56,881 of NZ_JBSWYA010000005.1, read as the reverse complement.
AACTTGGAAAACCGTTCCTGCGCCTTCATCAGCTGCGACCCCTCGCCCATCGGGTCATGGGCGACATCATGCTCGGTCCCTTGCCCGCCCGCACCGGTGCCTGCAACGATCCGTCCTGCGCTGTCGATGACGATAACGCTGGCACCCGCGTCCGAAGCCGCGCGGATTGCAGCAGCCAGTTCAGATTCTGACGGGTCCTGCGCATCGCCCGACGATCCGGTCGAATACCCCGGAATCAACGAGGTCTGCGCCGTCGCTTGCGCCGCGAAACCGGCGATCAGGGCCCATATGACCAGGGCTGCACAGGCGAGAATGGTCTTTTTCATGCGGTCCGCTATCCACTTTCATATTCTGCAGGCCAGAGTACAGAAGCCCGAGGGTGTGTTCAAACCTTCGCCCCTGGCCATCCCGATATCGTGTAGTGGCGTGTTATTGGCGCATCGTCTGGCCTGCACCATGCGCCGCGGGTCATCCCATGGACCGGGATTGCGGCAATTCGTCCAATTGGTGCGCAGGGCGCCAAGAACCTGTCCCGCCACAGGAAAAGCGGCGGTTGCCTGTTGCCAAATCGCAATGTTTGGCGCATTTGCAGTACCGAGTTACAGCCTTTGGCAAGCAGCGCCAGAGAATATACGATAACTGTTGCAAACCCGCAGATTTGCACCGAAACCGAGATGACGGGCGACGGCATGAGCCTAGGCAAGACACAACAAGACGCTGCTCGCGCGCCGCGCATTCTGTTTTACAGCCACGATACGTTCGGGCTGGGCCATTTGCGCCGCTCGCGCGCGCTGGCCGGGGCCATCACCCAGGCTGATCCGCGCGCTTCGGCCCTGATCCTGACCGGCTCGCCTGTGGCTGGCCGGTTCACGTTTCCGCGCCGCGTCGACCATGTTCGTCTGCCAGGGGTGACAAAACGGGCCGATGGGTCCTATGCCGCGCGTACAATCGGGATGGGGATCGACGAGGTTACCGAGCTTCGGTCGGGGTTGATACAAACCGCCGTTCAGCAGTTCGAACCTGACATCCTGATCGTGGACAAGGAACCAACCGGGTTCCGCGGCGAATTGCTGCCGACATTGGAGTATCTGCAAAGCCACGGTCGCACCAAGCTGGTCCTTGGGTTGCGTGACGTCCTTGACGAACCCGAGGTCCTGGCGGCGGAGTGGGGCCGTAAGGATGCCGTTGCCGCGACCGAGCGGTTCTATGACGAGATCTGGGTTTACGGGCTGCGTTCGATCTATGACCCGACCGAAGGCCTGCCGCTTGCCCCGGCGGTCCAGTCGCGGATTCACTGGACCGGTTACCTGCGCCGCGATCTTGGCCCGGTCGATGAGCCGCCCCAGCAACCGTATATCCTGATCACGCCGGGCGGCGGTGGCGATGGCAAAGCCATGGTCAACCTGGTCCTGTCCGCCTATGAACAGGACCTCGACCTGTCGCCGCGGGCCGTTCTGGTTTACGGCCCGTTCCTGTCGGGCGAACAGCGCGATGAGTTCGAAACACGGGTGGCGGCCCTGAATGGCAGGGTCACAGCCGTCGGGTTCGAATCCCGCATCGAAACGCTGTTTGCGGGCGCGGCAGGTGTGGTTTGCATGGGCGGCTACAACACCTTCTGCGAAGTCCTGTCTTTTGATCAAAGGGCCGTCATCGTGCCGCGCACCACCCCGCGGCTGGAACAGTGGATCCGCGCCTCGCGTGCCGAGGGTCTGGGCCTGGTCAAAATGCTGGACGAAAACCGTGACGGGCTGACCCCGCAGGCGATGATCGGGGCAATCCGCGATCTGCCCAACCAACCGCTGCCGTCGCAGGCAATCGGCGCGGGCCTGCTGGATGGGCTGGATTATGTGACGACCCGCATCCAGGCGCTGTTGCGCAATGAACCGGAGCGGGCGACCGGATGACATCGGACGCGCCAAAACTGGCGGTGCTGGTCAAAGGCTGGCCGCGCCTGTCCGAGACATTTATCGCCCAGGAACTGGTTGCGCTGCAGGATGCAGGTCACCGGTTCGACATCTGGTCATTGCGGCATCCGACCGACGCCAAACGCCATCCGCTGCATGACCGGTTCAAGGGGCAGGTCCGGTACCTGCCCGAATACCTGTACCAGAAACCGGCGCGCGTCGCACGCGCACGCGATACCGCCCGTGACCTGCCGGGGTATGACCGGGCCTATCAAGTCTGGCGCGAAGACCTGCGCCGAGATCCGACGCGCAACCGCGTTCGGCGGTTTGGACAAGCGTGCGTTCTGGCGGCGGAACTGCCCGCGGCAACAGCCGGGCTTTATGCCCATTTCATGCACACGCCATCCTCGGTCGCGCGGTACGCCGCCATCATGCGCGGCCTGCCCTGGTCTTTTGCCGCCCATGCCAAGGATATCTGGACATCGCCTGACTGGGAAAAGCGCGAAAAGCTGCAGGCCGCGACCTATGGGGCCGCGTTTGGTGCAACCTGCACGGCCATTGGCGCCAGGCACCTGCGCGCGCTGGCAGATGACCCCGGACGCGTCGACCTGATCTATCACGGTCTGGACCTGAACCGGTTTCCGGCCCCACCCCAGCGGCCAGTCCGGGATGCGGATGGTCCGTTTCACATGTTGTCGGTTGGCCGTCTGGTCGAAAAGAAAGGGTTCGATCGCCTGATCGACGCCTTCGCCCTGCTTCCGCCAACGCTGAACTGGCACTGGACCCATGTTGGCGGCGGGACGCTTGACCTTGCCCTGCGCAGTCGCGCCTCTGCCGCAGGGCTGGCAGAACGGATAACATGGAAGGGCGCCTGCGATCAGCCCGAAGTCATTGCCGCAATGCGCGCCGCTGACCTGTTTGTCCTTCCCAGCCGCATAGCCGAGGACGGCGACCGTGATGGTCTGCCAAATGTCCTGATGGAAGCCGCATCACAACACCTGCCGATCCTGTCCACGCCGGTCTCGGCCATCCCCGAGTTCATCGTGCCCGGACAGCATGGAATGCTGTCCCAGGATGACCCGCAGGCGCTGGCGCAGGCGATCGTCAGGCTTGCGCGCAATCCGCAGGACACGGCCAGGATGGCCAGCGCAGCCTATGACCGCTTGCTGGCCGAGTTTCGCATGGACCCCGGCATCGCCCGTTTGTCGGCACGATTGACCAACCTGTGTGCGGACCCTTTGTAATGGCCCGCGTCGCCTTTTACGCTCCGATGAAATCCCCCGACAGCCCGACCCCGTCGGGTGACCGCGAAATGGCCCGGAACCTGCTGCGCGCCATCGCGGCCGAGGGCGACAAGGTCGAGCTGGTGTCGCATCTGCGCATCTATGACAAATATGGCGACGCGGCGGCCCAGGACAGGAAGCGCCAGGCAGCACAGGCCGAAGCCGACCGCCTGATGACGGAGATGCCGCACGACACCGCGATCTGGGTGACCTATCACAACTATTACAAGGCCCCCGACATGCTGGGCCCCGCGGTGTGCCGCGCACGCGGGATACCCTATGTGCAGCTTGAAAGCACCCGCGCCTCGCGCCGTCTGACCGGACCATGGAGCACCTTTGCGCAGGCCGCTCATGATGCCTGCGACATGGCCGATATCGTCTTTTACCACACGGCAAACGACCTGATCACGCTCAGGCGGGACAAGCCCGCGAAACAGGTCCTTGCCGAGCTGCCGCCCTTTCTGCCCCTGTCCAAGCTTCCCGCCGCCGCAACGTGCAATGGGCCGATGCTGGCCGTCGGGATGATGCGCGATGGGGACAAGCTGGCGTCTTACCAAATCCTTGCGGAAACCCTGGCGCACCTGACCGGCGACTGGCGGCTGGATATCGCTGGTGACGGCCCTGCCCGTAACGCGGTCCGGGAATTGATGGCCCCCTTTGCGCACCGTGTCCGGTTCCTTGGACAGTTGGACCGGACCGAATTACAGGCGGCCTATGGCAACGCGTCACTGTTCATCTGGCCGGGCGTGAACGAGGCCTATGGGATGGTCTATCTCGAAGCGCAGGCCCATGGTTTGCCGGTGGTTGCACAGGACCGGCCCGGCGTGCGCGATGTACTGACACCCGGCGATCATCCAAGCGTCGATGAGGGGCCGCGGGGCCTTGCGGCACGGGCGCAATCGCTGCTGGCAGACCCCGCCAAACGATTGGCCGAAGGCGCCCGCGCCCGCGTACATGTGGCTGCGCGCCACCTTATGCCATCTGCCACAAGCAGGTTCTGGGCCGCTGCCCGCCCCTTGGTGGAGGCGCGGACATGACACGTCTTGCACTGATGCGGCATGGGCACACGGGCTGGAACAGGGCCGGTCGTATTCAAGGCCGCAGCGACATACCGCTTGACCAACAGGCCCGGGCCGAGCTGTCGGGCTATGCGTTACCGCCCGCCTGGACGGATGCAGATCTCTGGTCCAGCCCGCTGCGACGGGCGGCCGAAACCGCGCGGCTTGTGGCCCTGCGCGACCCCAAGACCTCGGCTGCGCTGACAGAAATGAACTGGGGTGATTGGGAAGGGCTGCGTGGCCAGGACCTGATCCTGGACCCGAACAGCGGTTATCGTCACATCGAAGACTGGGGCTGGGATTACCGCCCGCCAAATGGCGAAACCCCGGCCCAGGTCTGGGCCCGACTTGAACCCTGGCTGGAAGGGCTGCAATCCGACGCCGTGGCCGTCTGCCATATCGGCATCATGCGCGTCATTCTTGCCAAGGCGACAGGGTGGGATTTTTCCGGCCCGGCCCCGTTCAGGATCAAGCGGAACCGCCTTTACGTGGTCGAGCTTGAAGCGATGCAGGCCCAGCCCGAACCCGTGCGCCTTCCCAGACGCGAGGTGTCCCAGTGAATGTGATGATCATCGTGACCCACCTGTTGGGGACCGGACATCTGAGCCGCGCGCTGACGCTGGGTCGTGCATTTGCGGGCCGGGGGCACAAGGTGCTGGTGGCGTCGGGTGGCATGCCCGCGCCTCAGCTGGATGCGACGGGGTTGTCTGTTCTGGGCCTGCCGCCCCTGCGGTCGGACGGAACCGATTTCACCCGGCTGCTTACGGAAACCGGTGAAACGGCCGATACCGCATATCTGAACGGGCGTGCCACGACGCTGGTCGATGCTGTGACCAGTTTTGCCCCGCATGTCGTGATAACCGAACTGTTCCCCTTTGGCCGTCGCAGCCTTGCGGAGGAGTTTCAAGCCGCCCTGGACGCCGCGCGCGCGCTGCCGACGCGCCCCGTTATTCTGAGTTCGGTACGCGACATCCTGGCGCCACCGTCCAAACCAGCCAAGGCGGAGCGCGCCGAGCAGATCATCAACCGCTATTACGACGGCGTTCTGGTCCACTCTGACCCGCAGGTAACCCGGCTTGAGGCCAGTTGGCCGGTATCGGACCGGCTTGCAGGTCGATTGCACTATACCGGGTTTGTTGCGCCTGCGGCCCCAACGCCCCATCCCCAAGGGATCGGCACGGGCGAGATCCTTGTCAGCGCCGGTGGCGGTTCGGTCGGGCAGCCGATCTTTCGTGCCGCCATCGAAGCGGCCCGCAACATGTCAGACAGGCCCTGGCGCCTGTTGGTTGGTGGCCGCGACGCGGCAGAGCGTATTGCCCAGCTTGCACAGATGGCGCAGGGCGCTCCGGTCACGCTCGAGCCTGTGCGCCCCGATTTTCGGCAGATGCTGCCGCTTGCCGCGGCCTCGGTCAGCATGTGCGGCTACAACACCGCAATGGACCTGCTGCAATCCGGCACCCCTGCGGTGTTGATCCCGTTCGACGACGGGAAAGAGGTCGAACAGGGCCTGCGGGCCGAAAGCCTGGCGCGGCTGCCGGCGATTGATGTCCTGAGCAGTGAAAACCTGTCTGGCGCGGCGCTGCATGACAGCTTGAACCGCGTGATTTCAATTGGCCGCCGGGCACCGCAAATTGGCGGGTTTGACGGCGCGCAGAAATCGGTGACCATCGCCGAAGACCTGCTGAGGCGCTCAAGATGACCCCGAACTGGCAACCGTTGCACCAGGAATTCGCATACTGGAGGACCTCTGGCCTGACGCTTCCGGTCTGGTGGCGCGACGATGACGCGATTACCGTGACCCCTCAGCTGGACCAGCTTGTCGACCTGTCCGAACGGATTGGCCTGCCCGTACACCTTGCCGTCATCCCCCGCGACGCCGATGCCAAACTGGCAGAGCGCGTCCTGAACACGCCCGCCCTGATCCCGGTCGTTCATGGCTGGGCCCACCAGAACCATGCCCCGCAAGGTGAAAAAAAGGCCGAGTTCCGCGCCCATCGCCCCGTCAGCGCCTGTATCACAGACGCCGCGGCCGGGCTGTCGCGCCTGAAGGGCATGTTCGGCCAGCGGCTGGTTCCCATGTTCGTACCGCCCTGGAACCGCATTGCCCCCGACGTGTCCAACCGTCTGGCGGATGTCGGATATACCATTCTGTCAACCGCAACACCGCGCGCATCGCGTGAACCGGTCCCCGGTCTGGAACAGATCAATACCCATCTCGATCCGATAGACTGGCGCGGCACTCGCGGGGTCATCGACCCCGACCTGCTGGTCACCAGAACCGCCGGGCTGTTGAAAGACCGCCGCGAAGGCCGCGCGGACAATGCCGAACCGTTTGGCATACTGACCCACCACCTTGTCCATGACCCCGATATCTGGTCCTTTACCAGCGCCCTGCTGAACACGCTTTTGGACGGTCCGGGATATGCCTGGGAAGGACCGGACCCCAAACCCACAAGGAGCCCCCGATGAGCCGACTGGATTCCATGCTGCGCCGCCTGACCGCGCAACGCGACGGACTGAACTGGGCCGCTGAACAGATCAGCGAACTTGGTGGCGACGTGCTGGACATGGGGCTGGGGAATGGCCGGACCTATGACCATTTGCGTGAAATCCTGCCGGATCGTCGCATTTGGGTCATGGACCGGGTTCTGCAATGCCACCCCGACAGCACGCCTCCGGCCCAGGATTTCCTGCAGGGCGAAGCGGAACCGATGTTAGAGAAACTGGCGCAATCGGGCCAGAAAATCGCAATGGCACATTACGATTTTGGCCGCGGGATCAAGCATGAGGACGTCGCAGAGGCCGCCCGCCTCAGCCCATTGATTGCACGGGTCATGTTGCCCGGCGGGCTGTTGATTTCCGGCCAGCCGCTGGTCGGGTTCCAACAGGTACAAGGCCCCGAAACCATCGCCCCCGACCGTTACCTGTTTTATCGCAGCTGATCAGGCAACCCGCTGCCCGCGGGACCAGACGCCGTTCAACGCAGGCACCCCCGCCTGCAGGCGGAAACGGATCAAATCGGCCCGCAACCCAGCGCGCAACGCGCCGCGATCTGCAAGCCCAGTCGCCTGCGCGGGGGTTTGCGTCACGGTCCTGAGGCCCTGCGCCATGTTTCCCCACATCTGCCCAAGCATCGTGGCCGACAACAGCAGGGACGACGGCACATAATCCGACGACAAGATGTCCAGATACCCAAGCTCGGCCAGTTCTTGCGCCGCGACATTTCCAGAATGGGATCCGCCCCGAATGATGTTAGGCGCGCCCATCATCACCTTGATGCCGTTCTCGTGACAGGCCCTGGCGGCCTCGATGGTGGTGGGGAATTCGGCCAGGCGAATGCCGTGGTCGGCCGAAACCCTGACCTGTGCGGCCGTGGTATCATCATGGCTGGCCAAAACAGCGCCAAACCGGCGCGCCGCCTTGACGGCTTCGGCCTCGTGAATATCTCCGTGGCGATCGCGAAGCCCCTTCAGTTGCGCGACATGCTGCATGAACATGTCGTCATCCATGGCATGCTTGCCCTTTACATAGGCCTCGAACTTGGAAAAGTCGCGGAACTGCCTTTGACCCGGCGTATGATCCATGATCGACACCAGCCCGACGCGGTCCTCGGGGCCAAATTCACCCAGCTCATCCGTCAACGTTTCCGAACAGACCTCGGCCCGCAGGTGCAGGAAATGGCTGATCTTCAATGCGTCCTGCGCGCGCAATTGCCAAAGCTCCCGTGACAGGCCGCGCGCATATTTACCATAACGGCCCGCCCCCGAAGGGATCGAGCCGACACGCATCGCGTCGAACACCGTTGTTATCCCGGTACTGGCCAGTTCGGCATCATGGGCCAGGATTGCGGCCGCATGGGGCCAATCCACCCTGGGGCGCGGCTGAATATGTCGTTCAAGATTGTCGGTATGCAACTCGACCAGTCCGGGGCATACGAAATCGCCCGCGCAATCGATGGCACCAGCCGGAACCGACGCCCCGGTGTCCATGTCGGAAATCCGCCCGGCACGAACGCGCAGACTGCCCGTTACGGTTTCATCGGGCAGAACCAGCAAGGCATTGGCAAGGATCAAGTCTTCTGTCATCTGGGTTTCACACGGGTAGAGCTTCGGAAAAGGCCACGCAGCAGGAGGCCAATGTGACGTTCATACGATACGCAGTCTATTATGTCCCTCCGGCGGGCGAGGAATGGGCGGATTTTGCCACAAACTGGCTGGGTTGGAACCCCGAGACCGGCACGCGCGTCACGCATCCGGTTGTCAATGGCATTGACCTGGCCGCAGTAACCGAGGTTCCGCGCAAATATGGGCTTCATGCGACGATGAAGCCTCCCTTTCACCTGCACGAAGATCAAAGTTTCGACGCCTTGTGCCAGGCCTGCGCACAGCTTGCATCGACCCAAGCTCCGGTCACGCTGGACGGCTTGGACATTGCCCGCCTGGGCCGGTTTCTGGCCCTGCGCCCTGTGGGCTGCGAACATGACTTGAACCGGCTGGCTGCGGCCTGCGTGCAGGAACTCGACCGCTTTCGCGCGCCCGCCCCTGATGCCGAACTGACCCGCCGCCGCGCCGCCAGGCTGACGCCCGAACAGGACGCGAACCTTGTGCAATGGGGGTACCCCTATGTTCTTGGCGCCTTTCGGTTTCACCTTACGCTGACTGGCAAGCTGGACAAAGCCACGCTTGATGCGACGCAGTCTGAACTGGGTCGGACGCTCGCACCGCTTTTGCCCGCGCCGTATCGCATTGCCGAGCTGGCCTTGATGGGCGAGGCCCAGAACGGGCATTTTCACCTGATCCATCGCTACGCGCTGTCCGGCTGAACGCCGCTGGTTCCCCACCCATAGGGCATGGGCATCTCGCGACTGACAAAGGGCACCTGATATCCCGGCACGGCCAGCCCTTTCAGGATGGCCCGGCGGATCATCCGCTTGGTTTGTTCGTCCAAATATGCGAAGCTATACGCATTCAATTTTTGTATCACTTTGTTATCTGGTGCTTTTTATGGACGTATTGGCAATTTGCTCGTTCTTTTTGATTATTACAGTCTATTTTCTTTGGCATATGCGCCATTCCCGGCTGCGCCGCCGCGCGATTCGAGAGGACAGAACCGGTCAGTGGCATGCGGTCGGACCGGCTGACGCGCCGCCCGAACGTGCTGAAACCCCGGTGACCTGGCCCCGTATCGACGCGGCATGCGCGGAAAACCGCGGATAGCGGCATTATTCTGCGGCCCCCCTCGATGTAGTCAGAACCTGGGCTTTGCGCCGCAGCTGGCGGATCGGGGGCTGATCCATGCCCGGCGTAAAACAAGGGTATTTGTTGCGGCCAGTTCACCCGATTATCCGATCGGGAAACGGGTCCGGTACCACCGAAACATCTCAGCCAACGGCAAGGGTCCGGGCAAGACCGTCCTGGCGCTGTCGACGCGGGCCGAGGCCCGGGCCCCGGGGGGCTGGCGGTCGGCATCAATGTCGATCCTTCGGGCCAGCCCATTGAATATGGAAAGACCGAATTCGCGGACGAAAGCGTCACGCTCACGCAGGGTGATGGCTGGGCCTGACACGGTGATCCCGCACTTGGCGGACAGGCTCTACACTTTGCTGATCCTGCCGGTTATATGCAGGTCGACACCTACCCTGACACGAGGCCGCCATGAGCTTTGACCGCACCATCAAGATCGCCCCGTCGATCCTTTCCGCCGATTTCGCCAATTTCGGGCAAGAGATCCAGGCCATCGAAACGCAGGGCGCCGATTGGGTCCATGTTGACGTGATGGACGGGCATTTCGTGCCCAATCTCACCTTCGGGCCGCCGGCGGTCAAAGCGTTCCGCCCGCATGTCAAAACCGTGATGGACGTCCACCTGATGATTGCCCCGGTCGATCCGTATATCCAGGCCTATGCCGATGCCGGCGCGGATATCCTGACCGCACATATCGAGGCCGGCCCGCATACGCATCGTACCTTGCAAGCCATCCGGGCCGCGGGCATGAAAGCGGGCGTCGCGCTCAACCCCGGCACGCCGGCCGATGCGGTCGAGCATCTTCTTGATCTGGCCGATCTGGTCTGCGTGATGACGGTCAACCCCGGGTTCGGCGGTCAGAAATTCATCGACATGACGGGCAAGGTCCGCCGACTGCGGCAAATGATCGGTGACCGGCCCGTTCATATTGAGATCGACGGCGGTGTCGATCCGGTGACGGCCCCGTTGGTTGCCGCTGCCGGGGCGGATGTCCTTGTGGCAGGATCGGCGGTATTCAAAGGCGGCTCGGTTTCAAACCCCGAGGTCTATGGCCAGAATATCCGGACCATCCGCGCCGCCGCCGAAAGCGTCTGAAGATCGACAGGCGGCGTCCGTCACCTGTCGGTGCGCCGCTTGAACACCCCTGCGGCCGTTGCAAGCAATGCACCGTCTTCGGCCCGCAACTCTCCGGACACATAGGCCAGGTTTCGCCCACCGCCGGTATAGCGCCCGGTCGCCGTGACCCGCCCGCCCGAGGCACCCGCCACATAGCTGATATTCAGTGACAGCGTCAGAACCGGTGGATGCGCCGCGCGGTCAAACCAGGCCGAGGCCGTATTGCCGCAAGCGACATCCAGAAGTGTGGCGATCATCCCGCCGTGCAGAATGCCCTGGCTGTTCAAATGCCCATCCCCAATCGTCAGCCCGGCGCGCGCGCACCCGTCCGGATCAGAAATATCCACATCGAACCCAACGGCGGCCTGACAGCCCGACCGCCTAACCCTGGGGTCGTTTTTGTCATTTTGGGTCAAATGCAATGAACCGCTCCTGGAGAACCCCCGCGTTACCGGCCCAGTGATCGGCCGGTACCGCGATGTCGCCAACCTGTTCAAATTCTACCATCTGCGTCATCGATCCACCTTTTGCACCAGGCCTGGGCGCCCAATTTCGTCCGGCATTGCGGGACTGGCGATTTCGAAACAGTGCCTTTCCACATGATCGCGGGCAACCCATTTTTTGTGCAGTTCACGACTTGTAGATCAAGAAATTCATCTGTCAGTTTGATACTAAGAACTTGGGCGCTATGCTTTGATTGCACCGGGCTGAAACGCCTCAGGCCGGGGGCCGCGACCCATTTTGAACCAAGGTCGCGCCAGGTTTCAAAAAGCAGGGAGTACCAAGATGTGTGATGTTTGCGTAATGAACGCCGTCAAGGACCGCATGTTATCGCGGCGTTCGTTCTTCAAGGGCGGGGCCGCAATGGCCGCCGGATCGGCGCTGAGCGTCGCGGCCACGCCACCCGCACTGGCCGCAGGTGTCGGCGAGGTCGTGGATATGAGCCATGTCTACGACGCCGCGTTCCCGACCTATTTCGGCGAACCCGGGATCGAAGCCAATCAGGCCTTCAATTTCAAAGAGCACGGGTTCAACCTGTTCAACCTGGCCGTCAACGAACATACCGGCACCCATGTGGATGCGCCCCTGCATTTCTCGGCAGATGGCCAGTCGGTCGATGAAATCCCGGTTTCCAACCTGGTGTGCCCGCTTTGCGTCATCGACATTGCCGCACGCGCGGCTGATGACCCCGACACACAGGTCACCCCTGACGATCTTAAGGCGTGGATTGACGCACATGGGCCGATCCCGGATGGCGCTTGCGTGGCGATGCATTCGGGCTGGGGGGGCAAGACAGGCTCGGACGGGTTCCGCAATGCCGATGGCGAAGGCAAGATGCATTTCCCCGGTTTCCACGTCGAAGCCGCGCAGATGCTGATCGATGAAACCGGCGCCGTGGCAATCGGGGTGGATTCCCTGTCGCTGGATCATGGGCCATCTGCCGATTTCGCCACCCATTATGCCTGGCTGCCGACGAACAGGTACGGGATCGAGAATCTTGCCAATCTCGACAAGGTCCCGGCCACGGGCGCGACACTGGTTGTCGGCGCCCCGAACCACCGCGGAGGGTCCGGCGGGCCGGCGCGCATTTTCGCGCTGGTCTGATCATGGCAACGGTTCAATTGTTGAAAGACACAGAGGTCAGCGCAGAAGCGCTGGCCGTTTTCAACGAGATCCGGGCCGCGCGCGGCACGGATGTCATCAACAATTTCTGGCGCGCCCTTGCCCATGATCCCGCCTTGTTGCGCGCGACCTGGGACAGGCTCGCTGCGGTCATGTCCGACGGGGCCCTGAACCCGCTGGTCAAAGAGCTGATCTATGTCGCGGTGTCCGCCGCCAACAGTTGCGAATACTGCGTGCATTCGCACACTGCTGCCGCACGCGCCAAGGGCATGACCGACGAAATGTACGGCGAATTGCTGGCCGTTGTTGGGATGGCCAGCCAGACCAACGCCCTGGCAACCGCGCTTCAGGTGCCAGTGGATGAACAGTTCCTGAGCTGACCCAATTTGCGGCGGGCTGGCTCTTGCCCAAGACGGCCCGCCGCGATCATTTGTCGACTTTTGTCTTCCTGCCCTGACGTTTCACACTGGTGTATGATGTCACGAGGAGGACCAGCGCTGTGACTGATATTTCTCAACATGCCGACCACGTAATGGAAACGGCCACCCATCCCGGCGCAGCCGCGCGGTCCCGGCTGGCTGCGTCCTGGCGCAGGTCGCTTGAACACCATGGGCTGGACCCCGGCCAGCATCGCGAGGTCCACAGGATAAGCAGCCGCGACCTGGCGGTTCGCAAGGATCAGGCGCACACGATGATGCAAGTCGCTCGGCCCAAGCTGGACGCCTTGTTTCAGTTGGTCGGAAACTCGGGTTGCGGCGTCCTGCTGACCGATGCGGACGGGGTCATTCTGGACATTCGGACCAACCAGGGGGATCAAAGCGCCTTTGAATCGTGGGGCCTTGGCATCGGGTCCGACTGGTCCGAATCTTCGGAAGGCACCAACGGGATCGGCACCTGCATTGCCGAAGGGCGGCGGGTCGTCATTCACCGGACTGAACATTTCCGCGCCCGCAACACCGGCATGAGCTGTATGGATGCGCCAATTTTCGGGCCCGAGGGGCAGTTGATCGGCGCGCTCGACGTCTCATCGGCGCGGGCCGACCAGACCGAAGCGTTCAACCAGTTGATTGTTGCAATGGTGGCCCAGACCGCGCGGCAGATCGAGGCCGACAATTTCCGCACGGCTTTTTCCGGTGCTCGCTTCATTGTTGCCAATACCGATGATTCCGAGGCCAACGTTTTGCTGGCCGTCGATCAGGACGACATCATCCTCGGGGCGACGCGTGGCGCGCGCAAGGCGTTTCGCCTGAACGCATCCGGCCCGGTCCCGGCCATTCCTGCCTCGGACCTGTTCGGGCGCGAAGACGGGCCGACGGGGTTTGAAAAGGCTGAACGGGCCGCAGTAAACCGAGCCCTGGCCCGCGCTGACGGCAATGTGTCCGGCGCGGCACGGACGCTTGGTATTGGCCGGGCGACCTTGTACCGCCGCATGAAACGGCTGGGCATTGGCAAGGAACTGTCCTGACTTGTCTCAGTCCTGAGACAGGTCAGGACCACGCGTTGCCCGGCCCGGGCTGACGCGCCGCATGTTTTCGAACAGGGTCCCTGTATCTCCGGTGGAGGACCGGACAAGTTGGAGGACACCTGATGAATGAAATGACACAAGTGGTCGGTGAATACACCTCGCCGTTCAAATCCCGTTATGACAACTTTATCGGCGGCAAATTCGTCGCACCGGTCAAGGGGCAGTATTTCGACAACATCACCCCGATCACCGGCGCCAAGGTCTGCGAGGTCGCCCGCTCGACCGCCGAGGATGTGGAACTGGCGCTGGATGCAGCCCACGCCGCCAAGGATGCCTGGGGCAGAACATCCGCCGCCGAGCGGTCCAACATCCTGCTGAAGATCGCCGACCGGATCGAAGAAAACCTGGACCTGATCGCCACGGCCGAGACCTGGGACAATGGCAAGCCGATCCGCGAGACCACGGCGGCGGATATCCCGCTTTCGGTTGACCATTTCCGCTATTTCGCGGGGGTCCTGCGGTCGCAGGAAGGCAGCATGTCCGAGATCGACCACGACACCGTGGCCTATCACTTTCACGAACCGCTGGGCGTGGTCGGGCAGATCATCCCGTGGAACTTTTCGGTTCTGATGGCCGCCTGGAAACTGGCTCCGGCACTGGCCGCAGGCAACTGCATCGTTCTGAAACCCGCCGAACAGACACCGGCGGCCATCATGGTCCTGATCGAAGTAATCGCCGACATTCTGCCGGACGGTGTTCTGAACATCGTCAACGGCATGGGCCCCGATGTGGGCGGCCCGCTGGCCGAGAGCGACCGCATCGCCAAGATTGCCTTTACCGGTTCGACCGAAACCGGCCGTATCATCATGAAAGCCGCGACCAAGAACCTGATTCCGGTCACGCTGGAACTGGGCGGCAAGTCCCCCAACATCTTCTTTTCCGATGTCATGGCGCAAGACGACGCCTTTCTGGACAAGGCCGTCGAAGGGTTTGTTCTGTTCGCGTTCAACCAGGGCGAGGTCTGCACCTGCCCAAGCCGCGCATTGATCCAGGAAGACATCTATGAAGAGTTCATCGCCCGCTGCATCGACCGCGTGAAGGCAATCCAACAGGGTGACCCCCGCGAAATGTCGACCATGGTCGGCGCGCAGGCCAGCCGCGAACAGCAAGACAAGATCATGTCCTACCTGACAATCGGTGTCGAAGAAGGTGCCGAGGTTCTGGTGGGTGGCGACGCCGCGCGGTTCAACGGTGACATCGCCAACGGCTTTTACATCCAGCCGACCATCCTGAAAGGCCACAACAAGATGCGGGTCTTCCAGGAAGAGATCTTTGGCCCCGTCGTATCGGTCACGACCTTCAAGGACGAGGCCGAAGCGCTGGCGATTGCCAATGACACCATGTACGGCCTGGGTGCCGGTGTCTGGACCCGCGACGGCACGCGCGCCTATCGCTTTGGCCGCGAGATCGAGGCCGGGCGCGTATGGGTCAACAACTATCACGCCTACCCGGCGCATGCGGCCTTTGGCGGCTACAAGCAGTCGGGGATCGGGCGCGAGAACCACAAGATGATGCTGGATCACTATCAGCAGACCAAGAACATGCTGGTCAGCTATAACCCCAACAAGCTGGGCTTTTTCTGAAAACGTCCCTCCGGGCGATTTCCAAACGCAGTCCCAAGACGATGCCGGCCGATTCAATCGGCCGGCATCAATTTGTTTGCAGGCATTGGAAATACACGCTGGGTTGTCGGGTCTGTCGCCACGTCCTGACCGACGCGAACCAGCCATGGTCAAATTCGATTATTCACGTCCCGGACAGCGCACCGGAACATCCCATTATGATCAAATCATATGTTACCGAATTTCTTAAATATGGATAATCGTGTTACATTTATCTTGCCGCGAATCGCGGCGGCGCCTATTACCCGACCAACCGGTCACCTAATCACATCGACCCACGGCACAAGGTTCTGACGCATGGACGCATTCATCTGCGACGCACAGCGCACCCCGATCGGGCGGTATGGCGGGGCTCTCAGCCAGGTGCGCACCGACGATCTGGCTGCGATCCCGATTGCCGCCCTGAAAGCGCGGAACCCGCAGGTGGATTGGGCCTGCCTTGATGACGTCATCCTGGGCGACGCCAACCAAGCGGGGGAAAGCAATCGTAACGTCGCCCGCATGGCGGCCCTGCTGGCCGGGCTGCCAATCGAGGTCCCCGGAACCACGATCAACCGTCTTTGCGCCAGTGGCATGGACGCCGTCGGCATGGCCGCGCGCGGCATCAAGGCCGGTGACTACGACCTGGCCATCGCAGGTGGGGTCGAAAGCATGTCCCGCGCGCCTTTCGTCATGCCAAAGGCCGCCACGGCATTTACCCGCAGCAATGCTGTCTATGACACGACCATTGGCTGGCGGTTCGTGAACCCCAGGATGGAACGCGCACATGGCATCGACTCGATGCCGCAAACCGCAGACAACGTGGCCGAAGACTATGGTATCAGCCGCACCGACCAGGACGCATTCGCGGCGCGCAGTCAGGCCCGCTGGGCCGCAGCGCACGAGGCTGGCCTGTTTCGCGAAGAAATAACCCCGGTCACGATCCCCCAGCGCAAGGGCGATCCGGTGGTCGTCGAAACAGACGAACACCCGCGCCCCGGAACAACGGCCGAGAAACTGTCGCGCCTTGCAGGCGTCAACGGGCCGGACAAGACGGTTACCGCGGGCAATGCCTCGGGCGTCAATGACGGGGCGGCGGCGATCCTGATGGCAAACGAATCCGCAGCCAGGACACATGGCCTGACCCCGATGGCCCGCGTCGTTGGCATGTCGGTTGCCGGTGTCGCCCCCCGCGTCATGGGGATTGGCCCGGTGCCCGCCACCCGCAAGGTGCTGGCGCGGGCCGGGCTGCGCCTGGACCAGATGGACGTGATAGAACTGAACGAGGCTTTTGCCGCCCAGGGCCTTGCCACGTTGCGTGAACTGGGCCTGCCTGACGACGCACCCCATGTGAACCCCAATGGCGGCGCCATCGCCCTGGGGCACCCGTTGGGCATGTCCGGGGCGCGCCTGGTTCTGACGGCGGCCTATCACTTGCGCCGTAGCGGCGGTCGTTATGCGCTGTGCACCATGTGCGTGGGCGTCGGCCAGGGCGCGGCCCTTGTTCTTGAACGCGTATAGGGAAGGAAACAGACCATGTATGCTCAGATGGTGAAATCCGAGGCATCGAACGACGACCCTGACCAGCTTGCTGAGTTCCAGGAACGGATTGATGCAGGCATCAAGATCGAACCCAAGGACTGGATGCCCACCGAGTACCGCAAGACCCTGATCCGCCAGATCGGTCAGCACGCGCATTCCGAGATCGTCGGCCAATTGCCCGAAGGCAACTGGATCACCCGCGCGCCTACGCTGGAACGCAAGGCGATCCTGCTGGCCAAGGTGCAGGACGAGGCCGGGCACGGGCTTTACCTGTACTGCGCGGCCGAAACGCTGGGGGTCAGCCGGGATGAGTTGACCGAGATGTTGCTGGACGGGCGTATGAAATACAGCTCGATCTTCAATTATCCCACGCTGAACTGGGCCGATATCGGCGCCGTGGGCTGGTTGGTCGACGGGGCCGCCATCATGAACCAGGTTCCGCTGCAGCGGACGTCCTTCGGACCCTATGCACGCGCCATGATCCGTATCTGCAAGGAAGAAAGCTTTCACCAGCGGCAAGGATATGACGCAATCCGAAAAATGGCCGAAGGCACGCCAGAGCAACGCAGAATGGCGCAGGATGCATTGAACCGCCTGTGGTATCCGTCGCTGATGATGTTTGGCCCGTCGGACAAGGACAGTGTGCATTCAGCGCAATCCATGGCGTGGAAGATCAAGATCAACACCAATGACGAACTGCGACAGAAATTCGTCGATCAGACCGTGCCGCAGGCCGAATTTCTGGGCCTGACCATCCCCGACCCGGATCTGAAATGGAACGAAGAGCGGGGGCATTACGACTATACCGACCCCGACTGGTCCGAATTTTTTGATGTCATCAAGGGCAATGGCCCCTGCAACGTTGACCGCCTGGCTGCGCGCAACAAGGCGTGGGATGACGGCAAATGGGTGCGCGACGGGCTGCTGGCCCATGCCCGCAAGAAACGCGGCGCAAAAGTCGCCGCCGAATAGGCCCGCAAAGGAGGAACACGCATGAACAACGAATGGCCCCTGTGGGAAGTCTTTATTCGCGGCCAACACGGCATGAGCCACCGCCATGTCGGGTCGCTGCACGCCCCTGACGCGGAAATGGCAATCAAGAACGCGCGCGATGTCTACACCCGCCGCAACGAAGGCGTTTCGATCTGGGTGGTCGAGGCGAACAATATCTCGGCCTCATCCCCCAGTGACAAGGGCCCGCTCTATGAGCCCAGCGAAAGCAAGGTCTACCGCCACCCGACCTTCTTCGACATACCCGACGAAGTGGGGGCGATGTGATGACCCGCGACGAAGCTTTCCTGCAGTTTCTGCTGAGAATGGGGGATAACACCCTGATCCTCGGGCATCGCATCAGCGAATGGTGCGGCCATGCGCCGGTGCTGGAGGAAGACATCGCGTTGGCCAATACCGCGCTGGACCTGATCGGACAGACCCAGATGTGGCTGGGCTTGGCGGGGGAAATCGACGGCGGCCAAAGCGCGGATGACCTGGCCTTTCTGCGCGATGCCTGGGATTTCCGCAACGTCCTGCTGGTCGAGGTTCCGAACGAAGATTTCGGCCGCACCCTGATGCGCCAGTTCCTGTTTGATGCCTGGCACACGATCATGCTGGGGCGTTTGATGACGTCTTCTGACGAGAGGGTCGCGGCAATTGCTGCAAAGGCCAGCAAAGAGGCCGCGTATCACCTGGAACGCTCGGGCGACACGGTCGTCGGGCTTGGCGACGGGACGCAGGAAAGCCACGCCCGGATGCAGCAGGCGCTGGACTACCTTTGGCCTTACGTGGGTGAGATGTTCGCCTGCGACGATGTCGATACCGCCATGGTCGCCGCGGGGATCGCCCCCAACCCGGCGGATCTGCGCGCTGAGTATGACGCCCTGGTCCAGCGGGTATTGACCGAGGCCACCCTGACCATTCCCGACAGCGGATTTGCGCATAAAGGCGGGCGCGACGGGCGCATGCATACCGAACATCTGGGCCACCTTCTGACTCAGATGCAATGGCTGCAACGCGCCTATCCCGGCGCAAGCTGGTAAGCCGAAATGAACCGGGTGCCGACAGACCAGATTTGGGCATGGCTGGATGCCGTCCCCGACCCTGAAATACCCGTTATTTCAGTGGTCGACCTTGGCATTGTTAGGGATGTGCAATGGAATGCGGAAACGCTGAA
This sequence comes from Ruegeria sp. ABD4_443, assembly GCF_056160865.1. Taxonomy (NCBI): domain Bacteria; kingdom Pseudomonadati; phylum Pseudomonadota; class Alphaproteobacteria; order Rhodobacterales; family Roseobacteraceae; genus Ruegeria; species Ruegeria sp. ABD4_443. The sequence goes on along the minus strand of NZ_JBSWYA010000005.1, from coordinate 37,816 downwards.
GGTGACGGTCACGCCGACCTATTCCGGGTGCCCGGCCACGTCCGTGATCAAAATGGATATCGAATCCGCCCTGCACGATCACGGGATAAACATGGTGCAGATCGAAACCAGCATTGCCCCGCCCTGGACAACTGACTGGCTCAGCGCCAAGGGCCGGGCGCGGCTTGAGGAATACGGCATCGCCCCGCCGCAACCGGCGGGCGGCCCTGAACGCTGCCCGCATTGCGGCAGCACGGCGGTCGAGAAAGTCAGCCAGTTCGGGTCGACGCCTTGCAAGGCGCACTGGCGCTGTACCGATTGCCTTGAACCCTTTGACTATTTCAAGTGCATCTGAGGAGGAACGCGGATGGCACGTTTCCACGACCTGAAGGTCACGGACATTCACAAGACAATCCGCGACGCGGTGGTTGTGACGCTGGAACCCGTAAACGGTGCCGCGGACGCGTTCGACTTTACTGCGGGTCAATACCTGACGTTCCGCCGCGAATTTGATGGCGAAGAACTACGCCGGTCCTATTCGATCTGCGCGGGCAAGGATGACGGTATCCTGCAGGTCGGGATCAAGCGGGTCGATGGCGGGGCATTCTCGGGCTGGGCAAACTCAGAGCTAAGCGTCGGGGACATCGTGCAGGCCATGCCGCCGATGGGCAGCTTTCATGCGCCGATCGACGCCAGTGCCGAGCGGCGCTATCTCGGCTTTGCCGGGGGGTCGGGGATCACGCCGGTCCTGTCGATCCTGAAAACGACCCTCGCGCGGGAACCGCATTCGCATTTCACACTGATCTATGCCAACAAGGGCATCAACACGATCATGTTCCGCGAAGAGCTGGAGGATCTCAAGAACCTCTATATGGGTCGTCTGACCGTGGTTCACATCCTTGAAACGGATAGCCAGGAAATTGACCTGTTCACCGGCTTGGTGACACAGGAAAAATGCGCCGAATTGTTCAAGCACTGGGTCGATGTGAAGAATACCGACATGGCTTTCATCTGCGGCCCCGAGCCGATGATGCTGGGTATCGCTGCTGCCTTGCGGGATCATGGGCTGGACGACAGCCAGATCAAGTTCGAACTGTTTGCCAGCGCGCAGCCCGGTCGGGCGAAACGCAATGTGCAGGCCACCGAGGCAGGCAGTCGGGCCAATCAGACCCGCGCCTCGATCACGCTTGACGGTTCCACGCAGACCGTCATCCTGCCCAAGGACCAGTCCATCCTGGAGGCCGCGCTGGAAAACGCGATGGACGCGCCCTTTGCATGTAAAGCGGGGGTATGTTCGACCTGCCGCTGCAAGGTCCTGGAAGGCGAAGTCGAGATGGTCGCCAACCACGCGCTTGAGGATTACGAGGTTGAAAAGGGCTATGTGCTAAGCTGCCAGGCCTATCCGGTGACCGACCGTGTCGTCGTAGATTACGATCAGTAAGGCGGAGGGGAAGATGAGCGATTCCATGACATTGGACAGCTACCTGGCCGCGGGTGGCGTGCTGACCAATCCGATCAATGTGCCGCCGCGCTATCGCGCCGAGTTGATGAAACTGATGGCCACGTTTGTCGACAGTGAACTGGCAGGTGCCGCCGGATTTGCCGATGTCATCAACCAGGGGCCCGGGATCAGGGAACGGATCGCCGCCGCCCGGATCGTCATGGAAAAGAACCACAACGCCGCGCAAGTCCTGAGCGTCATGGGCGAATTCGGCGCCGACACGCAACGCTATGTGACCCATCACCCCTGGACCCAACGGCTGGACCGAGACGCGGATATCGGCGCGACACGCAGCGCGCAGGACATGCGGCTGGCCGTTTTCAACTATCCCATCCAAGGCTGGACGGATGCGGTTGTCATGAACCTGCTGATGAGCCGCGCCGTCGTTGTGCAGCTGACCGAGTTTTCGCAGATATCCTATCAACCCCTGGCAGACCTGTTTCGCGCCATTACCCCGGTCGAGGCACATCATGGCCAACTGGCGACCGAGGGGGCGGCCAAGCTGGCGCAAACCGGCCAAGCCGATGCCATGCAGGCCTCAGCCGCGTATTGGTGGCCGCGTGTATCCCAAAGCTTTGGCACAGGTCAGTCCGGCAAGATGGACGCCCTGCGGTCCATGGGGTTGCGGCAAACCGACAACGCGGGCCTGCGCAGCCTGTGGCAAGCCGAGGCCGAGTCGGCGTTGCATCAGGTCGGGTTAGAGCCGCCCACGCCATAGACGACCAATCGCCGCTCAACCGTGCAAACACGCCGCCCAAGTGAACCAGGTCATTTTCGGGAATTTGCACATACCTTATTGTCATAACCCTATTATCTGTTCATTTTTTAAAGGGTTTTCGACATGACACATTTCAACAGCTCCGAAGCTTGCGCGTGGATTTCCGGGCATTTCCCCGAATTTGAATCGCAATTGCCCTTGTTGACACAGGCCAATGGCGGCACCGCCACGGACGAACAGCTTGACCTGGCGGATGCCCTGATCAAAACGGCACAGGACCGGCTGGACAGCGCGCTGGAACAGGCCGGTCTGCCTGGCGGCGCCCGCAAGGGCGGGTCGCTGGTTCTGCGGGCTGACCTGGTGAAACGGCTTGTGGCCGCGCGTGGCGATGCCATCGAGACCGAGGTCAAAGCCTTTCTTCAGACCCTGAAAGACATCCACGACGCCAAAGGCAAGGGGTCGGCGGCGCAATCGTCGATCATGCTGGCGGCTGGCATTGTCGCGGTCTCGCCACCCGGAACGCCGCGCCCGCCGGTCATCCCGGTCATTGAAGAAGCGATGGAGGACGCCTCTGCCTCGACCGAAGCCGTGGCAACAGAGGCGGAAGCCGAAGCCGTTGCCGAGGCGGCGGCGGTTCTGGGCCCCGAAGTCATTGCCGCGCTGTTGGTGGTTATCGCGATTATCATCATCCTGTGGTTCATCCTGAAAGACGCCAATTGCTATGTGGTGATGCTGAATCAGTCGAAGGCCCCGGTGGTTTTCCTGAACGAATACAAGGTTTCAGGTCAGCCGGGCTCGGTCGCGCAAAATATCCCAGCGGTCGAAACCATTACCCGCCCCGGCATCGCCCCGCGCAGCTACGTGTCTGCCGGGCTGTTTGAGTTCCATCGCAAAAAGGGTTTTTACGGCTCGCAATACGGCTTTACCGTCGAAAACCAGGGCAGGCATATCGCCTTTGGGGTTGAATGCCCGCTGAACGGTTCGAACAAGGCCTATGTCCACTTTAACCAAAGCGCCAAGGCGGCGGCTGAAAACGTGGACAAGCACGCCAAGATTGATGTGTCCACCAAGGATGCCAAGGGGTCGGCGCAATTGCGGTGCCAGGGCCATGGCGGCTCGCCCGCCTATTTCATCGGGCGTATCACCTGACCACGCGGGGCCAGCCCCCATTTCAAGCGGGCTGAACGGAGTATTGGACGTTGTCCAGGCCGTTCAGCCCATCCAGCGTCAGGTTGGCGACCAGCCTGGCATATTCCGTTCGCGCCGAGGCATCGGCGTCGGAATTCCACATGTAGAACCAGTTCAACATGCCAAATACCGACATTGTGGCCGCGCGCAGCCCGGCCCTGTTATCGCGAAAGACATCCGGCGCAACCTCGGCAAGAATGTCGCTGAGGTATCGCACCATGTCCCGCTGGTAGCCGCGCAGCCGATCCTGCTGTTCGGCGGGCAAGGACGACATCCCCCCCGTTTGGACCCGATGTTCGTCATCGGCACCCTGATAGGCCAACAGGATTTCGGCGATGACCTTGTGCAGCTTTTGCCGCGCGTTCAGCCCGGCAACATCCATCCCGCAGACAAGATCGCGCAAATCACGCAGATAGGTTTCCAGAATATCGAACAGGATCGCATCCTTGCTATCGTAATAGTGATAGATATTGGCCTTGGATATTCCGCATTCACGGGCCAGTTGCGTCATCGACGCGCGGTCAAAACCCTCGCGGGCAAAGACCCGTGCCGCCGATTTCAGGATCTGCGTCCGTTTCTGTTCATGGTCTTTCGCGATTGGTCGGGCCACGTGTTACCCCTTGCCTCTGTTATCGACAACGCGCTTTGCCTTGCCCTGACTGCGTTCGACTTCGCCAGGGTTTGCCACGGCGATCTCGGCGGAAATGCCGATTGCATCCTTTATCCGCTTGGTCAACATGCGCGCGGCCGCGGTTTTGCTTAGCTCGTCTGCCGCGTCGGGGCTGGCTTCGACGTGAACCCGCATCGCATCCATCCGGCCTGAGCGGAACAGTTCGATCTGGTAATGCGGCGCGATGCCGCCCGTCGCCAGAACCTGTTCTTCGACCTGGCTGGGAAAGACGTTGACGCCCCTGAGGATGATCATGTCGTCCGAACGCCCTGTTACCTTTTCCATACGCCGCATTGACCGCGCTGTCCCCGGCAAAAGCCGCGTCAGGTCGCGCGTCCGGTACCGGATCATCGGAAGACCTTCCTTGGTCAGGGTCGTAAAGACCAATTCCCCCATTTCGCCATCTTCCAGAACCTCTCCGGTTTCGGGGTCGATGACCTCTGGCAGAAAATGGTCCTCCCAGATCACGGGTCCATCCTTGGTTTCAACGCATTCATTGGCGACGCCAGGCCCCATGATTTCGGACAGGCCGTAAATATCAACCGCATGCATGTCAAAGGCCTGTTCGACCTCATGCCGCATGGCGTCGGTCCAGGGTTCCGCGCCAAAAACCCCGACAGACAGTGAGCAGTCGCGGGGATCAAGCCCCGCCTTGTGAAACTGTTCGAGGATGTTCAGCATATAGGATGGGGTGACCAGAATTCCGTCTGGCTGGAAATCGGTGATCAGCGTGACCTGCTTTTCCGTCTGGCCGCCGCTCATCGGCACCACCGTGGCCCCCAGGCGTTCAATCCCGTAATGCGCGCCAAGACCGCCGGTAAACAGCCCATACCCATAGGCATTGTGAATGATATCGCCCTTGCGCAACCCGCTGGCACGCAGAGATCGGGCCACAAGGTCCGCCCAGGTTTCAATGTCTCGGCGCGTATATCCCACAACGGTCGGTTTGCCCGTCGTCCCGGAGGATGCATGCAGGCGCATGATCTGGGTCCGAGGCACCGCGAACAGGCCAAACGGGTAATTGTCGCGCAGGTCGTCCTTGTAGGTAAAAGGGAACTTTGCCAGGTCCGCCAGTTCTTGCAGATCATCCGGGTGGACGCCGGCGGCATCAAACCTGTGTTTGTACATTGCAACATTGTCATAGGCATGGCGCAGCGACCATTTCAGCCGATCCAGTTGCAGGGCCCGGATTTCATCGACCGAGGCGATTTCGATTGGATCAAGTTCGGATCGTTCCGGTGTCAGGTCCTTCATGGCGTCCTCCTCGCCTCAGGGTTCATCGAACAGGGTGCCGCCGATGGCCCGCGAGAACCCGCGAAACTCGGCCAGCTTTTCCCCGTTTTGATTGGTAACTGTCACATCGTAGATGCCGCTGCGCCCCGTCAGGCTTTGTTCTGTTGCGTGGGCGACAAGCCGGTCCCCCAAACGTCCCGGTGCCACATAGCTGATGACATTGTGTTGCGCCACGGTTGCGCTGTTTCGGCTGTTGCAGGCAAAGGCAAAGGCGCTGTCGGCCAGCATGAAGGTCACGCCACCGTGGCAAATCCCGTGGCCATTGCAGTGATGGCTTTCCACGGTCAGTTCCAACACGGCCCGGCCCTCATCGACGGCGGTCAGGTCCATCCCCACCCATTGCGAGGCCGCGTCTTGCGCCCACATTGCCGCTGCCGATTTTTCCGCACGTTCCTTTGGGGTCATCTCAGCGGCCCCGGAATTCCGGGGCGCGTTTTTCCAGAAAGGCCACAACCCCTTCTGCATAGTCTTCGCTTTGCCCGCAGGTTTTCATAGCGTCCGCCTCCAGTTCCAGGTGATCGGTAAGGGTGTTGCCCGAGGCGGCCTGGATGGTCTGCTTGGTCAGGCCAAGCCCAAGCGTTGGCCCGGCCGCCAGCCGCGCTGTCAGCGCGCGGGCTTCGTCCATCAGGTCGTCATCTGCGATGGCTTGCCATATCAGGCCCCATTCCTGGGCCTGTTGCGCCGAAAGCGGCTGACCCGTCAGGGCCAGCCCCTTGGCGCGCGCCTCGCCCAGAAGGTGCGGCAGATGCCAACTGCCCCCGGTATCCGGGATCAGCCCCACCTTGGCAAAGGACTGAATGAACCGGGCAGAATGCGCCGCCAGGACAATGTCGCAGGCCAGGGCGATATTTGCGCCCGCCCCGGCCGCAACACCGTTCACCGCACATACCACCGGAAAGTCCAGCGCACGGATCAGGCGCACCAGCGGGGCATAAAAGCTGCGGACAGTCTGGCCAAGGTCCGGCGGGCCCTCTGTTTTCGACGGGTCCCGGTCGCTCAGGTCCTGACCGGCACAGAAACCACGGCCTGCGCCCGTCAGCAAAATGGCGCGGGCCCCTTGGGCGCGCGTGGCCTCGATCGCGGCCCGCAATGCCAGGTGCATGGGCTCGGTAAAACTGTTCAGGCGCTCGGGGCGGTTCAGCGTGATTTCCACCCAATCCCCGTGATCCTGCACCAGAATGGTATCGCTCATGACAGGCCGCCTTGCGTTGTTTACCACAAAAATCTTGCATTAACCGAACGGTTGGTCAATAAATTTCTGAACCGCTCAGATCGGTCGGCACAAGACCCGACACCGATCCGAGCGCAGTCGAACCGCCCAGGAGGAGAGACACTCATGAAGCCGCGCGAGATTTCCAGTTACGCCGCCGGGCAGTGGGTAGCCCCCGATGCAACAGCCCGCGTCATCGCCTCTGCCGTGACGGATGCGCCCATTGCCCTGGCGGGAAATGACGGGCTGGATGTTCAGGCCATGCTGGGCCATGCGCGCGAAACCGGCGGGCCAGCATTGCGCCGCTTTACGTTTCATGACCGCGCCCGGATGCTGAAGGCGCTGGCGCAACGGCTGGCAGAGCATAAACAGGTGCTTTATGATCTTAGCTTTGACACCGGGGCCACGCAGTCTGACCACCTGATCGACATCGACGGCGGCATCGGGACCTTGTTCGTATTTGCATCAAAAGGGCGGCGCGACCTGCCCGATGCGCATGTCTGCCTGGACGGACCGATTGAGCAACTGTCGCGCAACGGCACCTTTCTGGGCCAACACATCCGCACGCCGCTGCAGGGCGCGGCCATTCACATCAACGCCTTCAACTTTCCGGTCTGGGGCATGCTGGAAAAGCTGGCCCCAGCGGTGCTGGCGGGCGTTCCGGCGATTGTCAAACCGGCGACAAGCACCTGTTATGTCACCGAATTGGCCGTGCGCATCATTCTGGAAAGCGGCATTTTGCCGGACGGGGCGCTGCAACTGGTCTCGGGCGGGGTGGGCGATATGCTGGACCACCTGGACAGCCAGGACATCGTCAGCTTCACCGGCTCGGCCCAGACCGCGCGAAAACTGCGCCTGACCCCCGCGATTGTCGAAAACTCCGTTCGCTTCACCGCCGAGCAAGACAGCTTGAACGCGTCGATTTTGGGGCCGGATGCCGTATCTGGCACGCCGGAATTCGACGCATTCATTGGCGAGATCATACGCGAAATGACCACCAAGGCCGGTCAGAAATGCACGGCAATTCGGCGGATCATTGCCCCGCAGGGGCAGGTTGACGCGGTGATTTCCGCCGTATCGGCCCGCCTTGCCAACATCACCGTCGGAAACCCCCGGCACCAAGACACTGGGATGGGCGCCCTGGTGTCGCGCGCGCAAAAGGCCGATGTTCTGAGCAAGGCCGCGCTTATCGGGCAGGATGCCGAGCGTGTTTTCGGCGACCCCGATGCCTTTTCCGTTGCCGGGGCCGAGGGGGGCAAGGGTGCATTCCTGCCACCAATGCTGTTTCATTGCGCCGACCCCGACACCGCCAACCACGTCCATCAGACCGAAGCCTTCGGGCCGGTTGCGACCGTCATGGGGTACCGGGACCTGGATCACGCGATCGCTTTGGCCAACCGGGGCCAGGGATCGCTTGTGACCTCGGTGATCACCCATGATACGGATGTCGCGCAGCACGTCGTTTCGGGAATTGCTGCCTTCAACGGGCGGCTTTACATAAACGACCGCGACTCGATGGCCGAAGCGACCGGCCACGGCGCGCCCCTGCCCCATATGGTTCACGGCGGGCCCGGCAGGGCGGGCGGCGGCGAAGAAATGGGCGGCGTCCGTGGCGTACATCACTATATGCAGCGCACAGCCGTGCAAGGATCACCCCGGATGGTGCAGGCGATTTCGGGCACCTGGGTGCCGGGCGCGCCCGAGATCACGGCAGCCGCGCACCCGTTCACGCAGAAATTCGGCGACCTGGCCATTGGCGAAACACTGCACAGCCCGGCCCGGACCATCAAATTGGATGACATCGAACATTTCGCCGAATTCACCGGCGACAGGTTCTATGCGCATATGGATGATGACGCGGCAGCCAGAAATCCGTTCTTTCCCGGCCGCGTGGCCCATGGCTATCTTTTGCTGAGCTTCGCCGCAGGGCTTTTCGTCGAACCAAACGAGGGGCCGGTCCTGGCCAATACCGGCCTTGACGGGCTGCGGTTCATGAAACCCGTATCAGCAGGTGACAGCATCAGGGTCCGCCTAACCGTCAAACAAAAGACGCGGCGAACCGACGATTACGGCGAGGTGCGCTGGCATGTTTCGCTGCTGAACCAGGACGGCGACAAGGTGGCGGAATACGATCTTCTGACCATGAACGCGTGCTGACTGCAAACCGGTTGGGGAAACCGCACCGGATTAGTGATTTTCTTGGTCCCGGTAACGGTTTAAGCTGTTTGCATGAACGATGACCGAATGTGGTTCGATGCAGCCGTTGCGAAACTGGCGGACCCCCAGAATCAACGGGTCTGGTCCATTGTCGTTTCCCTGTTCGGCGATCTTGCCCAGGATCGAACGGCTCGGGTCTCGGGCGGGGCACTGGGCCGGATAATCGAGCCGATGGGCATCAAACCCGAAGCCATCCGGGTCGCCCTGCACCGACTTCGTAAGGATGGCTGGATCGACAGCACCCGCATTGGCCGGGTTTCGGAACATTTCCTGACGGATTATGGCCGCACCCAGTCCGCGCAGGTCACGCCGCGCATCTATGCGCGCACGCCATTGCCAGAGTCACGCTGGCACCTTCTGATCGCAGAGGACGGCAACGGTGCCTGCACGCTGGAACCGGCCGTTCAGGGCAAAAGCTATACAATGCTGAGCCGCAACACGGCCCTGGGTCCGGGGGCACCCCCGGAACACGCAGGCGACCTGCTTGTTCTGGAGGTTTCACCGCAGAACGCACCGGCGTGGCTGCAGGAACGGCTGTGCCCGCCGGAAATGCGGACCGCTTGCGCAAGCCTGATCGGGGCGCTGAAACAGGTTTCGGACACATGGCCCAAGGGTTGGGCCGCCACGCCTGCCCAAACGGCAACCCTTCGAACCCTGATCATTCACCGCTGGCGACGGGTCGCGCTGCGCAAACCCGATATCCCCGCGTCCTTTTTCCCCAGCGACTGGGAAGAACCCGCCTGCCGCGACGCGGTCTTCCGCGTGCTCGACACCTTGCCGCGCCCGTCGTTGAAGGACATCAACGGGCAGGGTTAGGCGCTGGCCAGCCCCCGATTGCCGTGGCACTGACCGAAACCGGTGCCTTTGCCCATGTTTCGCTTGGCCACCCCTTGGCGGGACGATACGCTGACGGCAACAGTTCAACCCCAGGACAGGAACCCCAGAAATGTCCGTATTGCTTACGCTTGTCTTGATCCTCGGCGGCCTGTTGGTCGCAGCCAACCTTTGGACGCGCCGCCTGACCCGCAAAGGGGTCGACACCGTCCCCCAGGCCGGTCAGATCGTTCCGGTTGATGGAGGGTCGATACATTACGTCGAACTGGGTGACCCTTCGGCCCAATCCATTGTCCTGATCCACGGGCTTACCGGGCAGCTTCAGCATTTTACCTATGCCATGGCCGATATCCTGGCGCGGGACTTTCATGTTATCGCCCTGGACCGCCCCGGCTGCGGATATTCGACCCGCGACAGCGCAGAATTGGCGACGCTGCCGGAACAGGCCCGTATGATCCAGGAATTCCTGGATGCCAAGGGTGTCCAATCTCCGGTTCTGGTCGGGCACTCGCTGGGTGGGGCCGTGTCGCTGGCGATGGCCCTGGATTACCAGGACAAGCCGCTGGCGCTGGCGCTGCTGGCCCCGTTGACCCATTTCGTTGAACCGACCCCGGCGATATTCAAACCGCTTGAGATTCGCACCGAGTGGCTGCGTTCGCTTATCGGCCACACCATTGCCGTCCCCATGGCCAACAAAACCGCCCCCCATGTCATCAGCGAAGCCTTCGCCCCTGAACCGGCGCCGGATGATTTCCTGGACCGGGCCGGCGGTGCGCTTGGCTTGCGCCCTTCGGCCTATATCACCGCGTCACAGGACATGGCCGGTGTCGAGGCCAGCATCCGGGACCAGGCCGATCGGTACAAGGACCTGAAGACCCCCGGCGGCATCCTTTTCGGCAGCCGCGATCCGCTTTTGTCTCCGGTGGCGCATGGCGCATCGATGGAACAGTTCGGATTGTCCGCAGAAGAACTTGACGGCTTGGGGCACATGATCCTGATCACCGAACCGCAGACCTGTGCCGACTTTGTCCGCAGGGTCACGAACGAGGCAACGACCAAGCGCGCAAGCGCGGAAAACGGGTGACAGCGGCGTGGCAAAATAATCCTTCACAGGTCGCGCATTTCCCTCTTGACCCTTCCCGGCCCCTCGCTTAAATCGCCATTCACCGTGGCGGAGTAGCTCAGTTGGTTAGAGCAGCGGAATCATAATCCGCGTGTCGGGGGTTCAAGTCCCTCCTCCGCTACCACACTTACCCATAAAAATCAGACCATTGGGTTTGGTGGCCAAAATCCTCCTTGTAGGTTTGTGGCCGGGACTGCATTGGGACTGCAAACCGGCAGCGCAAATTCTATCCGGTTTTCCACATTTTGTCCGACTTTCGCGGTCGATTTTTAGCTCTGGCCCCGACTGGAGCCAAGCCTTCTACCATCATCGACGCTTTGAGAGAAATCGGTAATCCGATCGTTGAGAAACCTAATGTCCGTGTCTTTCTGGCACCTTCACACCTGACCAGAACCCACCCCTCGTTATGCTTGAAAATGCAGTTAACTTAGATCAGTGACCTTTGAAGTGGGTTGCTACGTTCTCGGCGATCGTAGAACGCTGACAGCAGATCTCTAAAGGTGTTTTCAGAGACCAATGCCTGCTCAAGAACTCCACAGCGGACCAGGGAAACATACAAGGCCGCAGAGAACGCTTGGCAGTTCACTGATTTGTCTGGATTGAACTCTATGTCAGAAAAACCGGCGAACCGACACATGCTCGTTGAAAGCTCTTCATCCTTGTGAAGTGTGTTGATGTATAACCAATCATAGAAAAAGGTGCGTGGCCGAATTGGAAAGTCTTTTCCGAAGAAGTTGAAGCCTGTGAGGGTCCCGTTCTGTCTAACGCGGATTTCCTTCTTCGCTTGTCTTGCGGTCATGTCATACATGTCAGGAAAAGGCCCCGCGAAAGCAAAGACCTTGCTTCCTTGGAATGCGGCTTCGACAGAAACCTTTCGATTTGATGATTTGGTGAGGAACGACAAATTGAAAGCACTCGCTTGCACACCCAGTTCGTCCTCTGACTTGCTTGAAATCTCAAGGATGGGGTGAAAGCCTTCTGCGTCTGCTGCGCCATGCAACGCAGCAATAGACTTCTGTTTTTGGCTGATGGCGAACCCGGGGAACCACTCGAACTCTATCTCGACTTCTTTTACTCCCGGCTGGCCTTCAGTTGGGATATACACAAATCTTTTCGCCATTTCATTGCCAGTGCTTGTAGTCTTTTCGCGCCTTAAACAATGACGGGAAGTGCTGTGCATTGTCATCATTAAATTGAGGATACTCTCGACGGATATCCTGTTCTTGAGCCTTGTTTTGCGTGGCAACACCCGTGATGTAGTGCGGCTCAATGTCATCAAAGACTAAAACTTCGGCCTGTGGGTCGGTGGTGCAGTCAGTCGGGATATCAAGAGTATCTCGCTTTACGCCATCTATGTCAGCAAACATTGCATCAAAGGCTGCTTCGTTCTGCATGGTAGCCGGAGGTATGCCAGCATAGCAGCCGGTCGCAGCATTCTTTGCATAATAGGCGCAGGATTTTTGGATCAAAACGTCTGTGCTGAGAACAAGAACAACCCAAGTATCTTCTGTATATTTTTGCCGGGCAGGATAGAACATTCGGTAATTCGGGAAGCCGATAGACACAGACAAAGAGTCTGGATGTCCATCCAGCCGCATGTCGTCATTGAAATTGTAAGCCATACCACGACGATCCAGCTCACTACGGCGCAAAAGTCCGTTTGCCATTATACTGGGGAAGTTCGAATACTTCGTGAAGTGCAACAAATATGTGATGCCGCGTTGTGTCAATCTGTCTTGCATTGGGTGAAATCCAAAAAAATATTCCACCCTAAGAGTAGTGAGGGAGGTTGAGAACTTCCACCCCTGCAATAGGCCCAAACTGTCGCATCACGGAATATGAGACATTGGGTAGTGCTCCGGCCAGCGAGGCCGAAACACTTACTTGATGACCCTCAAAGTTGGTGCCGTTTCGTTCTTAGGATCTTGTGGACGGCCATGACTTGGCAAGATTCCGGAAAGCAACATTTCCACTTCACTGAGAGGTAGGCATAGATCGTCCGCCAAATTCTGAAGGTTCTTGCGATCAGACCAAAGCTCGGACAGCACCATCTTCCAGAGGACAGAGCTTTCCCGGGTGATGCCCTCTGGTTCCCCGCTGCGGTATCCCCGCTTGCCAAGCTCGATGCAGATCGACCGGTATTGCCACTCTGTAAGCATTGGTCGTTGGAAATGGTGCACGCGATAGGCGAGGGCCATCGCCGAAACCCTCCAACGCCTTTTGGCCTTGATGATGACATCTGCTGTAATGAAGCGAGGCAGGCGCAGACGCACGTCTTCCTCTGGCATCAAGAACGCCGCCGCAAATCTGTTTGCCTCAACCTCAACATTTCGAGAGTCTTCGAAGGGATTTGGCTCCTTGGTGTTTTTCGATCCTACCGGCGTTGTGCCATGCTTGTGTAAAACAAGGTGGCCCAGTTCATGTGCCGCGTCGAAGATACTGCGTTCCGCTGACTTATAGGAGTTCAAGAAGACATAGGCGCGCCCCTCTTCCCAGAAGGAGAAGGCATCAACGTTTGCGGTGTTCTCTTCCAAGCCCAGAACGCGAATTCCCTTCGCCTCAAGCAGCTTGAGGAGGTTCGGGATAGGCTCATACCCGAGACCCCAATGTTGCCGCAAAGCTTCTGCCGCAGTCTCAGGCGTAAGTTCGGGGTCAAATGGCGGAAGATCGAGATCAGGAAGGTTGAAGTGGCCGTCGAGCCACGAATAGACTTCCACACCAATTTCACCCGCTGACAATGCCGCGTCGCGTTCCTTAGCACTCATGCTTTTTAAGCTTCGGAAGCTCACGACTTCCTTGGTTAGCGCAGATTGATCCTCTTGGTAGAAGAAATCAGTCGGGTAACCGAGCGCTTCGGCCAACTTCTCCACGGTTTCAGGAACGGCCTCATTCTGGCCGTTCTCCAAACGGGTTATCGTGACAGGTGACACTCCTGCTTCTTGGGCGAGTCCTTTTGCTGTCAGCCTGCGCCGTTTCCGGGCCAGGCTGAGCCTTTTGCTGCTGAACATAGTAGTTTCACGTTATTTCCGGGTCACGACGAAATCCAGATCGGAATCGTCGGCCGGTTCATCAACGCCAAATTCAACTTCGTCAAGGTCAGAGCCGTCGATCAGGAAAATCCGTTCGATGCAGCGCAAAAAGTTCCCGCCTGCCTTCACGATGGGAAGGCTGAGTTCCATGGCCCCGTTTTGATCAACCATGAGATAGTAGGTTTTGTAGTCCCCCCGAAACTTGATCACCGAGTCAGGCAAATCAATTCCTGCACTTTCAAAGAGATCACCGCTTGCAACGCGCTCAGAGCCTGCTCCTTTGCGGGAGCGGGCTTGGGGATCACGTTCTCCGCAGGCCTCGAATACGTTCGCAAAAAGCACTCTGATCTTCAGCTCATCGTTGCAGATGCCCTCGACACCTTCACGACGGAAGACGCGCCAATTGTCATCAATATTCTCAGCGCGAAGTCCCTTCACACCGTCAGCGTAGGATAGGAAGCCAGCGGTGTTCGAAGGGTGCAGCGGCGAAGCGCTCGCCCGACCCGCCAACGCATGGTGCCCGGCTGCGATCAGTCGATCACATTCCAGTTGTAGTTCAGAAAGACGCTGATCCCGCTCAACAGGATCGCTGATAGTCTGGCGGCGAAGTGATTCCATGCTCGTTGACCTTGTTAATTTTTCTCCCCTCATTTGTGAGGTAAAAAATTAACAAGGTCAAGCGCCACTTTTGTGCGCTGACAGATTTTCAAGTCTGTGGCCTACTTGAATGTCTTTTGACTGCGGCCAACATTGACGTTGGCAGGCGCGAAGCAAAAAAATGCCTGCGAGGACTTCGGTTTCGGGAAAATGGCCAACATAGATGATGATCCCCCCCAATTTGGACATGGATCGTATCATCTAACAGGAGCCATCTATGCACCCGAACACCAACCCGCAACCCCTCGACCAACTGATTGACATAAAAACTGTCTGCGCGACCCTGTGCAGGTCTCGGGCAAGCATCTACCGCGATATTCAGCGCGGAGATTTCCCTGAGCCGATCAAGCTTGGCAGCTCCTCACGCTGGCGGATGTCTGATGTAATGGCCGTTGTTAATGGCCTTCAGCAGGAGGCCGCCTGATATGTCATATGAAGTTGTTGGCGATTACGAAACGGTCGATGCCGCTCAACAAACGATCCGCGCCGGCACCTTCCTGAAGACTGGTAAGGGAGGCTACATCAGGCTTTTCATTCCCGCCAAGTGCTTGCCTTTCAAACCGGGGTCTGCGTTGGCCAAGGCATTCGGGCTTTGGAAATACAACGGAAAGAAGTTCGGAAACGGTTTCGTACTCACAACGGACTACCCTGAGCGCGACCTCGAACGCTGTTTCGCCCGGATGAAGACATACCGTGAAACTGGGCTCCTCTACCGCTGACTGGGGCATAGTTAAATCTCATGTTCGGCCCCGCCTTGGCGGGGCTTTGTAGTTCTTACCGGAGGACGCTTCTGCTGTTCTGGCTCGGGTGCTGCTGAGTACGAGCGGCTTTGCCGCTCATCAGGCGAAAGCCGCGCCTTCAAGGTGTCGCGCAACATGATCAGCTCACGATAAATCCGCCGAATCCCACGCCTGTGGCGAAAATGGCGAGTAAGCCCACGGCGAGCGGCCGCCAGGAAGGGCGGTTGTTGCCCTGGACTTGGTTGAGGACGGCCTTCGAGTGGGCGACTTGCTGGGCCTGTGTGGCCGACAACTGCTCGATACTCTTGGAAAGGCTGGCAAGCCTGTTTGAATGGCGGTCGATTTCCCTTAGTAGCTTTGACATTCCCGCAACCGCGTTCTCGCTGTTCTGCGACGCTGCTGCTGCGCTTCGCCGTGTTGTGTCCATGGTCTGTTCCCAGTCGAAGGGTTCCTGCATTTTCTTTCTCCTCTTTCATTTGGTTAATTTCACGGATGATCGCGTTTGCCTCGGCGCGTGTGTGGCCTTGGTCGATGTGTTTCCACTTCTCTTTTCTGGTCTTCTTAGCGTTCAATGCTGCTCGGGCGCTTGCCCCTTCGTGGATGGTAGGAATTTTGTCGATGCCACGGTTTGCATATGATAGGTGGCTGATCTCGGATTCCGGGCCAAAGCCCCAACCCCGCATCATTCCATTGTGTAGCTTGGCCCACATCTTTGCGGTGTTTTCGATGGCATTTTTGCGTGCCAGACCAAGGGTACTTTTGGGTCTACCGCGCCCGCCGCTCTTCTGCTGAACATCGAAGAAAACAAAATGTGCGTGGGGATTGTTGATGTCGTTGCCGTGCTGGTCGTGAATGGCAGCAACATAGCCAGCGATCCCATTGCTCAGACGCTCTGCAAAGGCCTTTGTCAGGGCTTCCCTTTGATCCTGTGAAGCTTCTACAGGAAGGGCGATCACAAACCGTTCACACACGCGCCCCTTGCGCTTCTGAGCCTCTTCTTCAGTCAGGGTGGCAGTCTTCCGGCGAGTGCCCCCAGAAAGCCGCTCTTGCATCACAACACGCGCTGCTTTGGGCCGTGCGATATAGCGAAGATGGGCCGCTGTTTGGCCCATCTTTGCGGCACGGGACGCGACCGTGCGCTTTTCCGAGAATGTCTTGACCGAATGCCTAAACGAAAACAGTGCCATCTATTGCGTGAGGGTGGCGTGGATAAAAACTATGTTTTTATCCGTTGTGCGCCTTCCCTATCTCCTCCTTGAACTGGAAATAGGGAACTGACCATGCAATCGAAAAAACTGGACATTCTGGAGGACAAGCGGAGACAGCAGAAGCAACTTCTAAAGATGATTAACATCTATTGCCGGAGACACCGGCTAATGGATTTTAACCTTGGAGCACTCTCTCCCGTCGCCATGGACGCAATAGGGAATGAGATCGTCGATCTCTTTGTAGACCGTATTCAAACTGCCGAAAAGAATTTGCCCCCGAAAGCGGGGGCGAGCACTGCCGGGACAATACCCAGAAACCATGGACGTACACGGTGTCAATGAATAGCGCAGTGTGGAGACGCCTCAGCTTGGTTTTCGCCAGCAACGCACAAGCGCACCCCTTCTTTACACTCTTCGATTTTGCCCTCTGCCAGGAGGTAATCCAACGCTTCACGAACCTTCTTTCGCATCGTGTCGGCGTTGCCGCGAATGCCGTTGAATGGCTCGCCCGACATTTGACCGAGGGCCTTGGGTTTGTGCCATAGTCCAGCATCCTGCTTGGAAAGCTCTGAAAGCACTCGGAGCAGATCCTTGGCACGCTGAGCCGAAACCGGTTCTTTCCCGGCCTTGACCGTATTTCTGGGTGTCTCCTCGATCAGCGAGCTGCTGGCTTCAAACGGTACGGCCCAAGGGACGGTAGTAGTCTCGCCATGGCGGTTTTTGCCAACCTCAAAACCGCGGATCTGAAACGCCATCGGGGCGGCTCGGCTGTCTTCACGCTGCTTGTGGACATTGATGAACACAGTGCCCTCGGGCTGCGATACATCTGCTTTGTGCAGTGTCATGCCGGTATCAACATTCGCTGTCAAAGTCGTAGAGCCACGCGGCCTGGAAGTTTCAGATGCGCCGGTGTGGTGCACGATCAGGACATGCGCATTCGTTGTTTGTGCGAGCCTCTGGGCATTGGCCAGAACCTTTCCGGTATCGCGTGAGGAGTTTTCATCGCCATCAGGCATGCAAATATTGAGTGTATCAAAGACGATCAGAAGATCGTTGCACCCGTGAAAAGCACGGAATGCCAGCGCGTCCTTGGCCAACTGGGCAACTACTTGCTGGTTGGTCAGGTTAACCGGTTGGTCAAACACCTCAAAAGGCGCTGTCTGAGCCGCTTTTTGACTGAGGTATGGGTAGGCGCGGTTCAAAACCCCCTTCGGAGCCTCAGCTGCGATGTAAAGGATTCCGCTCCGGCTTACCGGCAAACCGCAGAAATCACGCCCCATGGCAACATGCGCACAGACACTTGCGATGATCGCAGATTTTCCGAGATTCGACGGCCCGGCAAACATTGAAACTTAGCCGGGAAACAGCAGGTGCTGGACGATGTAATCGGGGTCAGGGTCGGGTTTGTGCTGGTTGGCTGAAATCGTATTGCAGCCCAAAATTTGCGGCGGCTGGTGCGATGCGGTGGAGGTTTGGAGATCAGTGTTGGCAGTCATATTTTACCTGTATCTGTGAATGTTTTGATGGTGTTCTGGGCACCGAAAAGGATGTGTGATCGTTTGATCCGGATAAGAAACAAAAAGTGAACATTTTTTCGGACGGACGGACGCTCCCCCTTTAGGGGGCGTCCGTCCGTCCGAATGTCCTATGCGGTTTCAGCCGGTTGACCGGCCCGGACAATTACCTCGTAAGCGCGCGCCAATTTGTTCAGCGCCTCAGCCCTGGGGTCTTCAATGCCTTCCAGAATCCGAACGACCGACAGGTAGTGTTTCGCAGATCCGCTTGCGCCGGATTTTGCGAGTGGGTCGAGGTGAGCGAGGATCCCGTCAATAGTCTCAATCGGCGTCCGCAACTCCTTCAACAAAGTCGAACCGGTCCGGCGGATATCATGGCGCGTCCACCTCTCGGTGTTGCTCGACTTGAAGACGGCAGCGCTGGTTCTATCCCAGTTCGACAACTTGCCACCGTCGCGGTTCGGAAAGACAAAGTCGTCAGGCGCAGCGCGCGAATAGCCCGGCAACGACATCAACAAATCTAAAGCTGCGCAAGAAAGTGGAAGACAGTCCTCTCGCTCCCCACCCTCGGTCGCTTTGACCTTGCGTGTCCAAACACCACTCTTAAAATTGATGTCTTGCCAGCGCGCGTTTGAAACCTCGCTGACGCGGGCAAGTGTCAGGAAAACGAACTTCATGGCAATCGGCCCAAAGTCTTTTTCTGGCAGAATATTCCGTCGGCGCATGCTTGGATGGGATGGGTAGGTCAAGAGTGGAAGAACCGCCGCTAATTCTTCTTCCGACAAGACCCGCTCACGAATGCCCCGGATACTTGGATCGTCCAGCGACGGATCATGAACAAGATGCACATCCGGGGCCTTGAGCTTCTTCAACCGCCCCGCGCCAACCTTGGCGTATTTTCCGCGTTGCGCGGCCCAGTCAAACACCGGCGCGAGATAAGCCAGTGCACGCGCCACCTGCCCATTCGCGCTGGATTTGCCGTTCACGGCTCGGGAAGGTTTGTAGGTGTTGGCGCAGGCGGCAAGGTCTGTTTCAGAAATACCTTCAACCCGCTTGCTCAGCAATTTGGCAAACACGCGCTCAATTGTGCTGCGCATATTGGGCTTCGATTTGGGACCACCACGCGGGCGCCAACCCTTCTTCTTGGGCGCAAATACCGACTGTGCTTCATCCAACAACTGATCCAGGGTCGTGGAATCGTCTTTCTGTGAGCCGACCGGCATCTCAAACTCATCACCGCCGTACTTCCAACCATAGATGATTTGACGGCACCGTTCGCGGCCTTCCTTGATCGTCATCTCAGGAAAGCGGCCAATGGTTTTGGTCCGCATTACCCCCTGTGCATCTCGGGCCATCGCTGCCATGGTATTGCGCCCGCTCGGCATCACCCGAAGTGTGAACCCTTCTACCTTGGTATCCTTGATATGGTAGCGCTTGGGTTTGATCTCGGCATGTTTGACCATCAGGGCAGTAAGCTCTACCTTGCTGGTTTCTTTCTCATTTTCAGTCATAGGTCGTCCTTGCTACTTGGTCGTTGCAGGAACGAAATTGGCCACTTTTCATCTGACGAACCGGGACTGCACGGGACTGCAAAGGCTGTTAGATTATCTGACGAAGCATGGGACAGGGTGAGACAAACACCGTTGCCAAGAAGGCACACCGAAGCGAGAAAATACTCTTTTTTCTTAGTGTTTTCAGTGTCTCAAAGCGTCCCAGCTTGGCTCGGCAAGCTACCCGCTGTCCAACAGAGAGAATGGTATCGGGCGGAATCATAATCCGCGTGTCGGGGGTTCAAGTCCCTCCTCCGCTACCACGAAATCCCAGAAATGATGGCTGTTGACGATAGCGTTGGATCGTGTCCTGGCGCCGCTCTCCATGGCGCATGGCAGAACAGCGCGCTGTAGCAGCGCCCTAGGCGCGACGTTTCCTTTGCGCATCCCGGATCAATGCGGCAAGCCGATAGAACCCGTGGGCCATCTTGGTATAGGGCGTCAGCACGAAAAAGGTCAGGACCGATCCAAGGTGGACGGCCAGCAGCGCGGGCATCAGGGTCGTAGAGCCAAAGGCATAAAGAACCAGGCCACTGAGCCCCACAAATCCAAGCAGCAGGACAAAGCCGATATCGCCGCCCCATGCCGACGGGTCACCTAGGTCGCGGTCGGATTTTTGCTTGAGCATTACCATCCCACCACACCCCACGGTCAGCAGGATACCCCCGTAAACCCCAAGCAGCTTGGGCAAGGACCAGAACCCATAGGGCGCGTGCAGTCCAAAGACATAGTGCATTATGGTCGCCACCGAGGTTGACGCAAAACACAGCAAAAAGCCGTACATGATGGCCTGGTGAATATGCCGGCGCGCCTGGCTGAACCGGTCTTCATCCTCGAAATTGCAGCCCTCGCCATGGCCTGCGGCCAGATCCTGCATCCGGCCGGCGCGTTTGAACGCAGCCGTCACATCCGCCACTTGGATCGGCTTGCCGCCAACCTCGGCCCAGTATCGCCTAAGGCTGAAGGCTATGCTGAGCAGTGGCAGCAGGAACGCGGGCGCAAAGATCGCGACCATCGCATTATGGGACAGGACGGCATAGAACCCCTCGCCCCCGCTGGAACCGATGGCGCGAATGGCCCAGAACAACAGGGCAAAGCCAGCCACAAGCGCCAGGGCAATGGCCCCGCCATGGGTGTGAAACCGGCGCGCCAGCGGTTGCGGCCAGGCGAAGCTTTCCCAGCTGTCACGTCGCACTTCGGCCAGCGCCTTGGGCAGATTCAGGTCAAACTCATGCGGGGCGGTATACTGGCAGGCATAGTAACATCCCCGACAGTTGTGGCAGAGGTTGGCCAGCTGCGTTATGTCCCCATCCGAAAACGCGCGTTCGGCGTGCAGGGACGGAAAGACCGAGCAATAGCCCTCGCAGTACCGGCAGGCGTTGCAGATCTCGGCCTGGCGGCGGGCTTCTTGAATAAGATCAGTTTGCATAAGCGGCGGCCTCACGTCCTGCGATACGTCCAAAAACGGTTCCAATGGTCATGCCGAACCCGGCCAGATACCCCTGCCCCAGGATCGAACCGGCCATTGTCTCGCCAGCCGCCCATAGGTTCTTGATCTTGCCGGTTGGGGTCGAACACTGGGCCCTGTCGTCAACCTTTAGCCCCAGATAGGTAAAGGTCACGCCGGTGCGCAGCGAATAGCCATAGAATGGCGGTTCGGTGATTGGGCGGGCCCAGTTGGTCTTGGGCGGGGTCAGACCCGAGGTCGCCACCCCGTCCAACTCGGTCGGATGAAAGGCGTCGGTGTCGCCACAGGCGGCATTGAATTCGGCCACCGTCGCATTCAGCCTGTCCGCAGGCAGACCCATCAACGCCGCCAGATCGTCCAGCGTGTCGGCCTTCAGCGGGGGGAATACCGACGGCATAAACAGGTTCAGCGATTTGGCGTCGATGATGACATAACCCACCTGATCGGGTTGTGCCGCGACCAGACGCCCCCAGATCGCATAGCGCTTGGGCCAGACATCTTCGCCCTCGTCATAAAAGCGCTCGGCGTCCTTGTTCACGACAATCGAAAACGGCACGCAGTCCAGCCGTGTGACGATACCGCCGTCGAACTTGGGCGCGCGCCCGTCAATGGCGACGGCGTGGCACTGGGTCGGGTCGCCGACGCTGTCCACGCCCTGATCCAGCAGATCGGCCAGCACCACGCCCCGGTTATAGGGCGTGCCCCGGATCAGAAAGTTCTTTGCAGGCTCTCCCCAGGCACGGGTCAGCCAATCGGTATCGGCCTGAAACCCGCCCGAGGCGACAATGACCGCTTTGGGCGTGATCCGGTGGGATTGCCCCTGATGGGTGTAATCCACCCATTCGATCCGATCCCCGGTCAGTTCCAGATGCGTGACGGCGGCCTCGTACAGCACCTCGACACCCAATCCGGCTGCTGTCCGGTAATAGGCATTCACCAGAGATTTGCCGCCCCCCATGAAGAACGCGTTGGTCCGCGCCAGCGACAATGTCCCGGACAGCGACGGTTGGAATCGCACGCCGTGCGCCTCCATCCACGGCAGACATTCCTCTGACTTGCGGATGGCCAGACGGGCCAAATGCTCGTCGGTTTTGCCACCCGTAACCTTCAGCAGATCAGACAGGTATTCGTCTTCGCTGTATTCCTCGACCAATGGGCCCAGAGGGGATTTGTGCATGCAGCGAAAGTTGCGGGTATGGCGAGAGTTTCCGCCGCGATAAGGTTTGGGGGCCGTTTCCAGGATCAGAACGCGGGCACCTGCCTCGGCTGCGGTCATCGCAGCACAGAGCGCGGCGTTGCCGCCGCCAATCACGGCTATATCGTAAGCTTCCATTTGGGTGGCCATGTCCTGTCTCGTTTAGGGGGTATCGTCGGTCGTGCGGTCGCGTTCCTGCAACGCGCGGATGCGCATGCGCTGCGCGGCCCGGATATGCGCGCGCATCTCGGTCTCGGCCGCGTCACCATCACGGTCCTTCAGGGCGACCATGATGCGCCGATGTTCGGCCACTGCGGCCTCGGCCCGGCTGCCATCCAACAACTGCGATGGCCCGATGATCAACAGCGCCTTTTGCAGGGAAACCATGGATTTGGCCAGGAACCTGTTCTTGGCGGCATCCAGCAGCGTGGCATGGAAAACCCGGTTGATCTTTGCCGCCTCGGGGGTGGTGCCGGCCTCGGCCAAACGGTCATTCAGGATGTCCAGCTCATCAAGCTCGACATCCGAGGCCGCCCGCGCCGCCAGGCGGGCCGCAGTGCCCTCAAGCACTGCGCGCATCTCATAAAGCTCCATCACCTCGGCGTAATCCAGGCTGCGGACCGTCGCCCCCTGGCGAGGCACATGCGTGACCAGCCCGTCAGCCTCTAGCTGGCGGATCGCTTCGCGCACGGGCGTGCGGCTGACGCCCAGCCGTTCCGACAGTTCGATCTCGCGCAACCGATCGCCAGGCAAAAGCGAGCCGTCGCGAATTTCATCCAGCAGACGCTGATACGCTGAATTGCCCTGCGGTCCGGGCTGAATTGGGTCGTCCTGAATTGTCATCACGGGTTCTCTTGCCTTCTTGCGTCCACTTGTATACATTTGGATACATAGCAAGTCAACACGGATGGACATCCCCCTTTGCCCCCCACTGAACCCCGCGCCGACGCATTGAAGAAACGATCGCTGACCTTGGCCCTGGCGGGGCTGGGAACGGCTGTTTTCTGGGCACTGAACCTGCCCCTGCCCTTTCTGTTCGGACCGATGAGCGCCTGCCTGGTCGCGGCGCTGGCTCATGCCCCGATCAAGGGGTTCGGGCAGGTTTCAGTCGCGGCCAGAACGATTCTGGGCGTGGCCGTCGGCGCATCGATCACACCGGACCTGTTTGCCGAACTGCCGAAAATGGCCGCTTCGGTCATGCTTGTTCCGGTCTTCATCCTTGTAATCGCCCTTGTGGGCGTGCCGTTCTTCCGCAAGGTCTGGGGCTTTGACGACAAAACCGCGTTTTACGCGGCAATGCCGGGCGGCCTGCAGGACATGATCATCTTTGGCACCGAGGCCGGGGCGAACCCCCGCACCCTGTCGTTGGTGCACGGCACACGCGTCTTGATCATCGTCACGCTCGCCCCGTTGTTTCTGACGCTGTTTTACGGGGCCGAGCTGACCAACCCGATTGGGCAGCCCGCCCGTGATCTGCCTGTATCAGAGCTTTTGATCATGGTTCTGGTGGCGTTGATCGGGTGGAAAGGCGGCGAACGGGTTGGACTGTTCGGGGCGTCCATCCTGGGGCCCATGATCCTGACGGCGGCCTTGTCACTGGCAGGTATCATACACGCACGCCCCCCGCGCGAAGCGATCCTGGCGGCGCAGTTTTTCATCGGGTGCGGGATCGGCGTGCAATTCGTCGGCGTCACATGGGGTGAGCTGCGCCGGGTTGTTTCGGCCGGAATTGGCTATGTCGTCGTTTTGGCCATTCTGGCGGCAGGGTTCACCGCGATTGTAACCACATTGGGGCTGGGCCACCCTGTCGAGGCATTCCTTGCATTTGCACCCGGAGGCCAGGCCGAAATGACGGTTCTGGCCATCGTTTCCGGCGCGGATCTGGGGTTTGTGATCACTCACCATCTTACAAGGATCGTGTTGGTGATCATCGGAGCGCCGATTGCCGCAAAACTGATTAGGCGGTGGTCCAGACCTCGGGGTTGATCATGTGGATCGGGTCACCATCGGCATAGGCGTTGATCTGGTCGAAGATATCCGCGAATTGCAGGTCGAATTCATCCTCGGTCACGAAACCGATATGGGGTGTCGCGATCAGGTTGGGATGCGACAATAACGGGTCCGCAGGGTCAGTCAGCGGTTCGGTGTCAAAGACATCAATCGCGGCCTTGCCGGGGCGGCCTTTTTCAAGCGCATCCAGCAACGCCCCAGCTTCGATCAGCCCGGCCCTGGATGTGTTCACGAACAACGCCCCGGGCTGCATCGCCGCAAGGTCTGCGGGCGTGATGATCCCTCGGGTATCCGGCTTCAACCGCACATGAACCGACACGACATCGCTGTCCGAAAAGAACCTGGCGCGATCAGGCGCGACCTTGGCGCCGTCAGCGGCAGCGCGCGCGCGCCCTTCTTCCGATGACCACCAGACGACTTTCATGCCGAAAGCCTCGGCATAACCGGCAACGGCGCGGGCAATGCGCCCGTACCCATAAAGGCCCAGGCGCCGCCCGCGCAATGTCTTGCCGACCCCGGATTGCCACTGTCCCGCCTTGGCCGAGGCCATCTGCGTCGGAAGGTCCCGCATCCCGGCCATGATCAGCGCCCAGGTCAGTTCAGCCGCAGCATAGGACGGGGTACCGCCGTGCATGTTGGAACACAGCAATACGTTGGCGTCGGAACAGGCTGCAACGTCAACATGCGGATAGACACTGCGTTGGCTGATCAGCTTCAGATTGGGCAGCCTTTCAAGCAAAGCACGGGTGATCTTGGTACGTTCCCGAAACAGGACCAAAGCCTCGGCGTCCTGCAGTCGTGCGGCCAGTGTTTCGATGTCTTCGACGTGATCTGTCCAGACCGTCACCTCGTGACCTGCGAGTTTGCCAAAGCAAGGCAGGCCGCTGAGCGTGTCGAACCAGTCATCCAGAATGTGAACCTTCATCGGCTTTCAATACCCTGATCCTGTGCGGGTTGCCGTGGTGTCGGAATAAAATTTGGAAAATTAAGCGCCGCCAACGCGGTTCGGACGCGTTCGCTTTGATCCAGAAGATGATTGAACTGCGCGTCACACCCCGCAATCGGCGTCGGATATTCCGACATACTGCGCCTCAGTTCCGCCTGCGCCAGCTTCAGCTCCTGTCGCGCAATGTCCAGGCACTCCAAATAGTTGGTCATGGTGACACCCCACTAATGTATACCATAGCATACCATTTAGGATCGCCGCGTTCAACTCCCGTCCCAAACGTTTTTCGGCACAAATACGTGACCATTGGCCAGCATGCGCGCCGTTCGGACCAGACCAGCCGACCGCAGCGTGAACCCGTCGGCGCTGGAGAAATCGACCAGGACGTCGATCGTGCCCGATGCGTGTTCAAGAACCACCTCGGCGGGGCTTGCCCCATCCCGCTCCAACAGGCCGTCCGCGACGGTTCCCGGCGTCAACGCGCATGAGGCCAGGCATTGCGCCCCGGTGACAGCCATCGTCGGGTGTGTTTTCCAGGGCATGAAGTACCTAACGGCAATCGTTCCGCCGTCACGGGCCGCTGCCACCAGCCCGAATTTCGGCGTGACCGATTTCGAAACGTCGCCCATCCCCATCAGCTGCCCGGCTTCGATACGAATGGCCTCCATCCGGTCAAAGAATGCGCGGTTTTCGTCCAACTCCTGCGCGCTTTCATATCCGGTAAGCCCGAAATCCGTGGCCCGGGCAATGACCATTGGCATGGCGACGTCCATGCATGTCACCTCGACCCCCTGCACGGTGTCTCTGAGGTTTCCGGTGGGCAGAAACGCACCGGTCGACGATCCGACGACACCCATAAAGCTGAGCTGCACTGGGGCGGCCTGCCCCGGAACGCCCGCAATCGCAACATCCCCGTCATAGGTCAGCTGACCGCCCGGCGTTTGCACCTTGGCGACGACCTGTGCGCCCGTATTGACGGCCCTGATGCGGATTTCGGTCTCGTCCCCTGTCGGTGTGACCAGCCCCATTTCAATGGCTGCCGGGCCGACACCGGACAGGATGTTGCCACAGGTTGGTTTGAAGTCGACCAACCGTTCCTCGACCGACACCTGGGCAAAGAAATAGTCGATCTCGGCCCAGTCATCATCGCTGGGCGACAGCATCGCAACCTTGGTCGTCACCGCGGCACCCCCACCGATGCCATCAATATTCAGCGGATGTCCCGCCCCCACCGCGGCAATCAGAACCTCGGCCAGGGTCTCTTGATCCTGGGGCAAATCGGACCTGAGGAAATACGGCCCGCGCGATGTGCCGCCACGCATGAAAACAAAGGGAACCGCAGATTGGGTCATGATGCGTCCTTCTTTTTGGCGAGGGCTGGACATGCCAGCCCTCGGGTCAATGCACCGCTCATTTCAGCGGCCAGGGCAGGTCAACCATTCCCTGCAACAGGCCCGGCGGGAAGTCGCGGTTCAAAGCCCCGGCCATGATGCACATGAAACCGATGCCGCAGGCCGTCAGGATCAGCGTCATCGCCCAGCTGGAACCGGCCCGGATGCGGAAGAACGCAACCAGAAAGCCGACCAGCGCCAGGATAAAGCCAACGACCCAGGTGGCCGCGATAAGACCCGCGAACCACGCCAGCGTAGACCACAGACCATGCGGCGCATTGGCGTCTTCACCGGCGATTTCCTTGTCGGCAAAGATGGCGTCGCCTTCCGGGCGCCGCATCATCTGGATCAGCAGCACAACACAGCAGAACAGCGCGACGCAACCGACCACCAGCGGGATGATCTTGTCGGTCATGTTGTAATCCGGGATCATGTTGGCATTGACCAGCGCAACGATCAGATAGGCCACGATCACCAGCAAAAAGACCAGCGGCGCGCGTTTGCTGCCGGACTGCACTTCGCCTTCGGCCATGATCATCTTGGCCTGACGTATGCCCAGAATGACCGATGCAACCGTAATGACGATCAGCACGATCACGATCGGGCTGAAGACATATTCCATGCCCTCACCAAAGCTTTTGCGGAACCGGAAGGATGCAATCTGAAACGCCTGGTTGGTGAACTTTTCAACCGGGTTGGACAGAACAAAGCCGATCAGGAAGGCCGGGCGCGACCAGTCGAACCGGCGCAGGAAAATGCCGATAAGGCCGATTGCGAACAGCGCCAGAAGGTCTTCGAAATTCTGGCCGGACTGAAAGGCCGCAAAGCTAATCAGCATGAACAGGAACGGCGCAAGATAGGTGAAGCGGATCGTGGTCAGCTTGGCAATCCCGCCCGAGGCCGCGATGCACAGAATGGTGCCAACGACATTGGCCAGCGCCAGCAGCCAGACAATCGAATAGGTGATGTCCAGATTGTCTTTCAGCATGCTCGGGCCAACCTCGATATCGCCCGAACCCAGCAGGGCAACCGCGCCGATAAAGATCGCCATCGACCCCGAACCGGGGATACCAAACAGCAGGGTCGGCACCAGTCCGCCACCCTCTTTCGCGTTGTTCGAGCTTTCCGGGCCGATGACGCCGCGAACCTCGCCCTTGCCGAAATTGCTTTTGTCCTTGGTCGTCTGCACCGAATGGCCATAAGCGATCCAATCGACGACCGAGCCGCCAAGACCGGGAATGACGCCCACGACCACACCGATGATCGAACAGCGCACCGACAGCCAGATATTGGCCGCCCAGTCCCTGACCCCGTCCAGCCACCCGGCCCCCAACGAGGCCCCCTGGGCAATAGACCGATCCTGACGCAGCAGGGAGACAATCTCGGGAACGGCAAAAATGCCCAGTCCCACAATGACCAGCTTCAGGCCATCCGTCAGGTAGGGAATGTCATAGGTCGCCATACGCAGGGACCCGCCGGCATCCGCTTCGCCGATGGTGCCGATCATCAGACCCAGCCCGGCGGCAGCAACGCCTTTCAGGGGAATACGACCGGCCAGGATCGCCACCATCGACAAGCCCAGAATGGTGATCATCAGCATTTCAGGCAGGCCAAAGGCCAGAACGATCGGACGCGCGACCAGAATGAACATGGTCAGGAAGGTCGCCCCCACCAAACCGCCAAACAAAGATGAGGCAAAGGCCGCAGACAGGGCCCGCGCCGCCTCGCCTTTCTTGGCCATCGGAAAACCGTCAAGGACGGTAGCCTGTGACGCCGAACTGCCGGGAATACCCATAAGAACCGAGGCAAACGTGTCTGATGTCGGAACAACTGCAACCATCCCGATCATCAGTGCCAACCCCAGGATCGGGTCCATTCCAAACATGAACGGCAGCAGCAGGGACAGACCGGCAATGCCGCCAAGCCCCGGAAAGACGCCCACGGCCAACCCCATGACAACGCCGAGCACGAGATAACCCAAAACGATGGGTTGCAGGATCAGGCCCCACGCGTCGCCGAGCGCGGGCAAAGCTGTGGCGAAAACGTCCATAACGGCCGCCTTTCATTCTGTTTGGAAAAGAGAAAAACGCGTGCCCGGCAATCCGGGCACGCGCCGTGAGTGGCCAGCTTAGTTCAGCTCGACGCCATAGGCTTCTTTGAGCCAGTTCAACACATATTCCTTGGCACTGTCGTCAACGTTGGTCGCGGTCTGCAGCGCCGCCTTGGACCCGTCGCCAACGAAGACAGGGTATTTGCCGACGCGCTTGGACGAGATCTCGGCAAAGTCCGCACGCTCGGTCACGGCCTGGAATGCCTCAGTATAGGCGTCAACGATTTCCTGAGGCGTATCGCCCGGCACAAAGGCCAGTTTCTGAACCGGGAACCCGGCGACAAAGAAGGCTTTCCACGCGTCCCAGGCCGGTCCGCTGGTTTCACAGCCATCGGTGGCTTCGCACACTTCCTTGAAGGTCGGGATATCAGGGAACGTCGGGTCGCGAACAATGTTGCCATCCGCATCCAGCGCGCCCCAGGTCATCATCGGCACGGCCTGACCGGCCTCGACCAACGGGGCCGAACCGCCAAGATAGCCTGACGACGTCTGGTAGTCGATATTGGCTTCGCCACGCTCGAACATCAAACGACCGTCACCGCGACCCTTGATGCCAAAAACGGGCTCGACGTTCATGCCCAGCATTTGCCACGCCAGCAGCGGCACCAGGTCGAGGCGTGTTGCGCCCTGCGACCCGTAGATAAAGTTGGTATCCTTAAGCGCATTCGCAGAACCGTCGAATTTGGCGCCGTCTTCCGCGTTCAGATAGGCAACACCGCCCGTTCCCGACGCCATGACGGGGATCCAGTCATTGTATTCGTAACGCACGCGCGGATCGCTCAGCAGATAGGGAAACTGTGTCGATCCCGAAGTGCCGAACAGCAACGTACCATCGTCGTGCTTTTGCTCCTGGAACCAGTTCGCGCCTTTGGTCGAGCCTGCGCCCGGCATGAATTTCACGACGACGGTCGGCTGACCGGGCAGCGCTTCGGACAGAAGCGGCGCAAAGAAGTTGGCCCATTTGGCCGAACCACCCGTTTCCGAGAACGGGATGACCCACTCGATTGTCTTGCCCGAGAAATCAACCTCGGCAGCGGCGGGGGCGGCGATACCGGCGGCGGCGATCAGCCCCACGACGGCGCGACGGGTGAAGTTGGAAATGGTCATTGGTTCCTCCCTGTTGACCAGACAACCACGAAGGTGCCAGTCGCACCACCGTGGTCGCAAATAGAACTGTGGGGTTGATTCCCCTTCCCATCTGAAGAACATGAAAGGTCAACCTTGCGCGAAACTTGCAGGAGACCCGATGCGGATCGTCATTGTCGAAGATAATGAGCCTCTTGCCAATGCAATAGCCTATCGCCTGCGAGATCGCGGTCACGCGGCCGATGTTCTGTCCGATGGCGATGCGGCTGATCTGTACCTGGAACAGGAAGGTGCCGACCTTGTGGTTCTGGACATCAACCTGCCCGGTCGGTCAGGGCTGGAGATCCTGAAATCGCTGCGCAATCGCGGCGATGGCGTGCCGGTAATCCTGTTGACGGCCCGCACGGACACAAAAGACCGGGTATCGGGTCTGGACATGGGCGCGGATGACTACCTGATCAAACCGTTCGAAATGGACGAGCTGGAAGCCCGCATCAGGGCCCTTTCGCGGCGCAAGCAGCTGGATTACGGCACGCGGGAAACCATCGGCAAACTGGAGTTCGACCGCGGCGCGCGGCAGGTGACGGTCGATGGCGACATTCTTGACGTCCCGCGCCGGGAAATGGCGGTACTGGAATGCCTTCTGGAACGCCGCGGCAGGATTGTCCCCAAGGGCCAGCTGACCGACTATGTCTATGGTGTTGGAACCGATGTCGAAGACACCGCCGTCGAACCGCATGTCTCACGGTTGCGCAAACGGCTTGCAAACCTGGGCATCAAGATCAAGACGGCCCGAGGGTTGGGATACCTGCTTGAGGTCGAGAAATGATCAGGCATGGCTCGCTCAGGTTAAGGTTGTTCATCCTTATTCTGACACCGCTGGTCCTGCTTGCGGTCATACTTGGGTATTGGCGCTTTTCGGTGGCCCAGAAAACCGCGCAAGAGCTGTTTGACGACAGTTTGCTGGCTGCGGGCCTTGCAATCGCGCGCGATGTCGCGGTTTCCGACGGGGATGCGCTGCTGCCATCGACTCGCAACATCATCCGCGAGGCATCAGGGGGCGAGGTTTTTTATCACGTCACTGGCCCCGGCGGCATTTACGTGACCGGATACGCCTATCCGCCGCGAACCGCAAAACCTGACGACCAGGACCCCTATGAACCCACTTTTTTCGAGGCAATCTACCGCGACGAACCGGTGCGCGTTCTCAGCATGACCGAACGCGTGACCCAGGCCAACCTTGTGGGGGACGCAACCGTCACGGTGTGGCAACTGATTGCGGACCGAAGTGCCTTTGCGCGGGAACTGTCGATCCGCGCGGTCGTTCTTATGGGGGTCTTGCTGGCCACCCTCGCCATCGCCGTCTGGTTCGGCGTCGCGCGCGGCCTGCGCCCCCTGCTTGATTTACAAGATGCAATCGCCCTGCGGTCGCCGGATGACCTGAGCGAAATAAAACGCACCGTCCCAGGCGAGGTCCAGGGCATCGTAAAGACACTGAACCGGCTATTTGGTCAGGTGGAATACAGTATCAACGCGCATCAGGTCTTTATCTCGGAGGCCGCGCATCAATTGCGTAATCCCGCAGCCGCCGTTCAATCCATGGCCGAGGCGTTGCAGGATGCAAAAACCGACCGCGACAAGGACCAACGCATCGCGGAACTGGTGCTGGCTGCCAAAAACTCGGCAATGGTCGCCGAACAGTTGCTTTCCCTGGAACGGCTCAGGCATCCGACGCAACAGGATCAGATGGAAGACATCGATTTTCGGGCGGTCGTTGAACAGGCTTGCGCCGAAATGGGTGTGCACATCCTGGAACAGGGCATCGAATTCGATGTGGAAATGCCGGACCACCCTATCACGATATCGGGGGATGCGGTATTTTTGGGCGAGGCGATCAAGAACCTGCTGGACAATGCGCTCAAACATGGGGGCGATGTTATGGACAGGATTTCCGTTGCGCTTGGCTGTGACGAAAACGAGGTCAGGCTGAACGTCGCCGATAACGGAACCGGCCTTTCACCCGATCAAAGTACCGCGGCATTCGGTCGATTTTCGCAACTGAAACAGTCAACGGGAAGCGGTCTGGGCCTTTCGATTGTCGCCGCCGTCATGCAGCGGCACGGTGGTCAGGTGTCAATTGACAAGGCGGACCGAGGCGCCAGCCTGACGCTGGTTTTGCCCAGAAACCGCAATACATCCTGGTCCGCGTGATCCGCTGTCGCCTGCCCTCTGCCTTGGGCGGGCGCCGGGGACGTGGTCATGCACCCAGGCCCGTGTCCTTGGCCAGTTGCGCCGCTTCCAGGCGGCAAAGCTCTTGCAGGGCGCTGTCTTTGTCACCGGTCCGCGCCAACGCGTTCCGATAGGCCCGCTGGACCGAACGCGGACGCCAGGGCATCGCCGCCTGGGCGACCCAGGCGCGCAGCTCGGGCGGCAATTGGTCGAAATCGCGCATCGGGTTCTCGGCGCGGCGTCGTTTGCGCAGTTTGGTCTGGCCAAGATTGCGGGGCATCAGCCGACCTTGTTGGCATGGCGGCAAAGCAAGCCGCCCAACCCGAGGTTCGGGCCGCGTGGCGCCCATCCGCGCCGTGCCGCGCCAATGCAGACGACATCACTCATGCGTCATGAACACCTGGTCGCCTTGAATCGCGTCGGGCTGATGGGCCCGCAGCATTTCAAGGCTCTGCTTGAATCCGGGGCGGTCCAGGTCTCGGGCGATGATGACGATACGCGACCGGCGGTCATCGCCCGTCCAGTTCTTGACCGGCACCGGCGGATCAAAAATCTGTTGCACGCCATGAAAGACAAAGGGCATCTCGGTCCCTTCCAGAAACACGATACCTTTGACGCGCAGGATATCCGGCCCCTTTAGCGCAATCAGCGTGTCCAGCCACAAATCAAACGCGGCATCCTTCAACGGCGCATCCAATATGACCGACACGGAACTGATACGCGTATCATGCACCGGCACCACTGGCTTTTGCGCTTTTTCTGGCCGGGAAAGACCCGAGAGATTGTCCAGCGGGTTTGTTTGCGTCGCCCCAGCGGGCGACGTCCAGGCGATCACGTCCTTTTTGGACACTCCTGCGCGCAAACCACTGGTGTGCCACAACCCGTCTACGTCGAATTGGCCCTGTGCGGGCCGCTTTATCTCGGCGGTCGGGTTCAACCCCCGCAACCGTTGGGCAAAGCTGTCCGCCGCCTCGGCCGAGACCAGGTCTGTTTTGCTGAGCAGGATCAGGTCGGCCATGGCCACTTGTGAAACGGCTTCGAACTGGGCGTCCAGCGTTGCCGGCCCGTTGACGGCATCGACAACCGTTATCAAACCGTCCAACCGGGTCGTGCGCGCCAGGTCGGGATCGACCAGCAGCGTCTGAAGAATGGGGCCGGGATCGGCCAGGCCCGTGGTTTCAATGACGATCCTTTCGAAAGTCAGCCCACCGGACCCACGACGCTGGATCAGGTTGACCAGGGTCTCGGACAAATCCCCCCGAACGGAACAGCACAGGCATCCCGATTGCATCAGGACGATCTCGTCTTCGACCGATTCAATCAGGTCGTGGTCCAACCCGACCTCGCCAAATTCATTGACCACCACCGCGATCTGACCCGCGCCGGAAGACGACAACACAGCGTTCAAAACCGTTGTCTTTCCCGCACCCAGAAAGCCCGTCAAAACGGCCACTGGCATGCGCGGATCAGACATCTTTTCTGTGGTCACGGGGTGCTCCTGCTGGATGGTCGCCCGATTGCAGCTTGCCTGCCATCGGGCGACCGGGTCGCGTTACAGACACTCGGCCAGAGTTTGCCCGATTGACCGGATGACCTGCGGGTAAAGCTCTGGCCCGGGCTCAATACCCGATCCCAGCGGGTCAATCACGCCGGTTTGCGCATCGGTCCCACCCAGAACGGTTTCAACAATGCCCGGATTGAACTGAGGCTCTGTCAGAACGCAGTCGATACCTTCATCGGTGATCCGCCCGTGTATTTCGGCAATGCGCGCCGGGCTTGGGTCCGAGGCGTCGCCAATTGAGATTGCACCAGCCGCAGGAAAATCGAATGCATGTTCGAAATACTGATAGGCATCGTGGAACACGACAAAGCTGCCGCCGCGCACCGGTTCAAGGGTTGCAGCCACGTCCGCAGACAGTGCCACCAGTTCCTCGCGCGCGGCTGCTGCGTTGGCGAAATACGCGCTGGCATTGTCCGGGTCGGCCGCAGAAAGCTGCGCCGCGATCAGGTTCAGCCACGCGCCCGCATTTTCAGGTGAAAGCCAGGCATGGGGGTCATGTTCGCCATGGGCGTGACCCTCGTGATCGTCATGGCCTGCATGATCTTCGTGATCATGGTCGTCATGTCCGTCGTGATCGTCATGGTCATGATCGGCATGATCATCATGCTTGTGTTCCTCTCCATGCGCATCGTCATGGTCGTGATCCGCATGGTCGTCGTGATCATGGTCGTGATCTGCATGGTCGTCGTGATCATGGTCATCATGATCTGCATGGTCGCCGCGGTCATGTTCCGAGTGATCTTCGTGGTCATGGTCGTCATGATCCGCATGGTCGTCGTGGTCTTCATGATCATGGTCGTCATGACCTTCGTGGTCATGTTCCGCGTGGTCGCCGTGATCATGGTCATCGTGGCCATCTTCGTCGCCATGAACATGGGCTTCGAACAAGGCGCTTTCGCGGAAGTCCAGCAACTCGGTTTCATCCGCTTCCAGCAAGGCCGTGACAGTCGCGCCAGTCGACAGCGTTTCAATAGCGCCTTCCATCCACGGCGTCAGATCCTCGCCCAGCCAGAACACCAGATCGGCGTTCTGCAGCGCCGCGGCCTCGGACGGGCGCAAGTTGTATTCATGGGGTGACGCGCCAGCCGGAACAATCAGGTCCGGCGAACCGACACCATCCATCACACGCGCCACCAAAGAATGGACCGGCGCAATATCAACAGCGACATTAGGCACATCTGCAATGGCCGTACCGCCCAGCAACGCAGCGGTGATCGAAACGGGAAGAAGCTTTCTGGACATCGGGCCCTCTGTGTGATCTTATAACATTGCGAGCCACATACATGATATGAAATAACATGACAAGCGACATACAGCGCAATCCGACCGATGACCCAAACCTTGTTGGGTTTCACAAGCATGATCACGCCTCATGCGTCGAAGCGGGACTTGCCGTTGCCGAAGACCGGTGCCGCGATGATGGGCTGCGGCTGACCCCCGTCAGGCGCAAGGTTCTTGAGATTTTGTTACAGGAACACCGCGCACTTGGCGCCTATGCAATACTTGATCG
Organism: Ruegeria sp. ABD4_443; assembly: GCF_056160865.1. NCBI lineage: Bacteria > Pseudomonadati > Pseudomonadota > Alphaproteobacteria > Rhodobacterales > Roseobacteraceae > Ruegeria > Ruegeria sp. ABD4_443. The sequence goes on along the minus strand of NZ_JBSWYA010000005.1, from coordinate 2,879 downwards.
GTTGCGGGATGCGGGGTTCGGGTCGCAGCCACCCGTGGCCTACCGGGCCCTGGATTTCCTCGTGGAAAACGGGTTCGCACACAAGATCGAGCGTTTGAACGCCTTTATCGCCTGTTCGCATCCCGGGGCCACGCATTCGCCCGCATTCATGATCTGCAGAAAATGCGACGCGGTAGCCGAAACCCGCTCGACCCCGGCAAAAGGCGCCCTGGGCGATGCCGCGCGCGCAGTGGGTTTCGAGATCGAACGAACGGTAGTAGAAGCCGAGGGAATCTGCCCCGACTGCTCCGAAAAGGCGTAGAAATGACACTTATCACCGCCGAAGACCTAAGCGTGCGCTACGGCGCGAACACCGTCTTGCGCCATGTGAACATGTCGATTGAACCCGGCGAGATCGTCACCATCGTCGGTCCGAACGGGTCGGGCAAAACCAGCCTTTTGCGCGCGATCATCGGCGCAACCAAACTTTGCGAGGGCCACGTTACCCGCAAACCGGGGCTCAAGATCGGGTATGTGCCCCAGAAACTGCATATCGACCCGACGCTGCCGATCACCGTTGAACGGTTCATGCGGCTGACTCACCGTGTGTCCCGCCCCGCGTGCAAGTCCGCGTTGGAGGCGGCCGGTGTTCCCGACCTGCTTGGTCGCCAGATGTCCCAATTGTCAGGGGGGCAGTTTCAGCGTGTTCTGTTGGCCCGCGCCCTGATCAACACACCCGATATCCTGCTTTTGGACGAAGCGACCCAGGGCCTTGACCAACGGGGGTCCGCAGCATTTTACAAACAGATCGAGACTGTGCGCCGCGAAACCGGTTGTGCCGTCCTGATGATCAGCCATGAACTGCATGTGGTCATGAGCGCATCCGACAGGGTCATATGCCTGAACGGGCATGTCTGCTGCGAAGGCTCTCCGGCCGTGGTGGCCTCTGCACCGGAATACCGCGCCCTGTTCGGAACCGGAACCGGCGGCGCGCTTGCGCTATACCGCCATGAACACGATCACGGTCACGATCATGCTGACCATTCACAGGAAGCCGCCGAATAATGCTGGATGATTTCATGACCCGGGCGACACTGGCCGGTGTGGGCGTGGCTTTTGCCGCGGCCCCGCTGGGGTGTTTCGTCGTTTGGCGCCGCATGGCCTATTTCGGTGACGCCACCGCCCATGCCGCCATTCTGGGTGTCGCGCTGTCCTTGACCTTTCAGATGTCCGTGTTCACCGGCGCACTTGCCGTTGCCCTGATCATGGCCCTGACCGTGACGCTGTTGGCCGGTCGCGGCTATGCGATGGACACGCTGCTGGGCGTTCTGGCCCATTCGGCGCTGGCTTTTGGCCTTGTTGCCGTGTCGTTCCTGTCGGGCGTGCGCATCGATCTGATGGCCTATTTATTTGGTGACATCCTGGCGGTTTCGCGCAGCGACCTGGTCGTGATCTGGGGCGGGGCCGCGCTGGTCGTTGCCCTGATAACGTGGCGCTGGTCGCAACTGCTGACGGCAACCATGAACGAGGAACTGGCCTATGCCAGCGGCTTTGACCCCAAGCGCGAGCAGTTGATCCTGACGTTGTCTCTGGCGGTTACCGTCGCCGTGGCCATCAAGGTGGTGGGTGTTCTGCTGATCGCCGCCATGTTGATCATCCCGGCAGCCGCCGCGCGCAGCCTTGCGCGCTCACCCGAATCCATGGCCCTGATTGCGGCGGCCATCGGTGCGGTGTCATCCCTGGCCGGCTTGCGCGCCGCCTATGTCTTTGACACCCCCGCTGGCCCGTCCATCGTTTGCGTCGCGGCAATCCTGTTTGCATGTTTCAGCCTTGCCGGCTGGAACGGCCAGCGCAAAACCTGATCAATAGCGACCCGGAAACCGCGGCAACACACTCAAATCGGAGCATGTCGAAAGCGGGATGGGCGGCAGGGTTGAGATTGGCGAAAACGGCATAAGCCAGCCCCCCCAAGTGATGTGGGTGGTCGCTGTGTGTTGTAATCGGCCCTCCAGCTTTCGATGATCTTTCGGGCCTCGGCGAGGCTGACACCGAAGATGTCGCCTGGTTCGTCCTCGCGCAGCTTTGTCCCCTGAGCAGCCTCAAAGCCTTACGAAATCATGAAATCGGTGTAAGCTTCGCGAAAGGCTTCTTGGTGTATAAAGTCGGATGCAGCATGCGGGAGGGGTTACATGCTGATAGCGATAGTCGAAGACAATCGAGGGCTTGCAGAGGCCATTTCTGGCGTTTTGGTTGACGAAGGCCATGGCGTCGACGTGTTCCATGATGGGTATGACGCAGACAGCTACTTGGCCACAGCAAATGTCAATCTTGTCATATTAAACCTTGGGCTGCCGGGGATGTCGGGTCTGGAGCTTTTGCAGAAAATGCGCAATCGAGGCGACAATACGCCCGTTCTGATCCTGACTGCGCGCAAAGAAGTCGAAGATACGGTTGCCGGTTTGAATGCAGGTGCCGATGACTACGTGGGCAAACCCTTTGAAATGGCAGAGCTTCTGGCCAGAATTTAAGCTCTGGTTCGTCGAGGAGAAATACCCGCCACGTCCGACACCATCGGCGAGGTCGAGTTCGAAAGAACCAGCCGTACTCTGCGGGCCTCTGGGGAACCGTTGGATATCCCGCGCAAAGAGCTGGCCGTGTTTGAGTGTCTGGTCAACAACATAGGACGGCTGGTCTCCAAGGATGCGCTGCTGAGTTTTGTTTACGGTACGGGTACAGAGACCAGCGAAGCTGCGATCGAAGTTTATGTTTCCAGGCTCCGGAAACGGCTGGAGCCACACGGTGTCCAGATTGTCTGACGTCAGCGCCCACCGGACAAATTTAGGGGTTTGAACAACGGAGGATTTCTGGTTCATCGAAGCCATTATGGAGCGAAGATGAAC
>NZ_JBSWYA010000004.1:0-414348 GCF_056160865.1 Ruegeria sp. ABD4_443 | reverse complement strand
TCGAGATGGTGATGCCGCGCGCTTTTTCTTCCGGCGCGCCGTCGATTTGGTCATACGCTTTGAAGTCACCGAAATACTTGGTGATCGCTGCGGTCAGCGTGGTTTTACCATGGTCAACGTGGCCAATCGTGCCGATGTTGACGTGCGGTTTTGTACGCTCAAACTTTTCCTTTGCCATGATGGCCTCCTTTGTCGGTAATGAAGGGAGCCCCCGACCGGAGCTCCCTCAAATCTTCGCTTATGCGTATTTCGCCTGGATCTCGTCCGAGATGTTCTGCGGAACCGGATCGTAGTGGTCGAACTGCATGGTGAACTGGGCACGGCCCGACGACATCGAACGCAGGGTGTTGATGTAGCCGAACATGTTCGCCAGCGGAACAAACGCGTCGATCGCGATGGCGTTGCCGCGCGGTTCCTGACCAGACACCTGGCCACGACGCGAGGTCAGGTCGCCGATGATACCGCCGGTATATTCTTCCGGGGTGATCACTTCGACCTTCATGATCGGTTCCAGCAGTTTCGCGCCAGCTTTGCGCATGCCTTCACGCATACACATACGGCCTGCGATTTCGAAGGCCAGAACGCTGGAGTCAACGTCGTGGAACTTACCGTCCAGCAGGGCAACCTTGAAGTCGATCACGGGGAAGCCAGCCAAAGGGCCGCTGTCCATAACCGACTGGATGCCTTTTTCGACACCCGGGATGTATTCCTTGGGAACGGCACCACCAACGATGCGGCTTTCGAACGAGTAACCTTCGCCCGGCTCGGTCGGAGTGATCTCAAGCTTGACCTCACCGAACTGACCCGAACCACCCGACTGTTTCTTGTGGGTGTAGGTGTGTTCGACCGGCATCGAGATGGTTTCGCGATAGGCCACCTGCGGTGCACCAATGTTCGCTTCGACCTTGAACTCGCGCTTCAGACGGTCAACCAGGATATCCAGGTGAAGTTCGCCCATGCCCTTCATGATGGTCTGACCCGATTCCAGGTCGGTTTCCACACGGAACGAGGGGTCTTCGGCGGCCAGACGGGCCAGACCTTGCGACATCTTTTCCTGGTCGCCCTTGGTTTTGGGCTCGACCGCGATCTCGATCACCGGATCGGGGAAGGTCATGGTTTCCAGAACCACCGGTTCCTTGGCGTCACACAGGGTGTCACCGGTGGTGGTGTCTTTCAGACCCGCCAGCGCGATGATGTCGCCTGCAAACGCTTCTTCGATCTCTTCCCGGTTGTTCGAGTGCATCATCATCATACGACCGATGCGCTCTTTCTTACCTTTGGTCGAGTTCAGGATCGAGTCACCCTTGTTCATGGTGCCCGAGTAGATCCGGGTGAAGGTCAGCGAGCCAACAAAGGGGTCGTTCATGATTTTGAACGCCAGGCCCGAGAAGGCCATGTTGTCATCGGCACGACGTGCGATGTCACGAACTTCTTCCTCGTCGCCGGGTTTGAAGCCCATGTAATCGACAACGTCCAGCGGGCTGGGCAGATAGTCGATCACAGCGTTGAGCAGCGGCTGAACGCCTTTGTTCTTGAACGCCGAACCACCCAGAACCGGAACGAACGCGATGTCCAGGGTGCCTTTGCGCAGCAGGGCGCGCAGGGTCGGAACGTCGGGCTCATTGCCTTCCAGGTATTCCATCATCGCGTCGTCGTCCATTTCGACGGCCGCTTCGATCATCTTGCCGCGCCATTCGTCAGCCATGTCTTTCAGGCTGTCGCGGATCGGAGCTTTGATCCAGCTTGCGCCCAGATCTTCGCCCTGCCACAGCCATTCTTCCATGGTGACCAGGTCGATCAGACCTTCCAGCTCGTTCTCGGCGCCGATCGGAATACCAACCGGAACAGCACGTGCGCCGGTGCGGTCTTCGATCATGCGAACGCAGTTGAAGAAGTCTGCGCCGATCTTGTCCATCTTGTTGACGAAAACCATACGCGGAACCTTGTAGCGGTCAGCCTGACGCCACACGGTTTCGGTTTGGGGTTCAACACCGGCGTTTGCGTCCAGAACGCAGACGGCACCGTCGAGAACCGCCAGCGAGCGTTCAACTTCGATGGTGAAGTCAACGTGGCCGGGGGTGTCGATGATGTTCAGGCGGTGCTTGGGGGTTTCTGCGGTCTGACCGTCCTCGGTGCGCTCCCAGAAAGTGGTGGTCGCAGCCGAAGTGATGGTGATGCCGCGTTCCTGCTCCTGCTCCATCCAGTCCATGGTGGCTGCACCATCGTGCACCTCACCGATGTTGTGGGATTTGCCGGTGTAAAACAGGATACGCTCCGAGCAGGTGGTCTTACCTGCGTCGATGTGCGCCATGATACCGAAGTTACGGTACAGTTCGAGCGGATATTCGCGTGCCATTTGGATAAGCCTCTAGAATTACCAGCGGTAATGGCTGAAGGCTTTGTTCGCCTCGGCCATCTTGTGGGTGTCTTCGCGCTTCTTAACGGCAGTACCGCGGGATTGTACAGCATCCAGCAGTTCACCGGCGAGGCGTTCTTCCATGGTGTTTTCGTTGCGGCCGCGCGCGGCGGTGATCAGCCAGCGGATGGCCAGAGCTTCGCGGCGCTCGGGGCGCACTTCGACCGGAACCTGATAGGTTGCACCACCAACCCGGCGCGAGCGAACCTCGACCGACGGCTTGATGTTGTCGAGCGCTTCGTGGAACACTTCGACAGGAGCGCGTTTGATCTTGCCTTCAACGCGGTCAAAGGCGTTGTAGACGATGCGCTCTGCGACCGACTTTTTGCCGTCGATCATCAGGTTGTTCATGAATTTGGTCAGAACCTTGTCGCCAAATTTGGCGTCAGGCAGGACTTCGCGTTTTTCGGCGGCGTGACGACGTGACATATCAGCCTCTCCTTCTTACTTGGGACGCTTCGCGCCGTATTTCGAACGACGTTGCTTACGGTCTTTGACGCCCTGAGTATCCAGAACACCGCGCAGGATGTGGTAACGCACACCGGGAAGGTCTTTCACACGGCCGCCACGGATCAGAACAACCGAGTGTTCCTGCAGGTTGTGGCTTTCACCGGGGATGTACGAGATGACCTCGAACCCGTTGGTCAGGCGCACCTTGGCAACCTTACGCATAGCCGAGTTCGGCTTTTTCGGTGTGGTGGTGTACACGCGGGTGCAGACGCCGCGTTTCTGCGGGCACTGCTCCAGGTGCATGGACTTTGAGCGTTTTACTTTGGGCTGCCGCGGTTTGCGGATCAGCTGTTGAATAGTTGGCATTCCGGTTCTTTCCCCGTTTTGCAACACACATGACATGCACGCGCATTGCGTGCGGTTAAACTTGCTGCACTTATGCGTCCACAAGCGCAAAACCCGCGAACGTTCCCATTCCGAGGTGAACGACGCGGTTGTTTCTCAGAGGGCGCGAACTGCAAAATTGTCCGGGCCTTGACCAGTTCATTACTGGAATCGGTTTTGGGGCGGCCCCCGGCACCGAGATGACGCGCGTAATAGGGGGTTGCGGGCGCGCTGTCAACAGCCCACCGGCCCCGGCTGGCATCGGGCACGCGGCCTGGGCGTCAGGCCATCGAAAACAGGCGATTTCGGCATTGGTTGCGGGGATGCTCCGGGAAATGCATAGTCCCGACAAGACCCCTGACAACGGATGAACCATGCAAGTCATCGGCCTGTGCCGCTTTTCCTATCCTGCCCTTGGCGGATTTCAAGTCGAGCATGAAACCATCGAGGACCGCCGGCGCTATCTTTACGACCCCGAACGGCTGGAAGAACGGTTTCGGCTGTTCGAAACCGCCACCCTGCCCTGTTTCCGGGAACAGACCGACGGCGATTTCGAATTGCTGGTTGTCATTGGCGACTGCCTGCCCCGCGCCGCGTTCGACCGGTTGCATGACCTGACGGCGAACCTGAAACAGGTTCGGATCGTGTCCAGACCGCCGGACCGGCACCGCAAGGTGATGAAGGAAATCCTCAACGGTGCGCGGGCCGACCCGGATGCGCCCTGCCTGCAGTTCCGGCATGACGATGACGATGCGGTTTCAGTGGATTTTGTCGAGCGGTTGCGCATTGCCGCCCGCGAAGGCAAGGGGCTGATGGACAACAACAAGACGGTGGCAATTGATTTCAATTGCGGTTTTTTCGCCCGGCTTGACGCAAACGGCATTCAGGCCGCGCGGGTGTACCGGGCCCTTTTGGGTGTCGGGTTCGGGATGTATGTCAGTGGCGGATGCCCCCTGACGATCATGAATTTCGCCCATCACCGGATCGGGAATTTCATGCCGGTCATCAGCTACCCTGACGCACCGATGTGGGTCCGTACCCTCAGCCGGTTCAACGACTCGCCGCATGCACGACACAGCCAGGCCAATGTCCTGCCTCTTGATGCCGATCAGGAAGGCGAGTTCATCGCCCGGTTTGCCATGGACCAGGCCAGGGTCAGACAGGTACATGCCCGCCCCTGAGTAGGCCGCAAATGAAAAGGCCCCGCAGAAAACTGCGGGGCCTGATCTGTTTCTATAAGCGTCGATTATTCGCGGCTTTCGGGTGTTTCCACCAGAACGTCCAGCTCGTCACCGATCATGTCGTCATCCAGAACCGGGGCCGCCAGCGCGGCTGCGGCTTCCGCCTCTTCGCGACGGGCCTCGATCACGACGTTGTCACGGCTTTGGGCAATGTGACGGACACGCTGAGTTGCCCCGCCGGTACCGGCCGGGATCAGGCGGCCAACGATGACGTTCTCTTTCAGGCCAACCAGCTTGTCTTTCTTGCCCTGAACCGAGGCTTCGGTCAGCACGCGGGTGGTTTCCTGGAACGATGCCGCCGAGATGAACGACCGAGTCTGCAACGAAGCCTTGGTGATGCCCAGCAGGATCGGTTCGCCCTGCGCGGGACGTCCGCCGCGCGCCAGAACCTTTTCGTTCGCCGCGTCGAATTCCTGTTTGTCGACATGTTCGCCCTTGAGCAGGGTGCTGTCGCCTGAATCCAGGATCTCCCACTTTTGCAGCATCTGGCGCACGATGACTTCGATGTGCTTGTCGTTGATCTTCACGCCCTGCAGACGATAGACGTCCTGCACTTCGTCGATCATGTAATCCGCCAGCGCTTCGACACCCATGATGGACAGGATGTCATGCGGGGCCGGGTTACCGTCCATCAGGTATTCACCCTTCTGGATGAAGTCACCTTCGGCGACCGGGATGTGCTTGCCCTTGGGTACCATGTATTCGATGGTCTCCATGGACTCGTCAGCCGGTTCGATGCTGATGCGGCGCTTGTTCTTGTAGTCGCGGCCAAAGCGCACGTAACCATCGGCTTCTGCGATGATCGCGTGATCTTTCGGACGACGTGCCTCGAACAGTTCGGCCACACGCGGCAGACCACCGGTGATGTCCTTGGTCTTGGCACCTTCACGCGGGATACGCGCAACCACGTCACCGGCTTCGATCTGCTGGCCGTCTTCTACCGACAGAATCGCGTCAACCGACATCGGATAGTGAACCGGGTTGCCCGCATCGTTGCGGACCGGCTCTCCATCTTCGCCGACCAGAATGATCTCGGGCTTGAGGTCGCTGCCCTTGGGGGCCGCGCGCCAGTCGATCACGATTTTCTGGGTCATGCCGGTTGCATCGTCGGTCTCGTCGCGGACAGCGATGCCCGAGACCAGATCAACGTATTTCGCGGTACCGGCTTTCTCGGCGATGATCGGCAGGGTGTAGGGGTCCCACTCGAACAGTTTGTCGCCGCGGGCCACTGTTGCGCCATCCTTGACGAACAGCTTGGAGCCGTAGCCCAGCTTGTGGCTGGCGCGCTCTTCGCCGTGTTCGTCCTTGATCACCAGCTTCATGTTCCGGCCCATGACCAGGCTTTCGCCTGCGGCATTGATCAGGATCTGCGGGTTCTCGAAGGATACGACACCTTCCTGGCTGGCTTCCTGGAACGATTGCTGACCACCTTGTGCAACACCACCGATGTGGAAGGTCCGCATGGTCAGCTGTGTACCGGGTTCACCGATGGACTGGGCAGCGATGATGCCGACAGCCTCGCCCGTGTTCACCATGGTGCCGCGCGCAAGGTCACGACCATAGCAGGTGGCACAGACGCCTTCCTCGGACTCGCAGGTCAGAGGCGAACGGATGCGCATCGAAGCAACACCGGCCTCGTCGATCGCGTCGGCCATACGCTCGTCGATCAGCTGACCGGCAGCGACGATGACCTCATCCGTTCCCGGACGCAGAACATCGTCGGCCGAGACACGGCCCAGCACGCGTTCGGCCAGCGAGGCGACAACCTCACCGTCGTTCACGGCGGCTTCGGCCGTGATCGCACGTTCGGTGCCACAGTCGATCTCACGCACGATACAGTCTTGCGCCACGTCCACCAGACGACGGGTCAGGTAACCCGAGTTCGCCGTCTTCAGAGCGGTGTCCGACAGACCCTTACGGGCACCGTGGGTCGAGTTGAAGTACTCGAGAACGGTCAGACCTTCCTTAAAGTTCGAGATGATCGGCGTCTCGATGATGTCACCGTTCGGCTTGGCCATCAGGCCGCGCATACCGCCCAGCTGTTTCATCTGAGTGACCGAGCCACGCGCACCGGAGTGGGCCATCATGTAGACCGAGTTCGGTTCCTTGTCGGACCCGTCTTCGTCCTTGGCAACATCCGAGATCGTGCTCATCATTGCTTCGGTCACGCGGTCGTTACACTTGGACCAGGCATCGACAACCTTGTTGTACTTTTCGCCCTGAGTGATCAGGCCGTCCATGTACTGCTGTTCAAAGTCCTTCACCTGACCGCGGGTTTCATCGACGATGCCCCACTTGTCATTCGGAATGACCATGTCGTCCTTACCGAACGAGATGCCCGCCTTGAACGCTTCTTTGAAGCCCATCGACATGATCTGGTCACAGAAGATGACCGACTCTTTCTGACCGCAGTAACGGTAGACAGTGTCGATCACCTGCTGCACTTCTTTCTTCCGCAGCAGGCGGTTGACCAGTTCGAACGGCGCCTTGTTGTTCATCGGCAGCAATGCACCCAGGCGCACACGGCCCGGTGTGGTTTCAAACCGTTTCTGAACCTCGTTGCCTTCGTCGTCGATCTGCGTGATCCGCGCGGTGATTTTCGTGTGCAGATGCACCTCACCCGCGTCCAGCGCATGCTGAACCTCGTCGATCGAGCCAAAGATTTTGCCTTCGCCCGGCATGCCTTCGCGTTCCAGGGTCACATAGTAGAGACCCAGGATCATATCCTGCGACGGAACGATGATCGGCGCGCCGTTTGCAGGCGACAGAACGTTGTTCGTCGACATCATCAGAACGCGCGCTTCCAGCTGCGCCTCAAGGCTGAGGGGCACGTGAACGGCCATCTGGTCACCGTCGAAGTCGGCGTTAAAGGCCGAACAGACCAGCGGGTGCAGCTGAATGGCTTTACCTTCGATCAGGACCGGCTCGAACGCCTGAATGCCAAGACGGTGCAGCGTCGGCGCACGGTTCAGCATGACAGGGTGTTCGCGGATCACCTCGTCAAGGATATCCCACACTTCGGGGCGCTCTTTCTCGACCAGCTTCTTCGCCTGTTTCACGGTCGAAGACAGACCCTTGGCTTCAAGGCGCGAGTAGATGAACGGCTTGAACAGCTCCAGCGCCATCTTCTTGGGCAGGCCACACTGGTGCAGCTTGAGTTCCGGACCGGTCACAATGACCGAACGGCCCGAGAAGTCGACGCGTTTCCCCAAAAGGTTCTGACGGAAACGACCCTGTTTCCCTTTCAGCATGTCCGACAGCGATTTCAGCGGACGCTTGTTGGCGCCGGTGATCACGCGGCCACGACGGCCGTTGTCGAACAGAGCGTCAACAGATTCCTGCAGCATCCGCTTTTCGTTGCGGACGATGATGTCAGGCGCGCGCAGTTCGATCAGACGCTTCAGACGGTTGTTCCGGTTGATGACGCGGCGATACAGATCGTTCAGATCCGAGGTCGCGAAACGGCCACCATCCAGCGGAACCAGCGGACGCAGTTCTGGCGGAATGACCGGGATCACGGTCATCACCATCCACTCGGGCCGGTTGCCCGACTCGAGGAAGGATTCAACAACCTTCAGACGCTTGATGATCTTTTTGGGCTTCAGTTCGCCGGTTGCTTCGGCCAGATCAGCGCGCAGCTGCTCGGCTTCGGCTTCCAGATCGATCTGGGCCAGCATCTCACGGATGGCTTCGGCACCGATATTCGCGGTGAACGCGTCCATGCCATAGGCATCCTGCGCATCCATGTACTCTTCTTCGGTCAGCATCTGGCCATAGGTCAGGTCGGTCAGACCGGGCTCGATGACGACATAGTTTTCAAAGTACAGAACGCGTTCCAGATCGCGCAGCGTCATGTCCAGCATCAGACCGATGCGGGACGGCAGCGACTTCAGGAACCAGATATGTGCAACAGGCGCGGCCAGTTCGATATGGCCCATACGCTCGCGGCGGACTTTTTGCAGGGTGACTTCCACGCCACACTTTTCGCAGACAACGCCGCGATACTTCATCCGCTTATATTTGCCGCACAGACATTCGTAATCTTTGATCGGGCCAAAGATACGCGCGCAGAACAGGCCGTCACGTTCAGGCTTGAACGTCCGGTAGTTGATGGTTTCGGGTTTCTTGATCTCGCCATAGGACCAAGACAGGATCCGCTCGGGCGACGCCAGCGAGACCTTAATCTCGTCAAAGACCTTCGGGGGCGTCAGCGGGTTGAACGGGTTGTTGGTGATTTCCTGGTTCATTTGTTACCTCAAATCTTGCGGAAGGGGGGACGGGAGAAAGGGCAACGCCCTTACTCCTCAACCTCCGCATCCAGGAGTTCCATATTCAGGCCGAGGCCACGGACTTCTTTAACCAGAACGTTGAACGATTCCGGTACGCCCGCTTCAAAGTTATCCTCGCCCTTGACGATCGACTCATAGACCTTGGTCCGGCCGGCGACGTCATCCGATTTCACGGTCAACATCTCCTGCAGGGTGTAGGCGGCGCCGTAAGCTTCCAGAGCCCAGACTTCCATCTCACCAAAGCGCTGACCACCGAACTGCGCCTTACCACCCAGCGGCTGCTGGGTAACCAGGCTGTACGGCCCGGTCGAACGCGCGTGGATCTTGTCATCCACCAGGTGGTGCAGTTTCAGCAGGTACTTGATGCCAACGGTTACGGGGCGTGCAAACTGCTCACCGGTACGACCGTCGAACAGAACCGACTGACCGCTTTCCGAGAAGCCCGCCCGCACCAGCGCGTCGTTGACATCAGCCTCTTTGGCGCCGTCAAAGACCGGGGTTGCGATCGGAACACCGCGGGTCACATTGCCCGCAGCCTCGATCAGGCCATCCTCGTCCAGACCGGTGATGCCTTCTTCGTAGACATCCTCGCCATAGGCCAGCTTCATCGCTTCGCGCACCGGGGTCAGGTCGCCGGAACGGCGGTATTCACCCAAGGCGTCGTCGATGTTCAGACCCAGACCGCGTGCGGCCCAACCCATGTGGGTTTCAAGGATCTGACCAACGTTCATACGCGAAGGCACACCCAGCGGGTTCAGACAGAAGTCTACCGGCGTACCATCGGCCAGGAACGGCATGTCTTCCATCGGAACAACCTTGGAGATCACACCCTTGTTCCCGTGACGACCGGCCATCTTGTCGCCCGGCTGCAGCTTACGCTTCACGGCGATGAAGACTTTGACCATCTTCATCACACCCGGCGGCAGGTCGTCGCCACGGCGGACCTTTTCGACCTTGTCTTCGAAACGGGCGTCCAGAGCACGCTTTTGCACTTCGTACTGCTCGTTCAGAGCTTCGACGATCTGTGCGTCCTGCTCGCCTTCCAGCGCCAGCTGCCACCACTGACCGCGGGTCAGGGTTTCCAGCAGTTCCTCGGTGATCACCGATCCTGCCTTGACGCCTTTCGGGCCTTTGACAGCGGTTTTACCCAGGATCAGGCCTTGCAGACGCGCATAGATGTTGCGGTCAAGGATCGCCAGCTCGTCATCCCGGTCACGGGCCAGACGTTCGACTTCCTCACGCTCGATCTGCAGCGCACGCTCGTCTTTCTCGACGCCGTGACGGTTGAAAACGCGGACCTCAACGACCGTACCGTAATCGCCCGGCTTCACGCGCAGCGAGGTGTCGCGCACGTCAGATGCTTTTTCACCAAAGATGGCGCGCAGCAGCTTTTCTTCCGGGGTCATCGGGCTTTCGCCCTTCGGAGTGATCTTGCCGACCAGAATATCGCCCGGCTCAACATCCGCGCCGATGTAAACGATGCCTGCCTCGTCGAGGTTGCGCAGCGCTTCTTCACCGACGTTCGGGATGTCGCGGGTGATCTCTTCCGGACCCAGCTTGGTGTCACGGGCGGCGACTTCAAACTCCTCGATATGGACCGAGGTAAAGACGTCGTCACGCGCGATACGTTCCGAGATCAGGATCGAGTCTTCGTAGTTGTAACCGTTCCACGGCATGAACGCGACGACCACGTTCTTACCAAGGGCCAGTTCACCCATATCGGTCGACGGACCATCGGCGATGACCTCGCCCTTGCGGACGGTGTCACCCACCTTGATCAGCGGACGCTGGTTGATGCAGGTGTTCTGGTTCGAACGCTGGAATTTGCGCAGACGATAGATGTCAACGCCAGCGTCGCCCAGTTCCAGATCCTCGGTGGCGCGGATAACGATACGCTGGGCATCGACCTGGTCGATGATACCGGCGCGTTTCGCCTGAATCGCAGCACCCGAGTCGATCGCGACCTTTTCCTCGATCCCGGTACCGACCAGCGGCGCCTCGGCCCGCAAGAGCGGAACCGCCTGACGTTGCATGTTCGAGCCCATCAGAGCGCGGTTGGCGTCGTCGTTTTCAAGGAACGGGATCAGCGAGGCCGCAACAGACACCAGCTGTTTGGGCGACACGTCGATCAGGTCCACATTTTCGGACGGCGCAAGGGTGTAGTCGCCGGACTGACGGGTCGACACCAGATCGTTCTTGAACTTACCGCTTTCGTCCAGCTGCGCGTTGGCCTGCGCCACGGTGTGACGCATTTCCTCGGTCGCGGACATGTAGTGGACCTCATCGGTCACCTGACGCTCTTTGACAACGCGGTACGGTGTTTCGATGAAGCCATACTTGTTCACGCGGGCAAAGGTAGCGAGGCTGTTGATCAGACCGATGTTCGGACCTTCGGGCGTTTCAATCGGGCACATCCGGCCATAATGGGTCGGGTGTACGTCGCGCACCTCAAAGCCCGCACGCTCGCGCGTCAGACCACCCGGGCCAAGCGCCGAAAGACGGCGTTTGTGGGTCACCTCGGACAGAGGGTTGGTCTGGTCCATGAACTGCGACAGCTGCGACGAGCCGAAGAATTCACGGACAGCAGCGGCGGCCGGTTTCGCATTGATCAGATCCTGCGGCATGACGGTGTCGATCTCGACCGACGACATACGCTCTTTGATCGCGCGTTCCATGCGCAGCAGACCGACGCGGTACTGATTCTCCATCAGTTCGCCGACCGAACGCACACGACGGTTGCCGAGGTGGTCGATATCGTCCACGTCGCCTTTGCCGTCGCGCAGTTCCACCAGCGCCTTGATGCAGGCCACGATGTCTTCGCGGCGCAGGGTGCGCATGGTGTCCGGCGCGTCCAGCGCCAGGCGCATGTTCATCTTTACGCGGCCAACGGCGGACAGGTCATACCGCTCGCTGTCGAAGAACAGGGTGTCGAACAGGGCCGACGCGGCCTCGACGGTGGGCGGCTCGCCCGGACGCATGACGCGGTAGATATCCATGAGCGCGCTTTCGCGGTTCATGTTCTTGTCCTGCGCCATGGTGTTGCGCATGTAGGGGCCGACATTGACGTTGTCGATGTCCAGAACCGGAATGTCGGTGATGCCTGCGTCGATCAGTTCTTTCGCGGTGCCGCCGATCAGGTCGCCGTCCTTGTCGTATTCCAGGGTCAGCTCATCACCGGCTTCGACATAGATCGCGCCGTTTTCCTCGTTGATGATGTCCTTGGCGACGAACTTGCCGACGATATTGTCAAACGGAACCAGCAGGTCCGTGACATTGCCCTCGTCGATCAGCTTTTTGACCGCGCGCGGGGTGACTTTCTTGCCCGCCTCGGCGATCACTTCACCGGATTTGGCATCAACCAGATCATAGGTCGGGCGGGTGCCGCGCACGCGCTCGGGGAAGAACGGGGTGATCCAGCCCTTTTTCTTGTCCAGCTTGTAGGACACGGTTTTGTAATACGCGTCCATGATCGCTTCCTGGTCCAGACCCAGCGCATAAAGCAGGGTGGTCACAGGCAGTTTGCGGCGACGGTCGATACGGGCAAAAACGATGTCCTTGGCGTCGAACTCAAAGTCCAGCCAGCTGCCGCGGTACGGGATGATGCGGCAGGCAAACAACAGCTTGCCCGAGGAATGGGTCTTGCCCTTGTCGTGGTCAAAGAACACACCGGGCGACCGGTGCATCTGGGACACGATCACGCGTTCGGTGCCGTTGACGACAAAGGTGCCGTTCGGCGTCATCAGGGGCATGTCGCCCATGAACACGTCCTGTTCCTTGATGTCCTTGACCGATTTCGCGCCGGTGTCCTCGTCGACATCAAACACGATCAGACGCAGGGTGACCTTCAGCGGCGCGCTGTAGGTCATGTCGCGCTGCATGCACTCTTCGACGTCGTATTTCGGTTTCTCCAGATCGTATTTCACGAATTCCAGAACGGAGGTTTCGTTGAAATCCTTGATCGGGAAGACCGACTGGAACACACCGTTGATGCCTTCGCCATCAGAGGGCTGTTCTGCATCGCCGGAGCGCAGGAAAAGGTCATAAGAAGATTTCTGTACCTCGATGAGGTTCGGCATCTCCAGCACTTCGCGGATTTTGCCGTAATATTTCCGAAGACGTTTCTGGCCAAGGAACGTTTGAGCCATGTCAGATGTCACCTTTCGATGTTCTCAGCGGGCAAAGACACCGTCGGGCCCCGGCGCCTTGCACATTAGAGACGACACGTCCGGATCAATTCATGGCCACCGTCCCGAGTGGCGGCCTCCCGATCCGCGAACCGCGTCTTAGAAAACGCCCCTTTGCATGAGGCCCTTTCTAAGACAGGTTCGGCTGAACCCGGATTTCTCCGGGTCCAGCCAAATTTTGCGGCGCATCAGCGATGCACCTGAGACCAAGCTTAGGCCAGCTCGACTTCGGCGCCAGCTGCTTCCAGCTTGCCTTTGATGTCTTCTGCTTCTGCTTTGTCCACGCCTTCTTTGATCTTGCCGCCGGCTTCGACCAGTTCCTTGGCTTCTTTCAGGCCCAGGCCGGTGATGCCGCGAACTTCTTTGATGACGTTGATTTTCGATGCGCCGGCGTTCTTCAGAACGACGTCGAATTCGGTTTTTTCTTCCTCGGCTGCGCCACCGGCGTCGCCGCCAGCTGCCATGACAACTGCGCCGCCTGCTGCGGGCTCGATGCCGTATTCGTCTTTGAGGATGGTTTTCAGTTCTTGTGCTTCCAGCAGGGTCAGACCCACGATGCTTTCTGCGAGTGCTTTCAGATCAGCCATTGTATTAGCTCTTTCCGTTTTACAGTGTGTGTTCCAACGTCAGGGTAGCTACCCTACGCAGATCATTCAGTGCCAACCGCTTACGCAGCTTCCGCCTTCTCTTCGATGGTGGAAAGGATGCTTGCGATGTTGCTTGCAGGTGCGCCAATTGCACCGGCGATGTTCGAAGCAGGCGCGCCAAGCATACCGGCGATCGTAGCAATAAGCTCTTCACGCGACGGCATTTTCGACACGGCTGTAACACCAGCACGGTCCAGTGCGTTCTCGCCCATTGCACCGCCAAGGATTTCGAACTTGTCGTTTTCCTTGGCATAGTCCTCGGCCACCTTGGCTGCTGCCACGGGGTCTTCGGAATAGGTCAGAACGGTCATCCCCGTCAGCAGGTCGGCCATGCTTTCACACGGCTTACCCTCAAGGGCGATTTTGGCGAGCCTGTTCTTGGCAACACGCACGGCGCCACCCGCGTCACGAGCACGTGCGCGAAGGTCCTGCATCTCGGCAACTGTCAGACCGGCGTAGTGCGAAACCACTACGACGCCAGAGCTTTCGAAGATTTGGCCGAGTTCCTCGACCACTTTCTCTTTCTGGGCTCTATCCACAGTTCTCTCCAAGTTTGGGGTGATATCTCACCCCGGCTCATATTTGCCGAGGCAACAACCCCGGCGTTCAGGTCCGTTTTTACGGGATTGGCCAAAATGCGCCCGAGGGCGGGACCCTCGAAATTCTTTGGTCTACCCGTCTCAGGCAGGGAATTAAGACGCCATATGGCGCCACCCACCGTCTTGGACGAAACGAAATAAAGCGCACGACGAATCGCACGCTTTATTCCGCAGCCCTACTTAGGGCAGATAGCCGGGGTTTCCAAGGGGTAAATTTGCGCATTTCCCGTGCATGGCCAACGCCATGGCCGCGCCCAGGCGGCGGGCCCTGGCGCGCCGCGCAACAGGCTTGCCAGGCGGGGCGCTCTCTGTCAGGAGATAGAGCCGACAAGCAGCCCCGGTATTCCGCGATGCGGATCAGCGGGCCGCCCCCACAGGGTTACGATTGAATGACACGTCCCGCAAACCCGAATTCCATTCCCTTTACCAGCCTTGTGGATTGCGAAGACCACAAGATTGATTATGTGCCGGGAACCTCTGACCGGCTGGTGGTGTCATTCAGCGGCGTCGGCAGCAAACGGGATCAGATGCCCGGCTACGAGTTCATCGGATCGGCATCGGATGGCGGGCGCAATCACGTCCTGTTGATCTCTGACCGGCGCAGAACATGGATGAATGACACCGCTCTGTCCCACGCGATCGTCACCGAGGTCGAAAAAATCGTCGCACGAGAGGATATTCAGGACGTTGTCTCGATCGGAAACAGCATGGGCGGGTTCATGGCGCTGGTGCTGCCGCAACTGACCCGCGTCAACTGCGCCATTGCGTTTTCACCGCAATATTCGATGCATCCCGACCACGTCCCCGAAGAAACCCGTTGGCAATACTGGCGCAACAGGTTCCCCGGCTTTGTCCATGAAACCATTGGGTCGCTGGATACTGATGCGTGCGACTACTACATCTTTCACGGCGATGCGGCTGTCGAAGAGGTTCACTGGGGACGGTTTCCGGTCGACCCTGCGCTCAACCACTTCATTCTGAAGGGGATCAACCACAACCTGGTCAAATCCCTGAAACAGCAAAGGATGATGGGGCGGGTGATCAGGCTTGCGATTCACCGGAAACCGCAAAAACTGCGGGTTCTGCTGCAAAGCCGTTTCGACGTGACCCGAAAGAACCGCGTCGCGGCAGACATCCCCGCAGGGGATGATACCCGGCCGGAATGACAAAAAACCCGGGAGGTTCGCACCGCCCGGGTTTCAAGTTTCACTTGTTCAGGCGAAAGCTCATTCGCCCGCAGCAGCAGCCACGTCCAGGGTCACGCCCGGGCCCATGGTCGAGCTCAGTGCGATCTTCTTCATGAAGGTGCCTTTGGCGCCAGTCGGCTTGGCTTTGGCCACGGCCGAGATAAAGGCGCGGACGTTTTCGGCCAGCTTGGCTTCGTCGAACGACGCTTTGCCAACACCGGCGTGCACGACGCCGCCTTTTTCAGCCTTGAACTGAACTTCGCCGCCTTTGGCTGCTTCCACGGCCGCTTTCACGTCCATGGTCACAGTGCCGACCTTGGGGTTAGGCATCAGGTTGCGGGGGCCCAGAACCTTACCCAGACGACCAACGATCGGCATCATGTCCGGGGTGGCAATGCAGCGATCAAAATCGATGGTGCCGCCCTGAATGGTTTCCATCAGGTCTTCTGCGCCAACGATATCCGCGCCAGCTTCTTTCGCCTCATCAGCCTTGGGGCCACGCGCGAATACAGCAACGCGCATCGCTTTGCCGGTGCCGTTCGGCAGACCGACGACGCCACGAACCATCTGGTCCGCGTGACGGGTGTCAACGCCCAGGTTCAGAGCGATTTCGATGGTCTCGTCGAATTTCGAGGTTGCGTTGGCCTTGACCAGGGCAACAGCTTCGTCGACCGACAGGTTTTCCTTGCCGGCGAAAGCTTCGCGCGCAGCGCGGGTACGTTTACCGAGTTTTGCCATCTTACTTTACCTCGATGCCCATGGAGCGGGCCGAGCCCAGGATGATCTGCATTGCGCCTTCGACGTCGTTGGCGTTCAGATCTTTCATTTTGGCTTCGGCGATTTCGCGAACCTGCTTGGTGGTCACGGTGGCCACGGTCTCGCGACCGGGGTTTTCCGCGCCACGGGGGCGGTTACGCTTGCCGACCGGCTTCAGGCCAGCGGCTTTTTTCAGGTAATAAGACGCGGGCGGCGTCTTGATGTCCATGGTAAAGGACTTGTCCTGATAATAGGTGATCACGGTCGGGCAAGGGGCGCCTTGCTCCATGTCTGCGGTCTTGGCGTTGAACGCCTTGCAGAATTCCATGATGTTGATGCCGCGCTGACCCAGCGCCGGACCAACTGGCGGCGACGGGTTCGCCTGACCTGCAGGAACCTGCAGTTTCATTGTACCAGCAAGCTTCTTGGCCATTTGGTTTTCCTTTCAACTAAGTCGGGGCGCGCCCCAACCAGATTATGTTGCGTGGTCCGGCCCGGGATCGCGATCCCGGCAACCTCCCACGAGAGAATCTCGCCCGAAGACGATAGAGGCGGCGTTTATAGGGGAATGCGGGGGTTGGCAAGGGGTGCGTATCACCCGCTTGCACGATTATGACGCAGCACCAAGGTCAGGACTTAATGCCAGAAATTGACACCCGGATTTTCTTGGCGAAGGCGCAGTAGCGCGCATAACTCAGCATGCCACCCGCATTTGCCAAAAACGCCGCGCTGCTCGGGGGCAACACGGCGCTGAAACATGCGATTGCGGAACGCTTAGCCCTGCTTGGTGACCTGCGTAAAGTCCAGCTCGACCGGGGTTTCCCGACCGAAGATCGAGACCGAGACCTTCAGCTTCTGGTTCTCGTCGTCGACGCCTTCGACCATGCCGTCGAAATCCTCGAACGGGCCGTCGTTGACCTTGACCTTCTCGCCCACCTCGAAGGTGATCATCAGCTTGGGCGCTTCTTCGCCTTCCTGAACACGGTTGAGGATCTGGTTCACCTCGGCGTCGCGCATCGGCATCGGGCGACCTTGCGGACCCAGAAAGCCGGTGACGCGGTTGATCGAGTTGATCAGGTGATAGCCCTGGTCGGACATTTCCATATGCACCAGCACATAGCCGGGCATGAAACGGCGTTCGGTCGTGACCTTCTTGCCCCGGCGCACTTCGATCACCTCTTCGGTGGGCACCAGAACCTCGTCGATATCATCCTCAAGGCCCTGTTCGGCCACCGACGTGCGGATCTGCTCTGCGATCTTCTTTTCGAAATTCGAAAGAACGCTGACCGAGTACCACCGTTTCGCCATGAACCTGTCGTCCTTGTTTGCCTTCGGCGCAATCAATCGCACCGGTATTGAATTATTGTCGCATCACCCGGAATAAAAAGCGGCGCGCGGTCCGAATCGCCGCACGCCCATTCCGAATAGTCCCGCGTCACCTACTCTGACATCGCGCGGGGCGCAAGGGGTCAGTGGCGTCTCTGCCCGTCTGAACAGGCTTAGCCGAAGGCCCCGAGGATCAGTTGCAGACCGCCCCGAATACCAAGATCGACAAAAGCAAAGAACACGGCTGTCAGGGCCGCCATGATGAACACCATGACCGTGGTCAACAGCACCTCACGACGGGTCGGCCAAACGACCTTTGCGACTTCGGCTCGGACCTGCTGAATGAACTGGATCGGGTTGATGGTGGCCATTTGGCATCTACTTTCTGCTAGCGATTGCGCCGGACATAGCCGGGCATTGAGGCAATTTCAAGGGCACATGGCCCGACCTTTGGGAGATTGCCCCGCGCGGCGTTTCAGGGTTTCGGGCGATCGTCCCATTCGTCGCTCAGTATCCGGCGCGAGTCCCCCTCGGGGTCGTCATACTGGTTCGATCGGACCGTGTAGATAAATGCGACAAGCCCTACGCCGCCCAGAAACAGCGAGATCGGAATAAGATAGGCAAGAACTTCCATTCAGGTCACCTCAGCCGTAGGGCATTCAGGGATACGGTAATCGACGAGGTCGACATCGCCAGGGCCGCGATCAAGGGCGTCGCCAGACCTGCCACGGCCAGCGGCACCGCAATCACGTTGTATATGGTGGCAATACGAAAGTTCTCGCGTATGCGCCGGGTGGCTTTTTCGGCCGTTTTACACGCCTCGGCGATCGGGGCCAGATCATTGCCCAGCAACACGATATCCGACGCAACTCGTGCAGCATCCAAGGCGGTCGCTGGGGAAATCGAGACATGCGCCGCCGCCAGCGCGGCCGTGTCGTTCAGCCCGTCGCCCACCATCAGGACCCGGCGACCCTGTTCCGTCAGCGCCTGTATCTTGCCCGCTTTTTCCTGTGGCAGGGCCTCGGCGACCCAATCCCGAATTCCCAGTTTTTCGGCCAATACCTCGACGGCCCCCTGCGTGTCGCCGGACAGAAGGACAACCGTTTTGCCTGCCCGGTGAAACGCCTCGACCGCGGCGGCCGCGCCCGGGCGCAGGGAATCGGCAAAGTGGAACCCCGTCGGCGCACCATCGCCCGTTGCCAGCCAAGCACTTGTCCCGGACCCGCCCTCGGCACCGACCCAGGCGGCGCGGCCCAGCCGGACCCGCTGCCCGTCAAACGTGCCTTCGGTCCCGAAACCGGGGCGCTCGACAAGGTCGCTGACTGCGGCGGGCCGGACCCCGGCATCGCGCGCGGCCCGCGCCAGGGCAACCGACAGCGGGTGCGAGGACCCTTCGGCCAGGGCCAGGGCGATGGCAAGGTCACAGGGTGTCTGGTCTTTCAGGTTGACCAGCTCGGGCGTGCCTTCGGTCAACGTTCCGGTCTTGTCGAAAACGACGGTATCCACCTCGGCCAGCCGTTCCAGCGCGGTGGCGTGCTTGATCAGCATCCCCTTGCGAAACAGCCGCCCAGACGCCGCCGTGGTCACGGCAGGCACGGCCAGCCCCAACGCGCAGGGGCAGGTGATGATCAGGACGGCGGCCGCAATGTTCAGCGCGGTTCGAATGTCGCCCGAATAGATATACCAGCCCACAAAGCTGAGGGCCGCCAGGATATGAACGCCGGGCGCATAAAGCTTGGCGGCCTTGTCCGCCAGCGACGTATACCGCGATCGGCCCGACTCGGCCACGGCCACAAGGTCGGCCATCCGGTGCAGCGACGTATCGGTCCCGACCGCAGTCGCGCGTATCGTCAGGGGGCCGGTCAGGTTGACTTCGCCTGCGCTGACGGTTTGCCCGGTTTCGGCAAAGACCGGAACGGTTTCGCCAGTCAAAAGCGACCGGTCCAGTTCGGACTGCCCCGAAATGATTTGCCCATCGACCGGCATGCGGCCTCCGGGCCGGACCAGAACATGGTCGCCCACGGCCAAAGAACCGACAGCGACCTCGTGTTCGCGGCCATCGATCACCTGGATCGCACGCGGAACCTCAAGCGCGGTCAGCTCTTCGGCAGCCGAGCGCGCGGCCGCACGGGTGCGGTAATCCAGATACCGCCCGGCCAGCAGGAAAAACGTCAATGTCAGCGCCGCATCGAAATAGGCATGCGCACCGCTCAGCGCGGTTTCCCAAAGCGATGTCGCAAGGGCCAGCAGGATGGCCAGAACGATCGGCACATCCATGTTCAGCCGCCGAACGCGCAAGGCGCTCCAGGCATTGATGAAAAACGGTTGCGCGGAAAAGGCGATGGCCGGCAGGGCAATTGCGGCGGAAATCCAGTGGAACATGTCCCGCGTTGCGTCCGTCGCCCCCGACCAGACCGACACCGACAAGAGCATGACGTTCATCGACGCGAACCCGGCCACGGCCAGCCGCATCAGCAGGTCCCGCCCGGCCTTGTCGGTTTGGGTGGCCAACAGGGCGCCCGCGTCCAGCTCGTGCGCCTCGAACCCGGCCTGCCCCAGGACCGGAATCAAATCGGCCGCGCGAACCCCCGCACCGGCCTTGATCATGGCCCGCTTGAGGGTCAGGTTCACCCGCGCATCCTCGACCCCCGGACAGGCGTTCAGTTCCCGTTCAACCGTCGCGATACAGGCCGAGCAGTGAATTCCCGGCAGGGACAGCGCAATCTGGACATCCTCGGGCATGGGTCGCGCGGGTTCGGCCGGTGCGGCAAGGCATCCGGGGCAAGCAGCCGTTCCAGTGGTCAACTGCGCAGTCATGCCTAACCCTTTACATACAGCGGAATGCGCCGCGTAAACTCGGCACCGTCGTGGTCGCGGGCAACCAGGCGGATATTCCAATTGCCTTCGCCCAGGGCGGCCGGTGCGGAATAGGCTGTCCCGTCAAACGTAAAATCAGGGGCGAAATCTTCGCGCACATGGGTGGCCCGCCCGACGACGGCTTGCAACTCGGAAACCCGAACCGGCACGCCCTGTTCATCGGTGATATACAGGATCAGCAGACCGCCCGCGGTTTCCGCCCGGGCATCCCAGCCCAAGGCCTGCTGCTCTTGCAGGCGGTCATTGAACTCTTGGCTGGCGACATACGAGTTCTTGACCTCGAGCCCCGGAAACGTCTTGACGGCGCTATAGGCCAGGACAAGGTTAACCGCTATGATCACGCCAAAGGCCGCCACAAAGACGGCCAATGCGTGTTTTCCGGTAAATTGACGCTCGGCCATGCCTAGTTTCCTCGTCCATTGAAGGTGGTGTCCTTGTAGGCGCGTTCACCGCTGACCAGGTCCTCGACCCAGATCCGAACCGGCGTCGCATCCGCACCCGCAGGCCCGGTGTCCTTGGATGCCACAACATAGACCCGTGTCAACTGCGCGGTGTCGGCGGTGACATTCACGGTGTCGATCTGCGTGCCCTCGATTTCAAGCTTCAGCGCCGGGTCCCCGGCAAGGGTCAGTTTGAACAAGCGGTCCTCGCCATGCTTGTTGCGCAGCCGCACGTCATATGTATTGCGGATCGAGCCGTCGGACATGGTCACAAAGGTCGGGTTGCGCACCGGTGCCACCGTCAGGTCGATGTCGGACCGAATGAACAGCGCAAACAACAGACCGAGCCCGACAAGCGACCACAGGGACGTGTACAAAATCGTGCGCGCGCGGAAGATATGTTTCCAGACACTTTTCGGCGGCTCGCCCGCCCGTTCGCGCCCTTCGTCGCTGAGCGCCATGTAGTCGATCAGCCCGCGCGGCTTGCCGACCTTGGCCATCATGTCGTCGCACGCATCGATACACAGCGCGCAGGTGATGCATTCCAGCTGCTGGCCGTCCCGGATGTCGATCCCCACCGGGCAGACGTTTACGCATGCCATGCAGTCGATACAGTCCCCAAGGTCCGAATCCGCCTGCCGCTTGCCCTTGCCGCGCGGCTCGCCCCGCCATTCGCGGTATCCGACAACCAGCGTGTCTTCGTCCATCATCGCGGCCTGAATGCGTGGCCAGGGGCATGCATAGATGCAAATCTGTTCACGCGCGAAGCCGCCAAAGAAAAACGTCGTGGCGGTCAGGATCAGCATGGTCGTATAGGCGACGGGGTGCGCGTTGCCCGTGACCAGGTCACGCAACAGCGTCGGCGCATCCGCGAAATAGAACACCCAGGCCCCGCCGGTCGCCAGCCCGATCAGGAACCAGGCCGTCCATTTCGTCACCCTCAGCCGTAGCTTGCGGAAATCCATCTTTTTCTGGCGATGCAGACGCAGGCGGGCGTTTCTGTCCCCTTCGATCCAGCGTTCGACCAGAATGAAGAGATCCGTCCAGACCGTTTGCGGGCAGGCATAGCCGCACCAAACGCGCCCCAAAGCCGAGGTGAACAGAAACAGGCCCAGGCCGGCCATGATCAGCAGACCGGCAACAAAGTAAAATTCGTGCGGCCAGATCTCGATCCAGAAGAAATAGAACCGCCGATTGGCCAGGTCCAGCAACACGGCCTGATCCGGCAGGCTGGGGCCGCGATCCCACCGGAACCAGGGCGTCACGTAGTAAATCCCAAGCGTGACGATCAGAATGAGCCATTTGAGGTTTCTGAACGGCCCGGACACACGTCTGGGGAAAATCGGCTCCCTGGCAGCATACAGGCTGGGGGCGGGGTTCGAATCGCTCACTGGCTGGCTCCGGATCTGGCAATTTGTCAGGCGACTTGTCCCAGATCATACACCGCCCAACTTTGATTTGGGTCAAAAGCACATCACAAAGACACCTTTTGTCACATGTCGTCACATGCGATCGACCTGCCGCCTGAGCCAGCGGATGAATATCTTGGCCGAGGCCCGCAGCGGCGCGGGCCCTGTCACGATGTGGTATCCGCGCTCGTCAGGTTCCGAAAACAGCTGGACGACGCGGCCCGCGGCGATGTCGGGCTCGACAAAATGCCGCACGGTGGCCGTTACCCCCTGACCAGCGCGCAAACCTTCCAGCAACAGGTTTCCCGGCAGTGCGATACGACCGGCATTGGGCCCATGGCCAACCCCGTGGCGCGCCAGCCAGGTCGTCGCCTCGGTGGTGCCAAACTCTTCGAGCCACGGCAGGGCACCAAGGTCAGATGGTGTCCAATCCGATTTGCCCTTCAGCAGGCTGGGCGCCGCAACGATCACAACCGGGCTGCGCAGCAACATTTCCGCCTGAACGCCGGGCCATCCCCCCGCGCCATAGCGGATCGCAATATCGACACCGCCCGGTCGCAGGCTGACCAGTTGCGGGGACGGGTCCAGCGCCAGGTCGATCTCGGGGTGGCGGGCCTGAAACTCGGGCAAGTGCGGCATCAGCCAGGATGCGGCAAAGGAGGCTGTCAAAGAGACATGAACCGGCCGGTCCTCTGTCCGTTTCATCACATCGGCAACCGCCGTCCCGATCGCGCCGAACCCAAGTTGCAAAGCCTGCGCCAGCCGCTCTCCTTCGGCGGTCAGAACCAGGGCTTTGCCGCTGCGGTCCAGCAAGCCGACACCAAGATGCTTTTCAAGGCCCCGCAATTGCTGGCTTATTGCCGCGTGACTGACGTTAAGAGCCCGCCCGGCCTGAACGACATTTCCGGTCTCAGCAAAGGCCGCAAATGCCCTGAGCGCGGCCAAAGGCGGCATCCTCAACCAGTCCATATGTAATCTATCCTTACATACCAGAATATCGTTTAAGTCGCATTATTCCCCCAAAAGGTCAATTGTAATGGCATGAATGAACCCAAACCGGAGGGATGCCAGATGCTCTCGATCTATGCTGATACTTTCATGACGGCCACCAGGATCAACGCCCCGAAATTGCGCCAGGTGCCGCGCGCGACTCCCAGCAAGCGCAAAAAGTGGTCGGCGCCGGACCATTGGAAACTGCGCTTTCGCCGCGAGATCGACCCAAACACCCTGTGATCGCCCCCAGAACGCATTCTGGACGGCGACAGGCGGAAACTGTATTTCTGTGAGAAAAGTTGGCACCGGCTGTTCAGGAAACGCGCGAACAGATGGAACAGCCGGTGCCGCACCCTTCGGGCGGCGAACCGCCCGGAGGTATTCACATTGGGTTACTGACCACCGCCCAGCTGGTGGACATAGGCCGAAACTGCGCGGATCTGCGCGTCGCTCAGGCGGTTTTCCCAGGCAGGCATGACGCCAAAGCGGCTGTTGGTCACCGTTTCGGTCAGTGCTTCCTGATCGCCGCCAAACAACCAGATCGCGTCGGTCAGGTTGGGCGCACCCTGATAGATGTCGCCGGTTCCGTCATCGCCATGACATGCTGCGCAATTGTCTTCGAAGACAACCTTGCCCGCCTGCGCCGCCGCGTCGTCGGTCTGTGCGTTGGTCAGCGACATGACATACTGCACAACCTGCGTGATCTCGTCATGTTCGAGGATCTCGCCAAAGGCCGGCATCTCGGAATAGCGCGCATCATCGCTTTCTTCGTTGCGGATGCCATAGCTGACAGTGGTCACGATGTCGTCCATCGTGCCGCCCCAAAGCCAGGCATCGTCCAGCAGGTTCGGAAAGCCCGGTGCGCCCTGTGCGCCCGACCCGTGGCATTGCGCACACCAGGTCCGGAACACGGCACCGCCCGAGTTGACCGCGTATTGCTGCAGCTCTGCATCCGCCGAGATTTCTTCCAGCGGTGTTTCAACAAGCCGGGCGTTCCAGGGGGCGTTGGCCTCTTCGAATGCGACCATCTCTTGCTGGACCAGTTCGCGCGACGACCAGCCCAGGACACCGGCGGTTGCCGACTGTACCAGGGGCCATGCCGGGTACATGATCGTATAGATCAATCCCCAGAAAATCGTGGCGTAGAAGGTCCATAGCCACCAGCGCGGCATGGGATTGTCAAATTCTTCGATACCGTCCCAGACGTGACCGGTCGTATTCGGGTCGCCCGCCTGCTTTTCAGGTGTCTTGCTCATTGCCGCGCCTCCTTGGATGTGGCGGGTTTGTCTTGATGCCGGAACGGGATGTTTGCGGTGTCGTTGTATTCCTTGCTGGCACCGGGGCGGAAAACCCAGATGATGATGCCGACAAAGAAGACAAACAGGACAAGCAGCATCCAGCTATCCGCGAATTGCCGTAAGAGAGTATATTCTTCCATCACACCCTCCTAGCGGCTTGCATCCGGGGTAAAGGTCGAGAAATCGACCAGCGTACCCAGCATCTGCAAATAGGCGATCAACGCGTCGGCTTCGGTCAGTTCAGGCTGACCATCAAAGTTGCGCACGTTGACCTTGTCCCCATAGCGTTCCAGCAAACCGTCGTAATCGCTGTCCGGATCGGCCTGCGCGCGGAAGTCCGCTTCGGCGTTTTCCAGCATTTCGTCGGTATAGGGCGTTCCGACAATGGCGTTGGCCGTCATGATGTCGCCGATATACTTGCCGTCCAGCTTGCGGTGTTCGAGGAAGCCGTATTTGGGCATCACCGATTCAGGCACAACCGATTGCGGATCACGCAGGTGGTCCATCTGCCACTGGTCCGAGTAACGGCCACCCACACGCGCCAGATCAGGCCCGGTGCGCTTGGACCCCCACTGGAACGGATGGTCATACATCGACTCAGCCGCCAGCGAGTAGTGGCCGTACCGTTCGACCTCGTCCCGCATCGGGCGGATCATCTGGCTGTGGCAGACATAGCAGCCTTCGCGGATGTAGATCTCGCGCCCCGCCATTTCGAGAGGGGTGTAAGGGCGCATGCCCTCAACCTTCTCGATGGTGTTCTCAAGGTAGAACAGCGGGGTGATCTGCACCAGGCCACCGATGGTCACGACCAGAAAGCTGAAGATCAGCAGGAGGGTCGCGTTGGTCTCGAGGATCTTATGTTTGTCGAGAATTGCCATTGCTCCGGCCCTCCCTCTATTCAGCCGGGACCGCGACGGTCAGGCTGGCCTCTTTGGCCGGTGCCTTCCGCACAGTCATCCACAGGTTGTAGCACATGATCACGGCGCCAGCGACGAACATCACGCCACCCAAAGCACGCACCACATACATCGGGAACTTGGCAGCCACGGTGTCGGCGAACGAGTTCACCAGGAAGCCGTTGGCATCCACTTCACGCCACATCAGGCCTTCCATGATACCGGTGACCCACATCGACGCCGCGTAAAGCACGATGCCGATGGTGGCGAGCCAGAAATGCCAGCTGACCATTTGCAGCGAGTACAGACGCTCTCGTTTCCACAGCACAGGCACCAGGAAGTACAGCGCACCAAAGGTGATCATGCCGTTCCAGCCCAGCGCGCCCGAATGTACGTGACCAATGGTCCAGTCGGTGTAGTGGCTGAGGCTGTTGACGGCGCGAATCGACATCATCGGGCCTTCAAAGGTGGACATGCCGTAAAAGCCGACCGAGATCACCATCATCCGGATCACCGGATCGGTGCGCAGCTTGTCCCATGCACCCGACAGGGTCATCAGACCGTTGATCATACCACCCCAGGACGGCATCCACAGGATGACCGAGAACACCATGCCCAGCGTCGAGGCCCAGTCAGGCAGCGCGGTATAGTGCAGGTGGTGCGGACCAGCCCAGATATACAGGAAGATCAGCGCCCAGAAGTGGATGATCGACAGCTTGTAGCTGAACACCGGGCGTTCAGCCTGTTTCGGGATGAAATAGTACATCATGCCCAGGAAACCGGCGGTCAGGAAAAAGCCCACGGCGTTGTGTCCGTACCACCACTGGATCATGGCGTCTTGCACGCCCGACCAGACGATGACCGATTTCGAACCCCAGATGCTGACCGGGATGGTCATGTTGTTGACCAGGTGCAGCATGGCGACGGTGACGATAAAGGCCAGGTAGAACCAGTTGGCCACATAGATATGCGGCTCTTTCCGCTTGATGATCGTGCCGAGGTAAACCGCAAGGTAGGCCACCCAGACAACGGTCAGCCACAGGTCGACATACCATTCGGGCTCGGCATACTCTTTGGACTGCGTGCCGCCCAGAACATAGCCGGTCGCGGCCAGGACGATGAACAGCTGATAACCCCAGAACACGAACCACGCCAGGTTGCCGCCCCACAGGCGCGCGGCGCTTGTACGCTGAACCACGTAGAACGAGGTTGCGATCAACGCGTTGCCGCCAAAGGCGAAAATCACCGCCGACGTGTGCAGCGGGCGCAAACGGCCAAAGTTCAGATAGCCCTGCGCCCATTCAAAGTTGAGCACCGGAAAGGCCAGCTGAAATGCGATGAAGGTTCCCGCCAGGAACCCCACGACACCCCAGAAGGCCGTTGCGATCACGCCGTATCGGATCACGTCGTCCATGTACTCGCCCGAGCGGTCGACAAGAATATCTGGCTCATCTGTGTTTCGAAGCGTCCAGATGAACAACCCACCGGCGATCAACATCACCAGAATCGCGTGCACCTGATACGCCAAATCCCGCGCGTAATTGGTTCCGATCGCGGCAAACACCACGACAAGACCAAGCGCGATCAGCTTGATGTAATTCGACATATTGCGTCCCTTTGCCATTCCCCGCGTGATTCCATTGCCGCGCAGGGCCTTTTTGACTGGCTGTTTTAATGATCGACAGCAGGCAATGCTGCTTTGATCTGTATCAAGACAATAGCCGGTTTTCTGTGACAGGCATAACGCAACGAATGGGTTAGCCGACGTGCCAGAACCGTTCTTCCGACAAATGAGGTCCAGATGGCGTATAAATCCCTGCTTACAGTTATGACGGAAACCCGGCGCGCCGAACGCGCCCTGGCCCAGCTGGTTTCACTGGCCCAGGCCATGGATGCCCATGCCGAGGCGCTGTGCCTCGGGGTCGATCGCAGTCAGACGGGCTATTACTATGCCGGGGCCAACGCGCTGATTCTGCAGGAAACGCTCAGCCGCGCGAATGCCGAGGCTGACGAGGTTCTGGGCCATGCACAGGCCTTTCTGGGCAAGGCCGGGATCCGGTGGTCAGCCGAGAATGGCGTTGCCCAACTGGCCGATATCGGGCGCCATGTTGCGCATCGGGCGCGGTTTTCGGACCTTGTCGTTCTGCCGCAACCCTATAGCAAGGATTGCCCGGCCGAGGCGGAACCGATTGTCGAGGCCGCGATGTTCGAAGGCCACGCCCCGGTGTTGATCGTACCCGAGCAGGGCGAGCCGTTTTCAACCCCACGCACCGTAATGATCGCCTGGAACGAAAGCAGCGAAGCGATGCGCGCCATCCGGTGCGCCCTGCCCTTTCTGAAACAGGCCGAGCTTGCACGGATTGTGGTGATCGACCCGCCGCGGCACGGGCCCGACCGATCCGACCCCGGCGGGATGCTGTCACAGATGCTGGCACGCCACGGCATCAAGTGCGAAATTGACGTGCTGAGCAAGACGATGACCCGCGTGTCCGACATCCTCAACCGCCACGCAACCGACACCGAATCCGACATG
This sequence comes from Ruegeria sp. ABD4_443, assembly GCF_056160865.1. NCBI lineage: Bacteria > Pseudomonadati > Pseudomonadota > Alphaproteobacteria > Rhodobacterales > Roseobacteraceae > Ruegeria > Ruegeria sp. ABD4_443. The sequence goes on along the minus strand of NZ_JBSWYA010000004.1, from coordinate 386,423 downwards.
ATCGTGATGGGGGCCTATGGGCATTCGCGGTTCCGCGAAGCAATCCTGGGCGGGGCGACCCGGAACATGCTTGAGCAAGCCACGGTGCCGGTTTTCCTTGCCCATTGACGGCAGACCGGATCAAACACCCGCGCCGCCCCCAAGGGGGCGGTTTTGCCTGCTTAGACCTTTTTGATCAGGCCGATCAGGAACAAAAGGATTACGGCGCCTACGGTGGCAAAGAAAATGGACGAGATCGCGCCGCCGCCCACGGCAAAACCGAGCGCCGGAAAAAGCGTTCCGGCCAGGAACGCCCCTACGATGCCGACGATGACGTTTCCCAACAGGCCAAAGCCCCGGCCTTTCATGATCTTGCCCGACAGCCAACCCGCAATCGCGCCGATAATCAGCATTGCCAAAACGCTACTGAATTCCATAATCAACTCCTGGTCCGATGATTTGCGCAATCGCAGTAGACCATGTCAGGCAATACAAGTCACACCGAAGATGTCGGACCCCGCTGAGTGTGCCGCTCTGAACCGCCCGCGCGGATCGGGTGTCGGGTCAGGCGAAACCGGGCAGAGGGTCGGCCGGTGTCACACCGGAAACCCGCCATCCGAGTCGTCGCCGGCCTCTTCCATCAGGCGGCCCATATCCGGGATCGTGACATGGCGCTTGCCTTCCAGCGAGATCACGCCGTCTTTTTTCAACGCCGAGACCTGTCGGCTGACGGTTTCCAGCGTCAGGCCCAGATAATCCGCCATCGCTTCGCGTGTCAGCGGCAAGTCAAAGGTGATGGGACCGGCCATGGCCGTCTTGCTGACCGAAGCATCCCGGCGCGCGATGATGGACAGCAGGCTGGCGAATTTCTCGCGTGCCGTCTTGCGGCCCAGCACCAGCATCCATTCCCGCGCGGCGTCCAACTCGTCCAAAGTCATCTGCAACAGGCGTTGGGCGATATGCGGGGTTTTGCCCATCAGGTCTTCGAAGGGTTTCTTGCGAAAACAGCACATGACCACATCGGTTGTCGCCTGCACATCATAGGGGGCGATTTCCCGCCCTGGCCTGCCGACAAAATCACTGGGCAGCAAAAGCCCGACCATCTGGGTGCGGCCATCTTCCATCGTTTGCGTCAGCGACGCTATTCCAGATACCACCGAACCGACAAAATTCATCGGATCACCGGAGAAGATGATGGTCTGGCCTGCCTCGAAGCTTCGGTAATATTTGATGTCCTCAAGCTCTTCGAGCTCGTCCGTTTCGCATTGTGCGCAGACCGCGCGGTGGCGGATCGGGCAGTCGTCACAGTTGGAATGGTCAAATTGGGCTTTGAGTGTCATTCGCGTTTCCACTTGATCTCGGTCAAGGTATCCGACCTGTTCGCCCTCTAACGGTATCGCTATGATAGTGAAACCTCAATTGGCAAAGCTTGGACTTTTTGACGCGAAGGTTCCGCGTTACACAAGCTATCCCACCGCTCCTCATTTCAACAATGACGTCGGGCCGGACATGTTCGGCAACTGGATCGCGGGTATTGAACCCGGAAGCCAGGTGTCGCTTTACATCCACGTTCCGTTTTGCCGCCGCCTGTGCTGGTTCTGCGCCTGCCGGACGCAAGGCACGCAAACGGATAATCCGGTCATCGCCTATGTCGATGTCCTGAAGGCCGAACTGGACCTTTTGGCCGCCCGGCTTCCGTCGGGGGTGACATTGTCGCGCCTGCATTGGGGCGGCGGCACGCCGACCCTGCTGAATGCGGACCTGATGCGCGACCTGGCCGGGCATATCCTTGGCATCGTTCCCTTGGGCCCGGATGCCGAGTTCTCGGTCGAAATCGACCCGAACGAGATTGATGAAGACCGGCTGGATGCGCTGGCCGATTCGGGGATGAACCGCGCCTCTATCGGTGTACAGGATTTCGACGACGAAATTCAGAAGACCATCGGCCGTATCCAAAGCTATGACACGACCCGGCACGCCATCGACATGATCCGCGAACGCGGGATCGGCAGCCTGAATGCCGATATCCTTTATGGCCTGCCCCACCAGACCCGTGCGCGCATGACCGAAAGCGTGCAGAAGCTTCTGTCGCTGGCCCCTGACCGGGTTGCGCTTTATGGTTATGCGCATGTGCCGTGGATGGCCAAGCGCCAACAGCTGATCCCCTCGGATGCCCTGCCCACACCGCAACAGCGTCTGGACCTGTTCGATACGGCGCGGCGCCTGTTCATGTGGGACGACTACGCCGAGATCGGCATCGACCATTTCGCCACCCAGGATGACGGGTTGACCCATGCCCTGCGCGCGGGTCGGCTAAAGCGCAATTTCCAGGGCTATACCGACGACCAGGCCCAGGTCCTGATCGGGGTTGGCGCCAGCTCAATCTCGCGCTTTCCGCAGGGCTATGCCCAGAACGCCCCCGCCACGTCCGCCTATAACAAGGCGATCCGCGAAGGGCGCTTTTCCACTTCGCGCGGTCACCTGTTCAAGGGGCAGGACATCGTGCGCGCGCGCCTGATCGAGGCCCTGATGTGCGATTTCGAAATCGACGCGCGGGAAATTCTGCGTGACCACGACATCTCGGCCAGTGAATTGCAGGACATGTTCAGGTCCGCAAACGCCGCGTTCGACGGGCTGCTGCGTGTGACCGGCGACAAGCTGATCATACCGCCCGAGGCGCGCGCGCTGACCCGTATGATCGCGCGTAACTTTGACGCCTATGACCTGAGCAAGGCAGGCCACAGCTCGGCAATCTGACCGGATACAGGCCGGTCCGGTTGCGTCTCCTTGCGCAGAACAAAGAACGCGGGACTTGACGCGCGCGGGGGGTTTTCCCCACACTTGCACCATGGGCGGCCATGCCACCCAAAGCCGAGGCAGGCTGAAAATCAGGCAGATCGTGCCGACGCCCCGCAACGGGCGCCCCCTTTCGTGCAGACGCACCGCAACCGGAAAGAGGGACAGCACCCATGCGCGTTTTCACAGTCCTCGGCCCCAGCCAGTCAGGGAAAACCACCCTGGTCGAGGCCATCAGCCGCCTAGATGGCCGGCCCACAACCTTCGATGTTTCCGGAACCGTGCATTTGCACGGTTTTTCTTATTTGGACGAACCATGGTGTGCCATCGACGTGGATGGCGGCAGCGACACGCTGGCCTATGTCGGCCCGGCCATGGCGATATCAGACGCCGCTGTCGTGGTTGTTCCGCCGGACCCGGACGCGGCTGTTCTGTGCGCCCCGTATCTGCGCCTGGTCGAAGAAGCCGGTATTCCCTGTTTCCTGTTCCTCAACCGAATGGACAATCCCAACGGCCGTATCCGGGACATCATCGCCGCGCTTCAGACCTATTGCACCCACCATATCGCCCTGCGCCAGGTGCCGATCCGCGAGGGCGACACGATCGTTGGCGCGGTTGACCTGATCTCGGAACGGGCATGGAAGTACCAGGAGGGGCAGCCTTCGGCCCTTATCGAATTGCCGCAATCGGTCGAGGTTCGCGAACAGGAAGCCCGCACCGAATTGCTGGAAACCCTGTCCGATTTTGACGACGCCCTGCTGGAACAGCTGATCGAGGACAAGCAGCCGCCCAGCACAGAGGTCTATGACCTTGCGGCGCAAGTGTTGCAGAACCACCAGATCATTCCCGCCTGTCTTGGGGCCGCCAGCCATGGCAACGGCCTGACCCGCCTGATGAAGGCATTGCGGCACGAAGCGCCGGAATTCGACATTGCGGCCGGGCGCGACGAGGCCGCGGACACCGCCTGCGCCATTGCCGGGTTTGCCGATGTGAAAAAGCACATCGGCAAGATCATCGTCCTGCGTGGCCTTGGCCGGGGCATCAAGGCGCACGAACCCTTGGGCGGCGAAACCGTGGGCAGCCTGACGGCACTGGATGCCAAGACCCAGATCGGCGCGCTTGAGGCCGGCCAGATCGGGCTGGCGGTCAAGTCAGATCACCTGAACCCCGGTTTTCTGTATGACGAGGCATCCGCATCGCCCCTGCCCGAATGGGCCTCGTCACACCCGGCGGCACACCGGCAACGTGTTTCACCGGCGCATGAACGCGACGATGTCCGCCTGTCCAATGCGCTCGCCCGGCTGGTCGAAATTGATCCGGGTCTGCATATGGGACAGGATGAACTGAGCGGGCACGCCATTCTGGGCGCACAGGGGCCACAGCACATGCGCCGTGTAACGGCAAAACTGGCCGAGGATTTCGGCGTCGAGGTTCAGTGCGACGCCGTGGAAACGGCCTATCGCGAGACCATCCGTACATCCATCGAACATCGCCACCGCCACCGCAAGCAATCAGGTGGCGCGGGCCAGTTTGCCGATGTCGTGATTTCCGTCGCGCCAATGCCGCGCGGTTCGGGGTTCAGCTTTGAAGAAGTGGTCAAGGGCGGCGCGGTGCCAAAGAACTATATCCCGTCGGTCGAGAACGGCGCCAAGGATGCGCTGGTGACGGGCCCCCAAGGGTATCCGGTCGTCGATGTCAAAGTCACGCTGAGCGACGGCAAGCATCACAACGTGGACAGTTCCGATTACGCGTTCCGCACCGCGGGCAAGAATGCTGTGCGCGAGGCCCTGCCGCAGGCCAAGCCGGTTGTCCTGCAACCCATTCTGAACGCTGAAATACACCTGCCATCGGATTTTGTCGGGGATCTTGTTCCCACGATCAGTACGTTACAGGGTCAGGTTCTTGGGTTCGAGGGCAATCCCAACGCCTCGGGCTGGGAAATCTTCAACGCAAAGCTGCCTGCCGTGGCCGAGGATGAATTGCACCGTGCCCTGGCCAGCGCGACGCGCGGCACCGGGTGGGTCAGGCTGAGTTTCGACCATTACGAAGAACTGCGTGGCCCGGTGCCGAAATCGGCATCGCAAGAAAAGGTCGAGAACGCCTGAACCCGGCGCGCCGCGGGGTCGTATCACCCCGCCGCCGCAATCAGTTCCCGCGTATACTCGGTCTGGGCGTTTTCGAACAGATCCTCGGCCGCGCCCATCTCGATCACGTCGCCGTTGCGCATGACGATCACGTTGTGCGACATGGCCCGCACGACCTTTAGGTCGTGGCTGATGAACAGATAGGCCAGCCCGTATTTGCGTTGCAAATCGCGCAACAGATCGACGATCTGCACCTGCACGGTCATGTCCAGCGCACTGGTCGGTTCGTCCAGCACCAACAGCTTGGGCCGCAGCACCATGGCCCGCGCAATCGCGATGCGCTGCCGCTGACCGCCCGAAAACTCGTGCGGGTAACGGTCCATCGCGGCGGGGTCCAGTCCAACCTCGGTCATCACCTCGGCCACCAGGTCGCGTGGCGCGCGGTGGGGATCGACCTTGTGAATTGCCAGCCCCTCGGCGATGATCTGCATACAGGTCATGCGCGGGCTGAGGCTGCCGAACGGGTCCTGAAATACGATCTGCATATCCTTGCGCAGCCTGCGCAATTCGCGCGTTGACCAGCGGCGCACATCCTGGTCGCGGAAGGTGATGCCGCCTTCGGAGGCGATCAGCCGCATGATCGCCAGCGCCAGCGTCGTCTTGCCCGAACCGCTTTCACCGACGATGCCCAATGTCTCGCCCGCGCGGACCTTTAGCGATGCGTCATTGACGGCTTTCACATGGCCCACCGTGCGCTTGAGGAACCCCCGCTGGATCGGAAACCAAACCTTCAGATGATCGGTCCGCGCGACCTCTTCGGCGTCCGTGTCGACGGGGTCGGGCTGGCCCGACGGCTCGGCGGCCAGCAATTTGCGCGTATAGGGATGCTGAGGGTTGTCGAATATTTCGGTCGTCACACCGGATTCGACGATCTCGCCATCCTTCATGACGCAGACCCGGTCGGCGATGCGGCGCACGATGCCCAGGTCATGCGTGATGAACAGCATCCCCATGTTCTCGGATTTCTGAAGCTCTGCCAGCAATTCGAGAATCTGCGCCTGGATGGTCACGTCCAGCGCCGTGGTCGGCTCGTCCGCGATCAGGATATCCGGCTTGTTGGCCAGCGCCATCGCGATCATCACCCGCTGACGCTGCCCGCCGGACAGCTGGTGCGGGTAGCTGTCCAGACGATCCTGGGGATCGCGAATACCGACCTTGGTCAGCAGCTCGACAATCCGGTCCCGCGCCGCTTGGCCCGATACGCCCTGGTGCAGGGCCAGCGATTCCGCCATCTGCTTCTGGATCGTGTGCAACGGGTTGAGCGAGGTCATCGGCTCTTGGAAGATAAAGCTGATATCGTTGCCGCGCACGCCCATCAGCTTATTTTCCGACGCGCCAATCATCTCGTCGCCGTCATACCGGACCGACCCTTCGACAATGGCGCTGTCGCCCAGCAAAGACACCGTGCTGAGCGCGGTAACCGATTTGCCCGACCCGGATTCGCCCACCAGCGCAACCGTTTCGCCACGATCCACGGTAAAGGAAACGCCCTTGACCGCTGCCGAGACCTGCCCGTCTTGCCGGAACGAGACCTTGAGGTTGTTCACATCCAAAAGGCTCATGAGAAGGTCTTTCTGGGATCAAACGCATCGCGCACGCCCTCAAAAATGAAGACCAGCAGCGACAGCATGACGGCAAAGGTGAAGAACGCGGTAAAGGCCAGCCACGGCGCCTGCAGGTTCTGCTTGGCCTGCAAGGTCAGCTCGCCTAGCGACGGGGCCGAGGATGGCAGGCCAAAGCCAAGGAAATCCAACGAGGCCAGCCCGCCGATGGTGCCGGTCACGATGAACGGCATAAAGGTCAGCGTGGCAACCATTGCGTTGGGCAGCATGTGGCGGAACATGATGGTCATGTTGCCAACCCCCAGGGCCCGCGCGGCGCGAACATATTCAAGGTTGCGCGCCCGCAGGAACTCGGCCCGGACAACGCCGACAAGCCCGGTCCAGCCGAACAGGATCATCAGGGCCACCAGCAGCCAGAAACTTCGCCCCAGGATCGCAAACATGATGATGATGACGTAAAGCGACGGTGTCGCCGACCAGATCTCGATTACCCGCTGGAAAATCAGGTCCAGCCAGCCGCCAAAGAACCCCTGTATGGCACCGGCGAAAATGCCGATCAGGCTGGCCGCACCAGTGACGACAAGCGTGAACAGGATCGACAGGCGAAAGCCGTAGATCACGCGGGCGAGAACGTCTCGTTTGGTGTCGTCGGTACCCAGCAGATTCTGACCGTTGGGCGGCAAGGGGGCCGCGCCGGGCCGGTCGACCGATGTGTTGTAGGAATACGGGATCAACGGCCAGACCGACCATCCCCGCTCGAACCCGTCTGCCTCGAATGTTCCGGCCTCGATCTGCGCGATGATGCCTTCGGGGTCGTCAAAACATTGCTCCAGCCCGCCGCTGTCGATCAGGCAGCGCACTTCGGGGTCGCGATAGATCGCTTCGGTCTGGAAATCCCCGCCAAACTCGGTTTCGGCATAGAAATGGAAGATCGGCGTATAAAAATCGCCTCGGTATTTGATGAGGATCGGTTTGTCATTGGCGATGAACTCGGCAAACAGGGACAGCCCGAACAGAACCGAGAATATGAGCAGCGACCAGAACGCCCGGCCGTTGCGGCGGAAATTGCGCCAGCGGCGCTGGTTGAGGGGAGAAAGTGCCATTTACCCCTCGCGCTTTTCGAAGTCGATGCGTGGGTCGACCAGCACATACATCAGGTCGCTGATGATACCGACGATCAGGCCCATCAGGCCGAATATGAAGAGTGTGCCGAATATCACCGGGTAATCCCGCGCCACGGCGGCCTCGAACCCCAGGCGGCCCAGGCCATCCAGCGAAAAGATGGTTTCAATGATGATTGAGCCGCCAAAAAAGACCCCGATGAACACCGCCGGGAACCCCGCGATCACGATCAGCATCGCATTGCGAAAGACGTGACCATACAGCACGCGGTGTTCGCTCAGCCCTTTGGCGCGCGCGGTCATGACATATTGCTTCTTGATCTCGTCAAGAAACGAATTTTTCGTCAGCAGCGTCAGCGTTGCAAAGGCGGAAATCGTCAGGGCGATGATCGGCAGCGCAATATGCCAGAAGTAATCCGCAACCTTGCCAAACAGGCTGAGGCTTTCCCAATTGTCAGAGGTCAACCCGCGCAGCGGGAAAATCTGCCAATAAGACCCGCCCGCAAACAGAACCAGCAACAGGATCGCAAACAGGAAGCCCGGAATAGCATAGGCGACGATAATCATCCCGCTGGTCCATGTATCAAAGCTGGACCCGTCCTTGATCGCCTTGCGGATGCCAAGTGGAATGGACACCAGATACGCAATCAGCGTGGACCATAGCCCCAGAGAGATGGATACCGGCATCTTTTCGACCACCAGGTCGATCACACTGATCGAGCGGAAATAGCTTTCGCCGAAATCCAGCGTCAGGTAATTGCCCATCATGGTCAGGAACCGCTCGAGCGGTGGCTTGTCAAAGCCGAACTCTTTCTCGAGGTCTTCGATAAATTCCTTGGGCAGGCCCCGTGCGCCGACATAATCGCTGTCGGAACCAAAGGTTTCTTCGTTTGTGGCCCCTTCGCCGCCGGCAAACCCGGCGAACACGTCGCCTTCGCCCTGCATCTGCGCAAGAATCTGTTCAATCGGCCCGCCCGGAACAAATTGCACCAGCGTGAAGTTGACGATCATGATGCCCAGCAAAGTCGGAATGACCAACAGCAGGCGTCTTAGAATATATGCTCCCAAGGGTTTTTTACCTCAACGCGCCAGCGGCTTTCAGGGCTTCGTATTTCTCTTGGTTGAACCACCAAAAGTCCAGATAGCCAAGCCCCCGCGGCGGTAATTCCTCGGGGTGTTCGAACATGTCGTAATAGGCAACCCAATGTTCCGGGACGTAACCCGCCGGTATCTGGATACGCCGGAACCGCAGCGCACGGTCCAGCGCCTTGAGCGCGGCAATCTCTTCTTCGCGCGAATTGGTCAGCAGCGACTTTTCGATAATCGCGTCAATCAGCGGGTCCTGCAACGATTGCGGGTTATAGGACGACACCACGGCCGTTTCCGAACCATAGGCCTGTTTCAGACCGGTGCTGGCGGTCTCAAACGGCTGGTTGCGGAAGAACATCATGTCCCAGTCCTTGTCGTAATAGCGCTGGGCATACTGGGCCGTGTCGACCTTTTCCGCCTCGACCGACACGCCAAAATTCTTGAGCGTTTCAACATAGGTCGTGATGATTGCCTCGACCGTGTCCGACGAAGCGCCCGACAACATGATCTTGAACTGCATCAATTCACCATCGGCGTTGCGCAGCTTGCCATCGCTGCCGACGGTCCAGCCCGCCTCTTCCAGCAGCTTCAGCGCGCGGCGCTTGTTGCGCCGGTCGGTCGGGCGATCGGGGTTCGACGTATGCGCCATGACCGCTTCTTCGGTGAACAATTCGGCCGGGACCACGTCGCCGAGGCTTTCCAGAAACGCCTTTTCCTGACCCTCGGGCACGCCAAAGGCCTGGGCTTCGGAGTTCTCGGTAAACGAATGGCGCTGGGTCGTCAGGCCATATTGCAAAGATGCCGCCGTCCAGTCGAAGTTGAACGCAAGGCCCAGCGCCTCGCGGACCTTGATGTCGGTAAAGGGGTCGCGCAGAAAGTTGAATACAAATCCCGACGCCACCGGAGGGGTCATGTCCGGCAGGGTTTCCAGTTTGACATAGCCTTTTTCAACGGCCGGAAAATCATAGCCTGTCGCCCATTTCTTGGTGCTGCCCTCGGCCCGGAACGTATATAGCCCGGCTTTGAACGCCTCGAACTCGGCCGCGTCATCGGCGAAATACTCGACCTTCACCCGTTCAAAATTGTGCCGCCCCTTGTTGATCGGCAGGTGCCAGCCCCAATAGTCGGGGTTGCGCTTGTAGACGATGAACCGGTTCGCCTCGTAGCTGTCCAGAACATAGGGCCCGCTACCCAGCGGAATGTTCCAGCTTTGCTTGTCCAGCCTCTCTCCGGTGCGTTCATACCAGTCTTTCGAGAAAACCGGCGTGCTGCCGACCTGGGAAATCAGCGACCGGCGCGAGATACCATCCACAAAATTGTACCTGATCGTGTGGTCGTCGATGATCTCGTAGCCTTCGATGCGCTGCTTGACCGCGCGCGCATAACTGCGGATCGCCTGGTCAAGGAACAGATCATGCGTAAAGGCGGCGTCATGCGCCGTCAGCGGCGTGCCGTCCGAAAACCTGGCCTCGGGGCGCATGTGGAACACGCACCATTTTTTCGATTTGGGGTATTCGACCGCCTCGGCAATCAGGCCATATAGTTCGGTAATGGAATCTGCCGGGGTCTGCGTGCCGAACGGGCCGTCGCCGAACATCCCTTCGGCCACCAGGCCTGAATACAGCCCCGCCTTGCCCTGCCAGTTCCAGCGGTTCATCCCGTCAAAGGTCCCGCGCGTACTGACCGAGATTTCGCCGCCCACCGGCGCATTGGGGTTCACATAGTCGAAATGCGGATAATCTGCCGGGTATTTCAGGTCACCGAAAAAGGAATACCCGTGCGCCCGGATGATTTCATCCTGGTCCGCCCCGGTCGCCAGACCGGCGCCCGGCACCATCGAGGTCAGCGCGCCCGCCCCAAGCATCTGCAACGTGGTTCTGCGATCGACTTCAATCCTGAAGGTTCGCTCATCTTTCTTCACCATTGCTGCTCTCCTGCGGTCTTTATGAACCTGTATCTTGTGCGCGCCAGCTAAATTGCCAGCGGTGACAGTTGCAAGTTTAGAGTGCGTGAACGCTTTGTGAAGATTTCTTGAGACAAAAAAGCCGCTGCGCGGGGCAGCGGCCTTGGATTTTCATGATCCTGAACCGGATCAGTTGCCGATCGTCTGCAGATACGCGATCAGGTCCGCGCGATCTCCGGGCTTTTTCAAACCGGCAAAGCTCATGGAGGTGCCGGAAATATAGGCGCTGGGCTTGGTCAGGAACGCATCCAGCGCTTCGGGTGTCCAGTTGCCGCCATGCGCCTGCATGCTGGCAGAATACCCGGTGAACCCTTGGGCCGAGGCAACCGGACGGTCAACAACACCGTAAAGATACGGGCCGGTTCCGTTGGCGCCGTCTTCAAGCTTGTGGCAGGCCGTGCATTTGCGGAACACCTTGGCGCCCTTTTCCGGGTCGGCTGCGGCAAGCATTTCCTCGAACGCGACTTCAGGCTCATCGCCCCCGGATGCACCGGCACTGTCGGTTTCGATAACATATGCCGCGTCGCCATGCCCTCCGACGTGGTAAAGAACATCCGCGCCCCATTTGGCCAGAAGCAATACAAGGAAGGTGCCAAACAGGCCTGCTGCGGCCTTTGTAACTGTCATCGTGTCGAACATTGATCGCTTGTCCATTTCAGCTGTCTGCGGGGTGTCTAAGGCTTCCCCTGACAAGAGGCAAGGTATAGACACCGCGACTAAACGCCCAAATAACGAACTTGTTGCACGGAATCGACCAAATGACCAAACGCATTGCATTTCAGGGAGAACCCGGCGCCTATAGCCACGAGGCTTGCCGCGACGCGCGCCCCGACATGGAGCCGCTGGCCTGCCGTACTTTCGAGGATGTGATCGAATCAGTGCGCGCGGGTCAGGCCGATCTGGCCATGCTGCCCGTCGAAAACACGACCTATGGGCGTGTGGCCGACATTCACAGGCTACTGCCCCATAGCGGCTTGCATATTGTCGACGAGGCGTTTGTGCGGGTTCATATCAACCTGCTTGGCGTCCCCGGCGCACAGCTTGACGACATCACCGAGGCGCATTCCCATCTGGTTTTGCTGCCACAATGCGCGGGCTTCCTTAAGGAACACGATATCCGTGGCCGCGTCAGCCCCGACAATGCGCGCGCCGCGCGCGAGGTGGCCGAAGCGGGCGAAAAGCATTCGGCCGCTCTGGCCAGTGAACTGGCGGCAGAGATATACGGCCTGAACGTGCTGGCCCGGCATATCGAGGACCATGGCGACAACACCACCCGTTTTCTGGTCATGTCGCGCCAAGCCGATGATTCGCGGCGCGGGACCCACGGGATGATCACCAGCTTCGTGTTCCAGGTCCGCAACATTCCGGCCGCGCTTTACAAGGCGCTGGGCGGATTTGCCACCAACGGAATCAACATGACCAAGCTGGAAAGCTATATGGTCGACGGGTCCTTTACCGCCACGCAGTTCTATTCCGACATCGTTGGGCACCCCGATGACCGGAACGTTCAACTGGCCATGGAGGAGCTGGCCCATTTCACCACGAATGTCGAAATCCTGGGGGTCTATCCCGCCGCGCAACCCCGCGGCTGAGCCAGAACCCCGGCAGATGCACCCGTGGCGGGCAGCCTGACCGCGGCCTTCGGCGGTCAGGTCATGCGCCGTGCAGGTGGCGTTCTTCCAGTTCCCGCGCAAATTCGCTGAGCCGCAGTTGCATCTGGCGGCGGAACCGGGATTTGCCCAGCTTGAAGGACTGTAGCAACAGCCGCGCCGGCAGGGATTTTGCCGCCAGCGACATTTCGACGTTCAACCGGGTTCGGCGTTGCGACAGGGCCAGAAACTCAACCGTGGTCAAACCGGTCATGCCTTTGCTGGCCGATTGGAACTGCATCAGAACCGGGCGTTCGCATTCGCTCATGACGACCGAGACCTGTCTTGGCTTGCCACGCACCCGAAACTCGGTTTCCCAGGTCATGCCCGCCGCCGGGGGCGATTGCATGACGGTGCGCCGGACATCCACGCCGCGCCGCATCGCCATCCGTTCGAATCGCTCAAAATCCGAAACCATTTCGAAAACGGCATCGATGGGGGCTTCGATATCTTCGCGGGCTGAAAACTGCATATTCGTCTATGTATCCAGAGGTCTTGGGTCAGTGTCCTGTCAGTCCAGCGTATCTGCAAGCCAGTTTTGCAACAGAAAATGGGCAATTGCACCTTTGCGGGCAGGCAAAAGCTTGGGATTCTCGCCTGCAAAGGCCTGCATCATCTCGGATTTGGTGACCCATATCGCGTCCTCGATCTCGACCGGATCGATGCGGATGTCCTGTGACAATGCCTCGCCCGCGCAGCCAAACATCAAGGACGCAGGGAATGGCCAGGGTTGGCTGGAAAGATAGCGGACCGGCCCGACGGGGACGCCGGCCTCTTCCATGACTTCGCGCCGAACAGCCGCCTCAAGGGTCTCGCCGGGTTCAACAAAGCCTGCCAGCAAGGAATACATCCCCTCGGGCCAGCCTGGTGACCTTCCGACCAGAACGGATTGCCCATATGTGATCAGCATGATGACCACCGGGTCGGTTCTTGGAAAATGCTGGCCGCCGCAGGACGGGCAGCTGCGTTGCCACCCGGCCTGAGAGATATCGCTGCGCGCGCCGCACCTGGCGCAAAAGCCATGGGTTTCATGCCAGCCGATAACGGCCTTGGCCGTCGCGGCAAGCTCGGCGTCGCGCGCGGACAGCCGGGTCATGATCCGGCGCAGCTCGGCAAAGACGTGGCCCTGGGGCAGGTCCGGGTGTTGCTGTTCGCTTTGGTCGACAAACGCCCCGAGGCCGGACAGATCGTCCCCGTCGGGGACCCAGCCCGAGACATCCATCGCAAACAGTCCCGTCCCCGCTTCCGTCAAACCCAGAAACAACGGCGCTTCAAGCGCCCCGCCGGGCCCGCCCTGTACCAGGCCATGCGACATCGGCACCAGGGCCAGGCTGTCCAGCGCCTCGCCCATGACCAGCGGCTTGCCCCGCCAAAGCAACAGGCACCGGGCCTCTGGGTCTGTCTGGATCTCGGCCAGCCGGTCCGGGTCATTGCGGATATGCGCCGCGCGATCCAGACCGGAACCGCCAAATGTTACCTGTTCTGCGTGCTTCATTCCGTGGTTCCCGAACTTTTGTCCGGGGCTGCCACGTCTGACCCCGTGGTGCAACGGAAATTCGCGCAGCCGAAATGCCTCTGCCGTCGAAAGGCCGCATGGACGTCGCGGAATTTGCATATAGTATTCGAACTATTGAATTCTCTTGTAAGACATTATTCCAAAGCCCCGACGTTGAAGCCTGACACCCTGCCGCCGCCGAACAAGTCCGACAAGGACCGGGCGCATATCCGCATCCTCGCAACCTCGGACCTTCACATGAATGTGATGGGGTTCGATTATTATGCAGACCAAGCCGACGGCAGCATCGGCCTTACCCGCACGGCGACCCTGATCCGACAGGCACGGGCCGAAGCCGAGCGGAACGGGGGCACGGTCTTGCTGTTCGATAACGGGGATGCGTTTCAGGGCACGCCGTTTGGCGATTGGGCGGCAACCAGTTCGCAGCGGTCCCATCCGCTGATGCAGGCCTTTTCAGAGCTGGGCTATGACGCGATTGGCCTGGGCAATCACGACTTTTCCTTTGGGCTTGCCAGCCTGGACCGCATCCTGACCCAGTCACCATGCCCCGTCCTGTCCAGCAATGCGCATATGGCCGACCCCCTGCCCGTCTGGTCGCCATCGGCCATTCTGACGCGGCAAGTGCGGATGGGCGGGCGATATGTTCCCATTCGGATCGGCGTCCTGTCCGTTCTTCCGCCCCAGACAGCCCTATGGGAAGCGCATCGGCTGAAAGGGCAAGTCAGCGTCACCGACGCGCTGCAACAGGCGCAAGAAGTCTCGGCAGATTTGCGACGCCGGGGATGCGATCTGGTCGTGGCCCTTGCGCATTCCGGCCTGGGGCAGGCCGAGGCGGCACCCGGTCTGGAAAACGCCGCCGTTCCGATCGCCGCATTGCCCGATATCGACGCGTTGGTCGCCGGTCATACCCACCTGACCCTGCCGGGCCCCGGCCATGCGGATCTGGATTTTGTGGACAGCGTCACCGGACATATCCACGGCACGCCTGCGGTCATGCCGGGATCGGCGGGATCTCACCTTGGTGTCATTGACCTGGCGCTGACCCTGGATGCGGGCAACGGCTGGCGCGTGGTCACGTCGCGCGCTGACCTGCGCGCCGTGGCGGGCGGGCCGGGCCTAGCCGACGCGCCCGCCGTGCCCGAGGACACCAAACTGGTCAAACTCTTTGCCCACGGGCATGAACAGACCCGGCTTCGTGCTGCCCGCCCCGTGGGCACGGTCGCGCAACCGATGCACAGCTATTTCAGTTTTTGCGTCCCCGACAAAGGTCTTGCCACTGTCGCGGCGGCGCAAGCGGCGGCGTTGCGGCCTTATCTGGCCGGAACGCCTGCGGCCGATCTTCCGGTTCTGTCAGCGACCGCCCCGTCCAAATTCGGAGGCCGCGCCGGGCCGCGCCATTATACCGATATTGCCGCGGGTACGCTTTCGATGCGCCATGTCGCGGACCTGAACATTTTCCCGAATGAATTGCGCGCCGTGATCGTTTCCGGTGACGATCTGCGCGACTGGCTGGAAATGTCCGCCGGGATATTCAATCGCCTGCCCAACGGCTTTGCCCCCGCGTTGATCGACCCGAAACGGGCAGGGCATAATTTCGATGTGATCTTCGGGCTGACCTACCGGATCGACCCGTCCTGCCCTGCGCGTTTTGATGACCGGGGCGTGCTGGGGAACCCGGACGCCTTTCGTATTTCCGAAATGCGGTTTGACGGGCGCCCCGTAGCGCCCGAACAACGGTTTGTCGTTGCGCTCAACAACTACAGGGCCAATGGCGGCGGGCATTTTCCGTTCGCCACCAAGGCCCGGCAGATCGAGCTGCCGCAGGCGCCGATACAGGATATCCTTCGCGACTATCTTTCGGGCGCGCGGCCCGGCGACCCGCTGGAAATGGCCGCCGATCCGTTCCGGTTGAAACCCCGATCCGCAAGGCAGGCCATTTTGAAGACCGGACCGGGCGCGGCCAAGTACCTGGACGAACTCGGGCACTTTTCGCCGCGTGTGCTTGACCGGGATGCCGACGGGTTCATGAAACTGCACCTGTCCTTGTGACGGGTTGTCATTTCGCCCCGGCGGCCCTATATCCACGCCTGAGAGGTTGGCGCGGGCGAGCGCCTCGCCAACCTGGTCAGGTCCGGAAGGAAGCAGCCACAACGAGTCCCGCTTGGGTCGATGTCCAGCCTCTCACTTGCCACTTACCTGGCGCCCTCTGCCGGCCCTTTCCCCAGAAAAACAAGTAACGCGGCCCGCGCATGTGGTTCGTGATCCTGTTCGGCAAGCTGGCCAAAGCCGGGTTCGTGCGGGACAGGCGGCGCGTGGTGCCCCCCTTGCCCCTTGCGGTCGACTTGACCGGCTTAGCGTCAAGCGGATGCGATTCGTCAGGCGATCAGGCGATCAGGCGATCAGGCGATCAGGCGGGGCCAAACAGCCGCGTTTCGGCGTGCAAATGCGCCGATATGGCCAATCTCGGGCAGGCCGTGATCTTGCGGCGCAACAAGGTGACGCTGCGCGTTCGGCCCGTAAAGCGCGGCCAGGCGCCATACCGCCTGGGGCGGGACCATCTGGTCGTCGGCAAAGGCAAACAGATCAATCCGACCGCCCACGCCCGCAGGGTTGAGCGCAGGCAGATCGGCACCAACATCCGCAAGATAACTGCACGGCGACGTGCACCATTTCCGCCACTGCCAATAGACAGGGGCCGGCAGGTCTGCCCCAAAGCCCAGCGCCTTGCCCGGCAAATACCCCATGACGCGGGCCGCCAGGGGTGCGTGCCCGAACCAGAACAACGCCGCCATGGCCCGATAGGGCCAGGGATGATCGGCAAGCGACACCATCCCGGCACTGACACAGATCATCCGGTCAACCCGGTCAATATCAGGCTGGACCGGGCCCAGCATACCGCCGACAGAATGACCGATCACCCACAGTTTCGCCCGCGGATAACGCCGCCGCATCTCGGACCGCGCCGCGGGCATGTCCTGCACCGCCCAATCCGCCATGGTGACCTTTGACCCGCGCAACGGCCCCCGCAGCGAGGTTTCGAAATCGCGATAGTCATAGGTCAGGCAGGCGATCCCGTGCTCGGCGGCCAACCAGCTTGCGAAATGTTGGTAATACGCGCGCGGTACCCCTGTTGCACTGTTCAGAACCACAACCGTCTCCGGCGCGGATTGCGGCACGTAAATGCGGGCCGACAATTCAACATCGCCCGCAGGGAACCGGAAATCTTCGGTTGCAACAGCTTGTGAAAAGTCCAGCATCCTGAGCCGCCTCCAGCTTCTGAACTGTGTGGTTCACTTTTCACTCGGCCCCATGCGACCCGTTCCTGTCAAGCGGGTTCCTGCATGACCAAACGTCCGGTTACCCGGCCACCGGACCGGCATTGGCGCGCCATCATGGAAGGGCAGGTCTCAATCATCTTGACTTGCCCCGTCATCAGTCGATAGCCGTTGCATGATGGTTTCCGCGCCCATACCGGGCCGGGATGAAAAGGGAACACGGTGCGGTCAACACCGGAAAGCCGGAAACGACCAAAGCCGCGACTGCCCCCGCAACTGTAAGCGGTGAGCACTGCCGAAATCACCACTGGCCAACAGGCCGGGAAGGTCGGCAAAGCAACGACCCGCAAGTCAGGAGACCTGCCATCAAACGCGAAACTGAAACTCGGGCGGGGTGTCCGGGCAGGGTCTGACCGCAACGTTCGGGTCTTCCTGTGCCAGACACGTCGCCCCCTGCGCGGAGGGCGCTCGATGAACTGGTCAACACAATCCCATATTTTCACCGCGACCGTGTGCCAGCACACCGGGGCCCCCTGCCCCGCACTGGCCCGGCTGGCGCGGGCCGTGGCACGCGCGCTGGAAACGGCAGCCCCCGTCACACAGGCGGATTTCGAAATCGAAGGCAGCAGCGAACTGACCCATTGTGCCGACGGGTGCATGGCGGCGTTCAGGGCCACCCACCAGATGATCCGCATATTCTGCGGCACCCAAGCCGGTGCAAGCTGCGAAAGAATGGACCGGTATGCGGACATGATGTTCAGCGGTCACGACGGGCCCTTGCCGTCAGGCACATTGGCGCACCCACCCTGCGCCATGCTTCAGGCGCAACCCCGCAGCACCCAGCAGCCCGTGGAAATTGCGGCGGCCCCACCGCCCTGACCTAGAAAGCCAGGCGCGCGCCTGCGGGCGCCAAGGCCCAGTTCATCTGTTCCTCGGTCTCGACGGCGCAGATTCGCACCTTGCGCAGGCGCTTTAGCGCGGCCTCTGAGGGTTCACCGCATTCGACCATCAGTCGCAGCACAACCATTCCTGACCGTCCGCACCCGCCGCGGCAATGCACCAGCACGCGCCCACCGCCCGACAAGGCGTGCCGCGCCGCGGCGCTGACCTCGGGCCATGATTCTTGAATGGACGGACCCGGTGCGCCGAAATCATCAACCGGCAGATGCGCCCAGCGGCTGGCGCGGCTCTGAATGTCGCTGCCGAAATTCTGTGCGCCATCCTGAAGCATTTCAACCTCGGTGGTCGTCGAGATCACCAACCCCGGTTTCCAAGCCGAAATCAGGTCCAGATCGCCTGGGTAATCACCGCTACGGCCCGGCATAGAGGTCAACGCAAGCGTACCGCCCCCGACCTGCAGCGCATAGATCACCAGTTGTGACATCAGGCCCACCCCCTTCAAACTCGTTACTGTCAAAATCAACCTTTGAAACCTGTTCTGACATTTTTACGCGGATCGGGGCGGTTTCCAAAATGAAAAACGTCGCCCTGTGCAGTGGACGCCAGAGACTGGCGCCTCTACGCTGTCTCGACAGGACGAATCCGCCAGAGCAGACATGACCGACACGCCAACCACCGCCTATCAGGTTCTTGCCCGTAAATACCGCCCCGAAACCTTTGCCGATCTCGTCGGCCAGGATGCCATGGTGCGCACCCTGAAAAACGCGTTCGAGGCGGACCGGATTGCACAGGCCTTCATCATGACCGGCATCCGGGGCACCGGCAAAACAACCACCGCGCGGATCATCGCCAAGGGGATGAACTGTATCGGCCCCGACGGCACCGGCGGCCCCACGACCGAACCCTGCGGGCAATGCGAACATTGCCTGGCCATCATGGAAGGCCGTCATGTCGACGTGATGGAGATGGACGCCGCCAGCCGCACCGGTGTGAACGACATCCGCGAGATCATCGACAGCGTCCGCTATCGCGCCGCCAGCGCGCGCTACAAGATCTACATCATCGACGAGGTTCACATGCTGTCGACCAGCGCATTCAACGCGCTGCTCAAGACGCTGGAAGAACCGCCCGAGCATGTAAAGTTCATCTTCGCCACCACCGAAATCCGCAAGGTTCCCGTCACGGTCCTGTCGCGGTGCCAAAGGTTCGACCTGCGCAGGATCGAGCCGGAAGACATGATCGCCCTGCTCAACAAGATAGCCCAGGCCGAGGGCGCGCAGATCGCACAGGACGCGCTGGCGCTGATCACCCGCGCCGCCGAAGGGTCGGCCCGCGATGCGACCTCGCTGCTGGATCAGGCGATTTCCCATGGTGCGGGCGAAACCACCGCCGGGCAGGTCCGCGCGATGCTGGGCTTGGCCGACCGGGGGCGGGTGCTGGACCTGACAGACATGATCCTGCGCGGGGATGCAGCCGGCGCACTGGCCGAGCTTGGCGGGCAATATGCCGAAGGCGCCGACCCGCTTGCCATATTGCGCGACCTGGCTGAAATCACGCATTGGGTCTCGGTTGTCAAGATCACCCCCGATGCAGCCGCTGACCCGACGGTTTCCCCCGACGAACGCGCGCGCGGGCTGCAAATGGCCGAAGCCTTGCCGATGCGGGTGCTGACCCGCATGTGGCAAATGCTGCTCAAGACGCTCGAAGAAGTCTCGGTCGCGCCCAACACGATGATGGCGGCGGAAATGGCCATCATCCGCCTGACCCATGTGGCCGACCTGCCCAGCCCCGAAGACCTGATCCGACGCCTGCAATCGGCACCGCCCCCACCGCCGCCGGGCGGCAATGGCTCCGGCGTTTCCGCCAGTGCCGGACCGGGCGCGGCTCAGGCCCCGCAACCTGCTTCTGGTGCCTACATGTCGGCGCCTCGCGGCACCGGCGGCGCAGCCCCGACAACCGCCCTGGCGCAAGATCTCGACGCCGCGTTGGCACGCTATCCGACATTTGACCACGTGATCGAACTGATCCGGTCCAACCGCGATGTCAAACTGCTGGTCGAGGCTGAAAACGGCATCCGCCTTGTGTCCTACCAACCCGGCCGCATCGAATTCACCCCCACGGATCAGGCCCCGACCGATCTGGCACAGCGCCTGGGGGCATCGCTGCAACGATGGACCGGCAACAGATGGGCGATTTCCGTGGTATCCGACGGCCAGTCCCCAACCATCGCCGAGATCCGCGACGCCGCCGAACTGGCGCTCAGGGCCCAGGCGCTTGAACACCCGACGGTGCGCGCCGTGCTGGAACATTTCCCCAAGGCGACAATCACAAGGATCGAAACCCCCGAACAACTTGCCGCGCAGGTCGAAACCGAGGCCCTGCCCGAGGTCGAAGACGAATGGGACCCGTTCGAAGAGGATTGATAGGTGCATTTCCCACGTATCGATGCGGTCTATCACGAAGCATGTGACGTCTTTAATCCCGGATGGAACGGCGAAACGGTCAGCGAATGGCATGAGGCATTTGTTCTAGCATCGCATCCCGTCTCGATAGCCTTGTTGATCATTTCTACATTTGCCCTTTGGCACAAGAGCCTTTGGATCGCTTTGGCGGCAACGCTGTTGTGGGCGGTCTGGACTGGCCATATTCTCGGTGCCGACATGATGAATGATGCGCGCCGTTCAGCCGCAGACCTCGGCTGCGTCGGCCATTCTACCCTGTTCATTGGCTTGGCAATTGCGCTATGTGCTGGGATGACACTTTACACAGCATATATTCGCCTGAGGCGATTACACTCGAGGAGACACTAAATGCTCAAAGGACTCGGCGGCCTGGGCGACATGGCCAAGATGATGAAATCCGCACAGGATCTTCAAACCAAGATGACCGAGATGCAGGAAGAGCTGAACACCATGATGGTCGTCGGCGAATCCGGCGCCGGCCTGGTCAAGGCGACTGCCACCGCCAAAGGAGAGCTAAAGGGCCTGGACATCGACCCGTCGATCTTCAACAGCGACGACAAGGAAGTGGTCGAAGACCTGATCCTGGCCGCAATCAAGGACGCCCAGACCAAGGCGACGGAACGGTCGCAGGAAGAAATGGCCAAGCTGACCGAAAGCATGGGTCTGCCCAAGGACATCAAACTGCCCTTCTGATCTTCATCTTTTCCAAAATACTCCCGCCGGAGGCGTCTTCCGGCGCCACCCAGGACAGACCGTGAGCTCGAACAGCGACATCGACAATCTGATCGACCTGATGGCCAAGCTGCCGGGCCTCGGCCCCCGCTCGGCCCGTCGCGCCGTTCTGCACCTGATCCGCAAACGCGCCCTGCTGCTGACGCCCCTGTCGGACGCGATGCAGCAGGTGGCCGCCACGGCGCGCGAGTGCCTGAATTGCGGCAATGTGGGCACCACGGACATCTGTGACATCTGCACCTCCGAGGACCGCGCAACCGGAGAGCTGTGCGTTGTCGAAGACGTGGCCGACCTGTGGGCCATGGAACGCGCCGCTGTTTTCAAAGGCCGCTACCACGTACTGGGCGGCACGCTCTCGGCGCTGGACGGCATCGGCCCGGATGAATTGCGCATTCCCAGATTGAAAGATCGGGTTGTGGCCGAGGGTATCACCGAGATCATCTTGGCGCTGAATGCCACCGTCGATGGCCAAACCACAGCCCATTACATCGCCGATCAATTGGAGGGTCAGGTGCGCCTAACCTCGCTGGCGCAAGGTGTGCCAATTGGAGGCGAGCTGGATTATCTGGACGATGGAACGATCACCGCGGCCCTGCGCGCGCGGAAGGAGATTTGAACCAGTTTCCCGCCGGTTGCATTCCGCAGTTCAGCCTGCCAAAAGAACGAAGTTTCAATTTCTTACAGAGCAGGTGCTCCGATTGTACATACTTTCCTTTCATCTATTTCGAGTTCTCTGGCCTATCATACTATTAGCGTCAGTATTACTATTTTTACTCGACATCTGGGGTCAAGAACGCTGGTCAAGGACTATTGTCTCAGAAGTCATATTGTATGGATTTCTGGTGTATTTCTTCCATCTGAACCTACTGACGGGCCGAACTGTCAAAATGCTTGGAATACAAGCGAAAGGGCAAGCTCCAAACCGACATTTCTGGTTTGCATTTGCTTTCCCTTTACTGGCTGCAATAGCCTCTCTTTTTCTTTTGTTGCCGTTAATTGAGGCGACATTTCCAGCTGAAGCTTTGGTTGGAAATGCAAAGATTGGGTACGCAATTGTACTCTCATTCATCTTCCTAGGCATTCTTCTGTCTGCGGTCGGGACCATGTTGCCATCGGCCACGATTGGGGCATCGACAGGTTTCAAGGCCGCATTAAAGCGTAGTCGTAAAACCTTTTGGTTTATTTTCTGGAGATTATTCGTTGGACCTGCGCTTTATTCAGTCGTCCTGATGACCGCATTGGTACAGCTAGGTAGCTTTGTAGACTTTCCACCGTTCCCCAAGAGTTTTTCGGCAATCACTGCTGCTAACACCGCCTATAATGTCGGTATTACTTTCTTTGGCGTCTTCAGCAGCGCTCTAACAGCATCCATATTATCAATGGCATATGTATGGGCGGAAGAAGACCAAAGGCTCGAGATTCGAAAACAAGCGCAAGCAGATACAGGAAATATTGCCTAGCATTAGAAATAGACCAGTTCTATTCATGGTGGAACGATCAGATACTAATTCCTGCATTGAGCATAGGTTTCCCAGATGACCCGCCTTCTCGCCCTGACCTTCGCCGCCTTCACCGCCACGGTCGCCCTCGCCCAAGACCTCATAGACAAAGGCTTTGTCGAAGGCTGGAACATCATGATGGACCCCGCGCTTGGGAACGGGTGCTTGATCCAGACGGTGTATCAGGACCTCTCGTTGGTGCGCATCGGCTATGATGCGCTGGACAATCGCGGTTATTTCACCGTCTACAACAAGGCCTGGGGCGACATCAAACCGGGGCAAAGCTATCCGATCCGGTTCGAGCTGGACGGCAAAAACTTTGATGCCACCGCCATCGGGTTCAAGCAGGACCGTATTCCCGGCGCGACTGTGTTTTTCACCGACCGAAGCTTTGTCACTTCGATCGCGCAAAACAAGACCATGACCGTCTACAACCCCGAAGGGCAGACTGTTATGGCGATTGATCTGAAGGGCACCGCCAAAGCGCTGGAATATGCGCGCGACTGCCAGAACAAAAAGCTTTAACGAATCGGATCAAACACGGCGTCTTTGGCGGCGCAGTCACGGATCACGTCGCGGCCGCAGGGGACGGGATCAAGCTCGCGCGACAGGCACAGCCGGACCTCTTCGATATAGCCCTGCCTGCAGGTGATCGTGATCATGTCCGCCTCAAGCCCGGGATTGGCTTGCATGAAAGCCTGCTCCACCACCGACGCGGGCAGTTTGACCGCCCTGTCCAACTTGCGAAAGGCCTCGGGTCGCGCCACACCGGCATAGGCCTGCCGGGACAAGGCGAAATAATCCGCAGCGCTAAGGCCCGAGCAGGTGCCGTGTTTCTTCCACTGGTGCCAGGCAAGGCCCGCGCTGCCCTGGATGTCTTCCATTGCGCGGGTCATGCTGCGCGAGGGCTGCGCATGGGGCGTGCGGCAGTAGGACGGCCAGCCCTGATGGTTTTGCGGCCAAAGGCCATGCAGAATCCAACCGTGGTCATGCCGCGCGTCGCATTGGTCCGACCCGCGCGCATCGCCTTCGCGGGCGCACCAGTTGGGCGACCAGCTGAGCGACAGGACGTAATAGTCGAACGCGCCCGCCTTTTCGCCCTCGGCCTGCGCGGTCAATGCGCATAAAGCCCCCAAAACCAACCCCAGAATCCCTTGGCGCATTCGCCTCTTCCCTTCTTGCCTTGCCGCGACTATATAGGCCCCAAGTTCCCCGACAACGGAAACCTGCCCCAAGACCAAGGGGCCGCCGAATTCCGGCGACGGGACAGATGTATTTAAAGGAGACGGGCTGATGGCAAAACCGCTTATGGCCAAGGCAACAGCCGTATGGCTGGTGGACAACACCACGATCAGCTTCAAGCAGATCGCGGATTTCGTAGGTATGCACGAGCTTGAGGTGCAGGGCATCGCGGATGGCGATGTGGCCGCTGGCGTCAAAGGGTTCGACCCGATTGCCAACAACCAGCTGACCCAGGAAGAGATTGACGCGGCGCAGGACAGCCCGCTTCACAAGCTGAAACTCAAGTTCAATGCTGCTGCGGCGGGCGAAGAAAAGCGCCGCGGTCCGCGTTATACACCGCTGTCGAAACGGCAGGACCGTCCGAACTCGATCCTGTGGCTGGTCAAGTTCCACCCCGAACTCAGCGATGGTCAAATCGCCAAGCTGGTCGGCACCACCAAGCCGACGATCCAGTCGATCCGCGAGCGCACCCATTGGAACATCGCCAACATGCAGCCGATCGACCCGGTTGCCCTGGGCCTGTGCAAACAATCCGAGCTGGACGCGATCGTGCAGAAAGCCGCGGCCAAGAAAGCCGCCGAGGGTGGCGTCATGAGCGATGACGAGCGCCGCAAGCTGGTTTCGACCGAGCAGTCGCTTGAAATGGACAATGCACCCAAGATTCCATCGGCGATCGAGGGGCTGGAAACGTTCTCGCTGTCCAATGAACCTGACGACGAGAAAGAAGAAGACGTGGTCGATGCCGACAGCTTCTTCAACCTTCCCAAGGGTGACGGCGACGACGCGGATGAAGATCCCCGCACCTGATCCGGTTTCGACCCCGGCCCGACATGGCCGGGGTCGCTTTTTTTGCAGGTAAGACATGCTGAACATTCTGTCCGCGATCCTGGGCCCCCACGGGGCCGTTTCCGTCTATGCCTTTGTCAGGACCAAGGGCCTGGCCCTGGCGGGCGGACTGGCCCTGATCTGTATCGTTGCCGCTTTGCTGTTGCTCAACGATGATGGCAAACATGAACACGAGGCGTTCATGACGGTGGATGTGCTTTCGGCGACGCCGATCAACGGCGATACCAAGAACGGCATTATCGCCTCGGTCCGGTTGCCGGATGGAACGGCCACGTCGATCACCTCGACCGAGGCCCCCATTGCGCAATCCGTCACCACAAGCGCATGTGTCGAGAAACGCGTATATGTCGAAAGCGGCGAAGCCCGTTATCGGTTCAAGCTGCCGCGATATTGCGAAAACAGCTGACACCGCGCGGCCTTGGGTGCCGACGCCCGGAAACCAGTCCGGGCGACGGCGTGATTTACAACATCTGGAACAGGATACCGGCCACGATGGCGCCGCTGACGCCCAGCCCCAGATAGGTCGCGAAAACCCGTGGCCGGACCAGTGACCACACGGCCGCCATCGCCGGGATGGAACTGACGGCCCCGGCCACCATGAATGACATTGCGGCCCCCGCGCTCATGCCCTGTTCCATCAACCCCGCCAGCAGTGGCGGCGCGACGTAAGAGTTCAGGTAGGCGGGCATTCCGACCAGCGCCGCGATGACGATGGGCGCCACACCCTGGCCACCCACCGCCCGCGCGATCAGGTCGGCAGGAACATAGTTCACCAGCAGCGCCTCAAGCACATAGGCCAATGCGAGCCACTTGAGCAGGAACAGGCCGTTGTGAAGAAACTCGGACCGAAAGCGAGCGCGCCGTTCGGGTACCTGCCAGAATTTCCAATGCGGCGTGTCATCCTGTTTGGGGCCGCAGCCGCAGCACCCGGCGGGCTTGTACTCGCGCAAGGGCTGGGCAAAGGCACCGCGCCGCATCAGCAGGCGCACAGCAAACCCTCCGAAAAGCCCCAGCGCAACAGCGGCCACGGCCTTGCCGATGGCAAACGGCCAGCCAAGGGCCCCGGCGGTGATCAACAGCGTCGGCGGATCAATCAGCGGCGAACTCAGCCAGAATGCCATTACCGCGGACAGGGGCGCGCCCAGCGCAAGCAGGCCCGCAATGAACGGAATGACCTCGCACGAGCAGAACGGGGCAAGCCCGCCAAACAGCGCCGCCAGCAGGATCATCCGCGTTTCACGGCCTTCAAAGGCGCGGGCCACCATCACCTCGGCCCCTGTGGCCTTGAGGTATGACAAAAGCAAAACGGCAAACAGGATATACTGGCCCGTATGCGCCAACGCCTTGACCGCGAAGGTGACGACCGCGACCCAGTTGCCGGGGTCAAAAGCGGCAACCGCAACCAAAAGCGCCACGATCAGCGCCCAGGGCGTCTTGATCAGGTCGATTGCCCCCCGTGCAAGGGGTTTCGGGTTTTGCGAAAGTTCAGCCATCGTTTGCCACCTTTCCAACCGCATCGGCACAACATTCGCTGAGGATGAACTGTGCCAGTTTCCTCAACTCGTCAAAGCGCGCCCGGTTGATCGTGTTGCGCCCGGCCTTTTCTTGCTCGACAACGCCGCCTGCGGACAAAAACCGCAGGTGATGAGCCAGGGTCGACGGTGCCATACCTGTACGGTCCTTGATTTCACCAACCGTCAGCCCGGCCTCACCCGCACGCACAAGGGTCTTGAGCACCTGCAGACGCGCCTCGGACCCCATCGCAGAAAACCCTGCCGCAGCTTCTTCCCACATGGTCACACCTCTATTAAACCAGTTTTCTAGTTTAATAGGTATATTGCCGCCCCCTGTCAATCGTTCTTGCCGCGGAAACGACCGCGCAGCGAGTTAAGTCCAGATTGCCCCCGCCATAAGTCCACCCTATAAAGCGGCATGGGGATATCAGTTGACACTTTTTTTCTGAAGTCGGACGGGCAGGGAACGCTGCAGGCCCAAATTCAGCAGATGATTGCCGAAGGCATTTTGTCCGGCCGCTACCATGTCGGGGAAAAGCTGCCCTCGTCACGCAAACTGGCGGCGCATCTGCGCGTCAGCCGCATCACGGTCACGCTTGCCTATACCGAATTGCTGGCCAACGACTATCTGACCGCCAAGGGTCGGTCGGGGTATTACGTGTCGCAAAACGCGCCGGTTCCGCCAAAATACACGCCGGTTCAGCGGGGCGAGGATTCGGTCGACTGGTCCAAAGCGCTTGCGCGGGAATTCGCGGACAACGATCTGCTGTCCAAACCGAAAGACTGGCGCGACTACCGCTATCCCTTCATCTATGGGCAAGCCGACAGAAAACTGTTTGACCACACGAATTGGCGGCTTTGCGCGGTCCGGGCCCTTGGGCACAAGGACTTTGATTCGCTGACCGGAGATTACGAAGACCTCGACGACCCGCTTCTGGTCGAGTTCATTGCCCGCCACACCCTGCCCCGGCGCGGCATCGCGGCCCGGCCCGAGGAAATCCTGATTACGCTGGGCGCGCAAAATGCGCTTTGGCTGGCCTCGCGTATCCTGTTGAACAAGGATCGCCGGGCCGCCATCGAAGACCCGTGTTACTACGTTTTGCGCGAATTGCTGGCCCGGTCGGAATGCCAGACAACCCCGTTGCGGGTCGACAGGGACGGCTTGCCGCCCGAGGCGATCCCCGCCGGAACAGATGTCATTTTCACCACCCCCAGCCACCAATGCCCGACCACTGCCACGATGCCGGTCGAACGCCGCAACGCCTTGCTGGACAAGGCCCGTGACCTGAACGCGATGATCGTCGAAGACGACTATGAATTCGAAATGGCGTTCCTGGGGGCGCCGTCGCCTGCGCTCAAGTCATTGGATCGGGACGGCCGCGTGATCTATGTCGGCAGCTTTTCGAAATCGCTGTTTCCGGGGCTGCGCCTTGGCTACATGGTCGGTTCCGAGCGGTTCATTCGCGAAGCGCGCGCCCTGCGGTCGCTGGTCCTGCGCCATCCACCGGGGCACATCCAGCGCACGGCTGCCTATTTCCTGTCCCTTGGCCATTACGACGCACAAATCCGGCGCATGTCTAAGGCGCTGCAACAACGCCGCAAGACCATCGAAGACGCCGTGGCCGAACACGGGCTGAGCGTTGCCGGGCACGGGGCCTTTGGCGGGTCGTCCATCTGGATGAAGGCACCAGACCATGTCGACACGCAGGTTCTGGCGCGCGCGTTGCAGAACCAAAGCGTGCATATCGAGCCCGGCGAGTCCTTTTTTTCCGGCCCGGACAGGCCGCGAAACTATTTCCGTCTGGGCTATTCCTCGATCTCGTCCGAGCACATCCGGCCGGGGATCAAACTGATCGCAGAGGCGATACGCGCCAGCTGAGCCCCGTTCTGGACATATTTCGCCTTAACGACTGGCCCTAACGCCACGGGCACCCTTGGGTCAAAACCGAGTCAAGGCCAGGGCGGCTTGCCCGGCAAAATCCACATGATCTTGGAGAGCACCGAAATGAAAATGACCACCGAGGAAGCCTTTGTTAAGGTTTTGCAGATGCACGGGATCGAACATGCATTCGGGATCATTGGCTCGGCCATGATGCCGATCTCGGACCTGTTCCCCAAGGCCGGGATCATGTTCTGGGACTGTGCGCATGAAGGCAGCGCCGGGATGATGGCGGATGGCTATACCCGCGCCACCGGCAAGATGTCGATGATGATCGCGCAGAACGGCCCCGGCATCACCAATTTCGTGACCGCCGTCAAAACCGCCTATTGGAACCACACCCCGCTGTTGCTGGTGACACCGCAGGCGGCGAACAAGACCATCGGCCAGGGCGGATTTCAGGAAGTCGAACAGATGAAGCTGTTCGAAGACATGGTCGCCTATCAGGAAGAGGTCCGCGACCCGACCCGTGTCTGCGAGGTTCTGAACCGCGTGATCATGCAGGCCAAACGCGCCAGCGCGCCTGCACAATTGAACATCCCCCGCGATATGTGGACCCAGGTGATCGACGTTGACCTGCCCGCGATTGTCGAGTTCGAGCGCCCCTCGGGCGGCGAAAGCGCTGTGGCACAGGCCGCCGAGCTGCTGTCGGGGGCCCAGAACCCCGTCATTCTGAACGGCGCGGGTGTGGTTCTGTCCGAAGGCGGCATCGACGCCTCGAAAGCGCTGGCCGAGCGTCTGGATGCGCCGGTCTGCGTCGGCTATCAGCACAATGATGCCTTCCCCGGCAGTCACCCTCTGTTTGCCGGTCCGCTGGGCTATAACGGCTCAAAGGCTGGGATGGAGCTGATCAGCGAGGCCGACGTGGTGCTGTGCCTCGGCACCCGCCTGAACCCGTTCTCGACCCTTCCGGGCTATGGCATGGAATACTGGCCCGCGGATGCGAAAATCATCCAGGTCGATATCAACCCCGACCGCATCGGCCTGACCAAAAAGGTCAGCGTCGGCATCGTGGGTGACGCCGCCAAGGTGGCCAGCGGTATTCTGGCACAGCTGTCCGACACCGCAGGTGACGCTGGCCGGGATGCGCGCAAGGCGAAGATCGCACAAAAGAAATCCGCCTGGGCGCAGCAATTGTCCAGCATGGACCACGAGGATGACGACCCCGGCACCAGCTGGAACGAACGCGCCCGTGCCGCCAAGCCCGACTGGATGAGCCCCCGCATGGCGTGGCGCGCCATTCAGGCGGCACTGCCGAAAGAGGCGATCATCAGTTCCGATATCGGCAACAACTGCGCCATCGGCAACGCCTATCCGTCCTTCGACGAGGGCCGCAAATACCTGGCCCCTGGCCTGTTCGGCCCCTGCGGTTATGGCCTGCCCGCCATCGTGGGCGCCAAGATCGGCTGCCCGGACGTGCCGGTCGTGGGCTTTGCCGGTGACGGGGCCTTTGGCATCGCGGTGAACGAGCTGACAGCCATCGGCCGCGAGGAATGGCCTGCCGTGACCCAGATCGTGTTCCGCAACTATCAGTGGGGTGCGGAAAAGCGCAATTCGACGCTATGGTTCGACGACAACTTCGTGGGGACGGAACTGGACACCAAGGTTTCCTATGCCGGCATTGCGAAGGCCTGTGGCCTGAAGGGCGTAATCGCCAGAACCCAGGACGAGCTGACCGCGGCGCTGGCCCAGGCGATCGAAGACCAGAAGAACGGCACAACCACATTGATCGAAGCGATGATCAACCAGGAACTGGGTGAGCCCTTCCGCAGGGACGCAATGAAGAAACCTGTGGCCGTCGCCGGTGTTTCTGCCGACGACATGAACCGGTCGCAGGTCTGATCCAAGGTGGCCGGTTCCACCGCGCCCCGGCAAAGGGTGAGACCTCTGGCAATCAGAAAGGGCCACGCGTGATCCTTGTCGTGAATGCCGGATCGTCATCGATCAAGATCGAGCTGTTCTCAATGCAGCTCGATCCGGTCCTGTCGGGGTCGGTCAGCGGCATTGGCGGCGCGGCGCGGTTAAAGCTGGGATCGGTCGACGAACAGATCATGGCGGCCGATCACGACGCCGCCCTGGATTGCCTGCTGGCCGGGATCGAGGCCCGCGGCCACGCCCTGTCGGACCTTTCGGCGGCGGGTCACCGGGTTGTTCATGGCGGGGCCGAACTGACCGCCCCGTGCCGATTGACGCAGGACGTTCTGAACCAGATCCAGGCCTGCATCCCCCTGGCCCCGCTGCACAACCCGCATAACCTGACCGGCATCGCCATCCTGTCGGATCGTCTGCCGGACCTGCCGCAATTCGCGTCCTTCGACACGGCCTTTCATGCCACCAATCCCGACCTGGCAACAACCTATGCCCTGCCGGTTCAGGAACGCGACAAGGGCATTCGGCGCTATGGGTTTCACGGAATAAGCTATGCCTCGATGGTCGAACATTTCGGCGATACGCTGCCGTCACGTCTGCTGGCGCTGCATCTGGGCAACGGGGCCAGCCTGTGCGCCATCCGCGATGGTCAGAGCGTGGCAACCAGCATGGGTTATTCCCCTCTGGCCGGGCTGACGATGGGAACCCGCAGCGGCGAGATCGACGGCATGGCCGTCCTTCGCATGGCCCGGGAACATGGGCTTGAGGCAACAGACCGCCTGTTGAACAAGGACAGCGGCCTGACCGGCCTGGCCGGCACCAATGACATGGCGCAGCTTCTTGCCCGCCCGGATGACGCGGCCCGGTTTGCCGTCGACCATTTCTGTTACTGGGCAGCCCGCCATGCGGGCAGTGCCATCGTTGCCATGGGCGGCGTGGATGCCATCGCCTTTACCGGCGGGATCGGCGAAAACGCGGCCCCCGTCCGCGACCAGATCATGCAGCATCTTGCCTTTCTGGGGCCATTGCCGCTGCATGTCATACCCGCCGACGAAGAGGGTTGCATCGCGCGTGACACAATGCGGCTGCTTGATGCGCCCGCCCGCAGCGGCGGGTGACGTAGTATGATCGTGATGTCAGCTTTGCCCCAAAGACCGGACGCGCGCGCGCCAATGACGGACGGTCAGACAACCGCAATATCGGGTGGTCCATGTTTGCAAAACTGACCCCGCTTGCCCTGGATTACGACCGGGCAAAGGCCATCACCCGTGATCTTTTCCCCGGCATCGCCGTATCGGTTATCGTTGCGATGACAGCACAGTTTCTGGCCGAGCATTACGCGACACCGGCCATGCTTTTGGCGCTGCTGCTGGGCATCGCCGTCAGCTTTCTGGGGGAAGAGGGAAAAACCGTTCCCGGTATCGCCTTTTCGGCCAGGACATTGCTGCGGGTCGGCGTTGCCCTGTTGGGGGTGCGGGTGTCGATGATGCTGATGCTGGGCCTTGGCCCCGGCCTGATCGCCCTGGTGATCGCCGGGCTTGTGGCCACAATTGCCTTCGGGCTGCTGGTCGCCCCGATGTTCGGACACAAGTGGCGCTTTGCCCTGCTGACGGCAGGCTCGGTCGCGATTTGCGGCGCCTCCGCAGCCATGGCCATCAGCGCAATCCTGCCCCGCGACGAACGCTCCGAAGAGCGCCTGATCTTCACCGTTCTGGGGGTGACCGTATTGTCGACGATCGCAATGATCGCCTACCCGATCGTCGTGAACGCTCTGGCACTGGATTCAATCCAGGCCGGGGTTTTCCTGGGCGGCACGATCCACGACGTGGCCCAGGTCGTCGGGGCCGGTTTCTCGATTTCGGATGCAACCGGCGAAACCGCAACGCTGGTCAAGCTGATGCGCGTCGCAATGCTTGCACCAGTTGTCCTGATTTCGTCCATCCTGATCCGAAGCTTTGCCCAATTGCCATCCGGCGGGAAACGCCCGCCGGTCCTGCCGGGTTTTGTCATTGCTTTTCTGATCCTGGCCGGGCTCAATTCATTTGGGTTGATTCCACAGGCGGTTAGCGAATTCCTCGGCCAATGTTCGCGCTGGCTGTTGCTGACGGCAATCGCCGCTGTCGGGATGAAAACAAACCTCAGGCAGGTATTGTCCGTAGGAGGGGCGGCAATAGCGCTGATCGTGGCCGAGACCATTTTCATCGCAGGGTTCATCCTTGCAGGGATCGGTATACTGACCTGACAAACGAAATACCAAGGGAGGCCAGATGACAATCCAGCAACCCGACGTAGACACGTCGCCCAAAGTGTCGGACGAGATCCGCCGCACCACCTGTTACATGTGCGCCTGTCGCTGTGGCATCAACGTGCACATGAAGGACGGTCAGGTCGCCTATATCGAAGGCAACCGCGATCACCCGGTGAACAAGGGCGTCTTGTGCGCAAAAGGGTCCGCGGGGATCATGCAGGTCAACGCGCCCTCGCGCCTGCGCAAACCCCTGCGCCGGGTTGGGCCGCGCGGGTCCGGCGAATTCCGCGAGATCGAATGGGATGAGGCCATCAGCACCGCCGTCGGCTGGTTGAACGAGCTGCACGAGACAGCCCCGCACAAACTGGCCTTTTTCACCGGACGCGACCAAAGCCAAAGCTTCACCAGCTTCTGGGCACAGAATTTCGGCACGCCGAACTATGCGGCCCATGGCGGGTTCTGCTCGGTCAACATGGCGGCAGGCGGCATCTATACGATGGGCGGCGCGTTTTGGGAGTTCGGCCAGCCCGACTGGGACCGCACCAAGCTGTTCATGCTGTTCGGTGTCGCCGAAGATCACGACAGCAACCCCATCAAGATGGGTATCGGCAAACTCAAGGCGCGCGGCGCGCGGGTGATCGGGGTAAACCCGATCCGTTCGGGCTATAACGCGGTGGCCGATGACTGGGTCGGGATCACGCCCGGCACCGATGGGCTGTTCATCCTGTCGCTGATCCATGTGCTGATGAAGGCGGGCAAGATCGACCTCGACTACCTTGCCCGCTATACCAACGCACCGGTTCTGGTGAACGCCGCCGAAGGGCCGGAAAAGGGCCTGTTCCTGCGCGACGCAGACGGCAAACCGCTGGTGATCGACCGGGTGACGGGCGCGCCTGCCGCCTTTGACACGCCGGGCATCCGCCCCGATTTGTCGGCCGCTTACGAAAAAGATGGCGTAACTCACCGCCCGGTTTTTCACCTGATGGCCGAGAAATACCTAAGCGACGATCACGCCCCCGAAGCCGTGGCCGATCGCTGCGGCATCCCAGCCAAACGCATCCGCGCCATCGCAGCCGAGATTGCCCGCGTGGCCTTTGACGAGGCCATCGAGCTGGACCAGGAATGGACCGACTTCCGGGGTGAAACCCACACCAAAATGACAGGCCGCCCGGTCAGCTTCCACGCCATGCGCGGCATCTCGGCCCATGCCAACGGGTTCCAGACCTGCCGCGCCCTGCATGTGCTGCAAATCCTGCTGGGCACGGTCGAGGTCCCCGGCGGTTTCCGCTTTAAACCGCCCTACCCCAAACCGGTCGAGGCCCATCCCACGCCCCATGGCGACCGCCGGCCGGGCCGCCCGCTGGAAGGCCCGCATCTGGGCTTCCCGCGCGGCCCAGAGGATCTGTTGTTGAACGAAGACGGCACCGCCCAGCGCATCGACAAGGCGTTCACCTGGGAAAACCCGATGTCGGCCCATGGGCTGATGCATATGGTCATCTCAAACGCGGCCGCGGGCGATCCCTACAAGATCGACACGCTGTTCATGTACATGGCCAACATGTCGTGGAACTCGTCCATGAACACCAAGGGCGTGATGGAGATGCTGTCGGCTCGCAACGAAGACGGCAAATATGTCATCCCGCGGATCATCTATTCCGATGCCTACTCCTCGGAAATGGTCGCCTATGCCGACCTGATCCTGCCCGACACCACCTATCTGGAACGCCACGACTGTATCTCGCTGCTGGACCGCCCGATCTGCGAGG
The DNA here is from genome assembly GCF_056160865.1 of Ruegeria sp. ABD4_443. Classification (NCBI taxonomy): domain Bacteria; kingdom Pseudomonadati; phylum Pseudomonadota; class Alphaproteobacteria; order Rhodobacterales; family Roseobacteraceae; genus Ruegeria; species Ruegeria sp. ABD4_443. The sequence continues at coordinate 352,312 of NZ_JBSWYA010000004.1, read as the reverse complement.
CCGACGCCGCCGCCGACGCGATCCGCTGGCCCGTGGTGGAACCTGACCGCGACGTGCGCGGGTTTCAGTCGGTGCTGATCCAACTCGCCAACCGTATGAGCCTGCCGGGCTTCACCAACGAAGACGGCACGCCCAAGTGGAAGGATTACGCCGACTATATCGTCAACCACCAGCGCAAGCCGGGCATTGGCCCCCTGGCCGGATTCCGGGGCGAGGACGGCTCCAAAGAAGGCCGCGGAGAGGTCAACCCGGACCAGTTGAACCGCTATATCGAAAACGGCGGTTTCTACGTGGCCCATATCCCCCAGGGCGCGGATTTCTACAAACCCTGGAACACCGCCTATCAGGACTGGGCCGTCGGCATGGGGATATATGACAGCCCGCAACCCTATCTGTTCCAACTCTACGCGGAACCAATGCGCAAATTCCAACTGGCCGCCCAAGGACACGGAGACCGCCAGCCTCCAGAACACCTGCGCCAGCGCATCACGGACACGATGGACCCGCTGCCGATATGGTACGAGACCGACCAGCAGGGCAACGAGGGCTTTACCGTCAACGCCCTGACCCAGCGCCCGATGGCGATGTATCACAGCTGGGGCACCCAGAACGCCTGGCTGCGGCAGCTGCACGGGCGCAACCCTCTCTACGTGCCCACCAAGCTGATGCGCGAACACGGGCTGCAAGACGGCGATTGGGCCAAGGTCACCTCACCCCATGGCGAAATAACCGTCCCCGTGATCGAGATGGCCGCGCTGAACGACAACACCGTCTGGACCTGGAACGCCATCGGCAAACGCAAAGGCGCATGGGCCCTGCAAGAAGACGCCCCCGAGGCCACCAAGGGTTTCCTGCTCAACCATCTGATCCACGAACTCCTGCCCCCCAAGGGCGATGGGATGAGATGGGCAAACTCAGACCCGATCACCGGCCAGGCTGCATGGTTCGACCTCAAGGTCAAAATCGAAAAAGCCGCCCCCCCAAAAGACGCGGAAAGCCAACCCGAATTTGCCCCGATAAATTCCCCCGTCGGTACAGGCCCGAAAGACCTCGCCTGGAAGGTAGGCAAATGATCCGCTCTTCATCTGGCCGAAAATATCCCGGGGGTGAATTGAGCCAAAGGCTCAAGAGGGGGCTGGCCCCCTGCCCCGCCCGTCCTGGCAGAGGTACCCTGACATGACCCAGCTCCCCGAATCCACTGATCGCAAAATGGGCCTCGTCATTGACCTGGATACCTGTGTCGGCTGCCACGCCTGCGTTATTTCCTGCAAAGGCTGGAACACCGAAAACTACGGCGCGCCATTGTCTGATCAGGACGCCTATGGCGCAAACCCGTCGGGCACATTCCTTAACCGGGTGCATTCCTACGAGGTGCAACCGGCCCAAGGCCACGCCCAATTGATCCACTTCCCGAAATCCTGCCTGCATTGCGAAGACGCCCCCTGCGTCACCGTCTGTCCCACGGGTGCCAGCTACAAGCGCGTCGAAGACGGCATCGTGCTGGTCAACGAAAGCGACTGCATCGGCTGCGGCCTGTGCGCCTGGTCCTGCCCCTATGGCGCGCGGGAAATGGACATGGCCGAAGGCGTGATGAAGAAATGCACTTTGTGCGTCGACCGGATTTACAACGAAAACCTGCCCGAAGTTGACCGCGTTCCGTCCTGCGTCCGCACCTGCCCGGCCGGTGCCCGCCATTTCGGAGACCTCGGCGACCCTGACAGCGACGTCAGCCAGCTGGTTGCCGAACGCGGCGGCATGGACCTGATGCCTGAAATGGGCACCAAACCGGTCAATAAATACCTGCCCCCACGCCCAAAGGATACGGTCGAGGACAAGATCGACATCCTGGCCCCGCTACTGGCCCCCGTCGCCGAAGACCCCAAAGGGTTCCTGGCCTGGCTTGACAAGACGCTGGAGAAATTCTGATGCACCCGGCCCCCTCGGTTATCATCTTCACCACCCTGTCCGGGCTCGGCTTCGGGCTGCTGGCCTTTCTGGGCCTGGGCCTGCCGAACGTGTCCAGCTGGATCGCGCTGGTGTTTTTTGTCATCGCCTTCGCGCTCGCCATCGGCGGGCTTTTGGCGTCGACCTTTCACCTGGGCCACCCGGAACGCGCATGGAAGGCGTTCAGCCAGTGGAAGACAAGCTGGCTCAGCCGCGAGGGCTGGTGTGCGGTCACCGCGTTGCTGGTCATGGCGCTTTATGCCTTTGGGGTCGTGTTCCTTGACCAAAGGTGGCAACTGGTCGGGTGGTGCGGGGCGCTGGCCTCGGTTCTGACCGTATTCACCACCTCGATGATCTATACGCAATTAAAGACCATTCCGCGCTGGAACATGAAACTGACGCCCGCGCTGTTTATCAGCTTCAGCCTGGCGGGGGGTGCCCTTCTGGCGGGGCAGACCGCGATTGCCCAGCCTTTGTTGCTGATCGCGGCCTTGGTGCAGATCCTCTACTGGCACCTTGGGGACAAGGCTTTTGCCAAGTCCAAAACAGATATGGGCACCGCAACGGGCCTGGGCGCAGACCACAGCGTCCGCGCGTTTGAGCACCCCCATACCGGTACCAACTACCTGCTGCGCGAATTCGTTCACGTCGTGGGCAGAAAGCACGCCGAGAAACTGCGGGTAATTTCATTCGTGCTGGCCTTTGCCCTTCCCATCGTGCTGCTGGTGGTGCCTTTCCATCACGTCTTCGCCCTGCTGGCCGTTCTGTCCCATATGGGCGGCGTGGCCCTGTCGCGCTGGCTGTTTTTCGCCCAGGCTGAACATGTCGTCGGGCTGTATTACGGCAAACGCTGATCCGCGGCTGCGTCCCTGCCCGGACTTTTTTTGCCCGGACATGTCACAAACCCGGTGACTTGCCCGTCCTGTTTTTGTTCAATCCAATAACAGGAGATCACGATGTCCCCCCGGATCAACCATTTCGCCGTCGCACCGGACCTGCTGCAACCCATGCTCGACATTGAGGACCGCCTGCGCGCAACGGACCTGGAACACAGCCTGATCGAGCTGGTCAAACTGAGGGTGTCGCAAATCAACGGCTGCGCCTATTGCATCCACATGCACACCCATGACGCCCGCGCCCATGGCGAGACCGAGGACCGCCTGCACCTGCTGAACGCATGGCATGAATCGTCGCTGTATTCAGACCGCGAACGTGCCGCACTTGCATGGGCCGAAGCCCTGACCCGGATCGAAACCAACCGGGCGCCGGATCGGATATATGACGCGATGGCGGAGCAGTTTTCCGAACCCGATCAGGTTGCGCTGACCCTGGTGATCACCACGATCAATGCCTGGAACCGGCTGGCGGTCGGCTTTGCGATGCCGCACCCTGTCGCCCCTGCGGCCTCGGCTGCATGACCGGCGCGGGCGCGCCCTCGCCCGACCGGGCCTTTGTCCGGTTGCAACCGCGTCTGTTCGCGGTTGCCTACCGGATGGTCGGTTCGGTCAGCGATTCCGAAGATATCGTCCAAGAGGCCTATCTGCGCTGGCGGCGGGTTGACCCCGAACAGGTGCGCGATCAGACCGGTTACCTGATCCGCATTGTCACACGGCTTTGCCTGGATCACCTGCGCGCCGCGCAATCGGTCCGCGCGTCCTATCCCGGCGAATGGCTTCCCGAGCCGCTGATCACGCAGGACGAAACCAACCGCCTGGACCGCGACGTTTCGGTGGCGCTGTTGATGGCGCTGGAACGGCTGTCGCCCCTGGAACGGGCCGCTTTCCTTTTGCATGATGTCTTTGAACATTCCTATGACGAGCTTGCGCAGGCGCTTGACCGCAGCCAGGCCAGCTGCCGCCAACTGGTCAGCCGCGCCCGGAAACACGTCGCACAGGTGAAACCCCGCACCCATGTCGAACGCGACAAGGGCGAAGAACTGACCCGCGCCTTTTTCGACGCCGCCAAAAGCGGCGACACGCAGACCCTGACCACGTTGCTTGCCCGCGATGTCCGGCTGCATTCGGACGGGGGCGGCAAGATCATCGCAACGCTCAACCCGATCAACGGGCGCGACAAGGTCATCCGGTTCTTTTCCGGTCTGGCGCGCAAAGCCGCCGTATCACAAACCGGCGCCTGGAGGTTATGCTGGCTGAACGGGATGCCGGCAATCATCAACAGGGAACCGGGTGGCGCGTTGCAGGCCACATCGCTGAAGATAGAACAGGGCCGGGTTGCGGCCATCTACATGGTTCGCAACCCCGACAAGACCCGGCACCTGGCCAAATTGCTTGGCTAGGCCGGTTTATGTCAGACCGGCATGCGCCATCGCTTTTTCGATTGCCGATTTCGTGCTGTCTTCCAACCCGGTCAGGGGCGAGCGAACCTCGTCGCTGCACAGGCCCAGCTTGCTGAGCGCATATTTCGCGCCAACCAGCCCGGGTTCGATAAAGATCGCCTCGTGCAGCGGCATCAGGCGGTCCTGCAATTCAAGCGCGCGGGCATAGTCACCGTCAAGCGTGGCCTGCTGGAACTCGGCGCACAGGCCCGGCGCCACATTGGCCGTGACCGAGATACACCCAACGCCACCATGGGCATTGAACCCCAGCGCCGTGGCATCCTCGCCCGACAGCTGACAGAAATCAGGACCACAGGACGCACGTTGCTGGCTGACACGGGCCAGGTCGCCGGTGGCATCCTTGACCCCGACGATCCGCGGCAACTGGGCCAATTCGCCCATTGTTTCCGGGGTCATGTCGACGACGGAACGGCCCGGAATATTGTAGATGACAATCGGAATATCCGCGCAATCATGCAGCGCCCGGAAATGCGTCAACAACCCTTTTTGCGTCGGCTTGTTGTAATAGGGCGTAACCACCAGCGCCGCATCGGCGCCGACCTTCTCGGCGAATCGCACAAAGCGGATCGCCTCGACCGTGTTGTTTGACCCGGCACCGGCAATCACCGGCACCCGGCCTGCGGCTGCCTTCACGACCTCTTGCACGACTGTTTCGTGTTCTTCATGGCTCAGCGTCGGGCTTTCGCCGGTGGTGCCCACGGGGACCAGACCGGTCGAGCCTTCTTGAATTTGCCATTCCGTCAGATGTTTGAGCGTGTCCAGGTCCAACTCGCCGTTGCGGAACGGGGTGACGAGGGCTGGCATCGAGCCTTTGAACATGGAACGCTCCTTAAGGTGCGGTTATCGTCTATCACGCCTTGAATTGCCAAGATCCTAGGTTTGTGAGTTGATCCCGGCGGCGCAAGGTTTATCCTGAATGGCTGTATCCTTGGTTGGTTGGGGAATGCAAGGGATGACACGCATACTGGCGTTTTTGACAGCGATGATTCTTGGCTCGGTTGCGCAGGCGCAAGCCGACGCCGTGGGTGATCTGCGTGCGGGGCTATATGAAATGCGCCGCGGGGACTGGAACGCCGCTTTGCGTGTTTCGGGCCAGCGCGGATCGGTCGCGCGCGACATCATCGTCTGGCACTGGCTGCGCGAAGGCTTTGGCAGTTCCGGCGATGTGCTGGTCTTTCTGGACCGCCGTCCGGACTGGCCCGGTCTGGACTGGTTGCGCCGCAAAAGCGAACCCGCATTCACGGGCGCCGACCCTGACCGGGCCCTGAGGTTCTATGCCGCCAACCCGCCGCAAACCGCCGAAGGCGCGCTGAACTATGCGGTTGCGTTGATGGCACAGGGCCGCCGGGGCGACGCCGAGGCCGATATCGTGGCCGCCTGGCGCACCATGCCGATGGGGTCGGGCCTGCAGGGTGATTTCGTCGAGAATTTCGGGACGTTGCTGAAACCGCATCACCAGGCCCGGCTTGACCGGATGCTATGGGATGGGCACCTGGTCAGCGCGCGCCAGATGCTGCCGCTGGTCAGCGCCGGTGACCGCAAACTGGCCGAGGCCCGGATCGCATTGCAAAAGCGCGAACCGGGTGTGGACGGCAAGATCGCGGCGGTGCCGGACACGCTTGCATCGGCACCGGGGCTAGCCTTTGACCGCTTTGTGTGGCGGGACCGCAAGGAACTGGACGACAGCGCCATTGACCTCATGCTTGAACGCTCGACCAGCCCGGCATCGCTGGGCGAACCCGACAAATGGGCCGAAGGGCGGCGCAGGCTGGCGCGGCTGGAAATGCGCGGCGGAGACCCCGAACGCGCCTATGCGATTGCGGCCAACCATCACATGACGCCCGAGATGGGCTATGGCTATGCCGATCTTGAATGGCTGGCAGGGTTCCTGGCCCTGCGCAAGCTGGATGACCCGACCACCGCGGTGCGCCATTTCCAAAACTTCTCGGCCGCCATTGAATCGCCAATCTCGAAGGGCCGTGGCGGGTATTGGCTGGGCCGGGCCTATGCCGCACAGGGCAACGCCGAAAAGGCCCACGAAGCCTTTGCCCAAGGGGCCGCGTACCAAACCTCGTTCTATGGTTTGCTGGCGGCTGAACAAATCGGCCGCCCCTTTGACAGCGAATTGGCCAATCCCCGGCGGGCGCCGCACTGGAAACAGGCCGAGTTTGCCAGCTCAAGCGTGTTGGAGGCCGGTCAGCTTTTGCTACGCGCCGGAGAGAAAAACCTGGCCGAGCGGTTTCTGACGCATCTCGTCGAAGAGCTTGACCCGGTTCAGGCCGGGCAACTGGGCGACCTGGTGCTGGAGTTGAAAGAGCCCCACCTGGCGGTGATGATTGCCAAGCGCGCGGCAAGGACCGGCGTGGTCCTGCCAGCCGCCTATTATCCTGTTCATCCCGTCGCCGATATGGGGCTGCCCATGGCCAAGGAAATGACCCTGGCGATTGCCCGCCGCGAAAGCGAGTTCGACCCCGTGGTCATCAGCGGTGCAGGCGCGCGCGGGCTGATGCAGGTCATGCCCGCAACCGCCAAGCTGGTGGCGCAGGACCTGGGTATCCTGAGCGGTCACCAGACGGGGCGCCTGACCTCGGACTGGCAATACAATGCCAAGCTGGGCGCGAACTACCTGGCCAGCCTTGCGGCCGATTTCAACGGCAACGTCGTCATGATGGCGGCCGGGTACAATGCCGGACCGCGGCGGCCGATCTCGTGGATGGAACGCTATGGCGACCCGCGCGCGGGCAATGTGGACGTGGTCGACTGGATCGAGACCATTCCGTTCAGCGAGACCCGCAATTATGTCATGCGTGTCGCCGAAAGTCTTCCGGTCTATCGCGCGCGACTGGGGCAGCCTGCCCTGCCGGTCCCTTTTTCCCAGGAACTGATCGGATCAACCCTGTCGTCTTTCGCGCCATAAGGTAAACAGACCCGCGCACACGACCAGAGCGGCGCCCGCCACCACGGCCGGGCGCAAGGTCTCGCCGAATACCGAAATGCCCAGAATGGCGCTCCAGACCAGGTGGAAATAGGCAAAGGGCTGCACCGCGCTGGCCTCGGCCAGCTCATAGCACTTGATCAGCAGCCAATGGCCCAGCACTCCGCTGACGCAGAGCAGCGCCATCCAGGCCCAGTCTTCGCGGGCCATCGGCTCCCAGAACCACAGGCCCACGCATGTCATCGCAACGGCCCCCGCGATGCCGGTCCAGAAAAAGCTGGTGGCCGAACCGTCCTTGCGCGCCGCGTATCGCGTAAGCAGACCGTAAAGCGCAAACATCAGCGCCGAAATCAGCGGAATGATGGCCCACGGGTTAAAGACGCCCATTCCCGGCTGCAGGATTATCAAAACGCCCACGCAGCCCACACCGATTGCCAGCCAGCGCCGCCATCCGACCTGTTCGCCCAGAACCGGCCCGCTGAGCGCGGCAACCAGAAGCGGATAGCAGATGAATACCGCCTGGCTTTCGATCAGCCCCAGAATGGTAAAGGCATAGACGGCAACGCAGACCTCGCCGGCCAGCAAGACGCCCCGGAACACTTGCAACCCCAGTTGTTTGGTATGGGCAGCGGCACCAAGACCCCCGGCAGTTCGCAGGGCAAGCACAATGACAAAGGCCGCAAAGAACCAATACCGGATCATGACGACCATGTAGGTGTTGTACCGGCTCGCCAAATGCCGCGAGATACCATCCTGCAGGGCGAAAACGATGGTTGCGCAGATCATCAGGGCGATACCCGCGCGGATATTGTTGCTTTGCGTCACGTTCGGACACCCTGTGTCATATGTCGTTTGCGCCCGAAACCGGGGCAGCGGGTCACGGTGAAACCGGCCTCTTGCAGGGCCCGGCGCACGAAACCTGCTGCCGTATAGGTCGCGACCGTCCCACCGGGTGCGGTATGGCGCGCGACCTGATGCATCAGCTCGGGCGTCCACAGTTCCGGGTTCTTGGCTGGCGAAAATCCGTCAAGAAACCACGCCTGGGCCGCGCCCTGCCATTGGGGCAGGGTGTCCCGGGCATCCCCCGCGACGACGTGCAGCGCCAGGGTTTCAAGCGTGCAGGATCGGCCATCCCATCGCGCCAGGAACCGGTCCGCCCACGGCGCCAGTTCGGGAAAGGCTGCCAGAGCGCGGGCCATGTCTGCCGGTTGCATCGGAAATGCCTCGAAACTGGTGAATGTCAGCGGGCCGGTTTGCCCTGACCTTTCCCATGCGGACCAGGCGGTCAGCATATTCAGGCCGGTGCCGAATCCCAGCTCGGCAATATGGAACCCCGGCGCAAAGCGCGCAGGCAGGCCGTTGCCGGCCAGGAAAACGTGCCGGGTTTCCTCCAAACCGTTCTGGAGCGAGAAATACGGGTCATCGAACCGGTCAGAGACCGGGATCGCATCCTGTGTCCAGGTCAGTTTGGCGTGCTGGTCTGCCATCGGGTATTCCTGTAGCTAGGCAGCGCGACACTGAACAAGGACAAGGAGTTTGACAATGGTCGATATCACGGTGCGTGGTGCGGGAATTTTCGGCCTTTCAATCGCCTGGACCTGTGCCCGGCGCGGCGCGGCTGTTCAGGTTGTCGATCCCTTTGGCCCCGGCGCGGGATCCAGCGGCGGGCTGGTCGGTGCCCTGGCACCCCATGTGCCCGAAAACTGGAACGCCAAGAAAGCCTTTCAGTTCGAAAGTCTGATCATGGCAGCCCCTTTCTGGAAACAGGTCGAGGCGACGAGTGGCGTTTCGGCAGGGTACGGGCGGCTGGGTCGTATCCAGCCCATCGCAGACCAAAAGGCGCTTGATCTGGCCCGCCAGCGCGAAGACACCGCGCGCACCTTGTGGCAGGGGCAAGCGGAATGGACCGTGACCAGATGCACCGAGGTCGGCGCCTGGTGCCCGCCCAGCGCAAGCGGGTATGTCATTCATGACACGCTGAGCGCCCGCATGCACCCGCGCCGGGCCTGTGCCGCCCTGGTCGCCGCGCTGTCGGTCATGGGGGTTCAGATCGCAGCCGAGGCCCCGGACCGGGGCCGGGTTGTACACGCAACCGGCCTGGCAGGTCTTCAGGAACTGAGCCAGGCCCTTGGCAAGACCGTCGGCAATGGCGTCAAGGGGCAGGCCGCATTGCTGCGGTTTGACGCGGGCCCCGTGCCACAGTTGTTTGCCGACGCGATCCACATGGTCCCGCACGCGGATGGGACGCTGGCCATCGGCTCGACCTCTGAACGGGACTATGACGATCCGACCGGTACCGACGATGCGTTGGACGCGGTGATCGAACGCGCCATGCGCGCCGTGCCCGTCCTGCATGGCGCCGAGGTCATCGAGCGGTGGGCAGGTGTGCGCCCGCGCAGCCGCAGCCGAGCGCCCATGATGGGTGCGCATCCGCTGCACAAGGGTCAGTTCATCGCAAATGGCGGGTTCAAGATCGGCTTTGGGATGGCCCCCAAACTGTCCGAAGTCATGGCCGACCTGATGCTGGAAGACCGCGACGCGATCCCCGACGATTTCCGCCCCGAAGCCTCGTTGTAACGGCTCAGAACCCGGCCTCGGCGCGCAGTTTCTGCATCAATGTACCAAGCGCGGCTTCATACCGTTCACTGACCAGTTTTCCCTGGTCATCAAATTCGCGTCCACTGTTGGCCAGGTGAATTTCCGGGCCTTGCAGGATGCGGGTCTGAAACGGAACCATGAAGGCACGCAAGACCATTTGCGCCCGCTCGCCCCCGGCCCGGCCCGCGGCGGCCGACATGACCGCAACCGGCTTGTCCTGCCATGGGTTTCCCTGCGTCCGGCTGACCCAATCCAGCGCGTTCTTGAGAACGCCGGATGGCCCCTTGTTATATTCGGGCGTCGAGATAACCACCGCATCGGCTTGCGAGATCTGATCCGCCAGGATTTGAACCGCTTCCGGGATACCGTCCTGTGCCTCGACATCGCCATCGTACAAAGGCAAGTTCAGATCGGCTTCGATAAATGTGCCGGGATTGAACAGCCGCGCGGCCTCGCGCACGAGTTTCCGGTTGGTGGCGTTCTGGCGAAGCGAGCCGGACAGGGCCAGCAGGATGGGTTTCGACATGATGGGACTCTCCGTCGTTCAGTGTTGGGGCAGTGTAACGCGACCGCCCCAAGGCCATAGCCCGATTGACGCGCAGTCAATGTGCGAAAAAGGGCAGGATCACCTGCCCTTGTGTATCGCCCAGCTCGGGCGATCAGCCGTTCGCGCTGGGCACGACGACGATCTCGACCCGGCGGTTCTGCGCCTTGCCTTCGGGGGTCAGGTTTGACGCAATCGGGTTGTTCTCGCCCTTGCCGATCGTGGTGATACGCGCATAGCTGACGCCGTTTGCCTGAAGGATATCGGCCACGGCATTGGCGCGGCGTTCGGACAGGCGCAGGTTGTACTCGGCTTCGCCGTCGCTGTCGGTATGTCCAAAGATCTGAACATTCGAATTGGGGTAATTGACCAGGTTCTGTCCAACCTTGACCAGATCCGAGCGCAGCGCCGGGCGCACGGTGGAACTGTCGGTGTCAAAGGTGATGTCATTGGGAACGGTGACAATCAGACGATCACCGGCATTGACGACGGTGATCCCGTCATTGGCCAGTTGCTGACGCAACTCGGCGGCCTGCCTGTCCAGCTGGTTTCCGATAACGCCCCCGCCCGCGGCACCAATGGCGGCACCGGCCAAAGCACCCAGGGCCGGGTTCGAGTCATTGGCGATGGCTCCAACGCCTGCCCCAAGCAACCCACCCAGCAATGCGCCCTGCTTGGCGTTTTGATTGGGGTCATCCTGAACCGTCAGGGTTCCGGGGTCGGTGCAGGCACCCAAAACCAGAGCAGAGCAGAGCCCCGCCGAGAAAACAAACTTGGAAATCGTCATGGTATCACCTTCTGCTCTGGCGCCCGTTCGCCGGGTTTGCCTCTTGCTGACCTCTATAGCACGGCAGCGATGAACAGGCTCAAGCAACAAGTCGGTGAAATCGGCAAATACCTGCCTGTCAGGCCATATCCGCGGTGTCTTCCCACATGTCCTGTTCCTGCCAGATCGCCCTGAGGGGTTGGCCCTGACCGTGAAAATGCTCGGGCACCGCGTCGCAGGACCACACGCGGTCGGTGCGAAAATGCCGGAACCCGCCGCGCAGCTCGCACCAGGCCGCCAGCATCGTGCATTCGATATGATAGATCAGCGCGACGGGCCGCACGACCCGTTCGGTGCGTTCCCCGCCTGAATTCACATAGGTAATCCGCAGTTTTTGTTCAGCCCGGATCGCCTCGCGATAGGTCGCCACCGGAACGCATCCCTTGGCCGGGTCATCAACCGGCGCCCCCCAGGGTGCGACCTGCAGCCAGTCCGCCGGGGCGCGCAGGGCTTCGATCTTGCGGCAAACCCGGTCCGCTGCCTGTTGCAACGTGCTGTCGCCGGTGCGCGCCAACATCGACAGGCCGACCCACAGCGCCTCGACCTCTTCGGCGTCGAAATTCAGCGGCGGCAAATCATAACCGCGCCGCATGAGATACCCGATCCCGGCCTCTCCTTCGATCGGCGTTCGCTGCGCCTGAAGTGCCGCGATATCGCGATAAACCGTCCGCACGGACACCTCAAGCTTGGCCGCCAGGGTTTCGGCCGTCACCGGCGCGCTGGCGGCCCGCAAAATCTGGATAGTCTCGAAAAGGCGGGTGGAACGGCGCATGGAAATCTCCTGATGTCTGCTGTCACCTTAGCACACCCCCCTGACAGGGTGGTGTCAGGAGCGATGCGCAAAACTTGGCAGGACACCAAAACGGAGAACCGCCATGCCAAGCCTCGACCATCACATCATGATGAAGCTGAAACTAGAGCGTTGGTCACACGGCCACCCGCCCCGCGGGTTCGAGATTGAACGCGAGATCATGGCCCAGCGCCATCGTTCGAAATCCATCGGCCGGAAGAAAACCGGCAGGTTCTCATTGGGGACGCTCAAGATGCTGTGGCGCCGGACCGCCTGATGGCGCTCAGAACTCTGCCGGTGCCCTGAACTTGACGGAAACCCCGCCTTCGGGATGCTTCAGGCGCAGTTCTTCGGAATGCAGCATCAGCCGGGGAAATTCACGCGCAGCGCCTTCGGCGTAAAACGGATCACCCAGGATCGGGTGCCCTAGCGCCAGCATGTGCACGCGCAATTGGTGGGATCGCCCGGTTCGCGGAAGCAGCCGCATTCGGGTTGTATTCCCGTCACGGCGAATGACCCGCCAATCCGTCACCGCAGGTTTGCCGGTCTCGTGACACACCATCTGCCGCGGGCGGTTGGGCCAGTCCACAATCAAAGGCAGGTCGACGGTTCCCGATTTCGGCTCGACATGCCCCCAGACCCTGGCGACATAGGTTTTGCGCGTCAGGCGCTTTTCAAACTGTTGCCCAAGAACCCGCTGCGCATGAGGGGTCTGCGCAAAGACCATCACCCCGGATGTATCCCTGTCCAGCCGATGCACCAGCAACGCCTGCGGAAAGGCCGCCTGAACACGCGACAGCAGACAATCGGCCAGATGCGCCCCGCGCCCCGGCACCGACAACAGGCCAGCCGGTTTATTGACGACAATCAGCTGCGCATCTTCGTGCAATATGTCCAGCGGTGATTGCGGCGGATTGTAGGTCTCGGTCATGGCGGCCTGCCTATCGCAGGCTGCGCCCTCTCGCAACGTCGTCCTTGCCTGGCTCTGAGCGTTCGGTAACTCTTGCCAAAACGGAGGATACGCCATGCACCCGACAATCGAACGGATGAAGGATGTTGTTGCAAAAGGCGACGAAAGCCTGATCGCAGAGTTGCTGGCCGAAGATGTCCGGTTTCTGCCACCCACCTATTACAGCACCTGGACCGGGCGCGAGCCCGTCGCGGCGGTGCTTGGGCATGTCGGCAAGGTGTTTTCCGATTTCCATTACCGCCGGATCATGGGCGCTGACCGGGATTGGGCGCTGGAGTTCCAGTGCAAGGTCGGTGACCTGGATGCGGTGGGCGTCGACCTGATCACCCTGAACGAAGACGGGCTGATCCAGGAGTTCGAAGTCGCGATGCGCCCGCACAAGACAGTCGGTGCCCTGCGCGAAGCGATGATGGCCCGGGTCATGACCGACCCCCGGTTTCTTGCGTACAAAGACGCGCTGAGTTGACCTTGCAGACCGGGCGGCCCACCCACGGATGGGCCCCCGGCTTGGCGGCCCCCCGCTTCAGGAGCGTGCGCGCGCCTGCCTGATCATCGGGATCGAATAAACGGCCAGCGCCGCCCAGATCAACGGGAATGCGATCATCCGCCCCCGATCGATTTCCTCTCCGAACAGGGTGATTGCGGTAATGAATATCATCGTCGGAGCGATATATTGCAGAATGCCCATCGTTGTCAGGCGTACCAGCTTGGCCGCGTTGGCATAAACCAGCAACGGAACCGCAGTGACCACCCCCGCACCCGCCAATAGCGCCGTGTCGGACAGGGTAACGCCGAAATGGCCCGACCCGGACGCCGCCAACCACGTCACATATGACAGGGCCGGCACCAACAAGATCAGCACCTCAAGCAAAAAACCCTGGTTTGGACCGATGGGAAGCGACCGTTTGAAAAAGGCATAAAAGCCCCAACTGAACATCAGACCCAAAGCGACCCACGGCAAACGACCGGCCTCGAACACCAATACCAGAACACCCAACGCGGCCAAAGCAACGGCAACCAGCTGTGTTCGGCCAAGCGGCTCGCGCAACAACACCGCGCCAAGGGCAATGCTGAACAGGGGATTGACGTAATAACCCAAGGCCGCGTCCAACGCGCGGCCGTTGGCAATCGCCCAGACATAGATCGCCCAGTTCACCGAGATCAGGGCCGCCGTGACACAGGCCATTCCCAACATGCGCGGGTTCAGGAAAGCCGCCTTCAAATCGCGGGTGCGCCCCAGGGCCATCAACAACAAACCCGCCAACGGCACCGACCAGATGACCCGATGCGCCACGATCTCGACGGGCCCGACATGGTCCATGGCCTTCAAGTACAAGGGCAAGAACCCCCACAACACATAGGCCGTCACAGCCAGGGCCAGCCCCTTGGGTGTGTCAGCGTTCTGAAGGTCGTCCTGGGTCTTCGACACCCGCCATCTCCGGTTGGTCACCTTGTCCTTTTCGGCGATTTCTACCCGTTTGAATACCGCGAATTCCGTTATGTCACCCATCATGAACCATGATGCGCGCGCCTCGGAGGCAAGCGCCGGGCGGCAGCCGACCTATCTGCGAGGCTCTGCCTCGCGCTCCGGGAATATTTTTGGCCAGATGAAGAACGGATCCCCTGCTTCATCTGGCTCTAAATATCCCGGGGGAGTCGCGGCTTGCCGCGGCGGGGGCAGAGCCCCCTCCTCCGTCTACGCCTTCACACGTTCGGACTTGGGATCATACATCGGTTTGAGCGAGACTTCCGCGCTGACCTTCACGCCGCAGACGTCTATTTCATAGCTTGACGCCAGCACGTCCGCCACTTTCTCGCCCGAGCATGGGACGTAGCCCAGCCCCACTGCGGCACCCAAAGTGTGGCCGTAACTCCCTGAGCTGAGATATCCCACGTATTGGCCATCCCGCAGGATGGGTTCGTTATGATACAACAATGGTTCGGCGTCCGTCAGTTTGAATTGCAACAACCGGTTTTGAGGTCCGCTTTCCTTGCGAGCGACCACGGCTTTGCGCCCGATAAAGTCGCAGCCCTTGTCCACCTTGACTGCGAATCCCAGCCCGGCATCGACGACGTGATCTTCGCAGGTGATGTCATGGCCAAAGTGGCGAAAGCCCTTTTCGATCCGGCAGCTATCCATCATGTGCATGCCGCACAGTTTCAGACCCATATCCTGGCCTGCCTCGTGCAGGGTTTCAAAAACATGCCCGGCCATATCTGACGACACGTAGATTTCCCAACCAAGTTCGCCCACATAGGTTACGCGGTGGGCGCGCGCCAGACCCATCCCGATTTCGATCTCTTGCGCCGTCCCAAAGGGGTTCACCGCATTCGAAAAGTCGGCTGGGGACACCTTTTCCAGCAACGCGCGCGCATTTGGGCCCATAACGGCCAATACGCCCTCGGCGGCTGTTACATCGGTGATCGTTACGCGAAACGCCCCTGCGTGGCGCATCATCCAGGTCTGGTCGGCCAGCCGGGTGGCGGCCGGGGTAACAACCAGATACGCCGTTTCCGTCAACCGGGTCACGGTGACATCGGCCTCGATCCCGCCAGTGCTGTTGAGGAATTGGGTATAGACGATCTTGCCGTTCGGAACGGAATAATCTCCGCCCCCCACATAGTTCAGAAATGCCTCGGCGTCGGGGCCTTCGACCCTTATCTTGCCAAAGGACGACATGTCATACATGCCCACGTTTTCCCGAACCGCACGATGTTCGGCGGCAGAGTTTTCGAACCAGTTCTGGCGCTTCCAGCTGTATTGATAGCTGCGCTCCTGCCCCTCATTGGCAAACCAGTTGGCGCGCTCCCAACCCGCAAGCTCTCCGAATACGGCACCATGTTCCTTCAGGTGGTGATGGAACGGAGAACGCCGCACCCCGCGGGCACTGGCCTTTTGGCGATAGGGGAAGTGGTCCGCGTAAAGCAGGCCCAGGGTCTCTTTCGAGCGTTCGAACAAATAGGTCTTGTTGCCCTGAAACGGTTGCATGCGGCTGATATCTACATCGCCCAGGTCAAACGGCTTTTGGTCGTTGTCCATCCATTCGGCCAATGCCATTCCGGCGCCGCCGGCGGACTGGATTCCGATCGAGTTGAACCCGGCCGCAACCCAGACATTGTCCATCTCCGGGGCAAGGCCCAGGTGGTACGCGTCGTCCGGAGTAAAGGATTCGGGGCCATTGAAGAACGTGTGTATTCCCGCCTCGGCCAGCATCGGCATGCGGTCGCAGGCGGCTTCGAGAATAGGTTCGAAATGATCGAAATCTTCGGGCAGCTGGTCGAATTCGAAACTGTCGGGAATGCCTTGCATGGCCCAGGGCTTGGCATTGGGTTCAAATGCCCCAAGCATCATTTTTCCGGCATCTTCCTTGTAATAGGCACACTCATCCGGCACGCGCAGGACCGGCAACTGGCTGAGGCCCGCGATCGGCTCGGAAACGATATAGAAGTGTTCGCAGGCGTGCAGCGGGACGTTGACGCCGGCCATACGGCCGACTTCGTGCCCCCACATGCCGGCGCAGTTCACGACCATGTCACACTTGATATGTCCCGATGCGCTGCCGTCATCGGCCTGCCAGTCAACGCCGGTGATCTTGCGCCCGTCCCGCGCCATTCCGGTGACCTTTACCCTTTCGCGGATCACGGCGCCCCGCTGACGCGCGCCCTTGGCCAGCGCCAGCGCGATATTGGCCGGGTCACCCTGGCCGTCCAGCGGCAGGTGAACCGCACCTTTGACCCCATCGAGGTTCAGGTGTGGATACAGCTCGCCCACCCGCGCGTTCGAAATCTCTTCGACCTCGACGCCGAAGGCCCGGGCCATGGCCGCCTGCCGATAGATTTCTTCCTTGCGCTCTTCTGTCAGGGCGACGGTGATCGAGCCCACGCGCTTGAACCCTGTTGCAACGCCGGTTTCCTCTTCCAGCGCGCCGTAAAGTTCCTGGCTGTATTTGGCCAGCTTTGTCATGTTGGCTGTCGCGCGAAGCTGTGCGATCAGGCCCGCCGCATGCCAGGTTGTTCCGCTGGTCAGTTGCTTGCGTTCCAACAGAACCACGTCTGACCAGCCTTTCCTGGCCAGGTGATACGCAACCGAACACCCGATCACACCACCGCCGATAATGACCACGCGGGCCTTATTGGGAAGATCAACCATCATAAAGACTCCGATAAATGACTGCGCTCAGACTGGCACGGAAGTGCGGCAGATAACCCACTAAAAACGTCACACCAGCAGCAAAAATCACCGATGTGCTGCTTGTCGTTTTTCGCGCCGTACCGCGTTGGGGGTCATGCCGAAATGGGACTTGTAAACTGCCGAGAACCCGTTCGGAAACCCGCAGGCCAAACCCACCTCGTGAATGGACATGGTCGTGTTCAGCAACAGGTTGTTTGCCTTGGCAAGACGCATCTCGCGATAAAAACTGTTGGGTGTGGTTGCGAAGACAGCCCTGAACTTGCGTTCGAGCGACCGGTTCGACAGGTGCAGCAGCGCAACCAGCGCCTTGATCGGCAATGGGTCTTCCATATTGGCCTGCATCAGCTTGATGCACTGGTCCAGCTTGGCGTCGCCCGTCGCCGTCGTTCGGGTGCCCGAGAAGGGTTGCATTGACGAAAAATCGCGGATGTTCTCGTGCAACATGATATCCGCAACCGTCATTTTGGCCGGTCCCGAGATATGGCGGCCGATTACAGCCAGCGCGATATCGGTGGTCGCCCCCATCCCCGCGCAGGTCACGACCGCGCCCCGCGCTGTGGCCAGCGACAGTTTGGCCTCGAATCGCGCGCCCCGTTCACGTAGAAAAGATGCGTTTTCCCAATGAGTTGCAAGATCGTTGGTGCCCTGCTCATCAATGTATCGGCTGGCGGCTTCGGCCAGCAGAAAAACCTGGGCCCCGCGATAGGTGTAATCCGACACGATCCGGCCAAGCGACAGGTCGGGCATGTCGGGGTCGGAATTCCCAATGACAAACAGGTAATCGGCCCGGGGCTGATCGGATACGGCGTCGGTCGGAACCGAGGCCCCGCTGCTGCTGGCGACAGAACCGCCCCGCAGGGATCGATACGCATAGGTAAAGGGCGGCCGCGGGCAGACCCGGTTGGCAAGGCGCAACACCTCGACCAGCGAGGCAAGCTCCAGCAGGACAAAACCGGGTGCAACGAGTATGTCGAAATGCCGTTGGGTTTCGGCATTTTGGCTTGCGTCGCGGATCCCGGACTTGCCCACCACCGACCTCTCAGACGATCCGATGCCCTGCGGCGCGCAACTTGGCGGCCAGGGTCTCGATATGGTCCGGGCCGACCTCGCAGCAGCCACCGACAATTGTTGCGCCTTGCGCGACCCACGCCATCGCGTGATCGGCATAGGCATCGGGGCCCAGGTCATGGCGTTGTTCCAGCGCATCCACGGTCGGGGCGTCCTGCAAGAACCCCTGCGTGATACCGGTAAACCCGTTGGCATAGGCCCCAAACGGGCGACCCATCGTGGCAAGAATTCCAAGGGCGGCCGGAATCGCCTCGGGTTTCGAGCAATTGACCAGCACCGCTGCGGGGGCAAACCGTTCGATCAATGGGGTAATCGCCTCGACCGGCTCGCCCGAGCGGAGCTGTGTGCCATCCTCGTCCTTTACGGTTACGGCAATCCAGACAGGCCTGGAACAGCCCTGCGTCCCACGCAACGCGCCTTCGGCCTCGAGCACGGATGACACGGTTTCGATGAGGATGAGATCGACCCTGTCGGCCATCATCCCGACCAGGTCCGCATATTTCTCGGCCGCATCGTCGGGGTCAGGTTTCAGATCGGGCCGATAGGTGGCCAAAAGCGGGCCAAGCGCCCCGGCAATGCGACCAGGGCCGTCACCGCGCGCTTTTTCCGCCTGGGTCAGAGCGGCATCAATCAGCAAGCCAAGCTTGTCCTCCAACCCTACGCGTTCAAGCCGTGACCGGTGAACCGCATAGGTGTTGGTGGTCGCAACGGTCGCACCACGCCGGAAATATTCGGCATGCACATCGGAGACCAGGTCAGGGGCGTCGATCATGACTTGCGTGGACCACAGCGGCGTCGGTTTTTTGCCACCGCGCTTGACCAGTTCCTGGCCTATCGATCCATCCAAAAGCGTAATGTCTGCCATGACCATTTCTCCTTGGGGAAACAGGGCGTGACCCCGGTTACAGGTCTTGCAAAGGAACCCCGCCCCCGCATGCTTGCGCGATGTCATGCAGCGGAAGCGGGCAAAAGATCAATGGTCTTTTCGCACGCCCAAAAGCCGCCTGGGCTGGCCGCCCGAAAGATTCGGGCGGCAAAGTTGCGCTGTCCGGCATGGTACCGGACACATTCAGGCCCGCAACCGTTCGTTGGCAGGGTCCCACAGCGGCTGATCCTCTTGCACCACCGCGCGGCATTTCCGGCCATAGATTTCCACCTCCAGCTCGGTGCCCGGCACGGCCAGGTCAGGGCGGATCATTCCCAGGGCAATCGACGCGTTCACGCGATAACCCCAAGCGCCCGACGTTGTCTCGCCGACGATCTGATCGCCTTGCCAGATGCAGGACATATATGGCGCATCCGCATCCGCAGCATCGACGACCAGCGTGACAAAGGTCTTTTTGATGCCCTGCTGTATCTCATTGCGAATGGCCGCCTTGCCGGCGAAATCCTGTGGCTTGTCCAGTTTGACAAAGCGCCCCAGCCCGCCTTCGAGCAACGAATAATCCGTTGACAGGTCGCCTTTCCATGCACGGTATCCCTTTTCGATACGCAGCGCATTCAAAGCGTACATACCAAAGGGCTTGGCCCCGGCCCCGATTACCGCGTCATAGATCGCGGGGGTATGCTCGTTCAGGGCATGCACCTCCCAGCCCAGCTCGCCTGCGAAGGAAACCCGGATCAGATGCGCGGGCTGGCCGGCGACGGTTGCAGACTGGTGGGTCAGCCACCCCGAGGTCAGGTCGGCATCCGTAAGCCCGGAAAGGATCTCGCGCGATTTTGGTCCGGTGACGATCAATGTATCGCGGGTCGTTGTCACGTCTTCGACCGAAACGCCTGCGGGCATTGCCCGTACCAGAATATCCCGGTCATGCCATTGCGCGGGCGCGGCGGTGATCATGACAAATTCGTCGTCCCCAAGCCGCATGCAGGACATCTCGGTCAGGATGCGGCCCCGGTCATCTGAAACATAGACCAGGTTGATCCGTCCGACCTTGGGCAATCCGCCGGTGACCAGGCAGCGCAACGCCTCGGCCGCGCCTTCGCCCTTGACCATGAAACGCGAAAAGCCCGGCAGGTCCAGCACGCCGCAGTGATCACGCACCGCTTCGCATTCTTCCTTGATCCGTTGTTCCCACGGACCCGAGCGGCCCCATGTATGGGTGGCCTCAAGCGAGGTGTCGTCGCCCGGTTTCGCAAACCAGTTGGCACGTTCCCAGCCGTTATAGACGCCCATGACGCCGCCCATTTCCATGACCTTTGCATGAACGGGCGAGAGTTTCTTGTCGCGCGCGGCAGGCCATTCGTGATGCGGGAAGTGCATGGAGTATTCGTTGCCATAGACCTCCAACCCTTTTTGGTTGCAGTAATCCTGATCGGTGTAATCTGTATACCGGCGCGGATCGACGGCCCACATATCCCATTCGGTATGGCCATCGACGATCCATTCCGCCAACACCTTGCCTGCACCACCACCCTGGGCAATGCCAAAGGTGAATGTGTGCGCCTCGAACGCGTTTTTCACACCCGGCATCGGACCGATCAACGGCAGGCCATCAGGCGCATAGGGGATCGGGCCATTGATGACGCGCCCAACGCCCGAGGTCGCCATCAGCGGCACCCGCTCCATCGCGTCTGTGATGATGTCCTCGATCCGGTCCAGATCGTCATTCCACAGCTGAAAGCTGAAATCCTCGGGCATCGGGTCGTCTTCGGTCATCCAGTGGCCCTTGCAGTTGGGCTCATAGGGGCCAAGGTTGAAGCCGTTCTTTTCCTGCCGCAGATAATAAGACACGTCCACATCGCGCAGCAATGGCAGCTTGCCGCCATGTTCCTTGGACCAGGCCTCGACCTCGGGGATCTCGTCGGTCAGCAGGTATTGGTGGCTCATGACCATTGCCGGTACGGTGCGCCCTCCAAAGGGTTTGAACCATTCGCCAACACGCTGTGCGTAATACCCTGCGGCATTGACCACATAGTCACAGGCGATGTCGCCTTTGTCCGTATGCACGGTCCAGGTCCCATCGTCGTGTTGGGTCACGCCCGTTGCCGGTGTGAACCGCAGGATCTTTTGCCCCATGTCGCGCGCACCCTTGGCCAGGGCCTGCGTCAGCTGCGCCGGGTCGATGTCACCATCGGTCGGGTCAAAAAGAACCCCTTCGAGATCATGCGTTTCCAAAAAGGGGTAATGCTCTTTGGCCTCTTCGGGGGTCCACATTTCCATCGGGATGCCCTGATAACGACCCATGGAACAGGCGTGCTCGAACTCTTGCATCCGCTCCTTGTTGTGCGCCAGCCGGATTGAACCCGAAACGTGGTAGTTCATCGGGTAATCGACCTCGTCGCCCAGGCGGGCATACAGCTCGGTTGAATAGCGCTGCATGTTCATGATCGCCCAGGACGTGGAAAAGGTCGGGACATTGCCCGCCGCGTGCCAGGTCGAACCAGCGGTCAGTTCGTTCTTTTCAAGCAGGACGCAATCGGTCCAGCCCTTCTTGCCCAGATGGTACAGCGAAGAGGCCCCAATTACACCGCCGCCGATGATGACGACGCGGGCTTTTGTTGGAAAGTCGCTCATGAGTTCATGATCCCTGTTATTGTGCCTGTTGAGGCAGGTTGTCTGAAATGTCGTAGTAATCGCCCTTGTCGGCGACAAAGATGTGTTTCGATAGCGTCAGTCCCGTGGGCTGGGCCAAGGCCCCCATCGAGATGGATATCGTGTCTTCGTCATCATGCTGCCAGAACAGAAACGATCCGCATGTCCCGCAAAACCCGCGCTGTGCGACGTCCGAGGCCCGGAACCAGCAGAGCGTTTCGCGCGCCGAAAAGGTCACGTTGTCCTGTTGCGTCCAGGTTGACGCCCAGACATGGCCGGATTGCTTTCGGCATTGGCCACAGTGGCACACTGAGGGCGGCGACAGCTCGCCCTTGATCGTGAATGCCACGGAACCGCACAGACAGGAACCGGTTTGCATGCCTTTACCCCTTTGCTGCTGGTGTCGAACTTAGCCCCAGCATCACGCCATAGATGATGAAGAAGGCGGCCATCACGCGGCGCACCCAGGTGTTGAACACGGCCCCAAGCGCAGCCTTGCCCATCGCCGCACCCAGCAGGGTGAACCCGGTATAGCTGAGCGTCGTGATGCCCAAGGCGGTGGGGATGATGATCCACATCTGCTGCCAGATCGGAATGTCGGGCTGCACGAATTGGGAAAAGGCGGCCAGGTAGCCCGCAACGCTTTTGGGGTTGATCGTGGCAACGGCCAACGCGTGCAGGTAAACGTGCCGGGCCGGGCGCGCCGAGGCCGGCGCAGGCCGGGCCGAATTCATCCAGCCCCGCACACCCATCCAGATCAGAAACGCGGCCCCGACCAGCTTGGCCACGAAGAACCCGGTCGGCGACGCCGCAATCAGCGCGGTAACGCCCAGCGCCGACAAGACCAGGAAAGCGCTTGCCTGGGTCAGGATCGCCAGAACCCCCAGCATTGCCTTGGGAAACGGCAGGCTCATCCCGTTCGAGATACAATTGACCGCATTGGGACCCGGCGTGGTAACAAACACCACCCAGAACAGAGCGAATATGGTCCAGGCCTCGACGCTCATCAATACACCGGTGGCGCGATGACCCAGATGGCCACGGCCGGTTCATCATATGGGTTGGCCCAGTGATAGGGTTCGTTGCGAATTCGGAAACTGTCACCTGGCCCGACGGAAAACCTGCCAGAGCCTATGGCCAGGTCCAGGCGGCCCGAGATCATGTATCCGACCTCTTGCGTCGGCCGGTCGGCCGGTTTCTGCATCTTCGAGAACGGTTCGAACGTGGAATGCACCATCTCGAAATCATCCGTCAGATCGGGTGAAAGAAGCTCTTCGATCAGCCCCTCTTCGCCCGATCCCATCGGGCGGCGCGATCCTGCGCGGACCACGTAACCCTGTTCCTCGGCTGGGGCTGCCGAATGGGCAAACAGCATCGACATCGGCACGCTCAGGCATTCGGCGATCTGACGCAGGTCCGAAATGGACGGCTCGGATTTGTCGCGCTCGACCTGGCTGAGCCAGCCGACCGATCGGTCCAGCCGCGCGGCGATATCGGTCAGAGTCAGCCCGCGTGCCTTGCGCAAGGCACGCAAATCCGCCCCCAATGTCGCGCTGTGCATGGCCTGATCGTTCATCGACCGCTTCTCACCTTCATGAAATTTTCACGTCAAATTTCACGATGGACTGAGTCTCTGAAAATTCCAAGCATTTTTTCATTTGCGGCTTGGCCTCCGCTTCGGTATCGCGGACCCATGTGGTTTGCCGTGGCCTATCTTTGGGGGATCAACCTGCTGGCTTTGCTGGCTTTTGGCTGGGGCGCGTCGCGCGCGCGCCGACGCAGGCGCAAGATCCCGGAACGCAGGATGTTATGGCTGGCCATTCTGGGCGGCAGCCCCGGCGCGCTGCTTGGGTGTTGGATTTTCCGGGTCAAGACCCGCAGCCGCGGACCGGTTGCCTGGTTGCTGGCCATCGCCGCGGCCCAAGCGAGCCTTGGGTATCTTTTGCTGTCGGGGGCTGTGACCGCGCCCTAGGCGCAGCGGCGGGCGCCTGCCCTGTCTATTGCCCGAAGACCTGATCCAGAATGTCACCCAGCGCTGTGGCGTCTTCGGCGTTGAATGCATCCGGCTGATCGCTGTCGATATCGAACACAGCAATCAAGTCTCCGTCCCGGTTGCGCACCGGCAGGACAAGTTCGGACCGGGTCGATGTCGCACAGGCGATATGGCCCGGAAACGCGTCGACATCCGGAACCAACTGCACCTCGCCCGAGCGTGCCGCGGCACCGCAGACACCGCGTCCGAACGGAATGGTCAGGCAACCGTGACCGCCCTGATAGGGGCCGATCTTCAAAAGCTCGGGCGCGGTGACACGGTAAAAACCGGTCCAGTCGAACCTGTCGTCGGCGTGATGCACCTCGCAGGTTACGGTGGCCATCAGGGCAACCACGTCGGTTTCATCTTCGGTCAACGCGGCCACGGTCTTGGCCAACACCCGGTAATCAGCTTTCATCCTGGGGTATCCTGATGCACCTTCGCCAAGGTTCTGCCCCCGGCCGCGCTGCCGGGATAAATCGAAACCGATGCCCGGTCAAACCCGTTCGATTGCAATCGCGGTGCCCTCGCCCCCGCCGATGCAGATCGCCGCAACACCGCGCTTGAGGTCGCGCTTTTCCAGCGCGTTCAACAGGGTGACCATGATCCGCGCGCCAGAGGCCCCGATCGGGTGCCCCAAGGCACAAGCGCCTCCGTTGACGTTCACCTTGTCCCGCGGCAGGCCCATTTCATGCATGAACGCCATCGGCACCACGGCAAAGGCCTCGTTGACTTCCCACAGGTCCACGTCATCCTTGTGCCACCCGATGCGCGCCAACAGCTTTTGCGCAGCAGGCACCGGCGCAGTGGTGAACAGACCCGGAGCCTGCGCATGGCTTGCATGGCCAAGAATGCGCGCCCGCACTGTCAGGCCCTGCGCCTGCGCGGCCTCGGCCGAGGCCAGAACCAACGCCGCAGCCCCGTCGGAAATAGAAGAGGAATTGGCCGCCGTAACGGTCCCATCTTTGCGGAACGC
Organism: Ruegeria sp. ABD4_443; assembly: GCF_056160865.1. Taxonomy (NCBI): domain Bacteria; kingdom Pseudomonadati; phylum Pseudomonadota; class Alphaproteobacteria; order Rhodobacterales; family Roseobacteraceae; genus Ruegeria; species Ruegeria sp. ABD4_443. The sequence continues at coordinate 327,546 of NZ_JBSWYA010000004.1, read as the reverse complement.
CGGTTTCAGCGTCGGAATTTTCTCGGGCCGCGCCGATTTGGGCTGCTCGTCAGCGTCAATGTCGACGGACCCCTTGCGGGTGCGCACTGTCACTGCGGTGATCTCGCCGTCAAACGCCCCGCTTTCTTGGGCCGCCAGCGCATTCGACAGCGACTGCAACGCGTATTCATCCTGCGCTTCGCGGGTGAACTGATACGATTCGGCGCAATCCTCGGCAAAACTGCCCATCAGGCGGCCCTTGTCATAGGCATCCTCAAGGCCATCGAGGAACATGTGATCAACCACCTGCCCGTGACCGATCCGCGCGCCGCCGCGCATTTTCGGCAACAGATACGGGGCGTTGGTCATGCTTTCCATGCCACCGGCGGCGATCGTGTCGGCCTGGCCCAGCGCGATCTGGTCAAAGGCCAGCATTGCGGCCTTCATCCCCGAACCGCACATCTTGTTCAGCGTGGTCGCGGGCACATCCTCGGACAGCCCCGCGGCAAATCCTGCCTGACGTGCAGGCGCCTGACCCTGCCCTGCCGGCAACACGCAACCCATCAGAACCTCATCGACGCTTTGGGTTCCGGCCCCCTGCAAGGCGGCCCGAATCGCGGCCCCGCCCAGATCGGCCGCCGCCACACCGTCAAACATGCCTTGAAAGCCCCCCATGGGCGTGCGCGCCGCCCCTGCGATCACCACCTCTTTCATCTGACACTCCTCCTGTTTTCCCTGCCTTGGATACAGAATGGTAAGATTTCCCGTCTAGCGTATTTCTACGAAGCAATTTCAATTCCGGAGGGCGCGCTTGATGGCCCTGACTAGCACGACAACGGGTTCGACCCAGGTAATCACGGTTCACGCGGACAGGATCGATGCGGCCATGGCCATCCAGTTCAAGGAAGACATGCGCACCCAGACAGAAACCGATGCGTCACGGGTCGTTCTGGATATATCTCTGGTGGAATTCATTGATTCCAGCGGCTTGGGGGCCATCGTCGCCTCGATGAAGCAACTGGGCGGCGACCGGGTTCTTGATCTGGCCGGGTTGCATCCGGTGGTCGAAAAGGTGTTCCGCCTGACCAGAATGGACACGGTGTTTCGCCTGTTCCCCTCTTTGGACGACGCGCTGTCGACCGGCGCGGACTGACAACCGGCAGGAGTGTGCAGGCGTGACCCGCTTTTGTGACAATGGTTGCCTTGAGCTGAGCTTCCCCGCCGCCGAGGCGGATGCAAGCAGCGGTATCGCGACCCTCAGCGCACGGCTGACAGAACACGGGCTGCCCCTACACAGGGCCGGTGACGTGAAAATTGCGCTGGCCGAAGCGATCAACAACGTTGTCGAACATGCCTATTCAGATGTTGCGCCCGCCGCGGTGCAAGTGACCTGCTGTTTGTGCAAGGACACGTTGAAGGTTCTTATTTCTGACACCGGCAAACCCTTGCCCGGTCTTCAGGCGCCCGACGGGATACCATCGGAAATAGGAACCACCATCCAGGACCTGCCCGAGGGCGGGTTCGGCTGGTTCCTGATCCGCGAACTGACCCGTGAAATCCGGTACCAGCGGCGGTGCGGTCAGAACCAGCTGACATTGCTGTTCGACCTGCGCGACCCACGCTAACTGGCCACAATAACGCCCAGATCGGACCATTGTCGCGCCGCAATGGACCCTCATACAGACAGGGTAGCTCAGATAGCTTCCCTCGGCGCCATGTGTCACAGCCCCCACCCAGTGAACGGCGCCGAGGACCTCCCCCCCCGATACGACTGGACATTGCCCTGACGCCGCCTAATGTCAGGCTGTTCCAAGGGGATCCTGACAATGCGAGATTTTCACAGGCCGGGCCGGTCCGAGGTGTTGGCAACGCAAGGGATGTGCGCAACCTCTCATCCGCTGGCAGCCAAGGTGGCACTGGATATTCTGACCGACGGCGGCAACGCCATGGACGCCGCCATCGCCGGAGCGGTTCTTTTGGGCATTTGCGAGCCTCAGATGACCGGGATCGGCGGGGATTGTTTTGTTCTGTACAACCGCGCCGGAGAAGACGAGGTGCGCGGCCTGAACGGGTCGGGCCGGGCCCCGGCGGCGGCCGACGCGCAGATGCTGCGCGACCGCGGCCTGACCGCTGTTCCGCTGCATGGCCCCGAAGCGGTTACAATCCCCGGTGCCGTCGACGCATTCTGCCACCTGGCCCAGACCGAAGGGCGGCTGGGCCTTGCGGCGCTGTTGCAACCGGCAATCCACTATGCCGAGGAAGGCGTCCCCGTCGCGCCACGCGTGGCCTTCGACTGGGCCGATGACGCAAAGGTTTTGCAAGGCGCGGCCCGCCAGCATTTTCTGATCGACGGGCAGGCACCTCGTGTCGGGCAGATATTCCGGGCCCCGCAGCAGGCAGAGGTCCTGCGCCGCATCGCACGGCACGGGCGAGACGCGTTCTACACGGGCGAAATTGCCGACGACATGATTGCGGCCCTTGCGGAACGGGGCGGTGTTCATACTGACACGGATTTTGCCGATACCGAATGCACCCACACTGTGCCGATTGCCGGATCCTATAACGGTGTCGAACTGCTTGAGCATCCGCCAAACGGTCAGGGGGCCACTGCGATCCTGTTGCTTGGTATTCTGAAACAATTCGATCTGGAAAAGCTCGATCCCTTTGGCGCCGAACGCGTGCATATCGAAGCCGAGGCCGCCAAGCTGGCCTATGACGCGCGCAACCAGTTCATCGCGGACCCCGACATATCCGCGCGAACCGAGCAATTTCTTGCCCCCGAAACCGCCGCGCGCCTGGCTGACCTTATCGACCCGCGCCGGGTTATCCCCGCTGCGGCACCGCTGACAGAGGCCGTTCACAAAGACACGGTCTATATCACCGTTGTTGACCGGGACCGGATGTCGGTTTCGCTGATCTATTCGATCTATCACGGGTTCGGCTCGGGCATCGCATCCGACAAGTTTGGGATTTTGCTGCAAAACCGCGGCGCCGGGTTCACCTTGGAACCAGGGCATCCAAACCAATTGGGTGGTGGAAAACGCCCCATGCACACGATCATCCCCGGTATGCTGCGCGCCAATGGAAAAGTGGCGATGCCCTTTGGCGTCATGGGCGGGGCGTACCAGCCCGCAGGGCATGCGCGCCTGCTGACCAACCTTGTCGATTATGACCTGGGTTTGCAGCACAGCATTGATGCGCCGCGCGCCTTTGCCGACGGTGCGGTCCTGAAACTGGAAAGCGGTTTTGCGCCACAGGTCGGGAAACAATTGTCCGAATTAGGCCACACTGTTGTCACGCCTGACAGCCCGATCGGAGGGGCCCAGGCCATTCGAATCCGGCCAGACGGGGTTCTGCAAGGCGCCAGCGACCCCCGCAAGGACGGGTGCGCCCTGGGGTATTGACGCCCCTTCGGTGCGTCCGTGCCGGATCAGTTCAGCTGAAAATGCAACGGGTACGATCCGTCTTCGAAAGGACCGAACATGTTGGGAATATCCGGGTGGTCCACGGGCTCGCCAGACTGGTCAGCGATCAAATTTTGTTCAGAAACATAAGCCACATAGAAGGATTGATCGTTCTCGGCCAGCAAGTGATAGAACGGCTGATCCTTGATCGGACGGCTGTCTTCCGGGATCGCCTGATACCATTCTTCTGTGTTTGCAAATTCCGGGTCCACGTCAAAAATCACCCCTCGGAAGGGATGTTTTTTATGGCGAACCACCTGACCCAGGCGGTACTTGGCATGTGTCTTCAGCATTGTTTCAGCCCCCAAACCATTTACTACCTCTTTCCGAACCGGAATGCCAATCATTGATCTGAAAATCAGGGAAACAGTCTGTGAACCTCGTTCTAACAGTGTTTGAAATCGTCGCCCCCGTCTTTTTGTTGGCGGGGGTCGGATATGCCTGGGTCAGGCTGGGTTTCGAATACCGCCTGCAATTCGTGACCCGATTTGCCATGACCCTTGCGGTTCCTAGCCTGATTTTCGTGGCCCTGATGCAAACCGACATTCCCGGCGGCGAGCTGTCCCGCTTTACGCTGGCGGCGTTTTTGGTCAACGGGGCGCTGGCGGTTGGGTTCTGGCTGATCGCGCGGGGGGCGCATCTAGACCAGAGAACGTACCTGGCGCCGCTGATATTCGGAAATACCGGGAATGTGGGGATACCGATATGCATGTTCGCATTCGGGCAGGCCGGACTGGGATATGCGGTCGTGTTCCTGGCGGTCACGGCGTTGTTGTCATTCACCCTTGGCATCTATCTTGTGGCGGGCAAGGGGTCGATCACCAAGGTCATCCGGGAACCGATGGTCTGGGCGACCCTGCTGGGCGCACTGTTCCTGTGGCGCGGCTGGCAAACGCCCGTCTTTCTGACCAATACGCTGGACCTGCTGGGACAGATGGCCATCCCGCTGATGTTGATCACCCTGGGCGTCGCGATTGCCCGCCTGTCGACGCAAAAGCTGGGGCAGGCCGTTTGGCTGTCCCTTCTGAAACTTGTGGTCTGTTTCGCACTGGGATGGCTTTTGGCGCTGGCTTTCGGCCTGGACGATGTCGCCTTTGGCGTTCTTGTATTGCAGGCTTGCATGCCCGTGGCGGTCACCTCGTACCTATTGGCCGAACGCTTCGAGGCAGATGCTGATGCCGTTGCGGGCATGGTGATGGTCTCGACCGCGATGTCGGTTGGTGCGCTTTCGGTCATCCTGGCTATTGTTTTGTAACGAAAGTGATTTCCTCAAAGCTCAATCTGCGCTAGAATGCCGGAAAAAATCGGCCCGAGGCATACGAGGCACATGAGCAGACTTCTTTTCGTACTCTTCGGGGTGCTGCTTTTGGCATCCTGTGGGGGTGGGTCGCAACGCCCGCCCAGCAACCTGAACAACGCGTGCAGCATTGCGCGCGAACGCCCCGATTACATCAAGGCGTTCAAAAGCACCGAGCGTAAATGGGGCATTCCCGTTCACGTTCAGATGGCGACCATCTACCAGGAAAGCCGTTACAAGCACGACGCGCGCACGCCGCATAAATATGTGCTGGGCGTAATTCCTATGGGCCGCCAAAGCAGCGCCTATGGCTTCAGCCAGGCCCTAGATGGCACCTGGGAACAATACCAGCGCGAAACGGGGAAACGCCGCGCCAAGCGGGATCGCATCCGGGACGCGTCGGACTTCATGGGCTGGTACATGAACAAAAGCTATGAACGCAACGGAATCCACCCGGCGGACACGCGCAACCAGTATCTGGCCTATCACGAAGGCCACACCGGATATGCCCGCGGCAGCTATAACAGCAAGTCATGGCTTTTGAACGTTGCCAATGACGTAGACGCGCGCGCGCAGCGATACCAGGCGCAGCTGGCCAGCTGTCGCCACTGAGCCGGGACACAAAACGGGCGGATCAGCGGTCGTCTGATCCGCTGCGTGTTTTTTTCGAAAACAGGTTCTGGTTCAGGGTTCCGCCGGTGGTCAGGGGCCCCAACAGAACGGTTGTCTGCGTCCCTGCGTTATCGTGAATGACCCATTTCCGCAGCTCGATCGGGTCGCCTGTGAACATCAGTTCGATCCGGCCTGTTTCGGGGTTCTTTGGGTCTTGCGCGGTCACGACCGTTGCGGTGCCGTCAAAGTCATGCCCCACAACCATGTTGGCCTGACCCAAGTTGACGTTTCGGCTTAGCACCAGCGAAAGCGGTGTCCGCCTGAGCGGGTATTGTTCCGGCGGCTGGTTGGATTTCGGGTCAAAGATCATCACCGTACCCGCCTGGGCAAGGACCACGGCGCTGGTCGGTGGATCGTATTCGAAACGCATCTTGCCGGGCCGCTGAAGCCAGAGCTTTCCGGTGCTCAACGACCCGTCGTCATTGACCTGCGTGAACGTGGTCTGAACCGTCTTGAGCTGGTTCAGATAGTTCGAGATCGCGGACAGGGGCAGCTTTTCGGCAGCCCAGGCCGCCGGAGCAGCCAGGGTAAGGGCAAGGGCAAAGGCAATCTGTTTCATGACATTGCAGATATGCACTCTGCCCCCGTTTGGGAATGCCCTATTGTTCGGGCACCAGAATTTCGCGCTTGCCGACATGGTTGGCCGGCGAAACTACGCCTTCGTCTTCCATCTGTTCGACCAGGCGCGCGGCCTTGTTGTACCCGATGGCCAGTTTTCGCTGAATGTACGAGGTCGAGCATTTGCGATCCTTGATCACGATAGCCACCGCCTGATCATACAGCGCGTCTTCTCCGTTCGTGTTGCCACCGGTATTCAGGCCCAGGACGGCGTCGATATTGTCGGCCTTTTCATCTGCCGGGCCTTCGACAACACCCCCGACATAATCCGGCGGTCCGAACTGCTTGAGGTGGTTGACCACTTCTTCAACCTCTTCATCCGAGACAAACGGACCATGGCAGCGGGTGATCTTGGCGCCGCCCGCCATGTAAAGCATATCGCCCTGCCCCAGCAGCTGCTCGGCCCCCATTTCGCCCAGAATGGTCCGGCTGTCGACTTTCGAGGTCACCTGGAACGAAATCCGGGTTGGGAAGTTCGCCTTGATCGTGCCAGTGATCACGTCGACCGAGGGGCGCTGTGTCGCCATGATCAGGTGAATGCCCGAGGCCCGCGCCATTTGCGCCAGACGCTGGATGCAGGCTTCGATCTCTTTGCCTGCGACCATCATCAGGTCGGCCATTTCGTCGACGATGACAACGATATAGGGCATCGCCTTGGGTTCAAATTCTTCGGTTTCGAACATCGGCTCTCCGGTCTCGTCATCGAAACCGGTCTGGACCGTGCGGCTGAACATCTCGCCCTTGTCGAGCGCGTCCTTTACGCGACCATTGTAACCCGCGATGTTTCGCACGCCCATCTTGGACATTTTGCGATAGCGGTCCTCCATCTCGCCCACGACCCATTTCAGGGCGACAACCGCCTTTTTCGGGTCTGTCACAACCGGCGACAGCAGGTGAGGAATGCCATCATAGACGGATAGTTCCAGCATCTTGGGGTCGATCATGATCAGGCGGCATTCATCCGGCGTCAGCTTATAGAGCAGCGACAGGATCATCGTGTTGATGGCAACGGATTTACCCGACCCGGTGGTCCCCGCAATCAGCAGGTGAGGCATCTTGGCCAGGTTGGCCACGACGGATTCGCCACCGATATCCTTGCCCAGCGCCAGCGGCAGCGCCTGGTTGCCATCGCCAAAGTCCCGGCTGGCCAGAATCTCCCGCAGAACCACCATTTCGCGGTTCTCGTTGGGCAGTTCGATCCCGATTACCGAGCGGCCCGGCAAGGTCGAAACCCGTGCCGACAGCGCCGACATCGAGCGGGCGATGTCATCGGCCAGACCAATCACGCGGCTGGCTTTCAAACCCGGCGCGGGCTCAAGCTCGTACATCGTGACGACCGGACCGGGGCGCACGCTGACGATCTCGCCCTTGACGCCATAGTCATCCAGCACGTTTTCCAGCATGCGCGCGTTTTCTTCCAGCGCCTCATCGCTGAGGTGATGGCGCTGAATGGCCGACGGGTTGGACAACAAACCCAGCGGCGGCAATTCGAAATCCGAATGCCGTTCTTCAAAGGACAAGGCAGGCTGAGCCTCGGCCTGCGCCCGCCGTGACGGCAGGACATTGCGGCGCACGGGCTGGGCCACCACGGGCTTGCGCGGTTCGGCGGCGGGTATCTTCATTGCCTGCCGGGGGGTCTGGGGGTCTTCGAAGACGGCCTCGTCATCGTCGTCCGGTTCCTGCACCGCAGGCTGTGTGTCGGCGCGCGATTCCTGAACAGATGGGTCCTGCGGTTCGGTCCATTCCTGCACGTCAAGGGCCGACACTGTCGGTTCCGGCGGCAGGCTATCCGCGGTCAATGGCGGCTCGGGCGGCAGTTGCCCCGATTGCTGCGCGTTCAGGATCAGCGGATCAGGCCCGCGCCCGCGCCCCTTGGTCAGCGGGCGATCAGGGTCCGGAACCGGTGCCATTTCACCCGTCGCCACTTTGCGATTGCGCACGGCTGCGGAAATCTTGGACCGGATACGGTCCTCGCCCGGCATTTCGTCATACCCGTCCACCGGTTCGGGGTCGATCAGTTCGGCAACCGGCATCGGTTCGGGGCGGCGGATCAGGGCCGGCATGCGTGCCAGCAACCCTGTTTTGGCCGCCGGTTCCGGTGCAATAGGCTCCGGCTCTTCTTCGTAAAGATCGTCATAGGCCACTTCGTCATCGAAACTGGCCAGGGCAGGTTCGGTCCGGTCGGCCTTGCGCTCTTCCCACTGCGACCGCCGGTCACGGGCAGCACGGGCGGTTACGGCCGCGCCACGGCCCAGCATGGTCATCAAAAAGTCGTAGGACATGACAAGTCCCAGCAGGAACGAACGGAACCCGCGCTGAACGTCGGCCTTGGAAAAGCCCAGCACAAACAGGCCCAGCGCCAACATGCCCACGGCCATTGCCAGCGACATCAGCTTGACCACGAAATGGGAAGAAACCGGCAGAACCGTAAGCAATGCCCCCATTACGGTGTCGCCGAACAGGCCGCCCAAGCCAAAACTATGCGTCGCGCGCCATTCATCTCCGGGGACAAGCGTGGCGGCGTAGACCGACACGATCGCGATCCAGATCGGGGCAAAGATCAGGCGCGAAACGGCGCGGTCCTCGCCGAAATGTCCGGCAAAGCGAACGCCCCAGCCGATCAGGACCAGCGCAATGCTCCAACTGCCCCAGCCAACGATCATGAACAGGGGCGCCGCAAGAGATGCGCCAAAGCGGCCCATCCAGTTCTGCACCTGTGCGTCGGTCGACACCATCCAGTTCGGATCGTCCGGCGTGTAGGACCAGATCATGGCCGCCGAAGCCAGGCCCAGCAGGATCAGTGCGATGCCGATCAGTTCCTTGCTGCGCCGTTCGATTGCGGCCTGAGTGGTGCTGTCCAGCAATGGATCGCGGTTGCGCGCGTTGTAAGATGCCATTTTGCCCTCGTACCTCACGAATAGACACAGTCGCGAAGCGTTCTTAGCCCGCGCTGCATCTCTGTTTTTGGGGCCACCAACGCGACCCTGATAAATTCTTCGCCCGGGTTCTGGCCCGGATCACCTTGTGAAAGATATGCGCCGGGCAGGACACGGACACCGGTTTCCTGCCACAGCTTCAATGCCGTTTCTTCGCCGTTATCCACCGGCAGCCACAGAAAGAACCCCGCCTCGGGCGGCATATAGCCCTGAACATCGGCAAAGACCTGGTCTGCGATGGCGTATTTCTCTTGGTACAGGGCACGGTTTTCCGCCACATGCACCTCGTCGGACCAGACGCGCGCGGCGGCGGCCTGCAATGGCAGCGGCAACGGGGCCCCTGCATAATTGCGCAACTGCTTGACACGTTTGATCGTTTCGGGGCCGCCTGCAATCAGGCCCGATCGCAGCCCGGCAAGGTTCGACCGTTTGGACAGCGAGTTGAACAGCGTGATCCGCTCGGGATCGGCGCCCAGCTCTTTCGCCACGGTCAGAACACCGGTGGGGGCCGTGTCGCGATAAATCTCGGAATAGCATTCATCGGCAAAGATGCGGAAATCGTATTTCTCGGCCAGCCCGATCAGATCGGCCCAGTAATCGCGCGATGCAACCGCACCCTGCGGATTGGCAGGCGAACAGATATAGGCCACGGCGGTGCGGTTCAGCACGTCCTCGGGCAGTCCGGCATAGTCGGGCAAATGCCCGGTGGCCGCTGTTGCCGGTACAAAAACAGGCTGCGCCCCAACCGAGATCGAAGCCACCATATAGACCTGATAGAACGGGTTCGGGCACAGGATGACCGGCTGCTGGCCGTTCTTCTGTTCCGGGCACAGCGCCATCGCCGCGTTATACAGCCCCTCGCGCGTGCCGTTGAGGGCCATGATGCTGGTGTCGGGGTCCATCTCGACGCCATAACGTCGGTTGATCCAGCCGGAAATGGCCGCGCGCAAGTCCGGCGACCCCTCGTTCGGCGGGTATCCCTGAAACCCGGCCGCGTTTTCCATGATGACATCCGTCACCCATGCCGGAAAGGCGTGTTTGGGCTCTCCGATGGTCATGTGAATAACGTCACCGCCCGGCTTGTGATGGTCAAGCAAGGCGCGCAAACGCGGGAATGCATAGGCCGGTAGGTCCGAAAACCGCTCGGGGAAATTCATAACAACTGCCTCAATACCGGGATCATTTTCGCCCCGTTTGCCAGACAGGTTACAGATCGCACACCGCTTCGTCCAGACAAAGAGGTTCCGAATCAGGGGATTGTGGCATTCAGGCCAAAGCTGCCTCGGCGGCGGAACCCAGCCGCAACAGCGCCTCTTCCGAACCCGGATACCCCATCATCATAAGGCCGCAACCAGCGGTTCCCGTCGGCAGGGTCAGCGCGGCCAGCCCCATCAGGTTGCCGATGCGTGTATTGCGCAGCGCCAGCAGGTTTTCGGTCACATAATATGCCTCATCACTCATCAGGCGGTCCAGGTTGGGGGGCATGATGGGTGCAGTGGGGGCCAAAACGGCATCGAAACCGGCTGTGGCTGCGTCCCACGCGCTCCGGCAGGCCTTCAGCCGGGACCACGCTGCGATATATTCGTGACCCGGCACATCACGACCGGCGCGGAAACGTTTGAGGATTTCGGGATACATGACATCGGGGTTGGCTTCGATCACATCCCGCCACAGGCCATAGGCCTCGGTCGTGTAAAGAACACCGGAAAGCCCCATGGCCACGGTCAGTTCAGGGACGTCGAGGGGAACGATCTCGGCCCCTGCGTCTGACAGGCGAAGCAGCGCCTCATCATAAGCGCGTTTTGGTGCATCCCGCAGGTCGTCCTGCGCCACGGTTTGCAAGTCGGCAAACCGCCTGCCCTTCAGGCTTGCGCCACGCAGATCCGCCGGGCTGCCCGCTTCGAGCAGGGCCAGCATATGCGCCGCATCTTCGACCGAACGCGCAAGCGGCCCCACGGTATCAAACCGCAGGCACAGCGGCACGGTGCCTTCCAGGCTGACGCGGCCGGCGGTGGTTTTCAATCCAACCAGATCATTCCAGGCCGACGGGATGCGCACCGACCCCCCGGTATCCGAGCCAATTCCGCAGGCGGCCAACCCCCAGGCAACAGATGCCGCAGCACCCGAAGATGACCCGCCGGGGACCGCGTCCTGGTCATTGATGCAGGGGGGCGTGCTGGTGATCGGGTTCAATCCAAGCCCTGAAAAGGCCAGCTCGCTCATATGGGTCTTGCCAAGGCAGACCGCCCCCAGCGAGGTGGCATTGCGCAAGACCGCCGCATCAGCATCCGGCACCCGGCCCTTCAACAGATCGGACCCGGCCTGGGTCTCGATCCCTGCCGTGTCGAACAGGTCTTTCCAACTGATCGGCACCCCGTCCAGAAGTGAGCGGCGCAACCCCAGCCCGGCCCGTTCGCTGGCGGCTTGTGCCTCGGCTCGCGCCCGGTCGTGGGTCACCCTGACGTAGATCCTGTCGCGATGGGGATGGTCGTCGATGGCCGCAAGGTAGGTTTCCGTCAGATCAACCGGGTCGATCTGCCCCATGCCGATACCGCGCCCCAGATCACACGCCGTCATGGTCAACCAGTCCTGCATCGCGTCCCCCGTCGTTTTCACGCTGGACGGACGGTAGCGACAGGACCGCACATGGACAATCCCGAAAGGGCGCGCATATTGCGTGTCATGACACAGGCATCAGATATCTTGATCGTGGGCGGCGGCCTGAACGGGCCAGCCCTGGCGCTGGCTCTGGCGCAGGCAGGCAGCACCGTAACGGTTGTCGACGCGCTGGCCCAGAAGGTGCGCAAGAACGCGGCATTTGACGGTCGTGCCTATGCCCTTGCGCTGGCATCTCAGCGTCTGCTGCACAGCACGGGCGTCTGGGACCGGGTTTCCGATCACGCGCAGCCGATGCTTGAGATCAAGGTCACCGATGGCCATGCGGGCATGGGGCCATCGCCCTTTTTCATGCATTTTGACCACGCGGAAATCGAAGAAGGCCCGATGGGCTTTATGGTCGAAGACCGCCATCTGCGCCGCGCGTTTCTGGATGCCATGGCCGAAGACAGCCGTATCACTGAAATCAGCGGCCGCACCGTGGTTGCGCAGGAAACCGCCCCGTCCGGGGTTTCGCTGACCCTGGATGACGGATCGGTAATTGCGGGCAGCGTGCTGGTCGGGTGTGACGGCCGCCGCAGCGGCACAGCCCAACGCGCGGGGATACGGCGGTCCGGGTGGGATTACGGCCAGACCGCGCTTGTCTGCGCAATCGAACACGACCTGCCGCATCATGGAATTGCGCATCAGTTCTTTATGCCGCCCGGCCCATTGGCCATCCTGCCGCTGACCGGCAACCGCAGCTCGATCGTCTGGAGCGAGCGCACCGAGACCGCCCGGCGCATCGCGGCCATGTCCGAAGCCGATTACCTGCAGGTGCTCAGACCTCGGTTCGGAGATTTCCTGGGCGACATCCGCCTTCAGGGTGATCGCTTTACCTATCCGCTGAACCTGACAATCGCCAATTCCTTTATTGGCGAGCGGCTGGCACTGGTCGGCGATGCGGCGCATGGCATGCACCCGATCGCGGGGCAAGGCCTGAACGCGGGGCTGCGTGATGTCGGCGCGCTTGCCGAAGTGCTGACCCTGGCGGGCAGACGAGGCGAGGATATCGGGTCGCCCCTGGTTCTGGAGCGGTATCAGGAATGGCGCAGGTTCGACACGGCCGCCCTGGCGATGGCCACGGACGTGTTCAACAAGCTGTTTTCCAACGACAACCCATTGCTGCGCCTCGGGCGCGATATCGGTATGGGCGTCGTGGGTGCCCTGCCCGGGCTGCGCCGGGGCTTCGTGCGCGAGGCCGCCGGCCTGACCGGAGACCTGCCGAAATTGCTGCAGGGTCGCGCGATCTAGTCCAGCGCGCGGGCCTCGTCCACAAGCATCACCGGAATGCCGTTCCGAATAGGAAATGCCAGCCCAGCAGCCTTTGACACCAGCTCTTGCCGGTCGGCATCGTAATGCAGCGTGGTGTGGGTTTGCGGGCAGATCAGCGCCTCAAGCATGTGGCGATCAAAGGCAAATTGGGCTTCGGTCATTGCATTGCTTCCTCATTTGATCCGCCGCGCATGGCAAATTCGATCAATGTCACAAGGGTTTCGCGGCGCGTGCGCAAACAGGGCGCTTCAAGCAGGGCTTGTTTGTCTTCGGCGTCAAAGTCCAAAAGCATGGACAGCGAATTCACCAAAAGTTCGTCCTCGGCGTCTTTCAGTGTTTCCCAATCGGTCGACAATTGGCGCGAGGCAAAGAATTTCTCCAACAGGGTCAGGAACCGGCTGCGGTCGAACCTGTCGTCGATCTCTGTTTTTCCCAGGTCGCGGTCGAATCCGTCCCAGCAGACGGAACACCGGCGATAGGGGGTAAACCCATCCAGCTCGGATTTGACGCGGAACCGCGATATTCCGGTCAGCGTAATCAGGTAACGGCCATCTTCGGTTTCGGAGAACTGGGTCACCCGGCCCGCGCAGCCGATCTGATGCAACTTGTCATCTTTGCTTTGACACGGGTTCGGCTGAACCATCCCGATCAGTCTTTCCTGCGTCTTCAACGCGTCGTCCAGCATTTGCAGATAGCGCGGTTCGAAAATATGCAGGGGCAGGCGCGACCGGGGCAGCAAAAGCGCCCCGGGCAGCGGGAAAACGGGGACCGTTTCCGGCAGGTCGGCAGGATGCATCATGTAACCGAGTGTAGCCCTGTTCCCGATTTAGGCAAATATCATCGAGCTGAGCTTGCGCCGACCGTTCAGCACAACCGGGTCATTGGGCTTGAGCGCATCAAAGATCGTGAACAGTTGCGCCTTGGCTGCGCCGTCGTTCCATTCACGGTCACGGCGGAACAGGTCCAGCAGTTGTTCGACTGCGGCCTCGACGTCGCCATTGGCGTGCAGGGCCTGCGCAAGGTCAAACCGCGCCTGGTGATTGTCCGGGTCGGCCTCGACCGCCGCGGTCAAATCGGCAACAGGCCCGGCATCCGCGGCTTGTTTGGCCAGCTCAAGCTGCGCATGGGCGGCCTCAAGCTCGGGCGAGGCCGAGATTTCGGCGGGCGCGCCGTTCAGGATCGCCTCGGCCTGATCAAGATCACCCAGCGCGATATGAGACCGCACAAGCCCACCATAGGCCCCGGCATGGTTCTGATCCTCACCCAGGATCGCGGCAAAGGTCTGCGCGGCATCTGTTGCTGCGCCTTCGGCCAGCATCTCTTCGGCGGCCTGAACAGCGTCATCCAGTTGCCCGCCGGGGCTTTCGCCGCCTGCGGCCTCGATCACACGGTTCACGAATTCCTTTATCTCGGACCCTGGGACGGCCCCCTGAAAGCCATCGACAGGTTGCCCCTTGTGAAAGGCGTATACGGTCGGAATGGACTGGATACGCAGCTGCGACGCGATCATCTGCGCCTCGTCCACGTTGATCTTGACCATTTTCACCGCACCCTTTGCGGCTGTTACGGCCTCTTCCAGCAAGGGGCCGAGCGTTTTGCATGGCCCACACCACGGCGCCCAGAAATCGACGATCACCGGTATGTCCTGCGATGCATCAATGACATCGGCCATGAACGTGGCCTCGGACCCGTCCTTGATCAGGTCGGCGGCTGCGGGGCTGGCTGCGGCGTTCAAAAGGTCCATGACAATTCACTCTCTGGTTCGAACTTGCGCACTATATGCAACTCCGCGCCCCGGAAACCAAGTGCAGAATTGGCAGGCTGTTTGACTCAAAGATCAAAGCTGGCAAATACCGGGGCGTGATCGCTGGGCTTTTCCCAGCCGCGCGCGGCGCGCAGAACCCGGCTGGAATGGCCTGCGTTCGAAATGTCGGACGTGGCCCAGACATGATCCAGCCGCCGCCCCTTGTCTGCCGCACCCCAATCCCGCGCGCGGTAAGACCACCAGCTGTAAAGCTGCCCTTCGGGGATATCCTGACGGGTGATATCGACCCAACCGCCCGCATCCTGTGTCTCGGCCAGGTGCTCAACCTCGATCGGGGTATGCGACACAACCTTGAGCAGTTGTTTATGCGACCAGACATCATCTTCGCGCGGGGCGATGTTCAGATCGCCCACCAAAATGGATTTCTCGGGCTTTTCCGCGCGGAACCAGTCGCGCATGTCAGTGAGGTAATCGAGCTTTTGCCCGAACTTCTCATTCACCTCACGATCCGGAACGTCCCCACCCGCCGGGACATAGAAATTGTGGATCGTAACGCCGTTTTCCAACCGCCCCGCGATGTGGCGCGCATGGCCGAGACCGGCGAAATCCTTGTCGCCCACTTCTTCCAGAGGCAAGCGCGACAGGATGGCAACGCCGTTATACCCCTTTTGCCCACGGGCCACCATGTGGGTATAGCCAAGTTCCGCAAACCCTTCGGTCGGAATCTTGTCCACCGGCGATTTGCATTCCTGCAAACACAGCACATCGGGCGCCTCTTCCTGCAACAATTTCAACACGATAGGCTCGCGCAGGCGAACTGAATTGATGTTCCAGGTGGCTAGGGTAAAGGGCATGGGTCGAATTCCTTTGTCGCGATTGGCTTGACGCAGCACGGCGTTGGGCGCAACGGGAACAGGCCACAAACGGCTAGGGTTCGTCAATGACCGCTATGCGGGCGATACGAGCTTTTGCTGCGATCAGTCCGCATCGGCGAAATAGACGAAACTCATTTTGTTGCCATCAATATCCCGGACATAAGCTCCGTAGAAGTCAGGGCCATATTGCGGGCGAGGGCCCGGTTCCCCTTCATTGGTTCCGCCAGCAGAGAGTGCCGCCGCATAGGCTGCCTGCACTTCTTCTTCACTTTCGCACAGCAAACCGACCATATTCCCATTGCCTGGCGTCGCTGCTTCCTTGTTGAACGGCGGCGTGACCCAAATCCGCCCACCACCGCGCAGACCATAGCAAAATCCATGGGGCATGAATTCCATGACCACCGTTCCACCAATCAGAGGCAGGACGGCATCGAAGTAATCCCTCGCTTTTGCGACATCGTTCGAACCGATCATCACGTAATTTAGGGACATAGAATACCTCGCGATATATTTGGAACATATCAGGAACACATGGCATCCGGTCGACCGTAGCGCAACCCCCGAATTGCGTAGGCCGTTAAAGAACCTGAGCCTCAGGCACTGGTTCAAAAGACGCATCTATCCCGGTGATCCAAGCCTTTATGAGCGAGTGGAGGCTGGCAGTCCACAACCGAGACATGAGTGATCGCGAAGACGCTCAACAAAAAAAGCCGGGCCATCAGGCCCGGCAGTCCAACAGGGAGGTACATGTCATTACCCGGACATGAACGGGTTGGGAGTAAACCTATTATGTGGTCAAAGGTATCACTTTGATCCACGTCAATCTACTGCGAGTTACGAAACAAGCCGATATCCACCGGATTCTGTGACCAAAAGGCGTGCATTCGACGGATCGGGCTCGATTTTTTGGCGCAACCTGTAGATGTGCGTTTCCAACGTGTGCGTGGTCACACCGGCATTGTATCCCCAAACCTCGTGCAGCAACACGTCGCGGGCAACGACACCATCCGTTGAACGGTACAGGAACTTGAGGATATTGGTTTCCTTCTCGGTCAGCCGGATTTTGCGATCGTCTTCGGTGATCAGCATCTTCATCGCGGGTTTGAACGTGTAAGGGCCCAGAACAAACACCGCGTCTTCGGATTGCTCATGCTGGCGCAGCTGCGCCCGGATACGGGCCAAAAGAACGGGAAATTTGAACGGCTTGGACACATAGTCATTTGCACCGGCATCCAGGCCCAGGATGGTGTCTGCGTCACTGTCATGGCCGGTCAGCATCAGGATCGGGCTTTTGACGCCCTGTTTGCGCATCAGGCGGCACAGCTCTCGTCCGTCGGTGTCGGGCAGGCCGACATCCAGAATGACCAGGTCATAAATCGCCTCGCGGGCACGTTCCATCGCAGACTGGCCGTCGGATGCCTCGAATACATCGAAATCCTCGGTCATCACGAGCTGCTCGCTGAGCGCCTCGCGCAGGTCTTCATCGTCATCCACCAGCAGGATTTTCTTGAGTTGAGCCATGTCCCGTTCCTCCAAAGCCTTTTGCATCACTTGCGCTCGCGGATTGCAATCGCAAGAATTGCTGCAACGGTCTCACGCCCTCGTGTCCGACGCGGCGGAAATGTTTCACATTTGTCAGCGAAAGGGCTAGGAAAAAGGGCAGAGCGTTACAGGTTAACCCATATGAGTCTCAATCCAGAAACCACCGAATTGCTTGCACGCGCGCGGGCGGATTTGCGCATGGGTGTGCCGGTTGTCGTGACCGATGATACCGGATTCAGCGTTGTGGCCGTGGCAACCGAAACGCTTGGCCCACAGCGCCTGGCGGATTTGCGCGGCCTTGGCGGCGAACCGGTGGTCGCTATCACCGACCGCAGGGCCGAAACGCTCAAGGCGCGGGCCTATGACGGGGACCTGGCCCGCGTTGTCATCCCGGCCGAGGCGGATATCGGGTGGGTTCAGGCGGTTGCCGACCCGTCCGACGACCTGAACGCCCCGATGAAGGGGCCGCTGATGACACAGCGGCAGGGCAGTGCAAACCTGCACCGCGTGGCCATCACGCTAACCAAATCGGCGCGACTTTTGCCCGCCGCGGTCGTGGTCGGGGTCGAAAATGGCGCAGCGTTCGCGGCTGCACACGGATTGACCCGCATCGACCACGCACGCGCCGCGCCGCATCTGGCCGACCGCAGCCCCCTTCGCGACGTCGTGTCCGCCCGTTTGCCGATGGAAGTCTCGGAAGCCGGGCGCCTGCATGTCTTTCGCCCCGACGATGGCGGCGAAGAGCATTACGCCGTTGAAATCGGGCGCCCCGACCGCAGCAAACCGGTGCTTGCCCGCCTGCATTCGGCCTGTTTCACCGGCGACCTCTTGGGCAGCCTGAAATGCGATTGCGGGCCGCAGCTGCGCGGCGCGCTGGCCCAGATGGGCACAGAAGGCGCCGGGGTGCTGCTGTATCTCAACCAGGAAGGTCGCGGCATTGGACTGGCCAACAAGATGCGCGCGTATTTCCTTCAGGATCAGGGGTTTGACACGGTCGAGGCCAACCACCGCCTGGGCTTTGAAGATGATGAGCGCGATTTCCGCCTGGGTTCGGATATCCTTAAATCTCTGGGCTTTGCCTCGGTTCGGTTGCTCACAAACAACCCCGCCAAGATCGCGATGATGGAAAGAACCGGCATCGCGGTGACCGAACGCGTGCCGCTGAAAATCGGCGAGACCGCGCATAACAGGGGGTATCTGGCCACCAAAGCCGCGAAATCCGGGCACTTGCTGTGACACCCGATGACCTGGTGCTTACCCCGGCAGGGGTAAGGTTTGGTGGCCGGGTTTTCCCCTGCACCATCGGGCGCGGCGGCCGAACCGACGACAAGCGCGAGGGTGACGGGGCAACGCCCACCGGGTGCCATCGGATCGTTGGCATGCTGTACCGGCCAGACAGGATCGGCCCACCCGCCGCTTGGGCCCGGCCAATCGGGCCGCGCGACCTGTGGTCGGATGATGTGAACGACACCCGGTACAACCACGCTGTGCGCGCGCCCCATGCATTTGGCCACGAGGCGTTGCGGCGGCCTGACCCGCTATATGATTTGGTTCTGGTCACCGACTGGAACTGGCCAAATGCCGTTGCCGGGCGCGGGTCCGCAATCTTTTTGCACCAATGGCGTCGCCCCGGATACCCGACCGAGGGCTGCATCGCATTTCGACGCGATCACCTTGGATGGATTGCGCGGCGCATTGCCCCCGGAACGCGGGTGATCATTCCTCCGGTTTGACCCGCGCGCCGAAAATGGCCGAGCCCACGCGCACATGGGTTGCACCCAGGGCGATGGCGGTTTCGAAATCGCTGCTCATCCCCATGGACAGCCCGTCCAGCCCGTTGCGCGCGGCGATCTTGGCCAGCAGGGCAAAATGCAATGCGGGTTCCTCGGAAACCGGCGGGATGCACATCAGGCCCCGTACCGGAAGATCCAGCCCTCGGCATTCGGCAATAAAACCGTCGGCCTCGGCGGGCAGAATACCGGCCTTTTGATCCTCTTCCCCGGTATTGACCTGAATGAACAGATCCGGGCAGGCCCCTTTTTCCTGGGCCAGCCGCGCCAGGGTATTGGCAAGCTTGGGGCGGTCGACGGAATGGATGGCGTCGCACAGATCCATGGCTTGGCGGGCCTTGTTGGTCTGCAAAGGGCCAATCAGGTGCAGATCGACGCCGGAATAGCGCTGTTTGAAATCCGGCCACTTGGAAGCGGCCTCTTGCACGCGGTTTTCGCCAAAACACCTGTGGCCCTGGTCCAAGACGGCGGCGACCCGGTCGTTGGGTTGAACTTTGGACACGGCAATCAACCGGACCGAACCTTGCGCCCGACTGGACGATTTCTCGGCTTTGGCGATGCGGGCAGTGATGTCTTGCAGGGACATGGGGACCTCAATCAGCTTTGCGCGCAGCAAAACACCATGTTGCCCCAAAAGAAAAGGGCAGGTCCGAAGACCTGCCCTTGAACCTTGTGGTTCAGATCAACTTAGAAGTTGAACTGAGCACCAAAGTCAGCGCGGGTAACGCCGTCACCGTCGCCTTCTTTCGAGCGGCCGATACCACCGCGCAGCGATGCACCGCCACCCAGGTCGTAGATCGCACCGATACCATACTGTTGGGTATCGTTGTCAGCCGAACCGTCACCGTAAGCGAAGGTCAGGGTCGTTGCTGCGCCAACATTGTAGGCAGCCGACAGACCGTATGCGGTGCCGTTTTTGGCATCGTCCAGAACGTCATCGTCAGCAACAAACAGGGTGCCCGAGAAGTCGCCGAATTCTGCGCCCAGGGTCAGGACGGTCAGCGACTGCTTGTCAACACCAGGTGCGCCGTCGGTCTGACCGTAGGCCAGAGCTGCGGTTACGTTGTTGAAGCTGTAGGTTGCGCTGATGTCCCAGCGGTCGCCGTCATATGCAACGCCGTTGAACGCCATGGTGCGCTGGTCATACGATGCGCCGAAGGCGAAGTCGCCAACTGCGTACTGGAAGAACACAGCGTTTGCGCCTGCACCGGTCGACGAGTAGCCCAGGAAGCTGTAGTCAACGCCCGAGTACTGACCGATGAAGTTTTCCAGGCCCGGCTCGTTACCGTAGTAGTTTGCCAAGTTGTCGAAGGCACCTGCAACGTTGCCGGCGTCAACACGCAGACCACCGTAGATGACCGAGAAGCGTGCGCCGTTCAGGCCAGCTGCGTTGGCTTCGCCGGTGCCGGCATCTTCGTCAGCCTGCAGACGAACACGACCTTCGAAACGAACGCCACCGTCGGTTTCAACGATGCCGTCGATGTTCAGACGGAAGCGCGAGACCAGGATGGTGTTGTCGGTGTCGACGGTTGCTGTACCGGTCGTGGTTTGACCAGTGACGGTCGCGCCGCTTGCGGTGGTGGTGGTTACACCAGTGTTAACGTTGGTTACGGTGCCGGAGCGATCCTGCATGTAACCAATACCAAAACGGCCGTAACCGCTGAACTTCACTTCGGCTGCTGCAACGCTTGCGGTCGCGATCAGCGCGGTCGTTGCGAAGAGAACTTTTTTCATCTTGTTTCCCTCGGTTTCAATAATTTTCTACTCGACATATGCCTGCTGCACATGTCTCAGCACGGACACCGTGTCGCTCGTTTTGCCCCTGTTGCGCAAGCATGCCATGGAAAGCGCTGGTTCTTTGGTCCTGAATTGGTGCAAGGATGCCACAGTCCTTTTCACCCGATATTTCAGCGGCACAGCCCTGTAACCCAAGAATAGGGTTGTTGCAGCACAGTACCTTGTCTAGGAGTATCCCGTAGCAATGCAATATATGTGAATACAGGACCTGCCGACGATGCGCCTGCTGACGATTTTGGGTTTGACCGTTTTGACCGCCTCCGTTTCTGCATGTGGACAGAATCGAAGCACGTCGCCCAACCCCAATGTTCTTTATGCCGATGGCAGCTCATCAGAGGCGCGCGAGCTGAACGATCCGAATCGTTCGACCATTTGGGATGTCTTCGGGCCAAACAACGCCGAGCAGACCACCAACGTGAACCGCTACTTGTGGGCAGCATCGCTGGACGTGCTGAATTTTCTGCCCGTGCAAGAGGTTGATCCGTTCACCGGTGTGATCGTAACCGGCTATGGCACGCCTCCGGGCGGGGGGCGGCAATACCGGGCGACGGTGCATATCAGCGATCCGGCCCTGGCGGCACGCTCGTTGTCGGTTGCGCTTCAGACCAGCGGCGGCGCGCCGGTCAGCGCCGCGACGACACGGGCGGTCGAAGACGCAATCCTTTCGCGGGCGCGCCAGCTACGCATAGCTGACAACAAGCTCTAGCAACCCGCAGAAAATCGCAATATTACCACGCCGGGTTCTCACCCGGCGTTTTCATTCACGAAGGACCGCACGATGTCGCGCTATTCGGCCAACGAAATCGAAGCAAAATGGCAAAAGGCCTGGGACGAAGCCGGGATTTTCACCGCCAGTCGCAAGGCGGACAAGCCCAAATACTAT
Source organism: Ruegeria sp. ABD4_443 (assembly GCF_056160865.1). Taxonomy (NCBI): domain Bacteria; kingdom Pseudomonadati; phylum Pseudomonadota; class Alphaproteobacteria; order Rhodobacterales; family Roseobacteraceae; genus Ruegeria; species Ruegeria sp. ABD4_443. Next base: position 305,998 of record NZ_JBSWYA010000004.1, on the reverse strand, counting down.
GTGCTTGAGATGTTCCCGTATCCGTCGGGCCGAATCCATATGGGTCACGTGCGCAACTACACGATGGGCGACGTGATTGCCCGGCACAAGCTGGCTACGGGGCACAACGTGCTGCACCCGATGGGCTGGGATGCTTTCGGGATGCCCGCCGAAAACGCCGCGATGGCGATCGGCGGCCACCCCAAGGATTGGACCTATGGCAACATCGCCGACATGCGCGGGCAGATGAAACCTTTGGGCCTGTCGATCGACTGGTCGCGTGAGTTTGCCACTTGTGACCCGGAATATTACGGCCAGCAGCAGGCCTTGTTCCTGGATATGCTCGAGGCCGGGCTGGTTTATCGCAAGAACGCCGTGGTGAACTGGGACCCGGTCGATATGACCGTTCTGGCCAATGAACAGGTGGAACAGGGGCGCGGCTGGCGCTCGGGTGCCTTGGTGGAACGGCGTGAACTGACGCAGTGGTTTTTCAAGATCTCGGACTATTCCGAAGAATTGCTGGACGCGCTCGACACGCTTGAAAACTGGCCCGCCAAGGTTCGCCTGATGCAGGAAAACTGGATCGGCAAGTCGCGTGGCCTGCAATTCGGCTTTGAACGGACCGATGGCGGCGATCCGATCACCGTCTATACGACGCGCCCCGACACGTTGTTGGGGGCGTCTTTCGTTGGTATCTCGCCGGATCACCCGATTGCCAAGCAGCTTGAGGCCGAAAACGCCGAAGTCGCTGAATTTGTTGCCGAATGCCGCAAGGGCGGCACCACGGAAGAGGCTATTGAGACCGCCGAAAAGCTGGGCTATGACACTGGGATCAAGGTCAAACACCCGCTGGACCCAAGCTGGGAACTGCCGGTCTGGATCGCAAACTTCATCCTGATGGATTACGGCACCGGCGCGATTTTTGCGTGCCCGGCGCATGACCAGCGCGATCTGGATTTCTGCCGCAAATATGATCTGCCGGTCGTCGACACGTTTTTTGCGCTGGACGATGATACGCCGGTGGACAAACTCGCCTTTGTTCCACCGAAAAGCGAAAAGGTGCGTTGGGTGAACCATTTCGCGGGCCTGACCGAGGCAACCGGCGAAGACGCCATCAACACCACCGTGGATTTCGCGGAAAAGGCGGGCTGGGGCGAAGGTGTCACCAAATACCGCCTGCGCGACTGGGGCCTGAGCCGTCAACGGTATTGGGGCTGCCCGATTCCGGTTGTTCATTGCGAAAGCTGCGGCGTGGTGCCCGAAAAGAAAGAGAACCTGCCGGTGCAACTGCCCGACGATGTCACCTTTGACAAACCGGGCAACCCGCTGGACCGTCACCCGACCTGGCGCGACTGTGCCTGCCCGGCCTGCGGCGCGCCAGCCAAGCGTGAAACTGACACGATGGACACGTTCGTCGATTCGTCCTGGTATTTCGCCCGTTTCACCGCTCCGCGGGCTGAAACGCCAACCGAAATGGCCGAGGCCGAGTATTGGATGAATGTCGACCAGTATATCGGCGGGATTGAGCATGCGATTCTGCACCTGCTCTATTCGCGGTTCTTCGCGCGGGCGATGCAGATCACCGGCCACCTGCCGAAAAAGGCCATCGAACCGTTTGATGCGCTGTTCACCCAAGGCATGGTCACGCACGAGATCTACCAGACCCGCGACGCCAATGGCCGCCCGGTCTATCACCTGCCCGAGGACGTGACCGACGGCAAACTGGCAGACGGCACCGAGGTCGAGATCATCCCTTCGGCCAAGATGTCGAAATCCAAGAAAAACGTGGTGGACCCGGTCAGCATCATCTCGGCCTTTGGGGCCGATACCGCGCGCTGGTTCGTCCTGTCCGATTCGCCGCCTGAACGGGACGTGGAATGGACCGCCTCGGGCGCCGAGGCCGCGTTCAAGCACCTCAGCCGCGTGCACCGGATCGCCTCGGAAATCGCCGCATCCGATGAACCGGCCAATGCCGAGGACGAAACCCTGCTGCGCGAGATGCACAAAGCCATCCACGATGTGTCCGGCGGCGTCGAATCCTTTGGTTTCAACGCATCCATTGCCAAGCTTTACGCCTTTACCAATGTGTTGGCCAAATCCAAGGCCGGTACAGGCGCCAGGCGCCAGGCGGCCCGGACGCTGGCACAATTGATGTCGCCCATGACCCCGCACCTGTCCGAGGAACTTTGGCAGATGCTGGGTGGCGAGGGCCTTGTCGCGACGGCCGCCTGGCCGGTTGCCGATGAATCGATGCTGGTTGACGACACCGTCACCCTGCCGATTCAGATCAATGGCAAGCGCCGCGCGGAAATCAGCGTGCCCAAGGATATGGACAAGACGCAGGTTGAAAAAATCGCGCTCAGCACCGAAGCTGTGCAAAAGGCGCTGGATGGCGCTGCTCCGAAAAAGATAATCGTGGTTCCGGGCCGTATCGTGAATGTCGTCGTTTAACCGCAGAACAATCCTGATGCTCCCGCTGGCGATGGCCGCTTGCGGGTTTCAGCCGGTTTATGCGCCGGGCGGTTCGGGGTCCGCGCTTTACGGGAAGGTTACCGTGTCGGCACCGGACACGGTCGAAAGCTATCTGTTGGTTCAGAATCTGGAACAGCAACTTGGCCGCAGCGCCAGTTCAGGCGGCGAATATGCCCTTAAGGTCGAGGTGACGACCGTTACCCGCGGCGCGGCCATCACGACGACGAACGAAACCAACCGTTATACCATCGACGGTACCGCGAAATACGCGTTGCGGTCGGCGGAAACGGGTCAGATCGTAGCCTCGGGCGAGGTTTCGGATTTCGTCAGCTATTCGGCGGCAGGATCAACCGTTTCGACGCTGGCCGATGAACGGGCCGCCAAGGAACGCCTGATGGTGATCCTTTCCGATCAGATCGTGACGCGACTTTATGCCCTGCAGGGGCAATCCGCATGAAGCTGAACCCGCGCGAGGCCGAAGGGTATTTCGCCAAGCCGGACGCGGACAAGACCGGGTTGCTGATCTACGGCGCGGACGCGATGCGCGTTGCGCTTAAGCGGCAACAGGTTCTGGCCGCCCTTTTAGGCCCCGCAGCCGAGGAAGAAATGCGTCTGACCCGCATGCCAGCATCAGACCTGCGCGGCGACCCGGCATTGCTGCTGGACGCGGTCAAGGCGGTTGGGTTCTTTCCCGGTCCGCGCGCCGTGTTTGTCGAAGACGCGACAGAAACCGCCGCCCCGGCCATCCTTGCCGCGCTTGACGACTGGCAACCGGGCGACGCCCAGATCATCGTGACCGCCGGGCAGCTCAAACCCAGCTCAAAGATTCGCAAGGCGTTTGAGGCCAATCCGGCCACCTATTCGGTCGGCATCTATGACGACCCACCGTCGCGGGCCGAGATCGAACGGGTTCTGGCAAATGCCGGGCTAAAGAACATCCCCCGCGAACCCATGGCCGCGATTGCCGATCTGGCCACCGGGCTGAGCCCCGGCGATTTTGCCCAGACATTGGAAAAGCTGTCGCTTTTCAAACGCGGCGACCCGTCAGAGTTGACGATAGAAGATATTGACGCCTGCGCGCCCCAATCCACCGAAGCGGGTCTGGATGACGTGCTGAACGTCGTGGCCGAGGGGCGCCGCGGCGAAATTGGCCCGCTTATCCGCCGCCTGCAGGCTCAAGGAACCAACGCCGTAACGCTGTGCATCGGCGCGACCCGGCATTTCCAGACGCTTTACGCCTGCGCATCCGACCCCGGCGGGCCCGCGCAGGGCATCGGCAAGCTCAGGCCTCCGATATATGGCAAGCGGCGCGACCGCATTCTCCGGCAGGCTCAGGGCTGGGGGGCGGCAAAGCTGCAAACCGCGCTGACCCTGCTGACGGATACCGACCTGACCCTGCGATCGGCCGGGCAGACGGCACCGGCCATGGCCGTGGTCGAACGGGCGATGATCCGGCTGGCGATGCTTGCGCAATCACGATGACGTAAGATCACGGGCCGTCGCGCTTGACCTGCCGCGTCATCGGTTCAGATTGAGCGCAGACCGGAATGGCAGGAGCCCACAATGTACAAGATCTACGGACGTATCCAAAGCCGCGCCTCGCGGGTCATATGGCTGCTTGAGGAGTTGGGCCAGCCCTATGAGTTTATCAATGTCGGACCACATGACCCAAAGGTCCGGGCATTGAACGCCACCGGCAAGATACCGGTTTTGCAGGACGGCGACCTGATCCTGTCGGACAGTTCCGCGATCATGACCTATCTCGCCGACAAGCACGGCGCTGTTACCCATCCGGCGGGCAGCAAGGAACGGGCCATTCAAGATTCGCTGTTCTTTGCAATGCTTGATGAATTCGACGGCTTGCTGTGGGTCACGACCCGAAACAAGTTCATCCTGCCCGAGGACAGGCGCGTTCCGGAAATCTCGGACTCTGCAAAATGGGATTTCGACCAGAATTTTCAGCGTATGGCAGACCGGTTTCAGGGCCCGTTCCTGCAAGGTGAGACGATGACCATCGCCGATATCCTGTGTGTGCATTGCATAAGTTGGGCCAAGTCGGCGGGGTTCCCGTTGAATTCCGACGTCCTGATGAATTACAGCAAGACCCTTCGCAACCGGCCCGCGTACCAAAAACTTGGGGAACTGGCCCAGGCCACCTAGACCTTGCCGGGTTGCGCCAGCCAATTCGCGGCCGAACGCCCGGCCCATCTGCCGGTGGCCAGGCACGCGGTAAGCAGGTAACCGCCGGTTGGCGCTTCCCAATCCAGCATTTCACCGGCGCAGAAAACACCCGGCAGGCGGCGCAGCATCAGGCCGTCATCCATGTCCTGCCACATGACGCCACCTGCGGTCGAGATCGCTTCGTCCAGCGGGCGCAGACCCACATGCGAGACCGGCAGCGACTTGATCAGCGCGGCCAGCGTTTCGGGATCGTCCGGCAGGGGGCGGCCGAATTCCATCAGCAGGGCCGCCCGAACCGGGCCAAGGTTCAGTGTTTTGCGTATATGATTGGCCCGGCTTGACTTGCCGCGCGGCTTTCGCAGCCGTTGCGAAACCCTGTCCTGCTGCACATCGGGCATCAGGTCGATGGTCAGGGGCGCGCCCTCTCGGACGGCCCGGCACATCGTATAGATACCACCACCTTCCAGACCCCGCGCGGAAATCACGGCCTCGCCACGGGTGCGCAAGTGCCCGGCCTGAAAGGCGACGCCTTTCAGCGGCGACCCGAAATGCGGTTTCATATGGTCTGACCAGGCGACCTCGAGCCCCGCATTGGCCGGGGAGAACGGGGCCAGCGCAACACCCTGCTCTGCCAACAGCGGCGCCCATGCGCCGTCGGACCCAAGGCGCGCCCAACTGGCACCGCCCAACGCCAGAACGGTCGCATCCGCCGCCAGCCTCTGTGTGCCGTCCGGCGTTTCGAACACCAAGGCCGTGCCATCCCATCCGGCCCAACGCCACCGGGTTTTCAGAACAACCCCGGCCGCCTCAAGCCGCCGCAGCCAGGCCCGCAACAGCGGTGATGCCTTCATCCCAACGGGAAAAACGCGCCCTGTCGACCCTGAAAAAAGCACCTGCCCCAGATCCTGGGCCCAGGACTGAACGGCCGTGGCGTCGCATTCGGCAATCATGGGGCGCAGCCAGTCCGCCGCCTCGGCATAGGCGTGCATAAGCGTATCGAGCGGCTCATCCTTGGTCAGGTTCAAACCGGATTTCCCAGCCATCAACAGCTTGCGCGCGGCGGATGGCTTGGCCTCGGCGATGGTCACAGCATGACCGGCGACAGCCAGCTGTTCTGCGGCCATCAAACCGGCCGGGCCCGCTCCGATCACGACAGTTTGCGCCATTTGCCACCTCTTGCCTTACCCGCCCTTCGACGCGATCCTGATTCTGTCATGACAAACACTGATCCGATCTGCCCGCTCTGCGGCCGACCGATCCCAAGCCGGAGCGGCAGCCTGCACCATCTGATCCCAAAACTCAAAGGTGGCAAGGGCGGACCCACCGTTCTGTTGCACCAAATCTGCCACAAGGAAATTCACGCCACCCTGTCCGAGGCAGAGCTGGCCCGGGACTTCGCCACGGTCGAAGCCCTGCGGTCACACCCGGCGATTGCAAAGTTCCTGACATGGGTAAAGAAAAGACCGGCGGGCTTTAACGCCCGCACACCCGGACGGCGGCGCGGTCGCGGGTCAGCCCGGTAAGATCGGGTCGCCCGCCGCATCGGACACGGGGCTTGGCAGCCCCTCGACCTCGATCCCGCGATAATCCGGGACCGGTACGGGGGTCATACCCCGTACATGCTGAAATTCCAGCGTCGTGTATGGGCGTTTCCACACCCATTCCCGGTTGCCAACCGCCCACAGATCAGGGTCAGGCGGGGTGTCGTCGGAAAAGGCAAAGAAATGCAGGTCGAACCCGTGCGGGGCGACATCCTGTATCGACAGGCATTTCATGCCCAGCGCGGTGCAAATTTCCTGTTCGGCGGCGATATCCCCTGTGCGCAGGGTTATCTGACCCAGCCGCGCCATCGCAAACGGAGCGGCGGAATCGGCTGCGCCATCGGGTCGGTTTCCCTGGAAATCATGTTGCAACAGCTCAATCACGAACCCGTTTGGATCGGACAGGTGGCACATATACCCGATGTCCAGGAATTGCTGCGGGTCCGTGACGGCCACACCGCAGCGGCGCAGCTGCGCTGCGGCCAGATCAACATCCGGCAGCGTCAGGCCGATTTTCCAGAAACGCTGCGCCCTGTCATGGCAATACCCCGCGCCCTTGGGCATCAACAGCAAATCGGCGTCCTGCCCACCATAGCCGACGCGCCAGTTCGCCCCCTGGCGGCTGACCCGCATGCCCAGTTTGTCGCGATAGAACCCAGCCAGCCCGGCCGGGTCGGGAACGCGCAATCGCAGGGCCGACAGCCTCATGCGCACAAATCGGCAATTCCCGCGGCAATGCCGGGGTCTGCCGCCAGGCTGTCCGAGACAAGCGCATGGGCCGTCTGCATCAGGTCCTCGGGCGCGACAACACGGTCGATCAGCCCAAAGGCGAACCCGTCCGCCGCAGTGATTTTCTGCCCCGCCATGAGGATCAGCTTGGTTCTGGCCGGGCCAATCAATGCGCGCATGCGCCGGGCGTCGGACGGTTGCGGCAGGAAACCCAGCTTCATGACCGGGTAAAAGATGTTGGCCGTCGGCACCGCGATACGCAAATCGCAGGCCAGGACCATCCCATTGGCACCGCCCGCCAACGTGCCGTTCAGCGCGGCAACGGTCAGGCATGGCAACGCCGCAATTGCACCAGACAACCGTTCCCAAACGTCCGAGGTCGCCAGCCCGGCGCGGGCTTCGGCAAGGTCGGCCCCGGCGCTGAACACCTTGCCCGCGCCGGTCAGGATCAACGCGCGGGCCTCGGTGGCGGATTCGGCAATCTCGGCCAGTTCGGTCAGCATCGCCCCGGTCAGGGCGTTGGCCTTGTCCGGATTGTTGAGCGTGACGGTCCACAACCCGTCCTGTTTGTGCAGGTCAATCACGTCAGCCCAACCCTTTGGCGGATATCATCACGCCGCAACGAAATTTCGGTTCCAAGGAATTCATTCGCGTCAGCGCCGCACATCCACAGCAGGGCCCGCGCAGGCCAGTCCGCCGGGATATGGTCGGCCCAGTCCAGTTGACTGACGGGGTTGATGCCGCTGGCCTTGATGCTCCGCTGCATTTCGGTCGCCACCGTACCCGGAGACAGGCCCATCGCGCGAATACCGTTATGAGCCTCTTCCAGATGCAGGCATTCGGTCAGCATTCTGGCACCGGCCTTTGACGAACAATAATGGCTCCACGCTTCGACCGGGTTAGACGCAGCCCCCGAGGACACCGTCAGAACCGTACCGCCGCCACGCGCACGCATGACCGGCAGAACCGCACGCATGCCGTAAAAGACACCCTTGAGGTTTATGTCGATTGCCTTGCTCCAAGCCGTAACGTCGGCGTTGGCCAAATGAAAGATCGGATCAATCACCCCGGCATTTCCAACCAGCACATCGACCCCGCCAAACCGGGCGACACAATCGGCAACCGCCTGTTCAACCTGCGTAAAATCGCTGACGTCACAGGTCAGCGCTAGCGCCTTGTCGCCCAAAGCGTCAGCCAGCGTTTCAATCTCGGCCCGGCTGCGCGCCACCAGGGCAACATTCGCCCCGGCCGCGGCAAATACGCGCCCCGCTTCGGCGCCGATGCCCCGGCTTGCCCCGGTGATCAGCACCGTTTTTCCCTGCATATCCATCTTTTAGGCCCCTTGTGTTGCGTTTACGTAAACTCGTACCGCGCCAACGGGGAATTGGTCCAGCCCTTGCCCCCTTGACGACCGCCGCCACAGGCACGACCATGCGGACGAATTTGATCAAGAAGGGTTCCCCAATGTCTGTTTTCCTTCGCCGCAGTTGCGGCGCCGCCCTGGCCTATGCCGTTGTCACCCAAGGCGCATTTGCCGATGTGACCGCCAGCGATGTCTGGGCAGATTGGCAAGCTTACCTAGGTGGCATGGGGTACGGCATTTCCGGCGAGGAAAGCGTGTCCGGCGACGTGACCACTGTGTCCAACATGACCCTCAGCATGCCGATGCCCGACGCAGAAGGCTCGTTCGACATGGTCATGCCCGAAGTGACCTTTACCGATAACGGTGATGGAACCGTCAGCATCGGTATCCCCGAAAGCTTTCCGTTGACGGTCACCAGCAATATCGAGGGCGAGAATTTCTCGGTCGATCTGATCTATACCCATGATCAGTTGGAAATGGACGTGTCCGGCTCGCCCGAGGAAATGATCTATGACTATACCGCCAAGCGTTTGGGCATTTCGGTTGGTGCAGTCGAAGTGAACGGCGAGGCCCTGCCGGAAAACACGCTGTCGGCTGCGTTCGACATCGGCAACCTGGCCGGGGACTCGAAGATGCTGATCGGCGAAGATCGCACGATCGACCAACAGTTCACCGCCGACACGATGACCTATGCCATGACCTTTGCCGAGCCGGGTACGGACGAACAGGCAAATATCAACGGACAGCTGGACAAGTTGACCTTTGAAGGCGCCAACGTGATCCCGGCCGGGTTCAACGTGGTCGATTCCAGCCAGATGTACGAGACCGGGTTCTCGTTCTCTGGCGTCTTCACCTATGGCACGGGCCAGACCAGCATGGCCGGTACAAGCGAAGGCCAGGACTTCTCGATGGACAGCAGCTCGCAGGGCGGGCGTTTTGCGGTCAGCATGGATGCCGAACGGCTTGCCTATGATGTCGAACAGAACGACGCCAAACTGGCGGTCACGACCGCGGACCTGCCGTTCCCGATCGAAATCGCCATGAAGAATGCCGGGCTGAAGTTCGAGTTCCCGATCAAAGCATCCGAAGAGATCCAGCCCTTTGGTCTGGCCGTGAACATGACCGACTTTACCATGTCCGACGTGTTGTGGAGCATGTTCGACCCTGCCGGTGCCCTGCCGCGTGATCCGGCCAGCATCGCGCTGGATGCCACGGGCACGGCCAAGGTCCTGGTCAATTTCCTGGACCCGGCTGTTGCCGAAAGCCTTGAAACCTCGGACATCATCCCTGGCGAGCTGCATACGCTCAAAATCAACGAACTGCTTGTTTCGCTGGTTGGGGCAAAGCTGACCGGCGACGGGGATTTTGCGTTCGACAATTCCAACACCGAGGAATTCGACGGCCTGCCCGCCCCGTCGGGGGTCGCCAACCTGCAATTGGTTGGTGCCAACGCCTTGATCGACAAGTTGATCGCGATGGGCTTCGTGTCGGAAAATGACGCGATGGGCGCACGTATGATGATGGGCATGATGGCGGTGCCGGGCGACGAACCCGACACGCTGAAATCCACCATCGAATTCACCGAGAATGGCCAGATCCTGGCCAATGGTCAGCGCATCAAGTAACGCGACCTGACGGAAAAGACCGCAGGCGCGGTCTTTTCCCTTTTCCTGGCGCGTTCGGGCCCGCCCTGATCGCGCTTTCCCCCTTCGGATGATCGACGTGGCTGTCTTCAATTGGCGCACGGGTCTTGCGGCACCGGCTGTCCAAGGCTAGGTCCAAGGCAATCAGACGGAGGTTCCATGACCAAGACGCCCGAAGAAATCAGCCAACGCCTGCTTGCCGCCGCACGCGCGGCTGGGGCCGAAGCGGCGGATGCAATCGTGATTGACGGCTCTTCGGTGTCGGTCGAAGTGCGCGCGGGCGCGCTGGAACATGCCGAACGGTCCGAGGGAACAGATTTGGGCCTGCGGGTATTTCTGGGGCACCGGCAAGCCATTGTCTCCAGCTCGGACAGCCGCCCGGAAACGCTTGCCGCAATGGCCGAGCGCGCCGTTGCCATGGCAGCCGAAACGCCCGAAGATCCGTTTTCCGGCCTTGCCGATCCCGATCAACTGGCACGAGACTGGGATATCGACGCGCTTGAGCTGTTCGACCCGACAGACGAGCCAAATGCCGAAACCCTGATGCATGACGCGTTGCGGGCCGAAGCCGCCGCGCTGGCAGTGTCCGGTGTGACACAGGTCTCGGATGCGGCGGCGTCATTTGGCACCCATCATGTGCATGTTGCGGCGACGAACGGCTTTTCCGGCGGCTACAGCCGCACCAACCGGTCCATTTCCTGTGTGGCCATCTCGGGCGAGGGCACCGGAATGGAACGGGATTATGACGGCGACAGCAGAACCTTTCAGGCAGACCTGAGGACCCCCGAAGATATCGGGCAGACCGCCGGAAACCGCGTCGTCCAAAGCATCGGTGCGCGCCAGCCCGAAACGGGCACATATCCCGTCCTTTTCGACGAGCGGATTTCGTCATCGCTAATCGGGCATCTATTGGCGGCGGCCAACGGCTCGGCGATTGCCCGTGGCGCGTCCTGGCTCAAGGATGGTCTGGGGCAGCAGGTTCTTCCGCAATCTCTTTCGCTTGTCGAAGACCCGCATCGCCCGCGCATTTCGGGGTCGCGGCCCTTTGATGCCGAGGGATTGCCGACACGGCGGCGCGCGATCATCGAAAACGGTGTGCTGACCGGTTGGACCCTGGACCTGTCCAGCGCGCGCAAGCTGGACCTTGCATCGACCGCGAACGCGGTGCGGGGCGTTTCGGGGCCTCCGTCCCCCGGCAACTGGAACCTGTCATTGACGCAGGGCACCGCCAGCCGCGCCGACCTGTTGAAAGAGATGGGGACCGGGTTGCTGGTCACGTCGATGATCGGGTCAACGATCAACCCCAATACCGGCGACTATTCCCGTGGCGCCTCGGGGTTCTGGGTCGAGAACGGCGAAATCACGCATCCTGTCAACGAATGTACAATTGCCGGGAACCTGCGCGACATGCTTGGCCGGATTATTCCGGCAAACGACGCGCGCAGCTATCTGTCGCGCGTCGTGCCTTCGCTGCTGATCGAAGGAATGACACTTGCCGGCAACTGACCTGCCCCTGCTGATCGATGCCGCGCTGGAAGCCGGGAAAATCGCGACCCGTTTCTCGGGGCGCGAGGCGCAGCGGTGGGACAAGCCCGACGGTGCAGGCCCCGTGACCGAGGCCGACCTGGCCGTCAACGCGATGCTTGAACAGCGGCTGCCCTCGGCCCGGCCAGGATATGGCTGGCTGAGCGAAGAAACCGAGGACAGCCCCGACAGGCTGTCGCGCGAACGGGTTTTCATCGTCGACCCGATCGACGGAACGCGCAGCTTTGCCGAGGGCGGTCGCACCTGGGCGCATTCGCTTGCGGTGGCAGAGCATGGCCAGGTGACTGCGGCGGTGGTTTACCTGCCGCTGCGGGACCGGCTGTTCGCAGCTGCCTCGGGTGCGGGCGCCACGCTCAATGACGCGCCGATCTGCGCTTCGGCCTGCGACAGCCTGGAGGCGGCCGATATCCTGGCAGCCAAACCGACGCTTGAACCCCGCCATTGGCGCGACCGCCGCACACCGGGCTTCAAACGCGCCCATCGGCCGTCGCTGGCCTATCGAATGGCCCTGGTGGCACAGGGCCGGTTTGACGGGATGCTGACCCTGCGCCCCAGCTGGGAATGGGATATCGCAGCCGGGGATCTGATCCTGCGCGAGGCAGGCGGCATCTGTTCCGACCGGCAATGCAGGCCGCTGCGCTTTAACAATGCGCACCCTCGGCTGAACGGCGTTGTTGGAACGGCGCCGGGTATCCATGACCTGATCTGCACGCGCCTTGACCCGGCGGGGGCTGGAATAGTCGCATGAGCAAGCCCGGCTCACTCAGCCTGGCGGCCTACAGGGTCTTGTCCTGGGGGGTACCGCATGTGGGAAACAGCGCCCCCGAGGCGCGCCCCGAAGGCGAGCTGTTGTGGATACATGTCGACAGACCCGAACGTCTGCGCGCCGTGGACGACCTGTGCCAAAGGCTGCGGCCGGCGCGGCCGGGGCTGTCGCTGCTGCTGACCGCTCCGCCGGATACGGAATTGGAGGGCAGCGCGGGGAAGGATTTCATCCGAACCAATCTGCCGATCGAAAACACCGGCGCCGCCCGGTGGTTTCTGGACCACTGGCGCCCGGATATGGGCATCTGGGTTGGCGGCGGGCTGATGCCCAACGTGATCACCCGCGCCGAAGAACGCGACATCCCGATGGTCCTGATCGAAGCCGAAACTGGCATCCGCACCGGGCGCGGCGTCAAGTGGCTGCCGGACCTGACCCGGTATACGATCGACTGCTTTCACAAGGTTCTGGCCACCAGCGAAGAAACCGCGCGGCAAATAAGGCGCCTGGGCATACCCTCGTCCAAGGTTTCGGTAGCCCCGCCATTGCATATCAGCCCGAACCCGACGCCCTGGCCCGAGGATGAGCTGATCGAGACCAACCATGCGCTTGCGGGGCGCCCGGTGTGGCTTGCCGCCTGGGTGCAGGACAAGGAATTCATCTCGGTTCTCAGCGCCCATCGGCAAGCCTTGCGGATGCTGCCCCGGCTGGCGCTTGTGCTGCATGTGGCGGATATATCCGAGGCGGCACCGCTGCACCGGCGACTGGAATCCATGGACCTCAGATGTGCCAATTGGGACGAAGGGGCGCCGATCGAAGACACGACGCAGGTCATCCTGACATCCGAGCCAGAGGATCTGGGATTGTGGTACCGCATGTCTGCGGTCACATTCATGGGAAGCTCGCTTGAGCGCGGTGCCGGAGGGCGGGACCCCTTGGTGTCGACGGCGCTTGGGTCCGCGGTCATTCACGGCCCCCATGTCAGCCGGCATCAGGGCCTGTATGATCAGTTGAACGACGCAGGGGCCGCCTGCGCCATCCGGTCCGCGACCGAGCTTGGGGATGCGGTTGTCGAACTGCTTGCCCCCGACCGTGCCGCCGACATGGCCTTGGCAGGATGGCGGATCGTTACCGAAGGCGCGCCCCATGCGGATACATTGATTGATATGGTACAGGAAAACCTGGACCGCCGGAGGGCCGACCATGCGGGCACCTGAATTCTGGTACACATCCGCCGAACAGCTGGACCTGAGGGCGCGAATGCTGGCCCCCCTGGGGCGCATTTATGCAAGCGCTACGGCCCGCCGCGTCGCCTTGGACCCTGAATTTGACCCGGATATCCCCGTCATCTGCGTCGGCAACCTCAACGCCGGAGGCACCGGCAAAACGCCCACGGCAATCTGGGTGGTCGAACAATTGCGCGATGCCTGGCACAAGCCGCATGTGGTGACCCGCGGGCATGGCGGGTCGCTGGAAGGCCCCGTGCGGGTGGACCCGGCGCGGCACACCGCCGCGCAGGTCGGGGATGAACCGCTGCTGCTGGCCGCATTCACCGAGGTTTGGGTCGCCAAGGACCGCGCCGCCGGCGCGCGGGCCGCCGCAGATGACGGCGCAACGGTGATCGTGCTGGATGACGGGTTCCAAAACCCATCGGTGGCCAAGGATTTTTCGATCGTCGTGGTCGATGCTGAACGCGGGTTCGGAAATGGCCTGTGCCTGCCGGCTGGTCCCCTGCGTGAACCTGTTGCCGCCGGGCTTAGCCGGGCTGATCTTGTGCTGTCGCTAGGGGATGCGCCCGCCCAGGCCAGTTTCGCGGCCCGCTGGGGTCCAGCCATCCCCGTTGCCCATGCAACCGGAGCGGTCGCCCCGCTGCAAACGGGCATGGATTGGGCCGATACGCCGGTTCTGGCCTTTGCAGGGATCGGGCATCCGCAAAAATTCTTTGATACCCTGCGGCACTTGGGGGCCCGCCTGTTGCGGGCCGAGGCGCTGGATGATCACCAGCAGCTGACGCCTGCGCTGATGTCGCGGCTGGAATCCGAGGCGCGCACGTTGGGCGCCCAGATGGTGACCACCGAGAAAGACGCTGTGCGCCTGCCCCTTTCGTTTCGAAGCAAGGTCATCACCTTGCCGGTTCGCCTGGGCGTGTCAGACACCGCCTTTGTCCGCGACCTGCTGCTGAAGGCGGCACCGGCGCCCTGATCAATCGTCCTGTCCCAGTTTGGGCGCAGGCCTGGTCAGCGACAATGCGCCGTCGGAAAAGGTAAAAGGCGCACGAATACCGGGAACGCCATCCAGCTCTATCTGCAGCCCGCGTGCCCGTACCTGCGGGTCGGCCATCACCTCGTCCAGCGTGTTGATCGGACCTGCCGGAATACCCTCGGCCTCGCAGGCTGCCAGCAATTCGGCCTTGCCCCGTCGGGCCGTGGCCCCGTTCAGACGGGCGATCATGACTCGCCGGTTGGCCAGCCGGTCCTTGTTGCGCGCGAATTCGGGCGCCTGCGCCATATCCTCCAGGTCCAGCACCCGGCACAAACGCTGGTACTGCCGGTCATTTCCGGTTGCGATGATGATGTGGCCATCCGCACAGTCGAACACCTGGTACGGGGCCAGGTTGACATGCGCATTGCCCATCCGTTGGGGCACATTCCCGGTCGAAAGGTAGTTCAAAGCCTGATTGGCGGTCACGGCCACGGCAACGTCCAGCAGCGCCATGTCGACATGCTGACCGCGCCCGGTGCGTTGCCGTTGATGCAGGGCCGCCAGAACTCCGGTCACCGCATAGATGCCGGTGAAGACATCCGTGATGGCAACCCCGGCTTTTTGCGGCTGGCCGTCCGGTTCACCGGTCACCGACATCAACCCCGACATGCCCTGAATGATGAAATCATACCCCGCCCGATGGGCATATGGCCCTGTCTGGCCAAAGCCGGTGATCGAACAATAGACAAGACCGGGGTTCAGCGCCTGAAGGCTTTCGTAATCCAGCCCGTATTTGCGCAGCCCGCCCACCTTGAAATTCTCGATCACGACATCGGCGTCGGCGACCAGGGCCCGGACTTTTTCCTGCCCTTCGGCGGTTGAGAAATCAGCGACAACCGAAGATTTGCCGCGATTGGTCGAGTGGAAATAGGCGGCCGAGACATCATCATCGCGCGTGATGAAAGGCGGCCCCCAGGCGCGGGTATCGTCGCCGTCAGGCGATTCGACCTTGATCACCTCGGCCCCGAGATCGGCAAAAGTCTGGCCGGCCCAGGGGCCAGCCAGAATGCGTGCCAGTTCAACAACTTTCAGACCGGCAAGCGGTGCGGTCATCAGTTACCCAGTTCCTTTTCGATCAAGGCCTTGAAATCATCATAGGTTCTTGGGTTGTCGATCTTCTTGCCATTCACGACAAATGACGGTGTTGCGCTGATATCGTCACGCTCGGCGTTTTCCTGGTACCACGCAACCAGGGTCTGTGCATGCTCGCCATCCTGCAGGCACGCCTCAAGCTGATCGCTTTCGATACCGGCCAGACGACCGATCTTGCGAAGCTCATCCACCACCTCGGCCGGTCCACCAGCGCGCGTCCAGTCGGACTGTCCCTTGTACAGCAGGTCGGTGATGCCAAAGAACTTTTCGGGGCCACCGCAACGGGCGATCATCGAAGCCCAGATGCCAAAGCGATCGAAATAGACCTCGCGATAAGTGAATTTCACCTTGCCCGTGTCGATATAGTCCTGCTTGAGCTGCTTATACGGCCCCTGATGGAAATTGGCGCAATGCGGGCAGGTATAAGAGGCGTATTCGATGATCTCGACCGGAGCGTCTTCGGCCCCCAGGACCATGTCAACGATGCTGGAGGTGTCCAGCTCTGCTTCTTGCGCGCCTGCTTCGCTCACCAGGAAATTGGCCGGTGTGCTGTTTGGCGACAATGTCAGCCAATACCCACCCGCGGCAACGGCGACGGCCGCGCAGATTACGGTTGCAATTCGGCTCATTCTCAGCCCTTTCTCAACTTTTTGTCTTGGATAGAACGTTGCGGCCCAGACGTTCAAGGGCTGCCCGCAGATCTTGGTCATGTATGTCGCAGGCGGCCTTGTCGGCCTGGGCTGCGATAGTGGGGTCCAACCGGGCCTGCTTGGGTCTGGGTTTGTGTTCGAAACTGGCCTGACCGTCGGCAAACCCCGTTGGCGCAGTCTGGGTGATACGTATGCGGCTTATGGCATTGTACCCGTAAACCGCGTTTACCTTGTCGCGCAGGCGTTCTTTTTGCATTTCCAGCATGGGCGCCTGCGGGCCGGTGGTCAGAACCGTCAGCGTCGCGCCAAAACCGCCCTTGGCATAGCCGACCTTTATGGGCCGCGCGATCTCGGCAATATCCTGTCCGACGATTTCGGCCCAATGGGTCAGCAAGCGCGACACGGCAAAGCCGCGGCTTTCGCCCGCGTGCCGAATTTGATCATTCAGCAAGATCGCGGTCCGCTTGAACCCGCGCGTGGAAGAACGTCTGCGTTGCATCTGGTTTCCAACTTCTGCGCCGCTATTGTAATTGTCGCACAGGCAGGCGCCAGCGAAACCCGACAGAAAGACAGATAAAACTTGCGTGACACCCAAGACCCCGACCTGAGCGATACGCTGCTGGAATGGTATGACGCCAATGCGCGGGAAATGCCCTGGCGCGTCGGTCCGGCTGACCGCGCCGCGGGCATCCTGCCGGACCCCTATCGGGTGTGGCTGTCCGAAGTCATGTTGCAGCAAACCACCGTTGCCGCAGTGCGCGACTATTTTATGCGGTTTGTCACGCGCTGGCCGGATGTATTCGCCCTTGCCGCGGCCCGGGACGAAGACGTCATGGGGGCCTGGGCCGGGCTGGGATATTATGCCAGGGCGCGCAACCTGCTGAAATGTGCCCGCGTGGTTGCACAGGATCACGGCGGGCGGTTTCCCGGATCACATGACGCACTTTTGAAACTGCCCGGCATCGGCCCTTATACCGCCGCCGCGATCTCGGCCATCGCGTTTGATCTGCCGGAAACCGTGCTGGACGGGAATGTCGAACGGGTCATGGCCCGGCTGCATGACATTCACGATCCGCTTCCGGGATCAAAGCCGCAACTCAAGGCCCGGGCGGAACACCATACGCCCATGCTGCGGCCCGGCGATTATGCGCAGGCCGTCATGGATCTTGGGGCCACGATTTGCACGCCCAAAAGCCCGGCCTGCGGCCTGTGCCCGGTGCGCGCACGCTGCCGGGCCCGCGCCGCAGGCAGCCAGGCCGATCTGCCTGCGAAATCGCCGCCGAAACGCAAACCTACGCGCTATGGCCATGCCTATATCGGACAGCGCCGCGATGGGGCCCTTTTGCTGGAACGTCGCCCCGCCAAGGGTCTGCTGGGCGGAATGCTGGGCTGGCCCTGCTCCGACTGGTCGGACAGCCCGTCCGACATACCGCCCTATCCGGCGCAATGGCGCCTGTTGCCGGGCGAGGTGCGTCATACTTTCACCCATTTTCACCTGATATTGCAGGTCTGGGTGGCCGAGCTTGCCGACGACAGGGTGCCCGACGGCACCGAAGCCGTGGACAGGCACAGTTTTCGCCCGCAGACGCTGCCGACGGTCATGCGCAAGGTCCATGCCCTGTGGCGCGGCCAATAGCCGCCGTGCAATCGCCCTGTTGGGGCGTAAGGATACGGCACCAACCGGAGCACCACGATGACCGCACCTGAACCTATGTCACATTGGCGATCTGCCCTGCCATTCTGGGTTTCGTTCCTGCTTGTCCCGGTCATCTGGGTGTCAGCCCTGGCAGGGGGGGTCTGGATTTTGCTGGTCCCGGTATCCACTTGGTGGCTGTTTGCCGTGCTGGACCGGCTGGCCGGTCTTGAGCTGAACAATGCAGACCCCGAAACGCCGGATTCCGCGCTGAGCTGGTACATCGTGCTGACGACAGCCTGGGTGCCTGTGCAATTTCTCACCCTGTTCGGCCTGATCTGGTACACGACCCATACCGATCACCTGTCAGTGCTTGAAAAGCTTGGCCTCTTTTTCGGCATGGGCGTCATATCGGGGACAATCGGCATCAATTACAGCCACGAATTGATGCACCAGAAAGGCCGGGTTGAGCGTTGGTTGGGCGACATATTGTTGGCCATGGTCCTGTATTCGCATTTCCGGTCCGAACACCTGTTGGTTCACCATCGGTATGTCGGCACGCCCAAAGATCCCGTCACTGCGCGGTACAACGAAGGGTTTCACCGGTTCTACCCCCGGGTACTGCGCGAATGCCTGGTGTCCGCCTTTGGCGCAGAGCGCGACAAGCTGGCACGAAAGGACCGCCCCTGGACCGATCGCGCCAACCCATTCTGGCGTTACTGGGCGCTTCAGGGTGGCATGCTGGCCCTGGCCGGGCTGATAGGCGGCTGGGCCGGGGTTGGGCTTTTCCTGGTTCAGGCCGGTGTTGCGATCTGGCAACTTGAACTGGTCAATTATGTCGAACATTACGGCCTGACCAGAAAGCACCTTGGCGACGGGAAATACGAACATGTCCACCCCCGCCATTCCTGGAACGCGTCCTACAAGGTGTCGAACTGGCTGCTGATCAATCTTCAGCGCCATTCGGATCACCACTATAAACCCAACCGCCGGTTTCCGTTGCTGCAGCACCACGCACAAGAGGCCGCGCCGCAATTGCCCTATGGGTATCCGGTGATGACGGTCGCGGCGATGATCCCGCCCCTGTGGCGGCGCGTCATGAACCCGCGCGTCCGCGCCTGGCGGCAGCAATATTACCCCGAGATCACCGACTGGAAGGCATAT
The DNA here is from genome assembly GCF_056160865.1 of Ruegeria sp. ABD4_443. Taxonomy (NCBI): domain Bacteria; kingdom Pseudomonadati; phylum Pseudomonadota; class Alphaproteobacteria; order Rhodobacterales; family Roseobacteraceae; genus Ruegeria; species Ruegeria sp. ABD4_443. The sequence continues at coordinate 286,981 of NZ_JBSWYA010000004.1, read as the reverse complement.
AACAAGGCGCTCAACCCGCTGCCGCGACGCTGAGCGCACGGCGCCTACAGAACCCAGACATCCATCGGCGCAGCAACGCCCGGAACCGCCTGTTCTGCGCGGTGCGAGAACCCGGTCAGCAAATCGGGCCGCGAGCCTCCTTCCGACAGGGCCTGAACACGAAGGTGATCGCTGACCACGACGCGCGCGCCGAACTGACGTGTCAGCGATTCAAGCTTGGCAGCCACGTTCACCGCGTCTCCGATCACCGCAAACTCCAGCCTGTTCGCCCCGATATCGCCCAAAACGACGGGGCCGAAATGAACGCCGATCCCTACCTGTATCTGCGGTTCGCCCGCTTGGGCGCGTTCGTGGTTCCACTGATCGATGACATCGACCATCGCTCGTGCACAGGCCAACGCATTGCTGGCATCCAGCGGTGTCGTCACCGGCGTTCCGAACGTGGCCATCAGGCCATCGCCCAGATATTTGTCCAGCGTCCCGTGATGGCGAAAGACCTCGGCCTCCATCCGCGCGTGAAACCCGCGCAGGACAGCAATCACATCATAAGGGTCCCGCCCGGCGGCGAATTTCGTGAACCCCACGATGTCGATAAACAATACCGCGATATTTTCCTTGCGGACCTGCTTGAGCGGTTCGTCATTCTGGCTGAGCTCATCGACAACATTGGGCGAGAAATACCGCGACAGGTTTGCCCGCTCGCGTTCGAGCCCGGCATTGCTGATCAACAGCCTGTTGAGCCGCCGCATCGAGACCCCCAGCGTGACCGCAACCATCAGGAACACAACGGCCTGCTGAATACGTTCAGGGGCCATAAAGCTGTTGGGATCAAGACGTTCGGCCACATCGGGAAAACCGCTCAACGCCTCGGCGACACGTTCACTGAGGCCCGGAAACGGGGTGGCCACCCACCAGGCCACGATCCAGCCAAGGGTCCACATCCCGGCGGTCCAGGTACCGATAGCGATAACCGTCCGCCAGGAATAGGCCAGCGTACCTGCGGCCAGGATGATGAAAAAGTACTGAAAATTGTCAAACCGGTACTGCATGGCCAGGGGCCGCACATCATCGCTGAACGGGTTGGGGATGATCATACCAAGCGTCATGATCAGAAGGTCGACGAAAATCAGCGCCAGTTCGGTCCGCGACTGCCCTACCCGCCCGGCGCGGCGGATCAGCCAGCCATTGGCGCAAATAAGCAGCAGGATGAAGTGATACCAAAGAACCTCCCACTGCGGGTTGAGAAAGATCAACAGCACCGCGGTCAGCCCCATCGCGATCCATCGGGCGCGCACGGCAAGCTCAAGCCCTTCGCGCTTGTGCCGTTCCAGGGCTGCTTCGGTGTATTTGTTGTCCAGGTCGATAATGTCGGGTTGTGTCACAAAGAACCTGTCGATACGGGATCCGCCCGCCGTGGTATCTGGCATACCTTATGCTCCGATGCTGTCCTGTCGGATATGGGGAGTGCGGCCCATCCAAACACCCCACAGGCCAAAACAAAAGACCCCGCCGAAAACGGCGGGGCAAGGCGTAGTGCCTTGTGTCAGGCCACAGGCACCGGCGGTATTGCTTGATCAGTTGTGCATCTCGGCCCGGATCTGCTGACGCAACACGTCAATCGGAACCGTTTTGCCATCGCGTTTGAAACACCAATAGGTCCAGCCATTGCAGGACGGGGCATTTTCCAGATGCGCCCCAACCTGGTGGATCGAACCCTTGATATTGTCGCCAATCAGGGTTCCGTCGGCACGCACCTTGGCCCTGTGGCGCTGGTTCATGGAAAACAGCTCTTCGCCCGGTCGCAGCATCCCGCGTTCAACCAATTGGCCAAACGGCACCCGCGGCTCGGCGCGTTTGCTGGCGCTGACCTCCAGCGCGTCGCGGTCGAACTTGCGGATCTTGGCGATGCGCTTTTCGGCCACTTTGCGATAGGAGTCCTCGCGCTCGATACCGATGAACTCGCGGCCCAGCATCTTGGCCACCGCGCCGGTCGTGCCGGTCCCAAAGAACGGGTCCAGAACCACGTCCCCGGGGTTGGTCGACCCCACCAGAACGCGATGCAGCAGGGATTCGGGCTTTTGCGTCGGATGCGCCTTGTCGCCGTTTTCATCCTTGAGCCGCTCATGCCCGGTGCAGATCGGAAGCACCCAGTCGCTGCGCATCTGCACACCTTCGTTCAGGGCCTTCAGAGCCTCGTAGTTAAAGGTATATTTCGCGCCTTCCTGCTTGCTGGCCCAGATCATAGTCTCATGCGCGTTGGTGAACCGCTTGCCGCGAAAGTTCGGCATCGGGTTCGACTTGCGCCAGACCACATCGTTCAGGATCCAGTAACCCGCATCCTGCAGGGCCGACCCCACGCGGAAGATGTTGTGATAGGACCCGATCACCCAGATTGCGCCATTGGGCTTGAGCAGGCGATGCGCCGCCTTCAGCCATGCGCGGGTAAACTGATCATAGGCGGCAAAGCTGGAAAACTGGTCCCAATGATCGTCGACGGCATCAACCTGGCTGTTATCAGGCCGGTGCAACTGACCCTTGAGCTGAAGGTTATAGGGCGGGTCTGCAAAAATCAGGTCAACGGACGCCTCGGGCAGACTGTTCATCATGTCGATGCAGTCGCCGGACAGAATCGTATTGAGCGGAAGCGTCGCTGCTTCCTTGGTCTTAATTGTGGTCATTTCACTGCCTCGGTTCCACGGCGCTTTTGCGCTCATTTGGTTGAGACAAGGATGATTCAAAGACGATTCGCCGTCAAATTCTTTTTTGAATCAGGGGCTTACGATTTACTCTTGATACAAGATATTGTGGACCGGTTTGAACGAACGTCTATGATGTGGGGTCACACCCAGATTTCGCAGCGCCTGCTTGTGCTGTTTTGACGGATATCCTGCGTTTGTCTCCCAGCCGTAACCCGGATGCTGTTGCGCCAAATCCACCATCAGCCGATCGCGCCAGTTTTTGGCGATGATCGAAGCTGCGGCAATCGACAATGACCGACCGTCGCCTTTGACCACCGCCTGCGCAGGCAGAGCAAAGCCGCGCGGGATGAGATTTCCGTCAACAAGCAGAAAATCCGGCGCGGGGCTGAGTAAAGCGACCGCCCGTTCCATCGCCAGATGCGACGCCCTGAGAATGTTCAGGTCATCAATCTCGGCCACCGACGCCTCGGCGACAGCAATCGCTGCACAGTCCTGCAATCGGGCCTCAAGCACCGCGCGCCGCTTGGCCGTCAGCTTTTTAGAATCGTTCAGACCATCGGGAATGTCGGCCGGGTTCAGTATGACGGCCGCCGCGACCACCGGTCCGGCCAAGGGGCCACGGCCCACCTCGTCAACGCCTGCGACCCTGACATATCCCTGCGCGAACAGCGCCTGCTCCAGCTCAAAACTTGGTCCTGTCATGACCCCGGCAAAGCGTGTTTCGGCCCCGGCTGCAACAAAAAAGAGAGGGCGACCTTGGCCGCCCCCTCTCAGCGCGGCGCTTCTTTGGCACCGCTCCTGCTCGAAACCCGTTACTTGAAAACCACGCGGTATCCTTTTTGGCGCAGGCATGCGGGTTCGTATGCCCGGCTTACCTTTGTGCCATTCCAGAAACCAACCTTGCATTGCGGGGGCAGGCTATTGCTGTGTTTGTAGTGCTTGTTCAGGCACGAAGTCCCCAGCAGCGGACGGGTGCGGGAGTACCCCTTATAGGTCCGCAAGCAGCGCTGGGGCAGGTCATACCGCGCCACTTTCCTGGGCAGTGGGCGCAGGTCCCGGTGCTTGGCCTTTGGCGGCACGTATACCTGGTTCTGTTGCCGCGAAACCCGATCGCGGTTCTTGTCCTTGTGATAGTGGTTCACGGCCGCGCCGATTATGGCGATGGCCGCAAGCCCGCCCAGGATGTCATGAGCATCGGCCGCCCGCGCCTGCGAGGCGGAAACGCCGGTAACTGCGATGGCCGTTGCAACGATAAGGGCAATGAATTTCTTGTGCATGATGGCTGTCCTTTTCGGTGTGGATGCGGCCTGGCGACAGACCGCGCATTCGATGACACAACCCTGGGCCGCCACCATTCGGACAAGCAATAACGGCGGCTTGTTATCCGATATCAAACACGCAAACCCCCCTCGGTTATTGAATATCACGGCAACCCGTGCGCAGGATAAAGCCCATGAAACGGATCATCACTTCACTGGCCATCGCGGCCCTGATATCGGTTGGATCGGCTGCCACGGCGGCTGATTGCTATGCGGATTACAAAGCGAAACGGGACAACCCGCTGCGCTTGCATTATGGCGTCATGCAGGTTTCGGCCTGCAAGAAGGGCCCAGCCAAGAAAGAGGTCGCCCAGCGGCTTCAATCCTCGGGCTGGACCCTGTTGAACGTTATGTCCGTGTTCGGACCGGAAGGGTTGGATCAAAGGAAGGCCAATGCCGGAAAATTCTATCTCCGTTTCTGATGCCCGCCGATCAGGGACACGGCTGGTCGGCGCAGGAATCGCCGCGATCATCCTTATCCTGGTCACCGCCGCCGCGTTCCTGTTCTGGACCCTGCCGGACGCGAATGCGTTCAACGCGCGGGTCGAGCGGTTGTTTGTCGAAAGCGATCTGACAACCCAGGCCGAGATCAAGCTGCTTGAAATCCTGGCCCAGTCCGGCACTGCCTTTGCCGATACGCTGTCCAGCTATCGGACCGTCATCTTTGTCCTGTTGGTCTTTGCAACCGCCATGTTGGTCACGGCACTTGTTTTCCTTGTGATGCTGGTCTTGCTGAACCGCCGCATGGCCCAGATCGAACGGACAGGAATTCAGGTGACGTCCCTGATGATCAGCCGGGATGAAAACACCGTCTATCTCAACAACATGGATTTCAAGCTGACCCCTGCCGCGATGGAAACGCTGTCGGTTCTGGCGGAATCCCGGCTTGATGACGAGGTTCTGTCTGGCGCCCAGATCGAGGCGGTCATTTCCGGCAAATCCGCCGCCGACTGTGACGAGGCCGCAGGCGCCACCCGCATCAAACGCCTTAGGGATGCGCTGGGCAATCAGATGGTCAGCGAGTTACTGGTCAAGAACATCGCCAAAAAGGGCTATATGCTATCCATTGAAAAAGACGTGATTCAGATGGTTTGACCCTTTGATCAGATTGTCGATCCGATTTGGACGCGTCGGGTAAATTCTGTGTTCCCCCCTTGGAATATTCCCGTTCAAGGCCCATCCTAAGAAGGGCCCGGCCAAGGGAGGTTGCTGATGAACGTTCACTCCAGTCCGAAAGGTGCAGGCTACGGGATTTCGGTTGAAAAACTGGATGGCCCGGTCGCCATTTACCGTGATGATGTCCTGCTGGCCCAAAGCCGGCGCGCAAAGGTCATGTACGAGACACGGCTGCCGCCGTCGATCTACATCCCGCGCGAAGATGTCTGCATCGAGCTTGGGCCCGAAACCGAGTTGCAGACGTTTTGCCCGTTCAAAGGCACCGCGACCTATCATGACGTGCACCTGCCGGACGCAAGGTTGACGAACTCGGTGTGGGCCTATGAACAGGCCCTGCCCGAAAGCAGGGACATCCAGGGCCATATCGGTTTTATGCCCAATGCCTATACCCGGATTGACCTGGGCGAAAACCGGCTGCGCCAACCCGATGACGGCAATATCAGCGGCCCGCTGATCGACTGGCTGATGCGCGGCGCGTCTGGTCTGGCGACGCCCGAGGCCTTGACCGCGGCGCTGGCCGAAAAGATGCTGGATCATGGCATCGCCATTCAACGGCTCAGCATCCTGGTCTGGTCGCTTCACCCGCTGATCGCGGGCAAACACTATATCTGGGAAAAGGGAAAGGCCGAGATTTCGACCCATGCCCCGACCTATGAAATTCATGATCACCCGGCCTTTATCAACAGCCCCCTGCGGCATGTTTCAAACGGGCTTGGCGGCGTGCGTCAGCGGCTGAACGAACAAACCCCGCAAGACGGTTTTCCAATCCTTCAGGACCTGCGCGCCAAAGGGGCCACGGATTACGTGGCCATGCCGCTGCCGTTTTCCGACGGGCGTACCAACGTCCTGACCCTGACATGTGACCACCCCGATGGGTTCACGACCGAAAACCTGGGGCTGGTTTTCGAATGTTCCTCGGTCATTGCACGGTTCTACGAAGTGTTCATGCAACGGGAAAACGCCCAGGCCCTGTTGGAAACCTATGTCGGCAAACGAACCGGAGCGCGGGTTCTGGGTGGCGACATCCGCCGCGGCGATGGCGACGATATCGATGCGGCGATCATGTTTTGCGATCTTAGGAACTCGACCATCCTCGAAGAACAATTAGGTCGCAGCGCCTATATCACTTTGCTGAATGCGTTTTTCGAAACCGTTTCTGGCATAGTCCACGAAAATGGCGGCGAAGTTCTGAAATTCATCGGCGATGCCGTCCTGGCCGTTTTTCCGGCCGGCCAGGATGCGCACAAGGCCCGGTCGAACGCACAGCGCACGGCGATCGAAATCGTCAGGAAACTGGCAGAGTTGCGCACAACCGAAACGGACCACCATTGCGATTGTTCCATCGGCGTCGCCTTTGGCCGCGTGACCTATGGCAATGTCGGTTCGCGCGAACGGCTGGATTTCACGGTGATCGGACAGGCCGCAAATATCGCGGCCCGACTTGGTGAATTCGGAAAAATCGCCAACCACCGGATCGTGGTTTCGGAAGACATCGAACCGGCCTGCAGCCAGGCGGTTCCACTTGGGGATATCAAACTGCACAATGTTTCGCGACCGGTCCGGTCTTATGCCTTGCGGACAGAGGCGGACGCCATCCTGGACGCCTGACAAAACGCTATGGTTGCCCTGGCCCCTGTCAGCACAGGCGCCGCCCGCACCACCGGCACGCGATGGCCACGACGCGCCCGAAACTGCTACCGCAGCTCGACGTGGGTCAGATGGCTTGCCGAGGACCCGACGTGCAACGCAAACCCGACGGGGCAAATCTGGTTCAAGTGCCTGCGCCCAGCAAAATCAGGGCGGTTTGGGCTGGCGAGATCGAGTTCTGAATCTCTGCAATCTGGCTGCGGGCGAGGTATGTGTCGGTAATCTGGCCCAAAACCTCGGGGTCGGAAAACTGAGCCAGGTCAGAAGACCCGGTAACCCTGGACAGTTTTTCCTTGAATACTTCCAACTGCTTGTCGATATCCAGCTGGGCAAAGTCCGATGGCAGACCCAATGCGGTTTCCATCATGGACCGCAGCGCCGTGAGACCCATCAGATCATACCATTTCGTGTCCTCGGTGCTGTCCTCGGCCGCAAGGTCAGCCAAGGTGTGCTGTGCATAAAGTGCGATACGCAGCGTTTCGTCTGATTCACCGACCGAAATCTCGAACTGGGCTGCCAAATTGTCCTTGGCCACTTCCGCCATCTCGGCGGCATTGCCGGTTTTCAGCACATCGCCTGGGCCAAAGCCGAACGCTTTGGAAAAGGCGCTGTATCGGCTGTCGGACAGCTTGTTGGCCAGCGCGTCATCCGCCTGCGTTCCATCGGACAGCACTTTTTGAACAAAGTACCGATTGTCCAGATCATCCTGCAACCCAAAGGCGCCAAGGGCCACTTGCAAAAGCCTGCGATCGCTCACCAGGTCTTCGGCCGTGCGCACCGAAGAGATGTTTTCCAAAAAATACTCCGTATCTCTTTCGTTCACTGGCGATGCCGAAAATGTCTGCAATTGCGCATCATAGGTGCGCTGCAGGAACCGCCACCCCACAAGCCCGCCTGAGGGAACGACCGCCTGAAACGTCATTGCCGATACGCCATCAGCCGTTCTTCGCGCGGAAGAAGTGAACGCAGGGATTTGAGGCATTTATAATATTGTTCGGTCACCAGGGCCTCGGTCGCTTCGGTCAGGACACGCCTGCTGTCGGCATCGGTGAACACCTGGCTCAGCTCTTCGACCCTGCGCAGCAATTGCTGGCGCGCCTCGCCGGGATCCATGTCGCCGGACAATACCAGTTGCGCGGCATAGCACACGCGGCGCACCGGGGTGTTTGCCTGTTCCGGATGAATGGCGTCCCGCAATCGCAAGACATTGGCCTGAGGCGTCATGATCGAAAACCGGCTTCTGCGGTCACCGTTTTCGATCACCACCCCATTGATCAGAACCCGTTCCTTTGGGGCAAGTTTCAGCACAAGTCCCCCCATCACGCGGCCCCTTTCTGTCGCAATCCGCGCAGAACGGCCATGTTGATCTCAAGCAGCGGCTCGACCTCGGCGGTACGACCCAGAACTTTGCTGCTGTGCAACTCGGTGAACTCGGCCAAATAGAAGATCTTTGCACGCAACTCCTCGGGCAGGCCATTATGCGAGTTCGACACCCCTTGTGCCAAAACGCTCCACAATTGCCGATTTGCGTGCAGAGCTTGGACAAATGCCGAGAAGTCACTTTTTTTGTGGATAGCGGCGGCTTTCAGTCGTTGCGTAATCCGCGAGATCGCCTCGTATTCTGTATCCCGTGGCGTGCGCGTCGGCGCGGCTGGCTGCGCATAGGCGCGCCGGGCAAGCGTTTGTGGTGTCACCGGAAATCCTTCCTTTGGGCAGTCTTGGGCATCATGGCCGGGGCATCACGCGGATGCCCCGGCCGGGCTTTTCGATTAGCCGAACAGCGACAGGATCGACTGCGGCGACTGGTTGGCAATCGACAGCGATTGCGTCGCCAGCTGCTGCTGAACCTGCAGGGCCTGCAGCTTGGCAGACGTCTCTTCCATATCGGCATCAACCAGAGAACCGATACCCGAGGTGAACGAGTCGGCCAGGTTCGAGATGAATTCCTGCTGTGTCTCGATACGGCCCTGGGCGGAACCGAACGACGCCGAGGCATCAATCGCGGTGTCGATCAACGATTCAATGGTTCCCAGCGCCGCTGCGGCACCGGAATCAGTCGAGACATCGATCGAAGACAATGCCCCAAGCCCACCGGCACCGGCATTGGTGAATTGGGCGGCAACCGTTACGTCACGATCCGCGTCAACGCCACCAGCGCCGGTGACAAACGCCAATGTTCCGGGGTTTGCCGAGTCATAGTCGATTTCAACACCGGTGATCCCCAGCGCGTCGATCTGGTTTTTCAGACCAACCGCAACCAGCGCATCGGTATAGGCCGAATCATAGGTGCCCGAAGGGTCAATGTCGCCGGCCTGGACAGTGTAGGATGCAACCTTGTCGCCGATGGTGATCGAAACCTTGTCGCCTGCCGCAAAGTTGTCAGTCGAACTGTCAATCACGAGGTCGCCGGACCCGCCGGTCTTGTCCATGGTGAAGCCCGCGGCATCGTTATCGGTGGTCGCATTGTCAGAACCGGCCAACACGCCCTTGCTGGCATAGCCACCGGTCGAAAGGTCCTGACCGGTCACGGAAATCGAAGACGCCGAGACATTGCCGGCACTGTCGCGGTCAAGCGATGCCAGAATGGATGCGGTGCCCGAGGTGCCATTGACCAGGTTCAGCCCGTTGAACTGCGCCGCACCAACAACCGATGCGATCTGATCACGCAACGCGGTCACGTCGTCATTGATCTTGCTTCTGTCGACATTGTCCTCTTGCGCGGCGACGATCTTGCTTTTCATTTCAGTCAGCAGGTCAGTGACCGTTTCGGCCGCATTCCGCGCAACCGCCACGGTGGATTCACCCAGCGCAAGACTGTCCTTGATCGCGTTGAAACCGTTCACGTCCGATTCCATGACTTTCGAAATCGCCCAAACAGCCGAGTTATCCTTGGCCGTGGCAACATCCTTGCCGGTTGAAATCGCGTTTTGAGTTGCGGCCAGGTTCTTGTTGACCGACTTCAGGGTTTGCAGCGCAACCATTGCGCCATTGTTCGTCAGAATGCTGGACATGCTTTGTCATCCTTTACTGTTCAAGCGTTTCGACGCTTATTTGACCCCGCCACGCGGGCGGGCATTCTGTCGTTCTGACCTGTGCGATGTACCGGACGGTGATCGCGCCACCCGCTTTTTAGGTGCCCCGTCAGTATTGAGCGCTATCCCCTAACGGAATGCTAAGGGCCAAAGGCCGAAACCGTCGGATTTGAATCAAACCCCGCACCTAGGCGCGCTTTTCCAGCTTTGAATGGCTTCGAACGGCAAATCCGTTTCGCTTTCCCGCGGAATCATACATGCTGAATTCCTGCCTGACGCGCCGCAGTTCGGTCATGCGCGCGGCAACGGCGCGGATACCTTCGGATGCGCTTTCCAACAGGGCCTGGTTTCGCTCCAGTTTGCGATGCACCCTGATCAACTCGGCGCTGTCGCGCACATGCATGTCGTTGATGGCCTCAACAAGTTTTTCCTTTTCGGGGAACATTTGGTCCAACAAGCCCAGCTCGCCATTGACCAAAGCTGTCCGTTCAAGATCCAGCACCTCTTCCAGGGCTTTGATCAGGGTTGCGTTCGCATCGTCAGGCATCGTGATTCTCCAACATTGCATTGAACAGAATTTCCGACAGGCCGACCCCGCCGGACCGGGCAAGCTGTTGCGCCTGTTCCTGAACCAGAAAGGACGCGAACTGTTCTTCTCCGACGCCGCCACCAAAACCGTGCTGCGCCTTGCCCAGCCCCGCAGATTTGAGCATCTGTGCAAGAAAGGTCGCCTCAAGCTCGACCGCGGCGGCCCGAAGCCCGGCCTCGGTTCCCGTAGATCGCGTTGAATGAGTGGTCGCCGATATTTCCATTTCAACCTCTGAAAATTGTTTCGAACTTTCACGATCAAAAAGGAAAGCAGTTAAAATAAACGTAACCTCATGCGGCAATTCTGATCCCGTCCCAACGGAGCCGGAGCAAAATGCCCATCCCGACTATATTGACCACGACCCCAGCAACGCCCACCGCCCGCCTGCCCGCAAGCGAAGCCGAGGCCGAGGCGGCAGGTCGCGGCGCGGAATTTAGCGATTTCCTGATCGAAGACGCCGCTGCCGCGCCTCTTGTGGCAAATCCTGAGATTGTTTCCGACGACAGTATCGACGGCGAGGTCGATCCGGATATCCCACAGCCTTCGGACGATCCCGAGCAGGTGACCAGGTCCATTGGCCTTACCCCAGACCCCAGTGACATCGCGCCAAAAGCCGAGCCGGATCGCCGCGATCCGCCCGATATAGAACAGCCCGCCGTCGACTTCGAAGATGACGGGTACCCGACACCGCTTTTTGGCGCATTTGAAGGCTCGGGCAGGCCGGTTCGGACCGAGCCTTTGACAACATCGACCTGGCCCAGCGCGCGCGAGTCCAGCCCGGTGCGCGCGTCGGTTGATTTCGGCACGCCCAATGCGAACCAGACCCCGGTTGCAAATCGCGCCACCGACGTCACTGTGGGTCGCGGCGCACCGGCGACGCCCGCACTTGTCCGGAACACCGAGATGCAGGAATCGCTGACCCGCGAACCCATCCCTGCCGCACCAACCTCTCCGACAAGCCACGCCGCTGCGACCGCGCCGCCCCCGCAGGTACCGGCGGTTGCCCAGCTTCAGCTGGCCGCACAAGCACAGCTGAGCGCTGCGGAAAAATCCGCGGATCATGCTGAAATGCCCGAAACCCTTTCGGCCGGGGACACGCAACACGCCCAAACGACACGGGAAACCGCGCCTGCAAACGGGCCCGCCACGGTGGTGAACCGGGCAGAAACGGCACGCGCCGTCGCAGGGCAAATGGCGGCGGTTGTGTCGGCGCGACCCGGCGGCGGGGCGATTGATATCGCGCTCAACCCCGAAGAGCTTGGGCGCCTGACGATCACCGTGAACGGGCGCGATGACGGCATGCATCTCAGCATTACCGCCGAACGCCCCGAAACGCTGGACCTGATGCGCAGGCACATTTCCATCCTGTCGGACGAATTTCGCGACATAGGGTTCGGCGACCTGTCGTTCGACCTTGATCTGTCACAGGAAAGCCCCGGCGATGATGCGCCCTCGGGCGCAGAGGTTTTCGTTGAAACGACCGAGGGTACAGCGCTCACCGAAGACCCGCGCGCCGCGGTGCGGTCCGCCTCGGACCGGGGCCTCGACATAAGGATATAAAGATGATCACGGCAACCACATCCGCAACGCAGAGCACGCAATCCGCGACGTCCGCCGCGTCACAGGCCTCGGTCCTGACATCGGATTTCGAGACCTTTTTGTTGATGCTGACGACGCAAGCACAAAATCAGGACCCGCTGGAGCCGTTGGATTCGTCGGAATACGCGTCGCAACTCGCCCAGTTTTCCATGGTCGAACAGCAAGTCCAGGCCAACGACCTGCTGGGCGAGCTGGTTCTGGCCTTGGGCGGCTCCAATCTGAACGCCCTGTCGAACTGGGTCGGACAGGAGGTGCGCGCGCCTTCGGCCTTTGCATTCAGCGATTCGCCAATCAGCCTGTATGCCCAACCCGACAGCGCGGCGGATGAGGCCTCTCTGGTCATCCGCGACGAGTCCGGAACCGAAGTTGATCGCGTTTCAGTCTCGGTCACCGAGTCCCAGTTTCAATGGGCGGGCGTCGACAGCTCGGGCGCACCGCTTCCGGCGGGAACCTATTCGGCATATGTCGAAAGCTACAGCCAAGATGAAATCCTCTCGACGCAGATGGCCGCCACCTATGACCGTGTGGTCGAGGTCCAGGTTTCTGACGGCGAAACGCTTTTGACGCTCAGCGGCGGTGGTATTGTCTCGGCCGAAGATGTGGTGGCCGTTCGCGCCGGTTCTTGATTTGATGCCAAGGACGGGCCAAACCATGCCGGTAACAGAATCGTCCGACTGCACTGGTATCAAACCTGCCCGACCTGCCGCCTCCTCCCCCTGACCTAATTGCCCAGCTCGTTGCCGAGGGGGTGATCTCGGCCGGTGTGGAATTCAACCAGATGTATGGGGGACGCACGAACCAGGTCTGGAAGGTTCTGGGCGGTGATGGCGACAAGGTCCTCAAACTCTATCAATCGGGGTTTTCAAATCCGCTGTTTCGCAATGATGCCACGCTGGAGGCTGCCTGCCTGCGCGCGCTGAGCCATACGGGGTTTGTCCCGCGGCTGGCCGCGACAGGGCGTTTTCGCAAGGACCGCTGGGTGATGTACGATCACGCACCGGGCGCGCCCTGGCAGTCGGGGGTCGAAACGGTCGCCGCCCTGTTGCACCAGCTTCACGGCCTGCGCCTGCCCCTTTCGGCACCGGTGGGCTGTAACGGCAGCGCCGATCTTGCCCGGCATGCAGAACAGATTCTGGCCGGATGCAGCCAGCAGGGGCAGCAGGAATTGACCCCGCTGCGACCTGTTGCACCGGTTGCGCCAACCCCGGACACCTGTCTGATTCACGGCGACCCGGTCGCGGGCAATATCCTGGTGGCCGGGTCCGGGATCACGCTGATCGACTGGCAATGCCCCGCGATTGGTGACCCGTCCGAGGATATCGCGATGTTCCTTTCTCCTGCCATGCAGCACCTTTACCGTGGTGCCCCCCTTGGCCCCGGGGATGAGGCCCGTTTCCTGCAGGCTTATGAAAGCCCCGCCATTGTCCGGCGATACAGGGCGCTTCGCCCCTGGTTTTCCTGGCGGATGGCGGCGTATTGCCTGTGGCGGGTCGAGACCGGAGCACCCGATTACGCCCAGGCCTATGAGCTTGAACGCGCGGCGATCAGGGGCCATTGACCGTTTACAGGTCTGCCAGGGCCAACAGCGCATAGGCTGGCGGCAGCAGGGCCCTTCGAAACCGGCCCAGCGGAAACCGCCGCGGTGGCAGGGACACCGGATGCGGCAGTTCAGGGTCGCGCCCCATGACCATCCGCGCCAGTGCCCGCCCGCAATAGGTCCCCATGGCCACCCCATTCCCGTGATAGGCAAAACCGGCAAACATGCCCGCCTGCCCGGGAACCGGGCCGACAAACGGGGTCATCCCCTGCGAAAAACAAACCATCCCGGACCACATATGTGTCACGTCCACGGCGCTCCAGGCGGGAAACATCCGCCCAAAGTCGCGCAGAGCCGTTTTGCGGATGGCCGCCTCGGCCCGGTCCGAGGACCGCAACCCGCCCCGCATGCCAAACAGGAACCGCCTGTCGGGCATCAGGCGGAAATAGTGCAGCAGGTTGCGGGTGTCATAGCTCATCTGCTCGGTGGTCCAGCCCTGCGCGGCCAGTTCGGCGCCGGTCAGCGGGCGCGTGACCAGAACCGTGGATTGTGCAGGCAGATAGCGTCCGGCCATCCAGCCCGGCACGTCCTCGCTGGAATATCCATTGGTGCAGACCAAGACCGTCTTTGCCCGAACCAATCCGGTCGGAGTGGTCAGGACATATCCGCCCGCGGCGCGTCGGATGGCCTCGGCAGGTGAGGCCTGAAACAGGTCTGCGCCAGCCGCCGCAGCAGCGCGCGCCAGACCAAACAGGTATTTTCGCGGGTTCAGGGCAAAGCCGACCGGCGTCGTGAACCCGCCATGGAACCCGCCACCGAACCCCAGACCCGGCAGGTCATCCGCCTCGTGAACGTCACCGGCATCACCAACGGCCCGCCGCAACCGGCGCATCGCACGCGACGAATGGGCCAGTATCGTTTCGCCATGCGAATGGGTGTCGGCCTCGATCTGGTGGCGGTCGAGCAGTTCCGCCACCAGCGCGACCGCGTCGACCTCGGCCTGGGCATATTCAGTGGCGGCATCAGCCCCGAACCGGCGAACCATTGCATCCGAACTCAGCTTGGATCCGCCAAGGCAGCAAAAGCCGCCGTTGCGGCCCGAGGCCCCCCATCCGGGCGTACCGGCCTCTAATACAGCGACCCGAACGCCGTTTTCGGCCAAATGCAGAGCCGCCGACATACCCGTAAACCCGCCGCCGATTATGGCCACATCCGCATGATGTTCGCCAGCCAGAACCGGCCAGGGCGGGGCCGCGATGGTTTCATCCCACCAGCAACCCGCCCTTGGCCCGTTGCCATAGGTATAATCCGGGTAAATCCGTTTCATTCCGTGCGGGCGGCGGTTTGTTCTTCCAGCCTGCGGCGGACCGCTGCGCGTTTGGAAACCAGCGAGGCGGCGATGACCCCGACCGTGACAACCGCGATCATGATGGTCGACAAGGCGTTGATTTCAGGACTGACACCCAGCCGCACCGCCGAGAATATCTTGATCGGCAGGGTCGTCGCGGAGGGGCCGGACGTAAAGGACGCGATCACCAGGTCGTCCAGCGACAGCGTAAAGGCCAGCAACCACCCCGAGATTACAGCAGGTGCGATGATCGGCAGCGTGACAAGCCGAAAGGCCTGCGCGGCCGAACACCCAAGATCCAGCGCCGCCTCTTCCAGCGACTGATCAAAGGTGACCAGCCGCGAGGAGACGACGACCGAGACATAGCACATCGAAAAAGTAGTGTGCGCCAATACGATCGTGACGATGCCACGATCCAGGCCGATGCCAATGAACAGCAGCAAAAGCGACAGGCCGGTGATCACTTCGGGCATGACCAGCGGTGCGTAGATCATGCCGGAAAACAGCGTTCTGCCAAAGAACCGCCCGCCCCGGATCAGAACATAGGCCGCTGCGGTTCCCAGAATGGTTGCCAGCGTCGATGAAAACACCGCGACCCGGATGGTGACCCAGGCCGCGTTCAGAAACGCCTCGTTCTGGACCAGTTCGCCGTACCATTTGGTCGAAAACCCGGCCCAGACCGTGACCAGCTTGCTTTCGTTAAAGCTGAAGATGATCAGGATGATCATCGGGATGTACAAAAACGCGAACCCAAGCGTCAGGGACACGACATTGAACCAGCTGAGCCTGTTCATTGCCCCGCCTCCGTCTGTTTTTGCTGATTGCGCTGGAACAGAACGATCGGAACGACAAGGATCAACAGCAAGACCACGGCCACGGCGCTGGCAACCGGCCAGTCGCGGTTCGAGAAGAACTCCTCCCACAGGACTTTGCCGATCATCAGGGTCCCGGACCCGCCCAGCAGCGACGGGATCACGAACTCGCCGATAACAGGGATCATGACCAGGAAACACCCGGCAATGATGCCGGGGCGTGACAGTGGAACGGTCACCAGCCAGAACGCCTGCAGGCGCGAACATCCCAGGTCTTCGGCAGCCTCGATCAGCGACCCGTCAAGACGTTCAAGCGCGGCATAGATCGGCAGGATCATGAAGGGCAGATAGGTGTAAACGATCCCGATATAAACGGCGGTCTGGGTGTTCAGAATGGTCAGCGGCGTCGAGATCAGCCCGGTCCACAGCAAAAACTGGTTCAGGTAGCCTTCGTTGCTGAGGATGCCCATCCAAGCATAGACCCGGATCAGGAACGAGGTCCAGAACGGCAGAATGACCAGCATCATCAGCGTTGGCCGCCATTCCTCGGGCGCGCGCGCCATGCCATAGGCGATCGGGTAACCGACCAGCAATGTCAGGACGGTCGAAACCAGTGCGATCTTGACGCTGGAAAGATAAGCTTTCCAATACAGGTCATCCTCGGTCAGCCAGACAAAATTTTCCAGATCCAGCTGCCCGAAAAAGTCCCGGACACCGGCCCATCCCTGGGACAGGTCCAACGTCGGGGTATAGGGCGGAATGGCCAGGGCAATGTCCGACAGCGAGATCTTGAGCACGATGAAGAACGGCACCAGGAACAGCGCCAGCAACCAGACATAAGGGACCGCAATCAGGATGGCGCGCCGCATCAGGCCGCCAGCAGAACCGCGGCGGTGGCTGTCCACGACAACCAGACCGGGTCTTCCCAGGTAAAGGACCGGCGCGAGATGCGGCGGGTATTGGCCGTCTGCGCCTTGATGATGGTGCCGTCAGGCAGTTCGACGTGATAGGTGGACAGGTTGCCCAGATAGGCGATGTCATGCACCTTTCCCTGAATCGCATTGGCCGCATCTGCCGGGCGCTCAGACGAAATGGTCACTTTTTCGGGGCGGATCGCCAGGTGACAGCTTTGGCCCGCCGAGAATGCGGTTGCCGAGGTCGCCGTCAGCGGGGTTTGCCCCTCGGCCCATTCGATTGAGTAGGTTTCCTCGGCGCTGGACGTGGCGCGCCCGGAAATGATATTCACGTCGCCGATGAAATCCGCGACATAGACAGAATTCGGGTTTTCATAGATGCGGTCCGGCGTCGCCACCTGCATCAGCTTGCCCTGGTCCATGACGGCCACGCGGCTGGCCACGGTCATGGCTTCCTCTTGATCGTGGGTCACAATCACGAATGTGGTTCCGGTCTTTTCCTGGATATCCATCAATTCGAACTGGGTATCCTGCCGCAGTTTTTTGTCCAGCGCGCCCAGGGGTTCGTCCAGCAACAGCAGTTTCGGCGCCTTGGCCAGCGACCGCGCCAACGCCACCCGCTGACGCTGCCCGCCCGATATCTGATGCGGCTTGCGTCGGGCGAATCGTTCCAGCCTGGTCAGACGCAGCATCTCTTCGACCCGGGCCGTCAACTCCGGCTTGGGCATGTTGTCCCTGCGCAGGCCAAAGGCGATATTCTCCCAAACGCTCAGGTGCGGGAACAGGGCATAAGACTGGAACATCATATTGACCGCGCGCTTGTTGGGCGGGATCGGGTCGATGTCCTGACCACCCAGCAGAATATGCCCTTCGGTCGGGGTTTCAAACCCGGCAAGCATCCGCATCATCGTGGTCTTGCCGCAGCCCGAAGGCCCCAGCAACGCAAAGAACTCCCGTTCGAATATGTCCAGCGAAAGGCTGTCGATGGCGGTAAAGTCCCCAAAGCGTTTGGTGACATTCTGGAACTGGATCAATGGCTTTGCCTGCGGGTCTTCCCACGGCGCAAAAACAGCAGAGTTCAAAACGGCCCCCGTTCGACAATCTGGAAGTGGGCGCAAGGCGATCCCCGCCGCCTTGCGCGAAATCGGATCAGGTTCCCGACTTGATCTTGGTCCACAGACGGGTCACGACCCGCTGGGTCTTGGCCGGGTAGGGCGTGGTGATATAGAGGTTTTCCATGGTCGTATCATCCGGGTAAATCGCCGGATCCCCGATCACGTCTTCCTCAAGGAACTCCTGCGACGCCTTGTTTCCGTTGGCGTAGTACACATAGTTCGATGCCGCAGCCATGTTGTTGGCATCCAGGATGAAGTTCAGGAATTTATGGGCACCTTCCGGGTTCGGAGCATCGACCGGAATGGCCATCTGGTCGAACCACATCAGCGATCCTTCGGCAAAGGGGTGATATTCGATCTCGACCCCATTGTCGGCCTCTGCCGCCCGATCCCGCGCCTGCAGGATGTCGCCGGACCACCCGACGGCCACGCAGATATCACCATTGGCCAGCGCATTGATATATTCGGAACTGTGGAACTTTTGAATATGCGGACGCACGGCGGCCAGAACCTCTTCGGTCTTGCCGATCACATCCGCATCATGGCTGTCCGGGTCTTCCCCGAGATATTGCAGAACCATCGGAAAAATCTCGGTCGGAGCATCCAGGAAGTGGACACCACAGGCGGCCAGCTTCTCCATGTTCTCAGGCTTCAATACCAGGTCCATGCTGTTCAGCTGAACATCGTCGCCCAGGATTTCCCGAACCTTGCCAACATTGACCCCAAGCCCGGTGGTACCCCACATATAGTTGATCGAATACGCGTTTTCCGGGTCATAACCGGCAGTCCGGTCCTGGATCACGTCCCACAGGTTACCAGCATTCGACAGCTTTTCGGCGTCGAGCTTCTGAAAGGCGCCCGCCTGAATCTGGCGTTGCAGGAACGTCCCGGTCGGCACCACGACATCGTACCCGGACCCTCCGGCCAGCATCTTGGTTTCCAGCACCTCGTTGCTGTCAAACACGTCATAGACCAGCGTCAAACCGGTTTCTTCCTCGAATTTGCTCAGCAACTCTTCGTCGATATAGTCGGACCAGTTGTAGACGCGCACCTCATCTGCATACGCAGCCGAAACCCCCGTCGCGATGACCGCCGTAAACGTCAGCGTCTTGATTGTCATTTTAGTCTCCCCTGCAAGTGTTCGTGTATTTTCACGCTTTTTTTGATTTGATCAAGTTTTGCGTTTTCATCCCATTGGGCGTATGCTTCCACGAGGCGATGGACCAGACAAGTTAAAGTCTGCCGTATTTGAATGAACCGCTTGGATTTGATCAAAAATAAGGCACCCGCAAAGCAGATGACCGACAGGAAAAGCCCGACGCATGAACAGGTGTACCAAACCCTCAAATCGCAGATCCTGTTCGGGGACCTGGTGCCCGGACAGCCGGTCACGATACAGGGTCTGACCGCCTCGCTCGGGGTCGGAATGACCCCGGTACGCGAAGCGATTCGCCGGCTGATCTCGGATGGTGCGCTTGTCTTTCAGGGCAATCGGCGCGTCAGTGTCCCGCTGCTGGCCACAAGCGATGTCGAACAGGTCATTTTTTCACGAAAGGCAATAGAATCAGAGCTTTGCAGGCGCGCTGCCCTGAATATGCGCCCGTCTGACATTGATCATCTGGAACAGATCGACAAGCACCTGGATCAAACCATCGCCGCCGGTGACGTAAGCGGCTACTTGCGCCTCAACCACGCGTTTCATGAAACTCTTTACACCCATGCCGATGCGCCGGTCCTGCTGGACCTGACGGAACGGCTGTGGCTCAGGTTTGGCCCGTCGCTGCGCGTTGTCTGCGGCAGGTTCGGAACCCAAAGCCTGCCTGACCGGCACAAGGAAATCATCGCCGCGCTTCGCCTCGGTGACGCTGAACAGGCCGCTTTGGCGACGGTGCAGGACATCGAACAGGGAATGGAACTGATGGCCGACACCCCGGTCACACCACAAATGGTGGGATCGGATTGACAGGAAATAATTTGATCATATTGTGATCCACAACCGCTGACGCAGGAGTTCCCAGGATGCCGACCATCACCAACCACATGCCGACGGCCGAATTGCAGGCCCTGGACGCAGCCCACCACATGCATCCGTTTTCCGCCAATGGCGCATTGGGCCAGGAAGGCGCGCGCGTCATCACCAGCGCCAAGGGGGTCTATCTTACCGACAGCGAAGGCGAACATATCCTGGATGCGATGGCCGGGCTGTGGTGCGTCAATATCGGCTATGGCCGCGACGAACTGGCCGAAGCCGCCGCCCGCCAGATGCGTGAACTGCCCTATTACAACACGTTTTTCAAAACCACCCACGTGCCCGCAATCGCCCTGGCGGCCAAGCTGGCAGAACTGGCGCCGGGTGACCTGAACCACGTGTTCTTTGCCGCTGGCGGCTCCGAGGCAAACGACACCAATATCCGCATGGTCCGCACCTATTGGGCCGAAAAAGGCAAGCCGGAAAAGAACATCATCATCAGCCGGCACAACGCCTATCACGGGTCTTCGGTCGGGTCGGCCTCGCTGGGTGGCATGGCGGGCATGCATGCGCAGGGCGGCATTCCAATACCGAACATCCACCATATCAACCAGCCGAACTGGTGGGCCGAAGGCGGCGACATGTCCCCCGAGGATTTCGGCCTAGCCCGTGCGCGCGAACTTGAACAAGCCATCCTGGACCTCGGCGAAGACCGCGTCGCGGCCTTCATCGCCGAACCCGTGCAGGGCGCGGGCGGCGTGATCGTGGCCCCCGACACCTATTGGCCCGAAATCCAGCGCATTTGCGACAAGTACGAGATCCTGCTGATCGCGGACGAGGTCATCTGCGGCTTTGGCCGAACCGGCAATTGGTTCGGGTCACAAACCGTCGGCATCAAACCGCATATCATGACCATCGCCAAGGGCCTCAGCTCGGGCTACGCGCCCATTGGCGGCTCCATCGTCAACGACGAAATCGCCCAGGTGATCGGCGGCACCGAGTTCAACCACGGCTACACCTATTCCGGCCACCCGGTCGCTGCCGCTGTGGCACTGGAAAACCTGCGTATCCTCGAAGAGGAAAAGATCGTCGAGCATGTGCGCGATGTTGCGGCACCCTACCTGAAACAAAAATGGGAGGCTCTGGCCGATCACCCCCTGGTGGGCGAGGCGAAAATCGTCGGCATGATGGCCTCGATCGCGCTGACACCGGACAAGGCCAGCCGCGCCAAATTCGCATCTTCGCCCGGCACGGTCGGCTATGTCTGCCGCGATCGCTGCTTTGGCAACAACCTGATCATGCGCCATGTCGGCGACCGGATGATCATCTCGCCGCCGCTGGTCCTGACCCCTTCGGATATCGACGAGATGTTCGTTCGCATCCACAAATCACTGGACGAGGCGCAAGCCGACATCATCGACAAAGGGTTGATGAAGGCCGCGTCCTGATCCGCGCAGCTTCATCTGGCTGAAAATATCCCGGGGGAGTCGCCGAATGGCGACGGGGGCAGAGCCCCCTTTCCCCCGCGCCCCCCGCCTGACCACCGCCAGGCTCAGGCTCCCACGCCCCCATCCGCCAATTCCTACCGTTCAATCATCCGTGCGCCTGTGCGACCGCTTGGCCCGAATCTGCGCCAGCGCGTCGCGCAGCAACGGCACCCGGTTTGGCCTGAAACTGTCTTCGGTGACCGTCATCTCCTGCATCCGGTCCAGGCGGAACACACGGAAATCCCGCCTCAGACAACACCACCCCAGCAACACGCTGGCCCGATCCATGTACACGATGCTCAGCGGCCGGACCCGCCTGCGCGTATTGTCCCCCTTTGCGTCGGTATAGGCGAATTCGACCGCGCGTTCATCCCAGGCCGCCTGCCGCAATTCACCCACCGCAATCGTCGGAACAGCAGGGCGTTCAAAACGCGTGGCGCTCAGCACCGCATGGCTCAGCCGGTGCGATTGCCGCTGTGGCAACCTGCCCTGCAACTTGCGCAAGGCCGTACCCGCCGCATCCGACAGGGCCGGGTCCCCGATGACCTGCACCTCGCGCAGGCCCAGAACCAGGGCCTCAAGCTCATCATCGGTAAAGCCCAGCGGCGGAAGCGTAGCGTCCTCGATCAGCGTGAAACCAAATCCGGCCTCGCCATCGATCACTGCCCCCAGCCCCCGCAGCGCGTCGATATCGCGGTGCACCGTCCGCGCCGAAACACCCAAATCCCCGGCCAGTTGCCCCGAGGTTTTCGGGGACGGGCCAGAGCGCAAGGCTTGCATCAACTGAAACAGGCGGGTCGTTCGGGACATGTCACATCCTAGCCTATCCCTAATGACAGAAATTGTCATGAGTCCCGATTACCTAAAAGGCCCCAAACTAGGAGCTTTCGATGCTGACCCTACTCACCTTTCCCGCCGCCTTCGGTCTCTACAGCGCCAGCCCGTTCTGCGTCAAAACCGCCTGCATGCTGCAAGCCGCAGGCGTGCAATGGCGACGGTCGGACATGCTGGACCCGCGCAAGATGCCGCATCGGAAACTGCCCGTCCTGCGCACGCCCGACCGGCTTGTGCCCGACAGCGAACTGATCCGCGACTGGCTCGAATCTCAGGGGGCCGACTTTGACGCCGGGCTCAGCGAAACGCAGAAAAGCCAATCCCGCGCCCTGATCCGGCTGGCCGAGGAACACCTGTATTTTCATATCGTCCACGACCGCTGGACCAATGCCGAGGTCTGGCCGATCCTGCGGGGTACATTCTTTGTCGAAATCCCCGCCCTCATCCGCAGGCCGGTGTCGAATTCGGTGCGGAAATCCGTGTTAAAGGGGCTTGATGCCCAAGGCGTGTCCCGCTTTTCAGGCACCGAGCGTATGGACCGGCTTAATCGCGATCTCGAAGCGGTTTCGGCCTATTTGCGGCAAAATCCGTTCCTCATGGGGGAAAAGCCGACCTCGGCAGACATGAGCGTCTGGCCGGTTCTCGATGCGATGCGGGCAACGCCGGCAGATACCCCCCTGACGCGGCGGATCAAAAACGATAGCCTTCTCAGCGGATATCTCGACCGTGTAGAACAGGCGATACCGCTGTCATGACAAAATTCTCGGATCCCGCGGTTGCCGCAGCCTTTGACGCGTTTGCGCCCGCCACCCGCACCGGCGCACTGGCGCTGCGGGATCTGGTCCTTGCGACGGCACGGGAACTGCCACAGGCCCAGCCCCTGCAAGAAGCGCTGCGGTGGGGGCAGCCCGCCTACCTGGCGCCACGCGGGTCAACGCTCCGGCTGGGCGGGCACAAATCAGCGCCATTTGCCCTGTTTGTACATTGCCAAAGCCGCCTGATCGGTGATTTCACACTGGCCTTTCCGGACGAAGACCGCCTGGACGGTACCCGCGCCGTCCTGTTCGACGATCCAGGCCAGATCGACCCTGTCCGGCACGGCTGGCTTATCGCACGGGCGCTGACCTATCACCTTTGACGGCGTTTGCGTTCCACCTTGCGTTTGACCTTGTCCTTCTTGCGCCGGGCGCTCACGGCCTTGCGGCGGGGCGCGCGGCTGCCTGACCGGCCGCCCCCGCGCGGCATGGCCTTGTCCTCGATCGACAGCAGTTCAAGCTGCAACCCGCCGGTCACCGGCGCCGCTTCGGTCAGGCGCACGCTTACACGCTGGCCGATGCTGATCAACAGGCCCGTATCAGACCCCATCAGGGTGCCCGCCTCGCGGTCAAAGTGAAAGAACTCACGCCCCAACGAACGAACGGGCACCAACCCGTCTGCTCCGGTTTCGTCCAGTTTCACGAATGCGCCGAACCGGGCGATCCCGCTGATGCGGCCCGAAAACTCGTTGCCGATACGTTCGCTCAGATAGGCCGCAAGATAGCGATCCGTAGTATCACGTTCGGCCATCATCGAACGGCGTTCGGTGTCCGAGATATGGTTTGCGGTTTCTTCCAGCCGCGCGATCTCGTCCTCGGTCAGACCGTCCTTGCCCCAGCCATGCGCCGAGATCAGCGCGCGATGCACGATCAAATCCGCATAGCGCCGGATGGGCGAGGTGAAATGCGCGTAATTGCGCAAGGCCAGGCCGAAATGCCCAAAATTCTCGGGGCTGTAATAGGCCTGCGCCATGGACCGCAAGGTGCTGAGGTTGATCAGTTCGGCCTCTTCCGTCCCCGCAGCCGCATTCAGCAGCGCGTTAAGATGCCGTGTCTGCAGCACCTGCCCCTTGGCCAGGTTCAGCCCCGCGGCCTGGGCGGTTTCGCGCAGGCTTTCCAGCTTTTCGGGCGCGGGTTCCTCGTGTACCCGGAACAACAGCGGACGCCGTTTTTCGATCAGGGTCTCGGCCGCGGCAACATTGGCAAGGACCATGAACTCCTCGATCAGGCGATGCGCGTCCAGCCGGTCGCGAAAGGCAACGCTTTCGACCTCGCCCGCTTCGCTCAGCACGATTTTGCGTTCCGGCAGGTCCAGGTCCAGCGGCTGCCGGGCAGAGCGGGCTTTTTTCAGCGCCTCATAGGCACGATAGAGCGGTTTTAACACGCTCTCCAAAAGCGGCCCGGTCCGGTCATTGGGCGTGCCGTCGATGGCCTCTTGCACCTCGGCATAATTCAGCGATGCGGCTGACCGCATAAGACCGCGCACAAAGCGGTGGCCCAGCTTGTTGCCATCGGCGTCGATCTGCATCCGCACCGCGATACAGGCGCGCGGGACGCCTTCGTGCAGGGAACACAGGTCGCCCGACAGCCGGTCAGGCAGCATGGGAACCACCCGATCGGGAAAATAGCTTGAATTGCCGCGCTTGCGCGCCTCGCGGTCCAGCGCAGTGCCGGGCTGCACATAGGCCGCAACATCCGCAATGGCCACCCAAATGACATGACCGTCGGGGTTGTTCGGGTCGTCATCCGCATGGGCATAACAGGCGTCGTCATGATCGCGGGCATCGGCGGGGTCGATGGTCAGCAACGGCAGGTCCCGCAGGTCCTCTCGGCCTTTCAGACCTGCGGGCTTGGCCGCATCCGCTTCGGATATGACCTTGTCCGGGAAATCATCGGGGATTCCGTGCTGATGGATGGCAATCAGCGACACCGCGCGCGGAGCTGACGGGTCGCCCAGACGTTCCACGATCCGGGCGCGGGGCAAACCCATTCGGTTTTTCGGTCCGGCCTGCTCAGCCTCGACCAGTTCACCGTCCTTTGCGCCCATCACGGCGCCGTCGTGAACCAGCCATTCGGTCTGACCTGCCTTGTCGATTGGCACGATGCGGCCGCCTTCGGCACCTTTGCGAAAGATGCCGACGATGCGCCGCGGATTGGCACCGATGCGGCGGATCAGCCGGGCTTCGTAATTGTGGTCTGCCTCATGCACCAGCGTCAGGCGGGCCAAAATGCGATCCCCTTCTCCCAGCGCCGGGTCGCTGGCCCGCGCAATGATCAGGACAACCGGCTCGACACCTTCGCCATGCCATTCCAGCGGACGGGCGAACAGGTCTCCATCCGCGTTCGGGGCCTTGACCTGCAACACGCTGACCGGCGGCAACCGGTCGGGGTCGCGATAGCTGCGCTTGCGCTTTTCCAGATGCCCCTCGGCCTCAAGCTCTTTCAAAAGGCGCTTGAGGTCGATGCGGTCCGCGCCCTTGATCCCAAAGGCCTTTGCGATGTCGCGCTTCGAAGTGAGCGTAGGGTTCGCCGAGATCCAGTCCAGAATCTCCTGCTTGGTGGGGATACGTGTCATATCTCCGCCCTAGCACGCCGATGCGACCGCGTCATGACCAAATTCCGGCGAGGGGATCATCGTTGCAGATCGGCTGCCGTATCCACATCGTGCAACATGTCCAGCAAGGCGATCCTGCACCTGGGGACCGAGGCCAGCGTATCAGCCAGCGCCTGGTCGGTTGACCAGCGCACCCCCGAGAACAAACCCCGCGGCAAGGCCCCATAGCGTTGCGCGCCCACCAGCCAATACCCGCCATCCGGGGCAGGCCCGAATACCATTTGATTGCGGCCCAGGGCGCCAAAGGCGCGCCATATGTGGGTTTTCGAAATGCCCGGAATATCCGCCCCGATCAGGCAGACCGGGCCGGGCGGCATAGCGCGCAGCATCCGCCCCATCCGCGCACCAAGATCACCGCGCCCCTGCGCAACCCGCGTCAGATCGCGGGGCCATGTTCGGCTGGACAAACCGTCCCGGTCCGGCGAGACCGCCAGAACAAGCGTCCATCGCGGGTCGCGCAGGCGCCGGATCAATGCCCTTGTCTGGTGCCGGAACCACCAGGCGGCGGCGACCATGCCGAGGTCCCGGCCCAGGCGCGTCTTGACCCGGCCCGGACGCGGTTCCTTGACCATGATCACCAATGTCCGGCGCATCGATCAGGCGAAATAGTCAGACAGGATACGGCCATAAATGGCCTTGAGCTGGTGCACCTGATCGATATCGACGCGTTCGTCGACCTCGTGCATGGTGCGGCCGACCAGACCGAACTCGACCACCGGGCAGTGATTTTTGACAAACCGTGCATCCGAGGTGCCGCCGGTTGTCGACATTTCCGGGGTCAGACCGGTCTCGGCCAGAACCGCTTGTGCAACCAGGTCCGAAAGGGGGCCGGGGGGCGTTAGAAAGCTTTCGCCAGAAATCTTGATGCGCGTGTCGACCGCGACCCCGAAGTCCTGCGCCACGCGTTCTGCTTCGGCCTGCAACCAATCGCTGAGGCTGGCGCCCGAGTGCAGATCGTTGAACCGGATGTTGACGACGCCCTTGCATTGGGCGGGTATGACATTTGTCGCCGTGTTCCCGGTGTCGATATTCACCACGGCAAGCGTTGATGCGTCGAAATGCTCGGTGCCCTGGTCCAGGTCGTGGCTGGCAAGCCGGTCCATCAGGCGCGCCATGGCCGGCAAGGGGTTCCGAGCCCGATGCGGATAGGCCGAATGCCCCTGAACGCCTGTTACGGTAAACCAGGCCGTCATCGACCCGCGCCGGCCGATCTTCATCATCTCGCCCATCCTGTCGGGGCAGGTCGGCTCTCCGACCAGGCAAACCGACATCCGTTCGCCGGTCTTGTCCATATGATCCAGCAAAGCGGTCGTGCCGTCGATGGCGTCGCCTTCCTCGTCTCCGGTGATCGTCAGGATCACCGCGCCATCGGGGGGCGTGGCCTGTACGAAATCCACGGCCGCCGCGACAAAGGCGGCCACGCCGGATTTCATGTCCGTGGCGCCGCGACCATACAGGAAGCCATCGCGCGTCTCGGCCCCGAACGGGGGCATGGTCCATGCGGCCTCATCGCCAAGCGGGACAACATCGGTATGCCCGTTGAACCCAAAGCTGCGCGGGTGGCCCTTTTGCCCCCACCGGGCAAAAAGGTTGCTGACCCCGCCACGATCGACGCGGACGCAATCAAATCCGGCTGCGGACAGAACCCGGTCCAAAAGAACCAATGCGCCACCTTCTTCTGGTGTGACAGAAGGGCAACGGATCAGGTCCGCCGTCAGTTGGACTGGATCGGTCATTTATTCGCCTCTCATTCCCGGGTTTGTGCCTGTTGCCACACAGATTCAACGATTTGACCGAATTGCCAACCCCGTTCGCGCAATTTTGTCCGGCCTAAACAAACGCCAACTGGTTCGCACACATGCGGGAAACATTGGCATTTACCCTGCGACCGCCTTGCCGCGCTGGTCAAAATTGCGCTACAGCGCCGCGAAACAGGTATGTTTACGATGATCCGAGCCTTCTTTGCCTTTGTCTGCCTGACTTTCGCCATTCTTGCGCAGCAAAGCCAGGCGCAGACCCTTTCGGTGTCCACCGTGACCCGGCCACCGTTTTCCTACGTGGAAGACGGAAGCGATGTAGGATTCTCGATGGACCTTCTGCAGGCTTTGGCTGAATCTCTTGATTGGGACTACACCGTAAACAGGGTCGAAACTTTCGGAGAGATGCTGGGGGCTGTCCAGGCCGGAACGTCCGATCTGGCCATCGCCAATATCTCGATCACAGCGCAGCGCGAAACCCTGATGGACTTTAGCCAGCCTATTTTCGAGGCCGGTTTGCAAATCATGGTTCCGTCCGACGCGGCCCGCCGCCCGTCGCTGGCGCGGGCGCTTTTGTCCAAAGAGCTTTTCATTGCCATCGGGCTTGCCTTTGCCATCCTTCTGGGCGGCGGAATGCTGATGTGGTGTTTTGAACGCCGCGCACAGCCTTATTTCGACCGCAAGCTGGACGATGCCTGGTTCCCGTCATTCTGGTGGGCCCTGAACCTTGTGGTCAATGGCGGCTTTGAAGAACGCATGCCGCGGACGCCGTTCGGGCGGGTTCTGGGCGTGATCCTGGTCGTGTCTTCCTTGTTCATCGTGTCGGTCTTTACCGCGCGGATCGCGTCGGTCATGACGGTGGATGCCATCAGCACCAACGTGAACTCGGTCAGTGACCTTTACGGCAAGACCGTGGGGACAATCGACAATTCCACCGCTGCAAGTTTCCTGGCCCGGCGCGAGATCGAGTTTACCGGCTATCCCGGGCTGACCGATATGCTGACAGCGTTCGAGAACAAGGAACTGGACGCCGTTGTCTTTGACGCGCCGATCCTGTCCTATTTTGCCTCGCACGAGGGGCGCAAGATCGCGACAATGACCGGCGGCATATTCCTGCGCGAGAATTACGGCATCGTCTTTCCCACCGGGTCGCCGCTTGTCGAAGACGTCAACCAGGCGCTGCTGGCGCTGCGCGAAGACGGGACATATGACGAGATTTACCGCAAGTGGTTCGGTATGCGGAACTAGGGCTGGCTGTCGCCGTCGCCATAGAACGGGGTCACCTGCGCCACGATCACCGCGTTTTCGTCCAGCGCCCGTTGCATCAGCGCCCGTTCCTGCGGCTCGATCTCGTGGCCCTGGGCCTCGCGCTCGGCCATGGTGCCGTATCCGGTGACATCCAGCGGGGCCGTGTCGGCCTGTTTCAGAATGGCAACCGTTTCACGCACGGCTTCGGCTTCGTCCACGCCGCTGGCAAAACACATCAGCGCCGCGCCTGTCGCGTCATCCGGCAGCCCGTCGCCATCCTTGCGGCCGATTTGCACCAGCAGGGTATAGACCTGCTGCCGCGAGGGTTTCTTTTGTTTTTCCATGCCCCGGGCCATAGCCGCGCGCACTTCCCCGGTCAAGCCGCCGGGAAATTGCCAACCGGGCGCATTGCCACCATAGTACCGGCACAAGCTGTTTGTTGGCCTCACAAAGGACGTTTCATGTCTTATCCTGATTTCATCAATAACTTTCCCAGCCTCGATGTGCCCTTCCCAGAGGACGTGGTGCAAACCTCGGTGATCCGGTCAGATGCCGGGATCGTCGCGTTCTTTACGTTTCTGAAGGATTTTGAACTGCCCGCGCATTCGCACAAGGCGCAATGGGGAACAGTGATCGAGGGCGAGGCCGAACTGACGATTGGTGGGGAAACCAGAACTTACGGCCCCGGCGACACCTATTCCATCCCGTCAGGCGTCGAACATGGCGGCCGGATCAAGGCCGGAACGCGGGCCATTGACGTGTTCGAGGAACCGGATCGCTATCCCATTAAGCCATAGAAAAAGGCCGCAGCGCATCGCCACGGCCTTACTTTGGTATTGCGTAAGCCTTAGTCGCGCAGCAATTCGTTGATCCCGGTTTTCGAGCGGGTCCTTTCATCGACCCGCTTGACGATCACGGCACAATACAGGCTGACATTGTTCTTGGACGGCATCGACCCGGCAACCACCACCGAATAGGGCGGCACCTCGCCATACATGACCTCGCCGGTTTCGCGGTCGACGATCTTGGTCGACTTGCCGATGAACACGCCCATGCCCAGAACCGAGCCTTCGCGCACGATACAGCCTTCGACCACCTCGGACCGCGCGCCGATAAAGCAGTTGTCCTCGATGATGGTCGGACCGGCCTGCATCGGCTCAAGCACGCCGCCGATACCGACACCGCCCGAAAGGTGTACGTTCTTGCCGATCTGCGCGCAGGACCCGACGGTGGCCCAGGTATCGACCATGGTGCCTTCGTCCACATAGGCGCCAAGGTTCACGAAAGAGGGCATCAGCACGACGCCGGGCGCAACATAGGCCGATTTGCGGACCACGCAGTTGGGCACCGCGCGGAACCCGGCCGCGCGCCACTGGTTGTCGCCCCAGCCCGCGAACTTGCTGTCGACCTTGTCCCACCAGCCGCCATCCTGCGGCCCGCCGGTCTGAATTTCCATGTCCTTGATGCGAAAGCCCAGCAAGACCGCCTTTTTGGCCCATTGGTTCACATGCCAATCACCGCTGGCCTGTTTTTCGGCCACGCGCAGCGAACCGCTGTCCAGCGCGTTCAGCGTGTCTTCGATCGCTTCGCGCTGCTCGCCAGAGGTCGCCGGCGTAATCGTATCGCGGGCCTCCCATGCTGCTTCGATTGCGGTTTCCAGTTGCGCGTTGGACATCGGAAGGCTCCCTGCAGATTCTCGTCACTTCGTGTTGCGTATAAGCAAGCAGGCCCTTGGCCGCAATGCGACGCGGAACCAACAATTTGCGGCAATCACCGGCGATTTCCGACCAGATCAGCTGGCCCGGCGTATGTGGCGCACCAGAATGGACGTGGCGGTTTCCGTATCCCGGCGCTTCATCGCCTGGACAATGGCCGCGTGATCCGCGTCGACGCGGTGTGTCCACCGCTTGCTCCAATGGGCAAACAGATGCCGCGCGCTGGCGATATGCAGGTCGTCTATTGCGTGCAACAGCCGGGGGCGGGCACAGGGTGTCAGGATCGCCCGGTGAAATATCCGGTTGCGGGTTTCCCATGTGGGCATATCGGCTGCCTCGTCACAGGCAATTCGGGCGTCATCGGCGCGTTTTAGGGCACCCGGCGTCAGGTTCTGGATCGCATGCCGCAGCGCCAGCGGCTCAAGCACGGCGCGCATTTCGATCACCTCGCGGACCTCGGCCGGGTCCAGCGCCGTGACCCGCATCCCGCGCCGCGGTTCGCTGCGCGCCAGCCCGCGCGCCTCAAGCCGCAACAGGGCCTCGCGCACCGGCACATGGCTGGTGTCAAAGGCCCGCGCGATGTGATCCTGACGCAGCTTTTCCCCCGGCGGCAAGTCGCCGGTAACGATCCGCTGGCTCAGAGTGTCAAAAATGGAATCGGCAATGGTGGCGGTCATGGGGATTATAGATAAAATCCCGGCACCCGACCCTCAAGCCGAATATTCAGACCTCTAACGGGTCCGGGGCGATGTTGCCGCCACAGACCAGAACCGCCACCCGTTCGCCCGGTTCGGGCTGATAAACACCCGAGGTCAAAGCCGCCAGCGCGGTGGCACCGGCAGGCTCGACCAGAATGCGATGCGCCTGCCACAGCCTGGCCTGCGCCTGCGCGATGGCCTCATCCGTCACAAGCACCGATGTCATCCCCTGCGCAAGGTCAAAACATATCGACCCGATCCGGCGCGCGCCCAGCGCGTTGGCCGCGATACCGGACACCGACACATCCACCGGGGACCCCGCCCGCAACGCCGCGTTCAGCGCACAGGATGTCTCGGGCTCGACCGCGACGACCTTGCGTGCGCCCCCGAACCAGGCCAGGGCACCGGCGATCAGGCCCCCACCGCCGACGGCGACCAGAACGGTGTCGGCTTGCAAGCCCTGCCCCTGCCATTCGGCGAAACAGGTGCCCTGCCCGGCCACGGTCGCAGGGGCGTCATAGGCATGTATTTGCATGGCGCCGGTGGCCCCCTCATGCGCCTGCGCCTGGCTCAGCGCATTGGCGTACTCACCGGGCACGACGCTGAGATCAGCGCCAATCCTCTGGATCAGCGAAATTTTCGAAGGACCGGCCATCTCGGGCACGAAAATCTTGGCAGGATAGCCCAGAGACCGCGCCGCAAAAGCCGCCGCAGCCCCGTGATTGCCCCCGGATGCCGCCACAACCCCCGCCGCTGGTACATCCTGGCTAAGCAGCGTGTTGAACGCGCCCCGCGCCTTGAAGCTGCCGGTATGTTGCAACTGCTCAAGCTTTAGTTCGACCGGGTAATCCAGACCCAAACCGGTGCTTTCCATCACTGGCGTCACCTGCGTGTGACCCGCGACCCGCGCCCGGGCTGCCGAAATTTCCGTCTTCCAATCCATTCTTGTCTTTCCGTGACTGGCACTCTGCCCGCGAACCCTATAGCTGTTTTGAAAACACGCAAGCAGGGAACCCCCGCAATGAGAGAAGACCGCCTCAGCCCCTTCCGCGACGCCCAGACCGACCGCTCGACCGCGCGCGAGGTGCCGGATACGCCGCAGACCCGCTCGGCTGCTTATCGCCTTGCCTTTGCCGATGACGATTTCCTGTGCCGGGACGAACTGCGCCCGGTGCGCCTGCAGCTGGAACTGCTGAAACCCGAGATGATCATGAGCGAACGCCAGATCACCTCGACCATCGTCATGTTCGGCGGCGCGCGCATTCCGGAACCCGCACAGAAACATACCGCCCGGACCGAGACCCTGGCCGGGCTGTCGAAATATTACGACGAAGCCCGCGAATTCGCGCGGCTGATGACAGAGATTTCGAACAAGACCGGATGCCGCGAGAACGTCATCGTCACCGGCGGCGGCCCCGGCGTGATGGAGGCCGGCAACCGCGGGGCACAGGACGCCGGTGGCTGTTCGATCGGCCTGAATATCGTGCTGCCGCACGAGCAGGCGCCGAACCTGTACGTGACGCCTGACCTCAGCTTCAACTTTCACTATTTCGCCATCCGCAAAATGCATTTCCTGATGCGCGCCCGCGCCATCACCATCTTTCCCGGCGGTTTCGGCACCATGGATGAGCTGTTCGAATCCCTGACCCTGATCCAGACGGGCCGGATGGAACGCGTGCCTTTCCTGCTGTTTGGCCGCGCATTCTGGGAAAAGGTCATCAACTGGGAAGCTCTGGCCGATGCCGGAACCATCTCGGACCAGGACCTGGACCTGTTCCGCTTTGTCGACACCGCGCAGGAAGCGGTCGAGATCATCGAAAACTGGGAACCCGCGCCGCCGCGCGATGAAATACCTGGGCGCTGAACGATGAAGGCCCCCAAGACCGGCGAAATGCTCCACCTGCGCGGCAACGCCCTGGGCAAGGGCGACCCGGTGGCGCTGCCGCTGACGCAAAGCAGCATGTATCATCTGCCCGGCGCGCCCGACGGGCACGATTTCTATGGGCGGGTGAACAACCCGACCTGGGAACACCTGGAACATATCCTGTCGCATCTGGAAGACGCCCCCTGCCTGAGCTTTCCGTCGGGCATGGCGGCGGTCTCGGCCGCGCTTTTCGCGACGGTCAAGGCCGGATCGCGCATCCTGATCCCGTCGGATGGCTATTACGTCACCCGTTTGCTGGCGGATCGGTTCCTGTCAAACCTCGGCGTATCCGTGGTCGAGCGGCCAACCACCGGTTTCGCCGACGGAGGGTTCGACGGGTTTGACGTGGTTTTCGTCGAAAGCCCCTCGAACCCCGGGCTGGACATGATCGACCTTGCCGCGACGGCCCGTGACGTGCGGGCGGCGGGCGGTATCACGATTGCCGACAACACGACGATGACACCATTGGGCCAACGCCCACTGGATCTGGGCATCGACGTGGTCGTGTCCTCGGACACCAAGGCGATGGGCGGGCATTCCGACCTGCTGATGGGCCACGTCGCCAGCCGCGACGCAAAGATCATCGCGCGGGTCGAGGAATGGCGGCGCATATCCGGTGCGATCCCCGGCCCGCACGAAGCCTGGTTGCTGCATCGCGGGTTAGAGACATTGGACATACGCTTTGACCGCATGTGTTCCTCGGCCCAGGTGATTGCCGAGCGGTTGTCGGCCCATCCGGCGGTCAAAACGATCCGGTATCCCGGTCTGCCAGGTGACCCGTCCCATGGTTTGGCACAGGCACAGACGGCACGCTTTGGCTTTTTGCTGACGCTCACGCTGGGCGACGAGGCTGCAGCCGAGCAATTCATCAATGCCTGCTCGCTTTTGCGTCCCGCCACATCCTTTGGCGGGATTCACAGCTCGGCCGAACGGCGCGCGCGCTGGGGGGACGATGTCGACCCGGCCTTTATCCGCCTGTCCGTGGGGTGCGAACCGGTCGAAGAACTGTGGCAGGCCCTTGAGGCCAGCCTGAACGCCCTGTGATCAGGGCTTGGGCTGGCGCAGGTCCTTGAACACGTAGATCGGCAGAACCACGCTGGCGATCAACGCGCCCAGCCACACCAGCAGCGTCGCCGCCAAAAGGTTGGAGATACCGCCGATCGTCAGCCCCGCGGTAACCATGTCGGTTATCAGAAGGCCCACGAATGTGACCACCAGCGCGATCCCGCCTTTCAGCGCGGGCACATTCTTTTCGCTGATCTTCGTAATCAGCGGCTCGGCCACAACCTGCACCACCGTAAAGACGATGACCACCACGATGAATGACAGGGGCCGGATCGCGAATCCCGACAACAGGAGCGAGGCCAACAACAGCCCGATGGCATTCCCGGCCATCAAGGCCAAAGCAGACATGATCTTGCGCGACATTCGAACAACCCCATTTTCACAACGGTTCAGGATGTCCCGATATTACCAGCCAAAGGCGATTTGGCGAGGAGTTTTCAACCGTCTTCTTTTTTGACCTGTTGAAATCACATGGTAAAACACCTTCATCAGGGTCAGACCCGCCCGACAACAGCAGCAGCGAGACTGAGATGAGCGACGATCCCTATTCGGTTCTGGGCGTCCCCAAGGATGCCAGCGCAGCCGAGATCAAGAAAGCCTATCGGCGCATCGCCAAGGATTGCCACCCCGACCTCAAACCGGGTGACGCCCAGGCCGAGGCCCGGTTCAAAGCGGCCGCGGCGGCCTATGACCTGCTGAAAAACCCCGAAACGCGGGCGCGCTTTGACAACGGCGAGATCGACGCCTCGGGTCAGGAACGCCCGCAACAGCAATATTACCGCGACTATGCCGAGGCCGCTGGCAATCCCTATCGGACCGGCGGGGCCGCTGGCGACCCCGATGACATGTCGGACATCTTTGCCGAGTTCATGCGCGGGCGCGGCGGTTTCGGCCAGCAGCGTGGCCAGGCGTTTCATGCGCCCGGCCACAACCTGAACTATTCGCTGCAGATCAGCTTTCTGGATGCGGTGTTCGGCGCCAGCCAGAAACTGACCCTGCCCGATGGCAACAGGATCGAGGTCAAAATTCCGGCTGGCATAACCGACGGGCAGACCATCCGCCTGCGCGGCAAGGGGGCGCCGGGTTATGGCGATGGGCCCGCGGGGGACGCGTTGGTCACCATATCGGTTGCAGATCACCCGCTGTTCGACCGACGGGGCGACGATATTCACATCACGCTGCCGATCACGATCGACGAAGCGGTCCTGGGCGGCAAGGTCGCGGCCCCGACAATCGATGGGGGCGTGAATGTCAGTGTCCCGCCCGGCACCAGCAGCGGCAAGACCCTGCGGCTGCGCGGCAAGGGCGTCAAACGGCGCGGCTCGTCCGAACGCGGCGACCAGCTGATCGAACTGACGGTCACACTGCCGGACCAGATCGACGACACGTTGATGGAATTCATGGAAACATGGCGTCAGTCCCATCGCTATGATCCGCGCAAAGGAATGGCGTCATGACCCTGACCGAAAAGGAACTGATCGAAACGGTTGCCCGCCTGACCTCGGACCGCCTGACCGAGTATCTGGCAGCCGAGATCGTGATCCCGCAGCAGTCGGACCAGGGTCTGGTCTATCACAGGATTGATGTCGCACGCCTGGAACTGGCCTGCGAGCTGCATGACCAATACGACATGGAGGCCGACGCGCTGGCGATGATGATTTCACTGATTGATCGGATGCATGGCCTGCGCGCCGAATTGCGAGAGGTCCTGAACGCGGTCCAGACGCAGCCTGAACCTGTGCGCGCCCAACTGATCAAAGTAATCGGCGCGGCGCGTTTCCAGCCGCCAGAGGACTAGACCAGCCTCGGCCGGCATCGCACCGGGGTGGCCCCGTTTGGCGCAGCGCTCAATCCGACAGCCGGAACGCCTCGGGGACAAAAAAGGTAAAGTCGCGATCTGCCACCTGTTCGTGGCACTCGTGGCAATAGGCCACGGCATCGGCGCGATTGCCCATCGTATCCCCGAACAGCGACCCGTCGGGCATGACCATGATGTAACGCCAGTCAGCGGTGGCCGGGCTTGCACCTTGCCCAAGCTTGATCATGACAAACAGCGCGCCGGGATGGATGTTGCCCTCGTCGGTGACGGTCATGCTGTCCTTTGCCAGCACCGAGCCCGCAGGCAGAACCTCGCCTGCTTTCAAGCTGCCATAGTTATGCGCCATACGATTGGCGTAAGAGTTCACATAGCGCTGCCCATGCGTGGCCGAAATGTAGGGCGCGGTGTTGAACACGGGCCAGCTTTGGTAATTTCGGATCGGGTCAAGCTGGGCCGCCGAATACCCCCGCGCCATGCGACGCGCCAGCGACTTGTAGTTCCTGCGCGCCTCGTCGGGCGTCAGTTCGGCCGGGTTTTCAATTGCCAGATGCGCCTGATCGTCAAGCGACTGGCCAAAGGATGCGGCCGCCCAGCCCAACAGGACCGCCGACACCACCAACAGTTTCGAAAAAAATCGACGACATAGAATCATTTCCTGGCCCATCCCCACCTATCAATTGACGGAACGCCGCCCTGAACCTGAAAATAATATTGGCGGCCCTTCTGAAAATCGCCGTCGGCCACACCACGCAATCCCCGCCAAGTTTCGACGGATGACCCCCCTGGGCAGACCGGTTCGACGCAACCGATATTAGCAAATTTCCGGCCAAAAGGACAGGCGCACCGATGATCCGCGGTTTTGGCGGCGCCCGCGCGGGGCGGCGGTTCAGCCCAGCCCGGCCTCGGATTCGATCTGTTTGCGGGACTTGCGGGCGCGCTCGGTGGCTGATTTCAGCTGACCGCAGGCCGCCATGATATCCTCGCCCCGCGTCTTGCGAATGGGCGAGGCATAGCCCGCCTGATAGATAATATTCGCAAAAGCCCGGATACGGTTGTTCGAGCTGCGCTTATACGGCGCGCCGGGCCATTCGTTGAACGGGATCAGGTTGATCTTGGCCGGGATCTTGTGACGCTTGATATGCTCGATCAGACGATGCGCGTCCTCGTCGCTGTCATTCACACCGTCCAGCATCACGTATTCGAACGTGATCCGCTCGGAATTCGAGGCATTGGGATAGCTGGCCAGCGCCTGCAGCAGCTCTTCGATATTCCAGCGCTTGTTGATCGGCACCAGCACGTCGCGGGTTTCATCGGTGGTCGCGTGGAAGGAAATCGCCAGCAAACAGCCGATTTCTTCGGCCGTGCGCGCGATTTCCGGCACCACTCCGCTGGTCGACAGGGTGATCCGCCGGCGCGACAGGGAAATCCCTTCGGGGTCCATGGCGATCTTCATCGCGTCACGGACGTTTTCGAAATTATACAGCGGCTCACCCATGCCCATCAGAACGATGTTCGACAGCAGGCGGGTTTCGTCCTTTGGCGCACCGGGGGTGGGCCATTCGTCAAGATCATCACGCGCCATCATCACCTGACCCACGATCTCGGCCGCGGTCAGGTTGCGCACCAGTTTCTGCGTGCCGGTGTGGCAGAAGGAACAGGTCAGCGTGCAGCCCACTTGCGACGAGATACACAGCGTGCCGCGATCATCCTCGGGGATATACACCACCTCGACCTCGTGACCGCCCGCGATGCGGCACAGGTATTTGCGGGTGCCGTCCTCGGACACCTGACGCGTGACAACCTCGGGAATCTCGACCACGAATTGCTCGGCCAGTTGCGCGCGATAGGCTTTGGCCAGGTTGGTCATCTCGGCAAAGTCGCGCACGCCCCACTGATAGATCCACTGCCAGATCTGGCCGGTGCGCATCTTGGCCTGCTTTTCCGGCGTGCCATGTTCGATCAGCACCTCGCGCAGTTGATCGCGGGTCAAACCGACAAGGTTCACCTTCCCCTCGGGCAATTTGCGGGGAATGGTCATGACGTCTTGAGTGATCGGCGCTTTGGGCGACATGTGGCGTATCTCTGCGGATTCTGGCTTGGGATGCGCCTCTATATAGGATCACGCGCAAAGATCAAAAGAATTCGCCCACCATTTTGCGCCACCGATGGCTGGATCACCGGAAACGGCACCGGCCGCAGGGGATTGCCCCGCGGCCCACACCGTATTCTCTGGTCTAGCTGCGCTGCGCGCTTAGACGCCCGCCGCCGGGACATAGCAATCCTCGGCATCCAATGTCTTTACCGGGTCTTCCGGCCCGCATTGTTCGCCGGTCACAGGGTATGTGTCGGCTGACTTTTCACAGCCACTCAACACTGTGGCTAGGACCAGCAACACCGCTGCAATGGATTTGTTCAACATCTCTCAGACTCCTCGCATTGTTCCTGAACCAATTAGTTCAGATTCAGAGGTGACGGCTTTGATCCCGATCAAGAAAACCGCGCGACGCCACGTCAACCTGCCCCGCGTTCCCCGGGGCGCAATGGCCCAAACGAAAAGCCCCGCCAGATTGACGGGGCAATGATCACAAACCGGATGTCCGGGTTAGTTGGTGCAGCGTTTCTCGGCGTCTTCGATTGCTGCGGTAAAGCCCAACAGCGA
Organism: Ruegeria sp. ABD4_443; assembly: GCF_056160865.1. Lineage (NCBI taxonomy): Bacteria > Pseudomonadati > Pseudomonadota > Alphaproteobacteria > Rhodobacterales > Roseobacteraceae > Ruegeria > Ruegeria sp. ABD4_443. Next base: position 248,590 of record NZ_JBSWYA010000004.1, on the reverse strand, counting down.
GAACGTGTCCTTGGTCTGCGTGCCGCGCTCGGACCTGGCAGTCAATACCGCCTCGGTCCCGCGTTTCATCGCGGTTACGATCTTGGCATCGTCCGCCGCAGTTGCCGGCCAGGCCCACTCGCCCTCGGTGAACAGTTCAAATTCATTGCCGTCCACGGCCAGGTTGACGGTCGACCCCGAAGCAAACGGATAGCCGCCGGTAAATGTGACCTGCCCTTTGACCTCGGCATTGGGGCGGTAGAACACGAACAGCAGAATGTCACTGCGCCGCACCGACACCACGCGCCCACCGCGAGTGTTCACGGTTTCCTTGGGCGCCGAAACGCTCCAGCATTCGGTGGGGTCGTCTTCGACGAAAACGCTCCAATCCGTTTTTGCAGCGACGCGATTGGTGCTGGTCGCCTGTTGGGCGATTGCAGTTGTGGCCATTCCTGCCATGCACAAGCCCGCAATCACGCGGACGAGATTCGATCCCATCTGTCCAGCCTCCTAGCTCGACCCATACCTCAAACTCGACAGCGATGCCCGCGAACCCTGCCCGGCTCGTCTTTGGATAGTTGCGCATGCCGATAATTGCCGACATACACACACTAACGCAGGTTTCGCCACAGGCGAAAGGGCGATTGGCAGAATTTTGCGCATAATTCCGGAGGCCGCCATGACGCAACCCATCCCGATGACCGAACTCAGACGCGGGCCCCTTCTGGAAAGCCTGCATCTGGGGCATGCCGTAATATGCGATGATACGGGGCAGATCGTGCAAAGCTGGGGAAACCCAGGGGAAATCATTTATCCCCGGTCTTCGGCCAAGATGATCCAGGCCCTGCCTCTGATCACCTCTGGCGCGGCGGCCAAATATGGCCTGAACACCGAACACCTTGCGCTTGCCTGCGCCTCGCACAATGGGGCCGCGATCCACACCGAGCGTGTAACCGCCTGGCTCGATCACCTGGGCCTGGGCGAGTCTGACCTGCGCTGCGGCCCGCAAGAGCCTGACGATATGGCGGCGCGTGACGGGCTTATTCTGGCCGATGACACGCCGTGCCAGATTCACAATAATTGTTCGGGCAAACATTGCGGGTTTCTGACCGTGGCACAGCATATGGGCGCAGGGCCGGAATATCTTGAGATCGACCACCCCGTTCAACAGGCGGCGCTGTCCGCGCTCGAAGAATCGACCAATGAAACCAGCCCGTGTTACGGCATTGACGGCTGTTCGGCCCCGAATTTCGCGACCTCGCTGGTGGGGCTTGCGCGGTCAATGGCCTGGTTTGCGTCGGCCGCAGACCGGTCCGACCGCGCCAGCGACGCGGCACGGCAATTGACCGCCGCAATGATCAAGCACCCCGAACTGGTGGCGGGCGAAACCCGCGCCTGCACCGAGCTGATGCGCGCCATGAATGGGCGTGCGGCGATCAAAACCGGGGCCGAGGCGGTTTTTGTCGCCATAATTCCCGAAAAGCGTATGGGCGTGGCGCTAAAGATCACCGATGGCACAACCCGCGCCAGCGAATGCGCCATCGCGGCCATCCTGGTCAGCCTTGGCGTGCTGGAGGCCGATCACCCGGCCACCCTCAAGTTCATGAACGCCACGCAATACAGCCGCCGCGGGCTGGAATGCGGCGTTATTCAGCCTGCGCCGGGTTTTCCGTCCTGACGGGCGTCACATCTCGATCGGATGTATCTCGGCCACTTCGACCGAGCCCGATCCGTTCACGACCATGGGGCACCCTTTGGCCATATCGGTCGCGGCATCTATGGTGTCGGCGGTGACAACCGTAAACCCGGAGGCGGGGTTTGCCCCGCCGTCGCTGGCGACGCCATTGGCGCTGACGGTATAGGACTGGCCGACCGGGTTTCCGGGGATGTCCACCGCAGCGCCCATGTTTTCGAACCACGCGCCCCAGGCGGCCATTGTCGCCTCGATTTCGGCCGGGTCGGTCGGCGTATGACCGCCGTGATAGACAAACAAGAATTGTGGCATCTTTTCTCTCCCTAGTGAAAACTCAGCTGCAGCGGGCCTCAAGCTTGCGCAGGGACGATGTCCAGCCCGCTTCATGGTTTGCCGCCGCCTCGGCATCGGCCAGATCACGATGGTTCAGAACCAGCCGGGCACCGGTCTTTGTGACGGCCACCGTCAGCGTTACATGGCTTTCGGCGCCCCGCCGATCCTGATCATCGTGCCAGGCCCACGTGAACCCAACGGAATTGGGCGGGTCGACATGGGTGACCTGGCCGGAAACCTTGAAGGTCTGGCCTTCGCTGTTTTCCATGACCGAGTACCACGGGCCCAACCCCGAGAAATCCAGGTCATGCTCGGGAACATGCACGCCTTCCGGGCCCCACCACTGCAACAGTTTTGCGCCATCGCTGATCCATGCAAACAGGGTTTCCGGGCTGACAGGGAATTCCCGTTCCAGCGTCAGGTCGGCCATGACGTTTCCCCTTCCAGGATGCTTCCCAACCGGTCCAGGCTGATTTCCCAGAACTGGCGTTTTGAAATCGTCCATTCGGCAATGGCGCGCAGGCCATCGGGCTGAACCGAATACATCCGCCGGGTTCCCTGAACGCGCTGCTGAACCAGACCGGCCTCACGCAGCACTTTCAGATGGCGGGAAATCGCGGCGCCGGACATGCCCTTGCCTTCGATCAGGTCCCCGGCGGGCAATTCGCCACGTTCCATCAATTGCTCGACAATTGAAAACCGGGTGGCGTCGGAAAGCGCCGAGAATGCAGTCAAAAGGTCAGCCATGCCCCATTACTTAACACAAGAGTTAAATAATTGAAAGGCCGGGGTCGGATGCGCGGTGTCAGGGGTCCAGGAATTCGGACCGGGCATACCCTTGCAGGAACAGCAACGCGGACAAGTCGCCGTGGTTGACACGCACGTCACATTGTTCGGCGACCGACGGTTTGGCGTGCAGGGCCACGCCGGTTCCGGCCCGGCCCAGCATTCCCAGGTCATTGGCACCGTCACCCACGGCAATCACATCCGCTTCTGACAATCCCAGGCGCGCGGTGATCTGTTCCAGAGCGTCAACCTTGGCCTGCCGTCCAAGGATCGGACGCAACACATCCCCGGTCAGTTTGCCGTTCTCGGCCAGCAAGGTATTGGCCCGGTTCTCGTCAAAGCCAAGCAGGGCAGCGACCCGCGCGGTAAACGCGGTGAAGCCGCCGGACACCAGCGCCGCAAAGCCGCCCTGCGCGCGCATCGTGGCGACCAGCGCCTTGCCACCGGGCATCAATGTAATGCGGTCCTGCAAGACCTTGTCGATCACGGCCTCGTCCAGCCCCGCCAGAAGGCCGACACGTTCGGTCAGCGCGCCTTCGAAATCCAGCTCGCCATTCATGGCACGGGCCGTGATGTCCTTGACCCGATCGCCCACGCCGGCCTCGTCTGCCAGTTCGTCGATGCATTCCTGTTGAATCATGGTGCTGTCCATATCGGCCAGCAACATCCGCTTGCGCCGACCTTCGGCCGGTTGAACGACAAGATCCACGCCCAGCTTCTGCAAGTCGCCCCAAACGTCCCACTGGTTTGAAGGCAAGGCCGCAACCGCGAACTCAGCCGCCTCTGCGGGGCTGAGCCACCGGATTTCGTCGCCGCCCCAGGCATTGCGCAAGGTTTCGACCAAAGACGGTTCCAGCGAAGGTGCGTTTGGGTCGGTCAGCAATGTGGCGATGAACATCTGAGGTCTCCTGCGGGGTCTCCTGCGCATATCGCAGCCGCAGCATTTTCGCCAGAGGCAGTTTGATGCGCCCTACCCCAGGATGCCCGGCAATCTCAGCCCGTGCTCGCGGGCGCAATCCCTGGCAATCTCATAGCCTGCGTCGGCATGGCGCCAGACGCCCGAGGCCGGGTCGTTCCACAAAACCCGTTCCAGCCGCCTTGCCGCGTCTTCTGTCCCATCCGCGCAGATCACGACGCCGGCGTGCTGGCTAAAGCCCATGCCAACACCGCCGCCATGATGCAGCGACACCCAGGTCGCGCCGCTGGCGGTGTTGATCAGCGCATTCAACAGCGGCCAGTCCGACACCGCGTCCGAGCCATCCAGCATCGCTTCGGTCTCGCGGTTGGGGCTGGCGACGGACCCCGAATCCAGGTGATCGCGGCCAATTACGACCGGCGCCTTCAACTCGCCATTGGCAACCATCTCGTTGAAGGCCAGACCCGCGCGGTGCCGATCCCCCAGCCCGATCCAGCAGATACGGGCTGGCAGACCCTGAAACGCAATACGGTCCTGCGCCATGTCGATCCAGCGATGCAGGTGCTCGTTCTCGGGGAAAAGCTCCTTCATCTTGGCGTCGGTCTTATAAATGTCCTCGGGGTCGCCCGACAGGGCACACCAGCGGAACGGCCCGATCCCTTTGCAAAACAGCGGGCGGATATAAGCAGGCACAAAGCCGGGAAAGGCAAAGGCGTTCTCAAGCCCTTCGTCCTGCGCGACCTGTCGGATGTTGTTGCCGTAATCCAGCGTCGGCACACCCGCGTTCCAGAAATCAACCATTGCCGCAACATGCTGCTTCATCGAGACCCGCGCGGCCTTTTCCACCGCTTTAGGGTCTGTTTCGCGCTTGTCTCGCCATTCAGCCATTGACCAGCCCAGAGGCAAGTAGCCGTTGATCGGGTCATGCGCGCTGGTCTGATCGGTGACGATATCGGGGCGCATGCCGCCATCGGCCATCCGGCGGTAGATTTCCGGAAAAACCTCGGCCGCATTGCCCAGCAGGCCGACGGACTTCGCCTCGCCCGCCTTGGTCCAGCGGTCGATCATTTCCAATGCCTCGTCCAGTGTCTCGGCCTTTTCGTCCAGGTATTTCGTGCGCAGGCGGAAATCGATGCTGTCCGGGTTGCATTCAACCGCCAGACAGCTGGCCCCGGCAAAGACCGCGGCCAATGGCTGCGCCCCGCCCATGCCGCCCAGACCGCCGGTCAGAATCCACTTGCCGGTCAGGTCGCCGCCATAATGCTGGCGCCCGGCCTCGGCAAAGGTTTCATAGGTGCCCTGAACGATGCCCTGCGTGCCGATATAGATCCACGACCCGGCGGTCATCTGGCCGTACATCATCAGGCCCTTCTTATCGAGCGCGTTGAAATGATCCCAGTTCGCCCAATGTGGCACGAGGTTTGAATTGGCGATCAGAACACGCGGCGCATCCTTATGCGTGCGGATGATTGCAATCGGTTTGCCCGACTGGACGATCAGGGTCTCGTCCGCCTCAAGGTCCTTGAGGCCCGCGACGATCCGGTCAAAGTCCTCCCAGGTGCGCGCGGCCCGACCAATTCCGCCATAGACCACCAGCTCGTGCGGGTTTTCGGCCACATCGGGATGCAGGTTGTTCATCAGCATCCGCAGCGGCGCCTCGGTGACCCAGCTTTTGGCGTTCAGGTCAGGGCCAGTGGGCGGATAGATGTCACGGGTGTTCTTGCGAGGATCAGTCATGGCGTAAGCTCCAATGCAGTGCCCTGGATGGCGTCCAGAATATCGCGCAACCAGCGGCGCAGGCGGGTGGCCTTGGCCGTGTCATAGCTCCACGGCGCGGCCTCGGTGGTCAGATAGGTGGATTGCGAAAGCTCCATCTGAAGGGCATGCACCCCTTCGGACGGTCGGCCGTAATGGCGCGTGGTCCAGCCGCCTCGAAACCGGCCGTTCAGGATGGTGCTGTACGGCGAAGATGCGGCGAATTCCTGTGTAATAGACTCGATTTCCGGCGCGCAGGTCACACCATCATCGGTGCCGATATTCATGTCCGGCAATGTGCCTGAGAACAGGAAGGGAATGACGCTGCGGATCGAATGACAATCAAACAGGATTGCGAACCCATATTTGTCCCGGACGCGCTGCAACTCGGCCTCAAGCGCGGCGTGGTAGGGCGCGTGATAGGCTTGACGACGATGTTCGATCTCGTCCGCCGACGGCTCTTGCCCGGCGCGCCAAATAGCCACGCCATCGAAATCGGTCAGCGGCACCAATGTCGTTGTGTTCTGCCCGGGGTAAAGCGACGCGCCCGCCGGGTCGCGGTTGCAGTCAATCACATAGCGGTGGACATTGGACCGAACGACGGTCGCATTCGTCAAAAGCCCTTTATAGATCCTGTTTATGTGCCAATCAGTGTCTTTCAGCGTTTGCCCGTTTGCGTCAAGACGCGTTCGGATGTCGGGCGGCACAAAAGTGCCGCCATGGGGCTGACCCAGAACAATCGGACCGCTGCCCTTATGAACATCGAATACCTGCATCACGCCAGGTCCGGCATGGACAGGTCCAGCGCCTCTAGCAAGGCACCGCCTGCGACCAGCCCGCGGGCCTGTTCCAGGTCGGGCGCAAGAAACCGATCCTCGGCCAGGGCCGGGATGTCAGCCCGCACGCGCGCAATGGCGCGTTGCAACGCCGGACTGGTGGCCAGCGGCGCGCGAAACTCGATCCCCTGCGCGGCGCACAGCAGTTCGATCCCCAGAATGTAATTGAGGTTTTCAACCATCCGGCCAAGCCGACGCGCCCCATGCGCGGCCATCGAAACGTGGTCTTCCTGGTTGGCCGAGGTCGGCGTGCTGTCGGTGACGCAGGGATTGGCCAGGTGCTTGTTCTCGCTCATCAGCGCGGCGGTGGTGACTTCGGCAATCATCAGCCCCGAATTCAGCCCCGGTTCCGGCGTCAGAAAGGGCGGCAGATCAAAGCTGAGCGTCGGGTCCACCATCAGGGCGATCCGCCGTTGGGCAATTGCGCCGATTTCGGACAGGGCCAGCGCGATCATGTCCGCCGCGAACCCCACGGGTTCGGCGTGAAAGTTCCCGCCCGAAACAATCGCGGCCGGATCAGTCAGAACCAGCGGATTGTCGGTCGCCGCGTTTGCTTCGGTCACAAGGGTGGTCGCGGCCTGGCGCAGCACGTCCATCGCGGCGCCGGTGACCTGAGGCTGACACCGGATACAATACGGGTCCTGAACCCGGTGGTCGCCGTCACGGTGGCTTTCGCGTATTTCAGACCCGTCCAGAATCGCTCGCATCGTGCCTGCGGCCTCGATTTGCCCGCGATGCCCGCGCAGGGTGTGGATCTCGGGGCGCAGGGGCGCGGTCGATCCCATGATCGCATCCGTTGACGCCGCCGAAATCACCAGGGCATTGATCGCCGCGCGCCAGGAATCGAACAGGCCCGCCAACCCGTAAGCGGTCGAGAACTGGGTTCCGTTTATACAGGCCAGCCCTTCCTTGGGGCCAAGCTCAACAGGCTCTAATCCAGCCATTTCCAGCGCCTTGGCGCCAGGCAGCACCTGGCCCGAGACCTCGGCCTCGCCCTCGCCGATCATGACCGCCGTCATATGGGCAAGCGGCGCAAGGTCGCCAGAGGCTCCGACGGAGCCTTGCGCCGGGATCACCGGAACGACCCCGCGGGCCAGCATGTTCTGCAACAATTCGACCAGCTCCCAACGCACGCCTGACGCGCCACGCCCGAAAGACAACAGTTTCAACGTCATCATCAACCGGACCAGAGCCCGCGGCATCGGTGCGCCCACACCGCAGCAATGGCTGAGGATCAGATTGCGTTGCAGGCGCGATGTGTCGCCGGGTGCAATTTTGAGACTGGCCAGCTTACCAAACCCGGTGTTCACCCCGTAAACAGGCTCTGATCCCGCGGCGGCCTCGGCTATCTGGGCTGCGGCGGCTTCCACGTGCGGGCGACAGGCGTCGTCCAGCCGGACCGGGGTTTCGTTCCGGTACACGTCTGCCAGTTGCGCCAAGCTGGCCTGACCTGGGACAAGAGTAAGCGGTTTCATGCAGTGCCTCCGAAAATACGCCGATGCAGCGGGTTAAAGCCGATGCGATAGGCAAGCTCGGCCGGGTGCGCGACATCCCACACCGCCAGGTCGGCCCGCTTTCCAACCGCAATGACGCCGGTGTCATCCAGGCCCAGGGCGCGGGCGGCGTTGCGGGTGACCCCCGCCAGCGCCTCTTCCGGTGTCAGGCGAAACAACGTGCAGCCCATGTTCATCGTCAACAGCAAGGACGTCATGGGGGACGACCCGGGATTGCAGTCCGTGGCCAGCGCAATAGGAACACCGTGCTTTCGCAAGGCATCGACCGGCGGCATTTGCGTTTCGCGCAACGTGTAAAAGGCGCCCGGCAACAGGACTGCGACCGTGCCCGACGCGGCCATGGCCCCTGCGCCACCTGCATCCAGATATTCGATATGATCCGCGGACAGGGCACCATATGACGCCGCCAGCCGGGCCCCGCCCAAATTGGACAATTGTTCCGCGTGCAGCTTGACCGGGATGCCCAATTCGCGCGCAGCGTCGAATACGCGGGCGATCTGCCGGGTATCAAACGCGATCCCCTCGCAGAACCCGTCTACCGCATCCACAAGACCCGCGTCATGGGCCGCTTGCAGGGTCGGAATGCAGACATCATCAATATAGGCATCAGCCTGTCCGGCAAATTCCGGCGGAATGGCATGCGCGCCCAAAAAGCTGGTCCGCACCCGGACAGGGCGCACCATCGCGATCCGGCGCGCGGCACGCAACATGCGCAACTCGGTGTCGGTATCAAGCCCATAGCCGGACTTGATCTCGATACAGCTTGTCCCCTCGGCCAGCAGCGCGTCGACCCGCGGCAATGCAGCCTGCAACAGGTCTTCTTCGCTGGCTGCGCGCGTTGCGGTGACCGTCGACAGGATACCGCCCCCGGCGCGCGCCACTTGCTCGTAACTTGCGCCGTTCAGGCGCATCTCGAACTCTGACGCGCGGTCGCCGCCAAATACGACGTGGGTATGGGCATCAATTGGCGCCGGTGTCAGCAACCGGTCCCCCAATTCCTGGCCAGGCCAATCCGCATAGGCACCCGGCAACCCGGCGCGCGGACCGGCCCAGGCGATCACGCCATCGTCAATCACAAGTGCCGCGTCTTCGATCAGCCCGTAAGGTGCGGAACTTTCGGCCATGGTCGCCATGCGTGCGACATGAAGAACGGATTTTTCTGTCATGGCGATTCTTTGGGACTCCCCTTGCTTGTGGATTTTTCGTATACGGGTAAAAGTTTAAAGTCTACACAAAATGGAAGTGGGATGATGATTCACGCCAAAACTGCCCTATTAGGCTCTGACTGGGTTTCGAACCTGAGGGTCGAAACAGGGCACGGGCACATCAACAAGATCGAACATGGTGTCCCCGCGGTTGCAGGTGACACGCGGGTCGATGTTCTGTTGCCCGCGCCTGCCAACCTGCACAGCCACGCGTTTCAACGGGCGATGGCCGGCCGAACCGAGCAGCGCGTCGCAGGGCGCGAAAGCTTCTGGACCTGGCGCAACCTGATGTACCGGTTCCTGGACAGGCTGACCCCGGACCATGTCGAAGCAATCGCCGCGCTGGTCTTCATGGAAATGCAAGAGGCGGGCTATGCCTCGGTCGGAGAGTTTCATTATGTGCATCACCAACCCGGCGGCGTGCCCTATGCGGCGCTGTCGGAACTGAGCCAGCGCATTTTCGCGGCGGCCCAGATGACCGGAATCGGTCTGACCCATTTGCCGGTTCTCTACACCTATGGCAGCGTATCGCGTGATCCGCTGGCCGGTGGCCAGTTGCGATTCGGAAATGACATCGACAGGTTCCTTAAGCTGCGCGACGAATGCAGGGCCGCGACATGTCACCCGGACATGGCTGTCGGCATTGCGCCCCATTCGCTGCGCGCAACCGCGCCACAGGACCTTGAGGTGGCGCTTGCCGAGGCCTCGCAGGGGCCGGTTCACATCCACATTGCGGAACAGCAACAGGAAGTCACCGATGTTCAGGCCGCATTGGGTGCCCGACCGGTTGAATGGTTGCTGGGCAATGCCGATGTCGACGACAGGTGGTGCCTGATTCACGCCACCCATATGACCAGGGCCGAAACCCAGGCGCTGGCCAGGTCCGGGGCGGTTGCGGGCCTGTGCCCCGTCACCGAAGCCAACCTGGGCGATGGAATTTTCAACGGCCGCCTCTTTGTCGAAAGCGGCGGGGCCTATGGAATAGGGTCTGATTCCAACATCCGGATTTCCCTGACCGAAGAGTTGCGGACCCTGGAATATTCCCAACGCCTGCAGGATCAGACACGCGCGGTCATGATCCGGGGGGCCGGGTCGGTTGGGCAGACCCTTTATTCCGGTGCCGCAACAGGCGGCGCACAGGCGCTGGGTCGCAATTCAGGTGTGATCGCCCCGGGCAAGCTGGCCGATCTGGTGGCCCTGGACCGAACCCACCCGGCGTTTTGTGGCCTGAAAGATGACCAATTGCTGGACGGGCTGATATTTGCGGCGCCGGATGGGGTGTTAACCGATCTGTGGTCCGCCGGGCGCCACATGGTCCGTGGCCGGTGTCACATCGCACGCGCGTCGATCGTCGCGTCTTATCGCAAGGCGGTTGCCAGCCTTGCGGCTGGGCTTTAGACCCGCCGAAAGGACCAAATCACGATGACCCGGCACAGCGACACCACAAGCTATAAAGACATCAAGCAAACCGTTCTTGAACGCATCCGATCCGGAGAATGGCGTCCGGATTCGCTACTGCCGAACGAACAGGAACTGGCCGTTGCCTTTTCCTGCACGCGCACGACAGTCAACAGGGCGCTGCGCGAGCTGGCCGATGAGGGGTTTCTTGAACGCAGGCGCAAGGCCGGAACGCGGGTATTGAGCGCGCCGCAAAGGCAGGCGCGGTTTACCATCCCGCTTGTCCGGGACGAGGTCGAGGCAATGGGCGGCACCTACCGCTATGCCCTGGTTTCCAGCGAGGTCTGCACCGCGCCCGATTGGCTCAGCGCGCGGCTGGCCTTGCGGGCGGGTCAGGACGTCATGCATGTGCGGTGCATGCACTATTCCGGCAACACGCCGTTTCAATACGAAGACCGCTGGATCGTGGTTGAAAGCGTGCCGCAGGTTTCGCAGGCCGATTTCACCGGAACCGGCCCGAACGAATGGCTGGTCGAAACCATCCCGTTCACCAATGTCGAACTGACTTTTCTTGCCAGCCGTGCCGATACATCGCTCGCCGGGTTTCTGGACGTCCCCGAGGGCGAGCCCATTTTCACGACCGAACGCATCACCTGGCTGCAGGGGCAACCCGTCACCCTGGCCAAGCTGTATTTTGCGGCTGGATACCGCATGACGACGCAAATCTGACAGCCATCGGCGGCCGGTCACAAAGGGATGCCAAAGCCCGCGGCCTTGCCAGGGATCAGGGACCTGGCCCATTCGAACTCGGGCTGGTTTCCATGCAGGTTGCCCACGGCGTAAACTGGATCTTTCATCGGCGGCCCCCTGGCTGCGGCCATGATTGCCTGGTGGCAGATACACGATGGCTGAAAAATGAATTGCCCGCGCCAGACCGGCGCGGGCAATCTTGTCTTTCAGACAGTCAACGGCCCAGTTCAGGCGACGTCGAATTCCAACGGTTTGATCTGCGTGAACAGGCCGGTTTCCGCAAGCTTTGCCCGTGCTTCGGCCGGGACAGGCTCGTCAACATACAGCAGGGCGATTGCGCCGCCGCCCGCACTTGAACGTCCAAGGGTAAAGTTGGCGATATTGACGCCGTGGCTGCCCATTGTCTGCCCCAACGCGCCGATGATACCGGGCACGTCCTCGTTCGTGGTATACAGCATGTGGGCACCGACCTCGGCGTCGATATTGATGCCTTTGATCTGGATGAAGCGCGGCTTGCCGTCGCTGAAGACGGTTCCGCCGATGGAACGTTCCCGATTGTCGGTCACGACGGTTACCTTGATGTACCCCTCGAATGCGCCCGACTTGTCCTGGTTGGTGGTCGAGATCTGAATTCCGCGTTCTTTGGCCACAACCGGGGCAGACACCATGTTCACCTCGGGGTTGAACTTTTTCATGATCCCCGCCACGACGGAACAGTTCAGCGCCGCCAGATTCATCTCGGACACGACGCCGTCATACAGGATGTTGATCGCCTTGATCGGTTCATCCGTCATCTGGCCGATGAAGCTGCCCAGATGGCCAGCCAGTTTGATCCAGGGGCCCATGACCTTGGCCTCTTCGGCGGTCACGCTGGGCATGTTCAGCGCGTTTTCAACGGCGCCGGTCAGCAGATAGTTGGAAATCTGCTCGGCCACTTGCAGGGCCACGTTTTCCTGCGCTTCGGTCGTTGCGGCACCAAGGTGCGGCGTGCAGACGACGTTTGGCAGGTTGAACAGCGGGTTTTCCTTGGCTGGTTCCTCGCTGAACACGTCAAAGGCCGCACCGGCTACATGACCCGATTGCAGCGCCTCGGCCAGCGCTTCCTCGTCGACCAGACCACCGCGGGCACAGTTGACGATACGCACGCCCTTCTTGGTTTTGGCCAGGTTTTCGCGGCCCAGGATGTTGCGGGTCTGATCTGTCAGCGGAACGTGCAGAGTGATGAAATCGGCGCGCGCCAGCAACTCGTCCAGTTCGACCTTTTCCACGCCCATCTTGGCGGCTTTCTCTTCGCCCAGATAGGGGTCATAGGCCACAACCTTCATCTTCAGGCCAAGCGCGCGTTCGCAGACGATGCCGCCAATGTTGCCCGCGCCGATCACGCCGAGGGTCTTGTTGGTCAGCTCGATGCCCATGAATTTGGACTTTTCCCACTTGCCCGCATGGGTCGAGGCGCTGGCCTCGGGGATTTGCCGTGCTACCGCGAACATCATCGCAATCGCGTGTTCTGCGGTGGTGATCATGTTGCCGAACGGCGTGTTCATCACGATCACACCCTTCTTGGACGCCGCTTCCTTGTCGACATTGTCCGTGCCGATCCCGGCGCGGCCGATGACTTTCAGCTTGTCGGCCTTTTCAAGAATGGCCGGGGTCACCTTGGTGGCCGAACGGATGGCAAGACCGTCATACTGACCGATCACCTCGGCCAGCTTGTCCTTGTCCTTGCCCAGGTCGGGCATGAAATCCACGTCAATGCCGCGGTCGCGGAAGATCTGCACGGCGGTTTCGCTAAGCTTGTCGGATACGAGTACTTTGGGGGCCATTTCTCTGGTCCTTGAATTTTGTGAAAGGTCCGGGCCTTGGGCGGCCCGGTGAAAAGTCAGGCAGCCTCAGACTGCGCCGCGATCTCGGCCTCAAAGGCCCATGCCAGCCACGGCAGCATCGCCTCGATATCCGAGGTCTCGACCGTGCCACCGCACCAGATGCGCAGGCCCGCAGGCGCGTCGCGATAGGCGCCGATATCCAGCGCGATATTCTCGGCCTCAAGACGCTTGGCCACGGCCTTGGCAAAGCTCGCGCCGTCCTGAATGCGATCATCGGTGAATTTCAGGCATACGGACGTGTTCGACTGCGTCGCCGCATCTTCGGCCAGATTGGCGATCCAGTCATTCTGGTCGCAGAAGGCATGAACCGCACCGGCATTAGCGTCGGCACGGGCGATCAGCCCCTGCAAGCCACCAACCGAGCGCGCCCAGTCCAGCGCGAACAGGTAATCTTCGACCGCCAGCATCGAGGGCGTGTTGATCGTAGCCCCGGTAAAGATGCCGTCGATCAGCTTGCCACCCTTGGTCAGGCGGAAAATCTTGGGCAATGGCCATGCGGGGGTATAGCTTTCCAGCCGTTCAACCGCGCGCGGGCTGAGGATCAGCATCCCGTGGGCCGCTTCGCCGCCCAGCACTTTCTGCCAGCTAAATGTTGTCACATCCAGCTTGTCCCAGGGCAGGTCCATCGCAAAGGCTGCGCTGGTCGCGTCAGAGATCGTCAGACCCTGACGGTCATCGGCGATCCAGTCGCCATTGGGAACCCGCACGCCCGAAGTTGTGCCGTTCCACGTAAATACCACGTCATTGGCGAAATCGACCGAGGCCAGATCAACCAGTTGACCGTACTCTGCGGTCTTTACCTCGGCGTCGATCTTCAGCTGCTTGACCACGTCGGTCACCCAGCCCGCGCCAAAGCTTTCCCACGCCAGCATCTCGACCTTGCGTTCACCCAGCAGCGACCACAGCGCCATTTCAACCGCGCCGGTGTCCGAGGCGGGAACGATGCCGATTTTGTAATCCGCCGGAATGCCCAGCACCTCGCGCGTGCCTTCGATGGCTGCCTTCAGCTTGTCCTTGCCGACAGCGGCACGGTGCGAACGGCCCAGCGCAGCGTCGGCCAGTTTGGACAGATCAAATGTGGGGGGTTTGGCACAGGGGCCCGAGGAGAAACGCGGATTCGCCGGCCGCGTCGCCGGTTGTTCGATAGTCATGTGTATTACCCTTCCAGATACACGCCCCTCGTTGGGGAGGGGTGTCCCGCGGACAGGGGTATGGGGGCAATGCAGCTGCAGCAAGCGAAAAAGACGCTTTCGATGCGGAAAACGACACCCCAAAAGGGCATATGCGGGAACACAAGTTTCCGATCAGCAACAAACCCCGCCGAAACTCGGCGGGGTTTTCAGGTGTTACTCGGCCGCGTCCTCATACTCGGACATAGGCGGGCAGGTGCAAACAAGGTTGCGGTCGCCATAGGCGTTGTCGACGCGGTTCACGGGCGACCAGTATTTGTCGACACCCATCGAACCCGGAGGGAAACAGGCCTGTTCGCGGCTATAGGGCCGGTCCCAGTCGCCGACCAGATCGCGCACCGTATGGGGGGCGTTTTTCAGCGGGTTGTTCTCTGCGTCGATCTTGCCGTCGATGATGTCCTGCGCCTCGGCCCGGATCGACAGCATCGCGTCGCAGAAGCGGTCCAGCTCGTCCTTGGGTTCCGACTCGGTGGGTTCCACCATCAGGGTTCCGGCCACCGGCCAGGACATGGTTGGCGCGTGAAAGCCGCTGTCGACCAGGCGTTTGGCGACATCGTCCACACTTACATTGCCCTCATCCGCCAACGGACGGGTGTCGAGGATGCATTCATGCGCCACACGACCGGACTCGGACGTGTAGAGGATCGGATAGGCATCGGCCAGACGCGCCGCGATGTAGTTGGCGTTCAGGATCGCCACTTTGGTCGCCTGCGTCAGACCCGCGCCGCCCATCAGCAGCACATAGGCCCAGCTGACCGGCAGGATCGACGGAGACCCAAAGGGCGCGGCCGAGACCGGACCCACGGCGGTGCCGTATTCCGGGTGGCCGGGCAGGTGTTCCTCAAGATGCGCCTTGACGCCGATCGGACCCATGCCGGGGCCACCACCGCCATGCGGAATGCAGAAGGTCTTGTGCAGGTTCAGGTGGCTGACGTCACCGCCAATGTCACCGGGACGCGACAGGCCCACCATGGCGTTCATGTTGGCGCCGTCGATATAGACCTGACCGCCATGGTCATGGGTGATCTGACAGACCTCTTGCACGGTGGTCTCGAACACGCCATGGGTCGAGGGGTAGGTGATCATGCAACCGGCCAGATGATCGGAATGCTTTTCCGCCTTGGCGCGGAAGTCATTCAGGTCGATGTTGCCGTTCTCATCCGATTGCACCGGCACCACCTGCCAGCCCACCATCTGCGCCGAGGCCGGGTTGGTGCCATGCGCCGAGGTCGGGATCAGGCAGACATTGCGGTGCCCTTCGCCGCGGGCGATGTGATAGTTGCGGATGGTCAGCAGCCCCGCATATTCCCCCTGCGCGCCCGAGTTGGGCTGTTGGCTGATCGCGTCATAGCCCGTGATCTGGCACAGCTTGTCGTTCAGATCGGCAATCATTTGCGTGTAGCCCTGCGCCTGATCTTTTGGGCAGAACGGGTGCAGATTGCCGAACTCGGGCCAGGTGACCGGGATCATCTCGATCGTGGCGTTCAGTTTCATGGTGCAGGACCCCAGCGGGATCATCGCCCGGTCCAGCGCCAGGTCGCGGTCGGCCAGACGGCGCATATAGCGGGTCATCTCGGCCTCGGCCCGGTTCTTGTGAAAGATCGGGTGGGTCAGATAGGGCGTCTCGCGCAGCGCGTAGTCCGGCAGGCGATAGGCCACTTTCGAGTTGTCGTCTTTCTTGTCGATGCCGAAGGCACCCCAGACGGCTTCGATGGTCTCGGGCCGGGTCTGTTCATCCAGGCTGATGCCGACCTTGGTATCGCCCACCTTGCGCAGGTTGACGCCACGGGCGACTGCGGCCTCCATGACGGTTTTTTGCAGGTGGCCGACATCGACGGTGATCGTGTCGAAAAAGACGTGCGGCTCGACGACAAAGCCCGCCTCTTCCAGCCCGGCCGCCAGGCGCGCCGCGCGGCGGTGGACCGTTTGCGCGATGGCCTTGATCCCGTCAGGGCCGTGATAGACCGCATACATCGAGGCAATCACCGCCAGCAGCGCCTGCGCTGTGCAGACGTTCGAGTTGGCTTTCTCGCGCCGGATATGCTGTTCACGGGTTTGCAGCGCAAGGCGATAGGCCTTGTTGCCCCGGCTGTCGATGCTGACACCGATGATCCGGCCCGGCATCGCCCGCTTGAGCTTGTCCGTGGTCGCCATGTAGGCGGCATGCGGTCCGCCATATCCCATCGGCACGCCAAAGCGCTGGGTCGAGCCGATGGCAATGTCCGCCCCCATCTCGCCGGGGGATTTCAGCAGCGCCAGAGACAGGATATCGGCGGCGACGATGGCGATAGCTTTGTGTTCGTGCAGCGCCGCGATTTCGGCAGTGTAGTCGCGCACATGGCCATAGGTGCCCGGATACTGGAAGATCGCGCCAAAGACCGCGCCTGCATCCAGATCGTCGGGATCGGCGACTTGCACGTCAATGCCCAGAGGCTCGGCCCGCGTTTTGATCACCGCGATGGTCTGCGGGTGGCAGTTGCGGTCAACAAAGAAGGCCGCGTTGTTGGCCTTGGACCGCCCGCCGCGCTTGGCCATTGCCATGGCTTCGGCCGCGGCTGTGGCTTCGTCCAGCAGGGACGCGTTGGCCACGTCCAGACCGGTCAGGTCGCTGACCATGGTCTGGAAGTTCAACAGCGCCTCAAGACGGCCCTGGCTGATTTCGGGCTGATAGGGGGTGTAGGCGGTGTACCAGGCCGGGTTTTCCAGAATGTTGCGCAAGATCGGCGCAGGCGTGGTGGTGCCATAATAGCCCTGACCAATCAGCGAGGTCAGGACCTTGTTCTTGCCGGCCACTTGTTTCATGTGGAAAAGCGCGTCCCGCTCGGTCATCGCCGGACCCCAGTCCAGCGGTTCCTTCTGCCGGATCGCAGGCGGGACGGTGGCGTCGATTAACTGGTCGAGCGTCTTGAAGCCGATCACCTTGAGCATGTCGCGCATTTCTGTCGGGCTTGGGCCGATATGGCGACGATTGGCAAAATCGTAGGCTTCGTAGTCAGTCAGTTTGAAGGCCATTGTTGCGCTCCTGGTGGGATGTTTCGCCCGGCGGCTCTGGTGGACGCCTCCGGCGGGAGTATTTGCAAAAAGATGAAAGGGCGGAGCCCCGATAGCAGGGCTCCGGGGCGGGGTCAGCCGATGAAGGCCTTGTACCCGGCCTCGTCCATCAGGTCCTGAAGCTGTGCGGCGTCCGTGATTTTGATCTTGTAAATCCAGGCCTCGCCTTCGGGGTCTTCGTTCAGGGCGCCGGGATTGTCCGCCAGGGTTTCGTTGATCTCGATGATTTCACCGTCGACCGGCGCGTAGAGCTCGGACGCGGCCTTGACCGATTCGATCACGCCGATTTCACCGTCTTTGGCGAATTCTTCGCCCACGTCCTGTTGTTCCACGAACACGACGTCGCCTAATTGCTCGGCGGCATGTTTGGTAATGCCCAGAGTGGCAGTGTCGCCGTCGACGTCGATCCATTCATGTTCTTCGGAATAATAGGTTGCCATGATCTAACTCTCCTGACTTCAACGCTTGTAGTTTTGGGTTACGAAGGGCAGCGCCACGATCTGGGCCGGCTGCGGCTTGCCCCGGATGATCAGGTTGACGGCGGTGCCCTGCGCGGAATGGTCTGCAGACACATAGCCCATGGCGACGGGGCCTCCAACGGTTGGGCCGAACCCGCCTGACGTGATCTGCCCGATGGTGTTGCCCTGATCATCCTGGATTTCGACGCCCTGGCGGGCGGGTGCGCGGCCTGCGGGCTTGATACCGACCAGTTTTCGTGCGGGGCCTTCGGCCAGTTCTTTCTGGATACGTGCCGCACCCGGAAAGCCGCCTTCGGCCTTGCGGCGTTTCTGAATGGCCCACCCCAGCGCCGCCTCGATCGGCGATGTGCCCTGGTCGATGTCATTGCCATAGAGGCACAGGCCGGCCTCGAGCCGCAGGCTGTCGCGGGCGCCTAGGCCTGCTGGTTCGCAATCGTCATGCGCCAGGAAGGCACGGGCAATCTCGACGGCCTTGCCTTCGGGGATCGAGATTTCGTAACCGTCCTCACCGGTGTAACCCAACCGCGAGATTCGGCATTCGGCGCCCATGATCCGCGCAACCGTAGTTTCCATGAAGGTCAGGTCACGGGCCGCCGGGCAGTGGGCCGCCACCACATCCTCGGCGGCGGGGCCCTGGATGGCAATGAGGGCACGATCAAAGATTTCGGTCACTTCGACGCCATCCAGGTTGGCCTGCATATGCGGAATATCCTGGTGGCGCAGCGCCGCGTTCACCACGACAAAGTAGTGATCGCCCGCATTCGACACGATCAGGTCGTCCATGATCCCGCCCGAGGCGTTGGTAAAGAAGCCGTACCGCGCCTTGCCTTCCGGAAGTGTCGCATAGGCCTGTGGGCACAGGGTTTCGAGCTTTTGGCCGACATCCGGCCCGCGCAGAATGACCTGACCCATGTGACTGACATCGAACAGGGCGGCCTTTTCGCGGCATTGCTTGTGTTCGCCCATGATGCCCATCGGGTATTGGACCGGCATGTCCCACCCGGCAAAATCGACCATCTTGCCGCCGAGTTCGACGTGGAGGTCATATAGCGGGGTTCGTTTCAGAGCATCGGCCATCTCAGGGACCTTTCCTGTTGAATTGCGCGACCAGCGCCAGCCCGGTCATGTTGCGCGGTCTGTGATACCCTGTCGGCATCGGGCAACAGTGGTTTGACACCGGTGGTTGTGAACCGGCGTCGCACGACGACATGTTTGTGTTTTCAGCGGTCATGGGCGTGCCCAAATCTGGCTCGGGTATGTGGGGTATACGGCCGCATGCGGCGGTTTTGTATCCTATAGGAAACTTTTTTCCGTTACGCAACATGAGAAATCGACCGTTTGGCCCGGTCGGGCAGAGGTTTCGCAGCAGGCGCTGACTGGCGTGGACCGGGAAAAGCGGGCTTGAGCTTCGAACCCCTCTGGCCCCCGGAAAGAACCTGCCCTAAGACTCTGCCCAGCAGAGGGACCCGAATGTCATATATAACATTGGTGCGCCACGGCCAGGCCAACACTGAGGCCCGGAACGAGGCCGATTACGACAAGCTCAGCGACCTTGGACATCAGCAGGCCCGCTGGTTGGGGGCACATCTGAACGAGACCGGCGCGCACTATCCCCGCGTCTATTGCGGGACGCTTGTCCGGCATGTCGAAACCGCCAGCAGCATGGGTTTGCCCGCCCCGTCCCAGGACGAGCGCCTGAATGAGATCGAGTATTTCACCATAGCAAAACTGTTCGAAGAACAGCATGGGGTCGCGATTCCCACCGATCGCGAAGGCTTTGTCGAACATCTTCCCATGACGTTTGCAGCATGGGCCAATGGTGACATCCAGGATACGCCCGAAACATTTGAACACTTCGAAACCCGTGTGGCCGGCGCGCTGAGGGATATCGGAACGGAACCGGGCCCGGCCATCGTCGTGACCTCGGGCGGGTTGATTTCGATGGCGGTTCGTCAGGCGATGGGGCTGGATATCCCGGCCATGGCGCGGGTTGCCCTTGCCATCATGAACACCTCGATGCATCGTCTGCACCCGATTGGCGCACGGATGAGCCCGGTCTTGTTCAACGCCGTTCCCCATCTTGAAGCGCGCGACCGGCAATTCGCGCAGACCCACCTGTAGCCCCTCGGAGGTTTCCCGATGCAACTTTACTGTGCCCCGCTGACGATCTCGGTCGCTGTCGCGATTGCGCTGGAAGAAAGCGGCCTTGACTATGAGGCCATCCAACTGAACGTCGCCGAGGGCGAGCAGACCGGGCCTGCATACAAGCAGATCAACCCCAAGGGCCGGGTGCCGGCGCTGGTGGTTGATGGCGGCATCCTGACCGAGACCGGTGCGCTGCTGGAGTATATCGCCGCCAAGGCCCCCGAGGCCGGGCTGGTTCCTGCCGACCCGCTTTTGGCGGCGCGGATGCGCGAGGTGATGTACTATCTGGCCTCGACCATGCATGTGAACCACGCGCATAAAAAGCGCGGGCATCGCTGGGCCGACAAGGATGCCAGCCGGGCGGACATGACCAACAAGGTCGCCGAGACCATGACTGAGTCCTGCGCCTATATTTCGTCAAACGGGCTGCGCGGGCCATTTGTTCTGGGTGAGGCATTCTCGATCGCTGATCCCTACCTCTATGTGGTGTGCAACTGGCTGGAAGGTGATGGCGTCGATGTTTCGGCCTTTCCGGCAATAGTCGCCTTTCGCGCGGCGATGGAAGCGCGGCCTTCGGTTCAGGCGATCCGAGCCGCCGGGTTCTTGTGACATAAGGGATATCACATGACACATCTGTGGGTCCGGGCCGAGCAGCGCCCGAATGAAGAACGGGTGGGGCTGACCCCCGAAGGTGCCGAAAGGCTGATCGCCGCGGGCATCCGCGTGACCGTCGAAGAAAGCTCGGTCCGTGCGATCCCGCTGGACGGCTACAAGGAAGCGGGCTGTGAAATCGCGGCCGAGAACGCGTGGCCCGACGCGCCGCTGGATGCGATCATCTTCGGGCTCAAGGAACTGCCCGAAGACGGCACGCCCCTGCCCCATCGCCACATCATGTTTGGCCATGCCTACAAGGGGCAGCATTCCGGCCGCGCCTTGTTGGAGCGGTTCAAGGCCGGTGGCGGAACGCTTTATGACCTTGAATACCTGGTGGATGAGGACGGCCGCCGGGTTGCCGCCTTTGGCTATTGGGCCGGGTATGCCGGGGCTGCGGTCACGCTGAAAACATGGGCGGCGCAGCAACGCGGTGAAGAATGTCCGCCCGTCGGGGTTTACCCAAGCAAGGACGCCCTGAACGCCGAGGTCCTGGCCGAACTGGACGCAAGTGCCACAGACCGCCCCCGCGCCATAGTCATCGGCGCGCTGGGCCGCGTGGGTGCAGGCGCGGCAGACCTATGCGAAGCGATGGGCGTCAGCGTCACCAAGTGGGACATGGCCGAAACCGCCAGCGGCGGGCCTTTTCCCCAGATACTGGATCATGACCTGTTCCTGAACTGCATCCTTGCGCGTCCTGGGACGCCGGTCTTTGTTCCGCGCGATGCTCTGACCGCCCCGCGCAACCTGACCGCCATCGGCGACGTGGCCTGCGACCCGGACAGCGATTACAACCCGGTGCCGGTCTATGACCGCGCCACCACCTGGGAGGCCCCCGCCCTGCGGGTGGCAACCGATCCGGTGATGGACGTGACGGCGATCGACAACCTGCCGTCGATGCTGCCGGTCGAAAGCTCGGCGGATTATGCGGCGCAATTGCTGCCGTCCCTTTTGACCCTGACCGACCTGGACAGCGGCGTCTGGGGCCGGGCAGAAGCAACCTTCAAAACCCATATCAAAGGGATCTGAGAAATGATGATTCACTGGTGCGGCACCGGCCTGTCGGCCATCCCCGGCCTGCGCCGCCTGTTTCAGGGCGGACACAATGTGGTGGTTTGGAACCGGACAATCAAAAAAGCCAGGGCCGAAGTCGGTGACCTGACCGATGACATTCGCACCTTTGACATCGACGCCCTCGGTGCGGTGCTGGAGAAAGGCGATGTGATCGTGTCGATGCTGCCAGGCGACTGGCATGTGCCGCTGGCGGAACTGGCGATCTTGAAACAGGCCAATTTCGTCTCGTCGTCGTACATCGCGCCCGAAATGCGCGCGTTGGACGACAGGGCGCGTGAGGCCGGTGTGGCGTTGGTCAACGAGGTGGGGCTTGATCCGGGCATCGACCACCTGATGGCGCATGCGCTGGTCGATGATTACCGCGCCTCGGCCGCGTTCGATCCGCAAAACCACCTGAGCTTTATCTCGTATTGCGGCGGCATCCCCAAGAACCCGAACCCGTTCCGGTACAAATTCAGCTGGTCGCCCCTGGGTGTTCTGAAGGCGCTGCGCTCACCATCCAAGTCGATCCGCGACTATGCCCCGCTGGACGTTGCCCGCCCCTGGGACGCGATCAGCAGCTATATCGCGCCGCTGCCCGCGCCGGAAAGCTTTGAGGTTTATCCAAACCGCGACTCGCTCCCCTTCATGGCGCAGTACCAGTTCGAGGATCACTGGCCGGTCAAGGAATTCGTCCGCGGTACCCTGCGCCTGAACGGTTGGGCAGATGCATGGTCGGACGTGTTCACCGAGATCGAGACCCTTTCCGGCCCCGAAGGCGACGCGCGCCTGAAAGAGATGTCGGATCAGTTTTGGGCCGAGAACGCCTATGACGAGGGCGAACCTGACCGGGTTGTCCTGTGCGTGGGGCTGAAAGCCGAGAAAGACGGCACTGAAATCTGGCACAAAACCTATGTCATGGATGCCTGGGGCGATGCGCGCGGCACGGCGATGGCGCGGCTGGTATCGGTCCCGGTTTCGCTGGCGGTCGAGGCCGTTCTGACCCGTTCCATCCCCGCCGGAGTTCACGCGGCCCCAAGCGACCCGAAACTGGTTGGCGACTGGATGGCCGAAATTGACAGGCTGGCCCAGCATCTGCAGGTGGTGGATCACCTGGCCTGACACCCGGACGCGCAGCCCCTGCGATGCGCGCCCCGCGCGCATCCGCACCCGCGGCTACATCAGGCCGTTTTCGACATCCTCGGCAGAAATTCCCAGCGCATCCAGCCCGTTCTCAAGGTGGTCTGCCAGGTGAGGTGTGCCCAGCAAATAATCCGCGCAGGGGGTCGAGGCTTCGGACTTGGCGGTTGAAATGGCCTCGGCCAGGTCTTCGGCAAAGAAACTTTCCCGCCCGACCCACATCACGGCCACAAGCTCTGCCTGTTCATCCTCGCTCATGCGGTCGATGAAGGCGCGCAATTCTCCTTCGGCGCGATCAAGCTCGCGGGCCATCATCGCGACCTGGGCGACTTTTCTTGCCGAAATCTCCAACATTGATGTCTTCTCCTGCGTTCGCGGTTTCAATCTATCACAACCACCCCCGGACGGGCGCGTCTTTGATCTCACGCAAACGCGGGCGCGGTTTGTGCCATGCGCAAAGGCGTGCGACACTGGGTGCGGTCCGGGAAATTCAGAAAGAGTATGGTATGTTCAGAACACTTGCTTTGGTCATTTTGATGACGGGTCCGGCAACGATCTGCGCGGCGCAGGAAACGGCCGTGGTGAAGTTTGAGCCGGGAAACTACGGCACAACGGTCAGCGGAACGATCACCGGGGACGGTTATTTCGACTATCACCTGGACGCACAGGCGAACCAGAAGATGTTCGCAGAGCTAACCGTCAGCGACACGAACGGACATGGGGTCATTTACTTCAACATCCTGCCTCCGGGCAGCGACGGTGGCGCGATCTACAACGGCTCGATTGATGGAAACGCCACGACTATCGACCTGCCGGAAAGTGGGGATTACACAATC
Organism: Ruegeria sp. ABD4_443; assembly: GCF_056160865.1. Lineage (NCBI taxonomy): Bacteria > Pseudomonadati > Pseudomonadota > Alphaproteobacteria > Rhodobacterales > Roseobacteraceae > Ruegeria > Ruegeria sp. ABD4_443. The sequence continues at coordinate 224,997 of NZ_JBSWYA010000004.1, read as the reverse complement.
CGAGTCTATCTGATGGGCAATGACAGGGATACGGGCAAAACCGTTGGCTACACTTTGGATCTGTCCATTCAATAGAATGGGGGTCATGATCCCGGCGCGTCTTTCCCCGTTTCACAAGATGCAAACCCCAGCAGGTCCAACGTGCCACTGCGGCCGCGGACCTGGATCGGCGGAAGCGGCACAAGGACATCGCCGTCAACGCGCCCATCCGCCGACGCCCCCGCCGCATCTAAAAGGTCTGCCGACACGACCAGGTCCATGTCCAGCGACCGCGTCAGACCTTCAAGCCGGGCTGCGATGTTGACGGCATCACCAAAGACGGAAAACTCCAGCCGTTCTTCGTCGCCTATGACGCCGATGAACACCTCGCCCCAATGCATGCCCAGCCCCGCCCCGATCGAAGGAAGCCCCGCCTGCCGGCGTTCGGCCGTCCAGCGCAGCATTTCCCTGCGCAGCCCGCACCCGCAGGCCAGGCATCGTTCGGCGGCGCGGTCACCTTCGAAGACGATCATCACGGCATCGCCGATGAATTTGTCGATAATCCCGTTTTCACGGCGCACAACCCCAGCCACGCGGCGCCTGAAATCCGCGATCAGTTCCGAGACCTGCTGGGGCTGCAATTGCTGGGACAGGCGCGTGAACCCGCGCAGGTCAATAAAGATCAGCCCGGCCATCTGGCGGCGTCCGGATTTCAGCGCCTCCAGGCCCGCGCTGCCCAGATCCTGAACCACCTGCGCAGGCAGGTACCGCGTCAGGTTGGCCCTCTGTTCGGCCTCGGCAAGCGACTTAAACAGCAGCGCATGCACCCGCCGCGCCGCGATGATCATGACGACGCCCGCAAGGGAAATCATGAAAACCCGGATCAGGTTTGGCGGCAATGACAGGAACAGCCAGATCGCGTTGTCCTGCTGGCCTCTTGCCGATGCCGCATTCAGGCCCACCAGCGCAAGCAACCCCACCACCAGCAATGACACCTGCACCGCCATGACGCGGGCATTGCCGCGCAACACGCCAAACGCCAGAACAACCGGGACCAGCCAGACCGACGGCAGAACGAAAACCGCGTCACCGGACAAGCCGACATTGCGCATGCCCAGCCAGACACTGACGACAAGAAACAGCGAATCCGCCGCTGAAACCACCCAGGTAGCCCACCCGGTTACCAGCGCACGGCGCGCCGCCAGCCAAGTCACCAGGCCAAGGGCGAAATAGGCCGCCATCGTGCCCATGGCATAGGCCCATTGCCGTTCGAGCACGACCGGAACCTCGCGTGTGCTGGGTTGCACCGTCATCAAAAAGAAAAAACCCAGCCCTGCGGCGACCAGCATGCGCAGCAGGCCGACAATCCGCTCGGCGTCCTGTTCTGCCTTTTCAAGCAGCCTGGTCAGTTCCGGCGTTTGAACAGGGTCATTCATCTTGCTGTCAGAACCTTGCACCAGGCATTCGCCAAAGGGGTCCGGTCACCTTACCCTTCGGTTCGGGCCAATGGAACCACACCCGGCTGGTTGTCGGGGGCCAGTTCCTCGAAATCGAAATTGTCCAGCCGCTGTGCCCGGCGCCCGGCCTTGTCTGCGCTGATCTTGATGTCCGAGATATCCTTGGCCGCCTGTCCGAAATGGCGGTCCAGATTGGCAACCCGGTCGCCCAGCCGTTCGACATCCTTGTGCAGCAATCCCAGTTCTTTGCGGATTGCACCGGCCTGTTCACGCATCCGCGCATCCTTGAGGATCGCGCGCATCGTGTTCAGCGTTGCCATGCAGGTAGTGGGCGATACGATCCAGACGCGTTTGCTGAAACTCTCTTGCACCAGTTCCGGGAACTTGGCGTGCAACTCGGCATAGACCGCCTCGGAGGGCAGGAACATCAGCGCGCCATCGGCGGTTTCACCGTCCAGAATGTATTTCTCGGCGATATCGTTGATATGTTTGCGCACCGTGCTGCGGAACATCTGCACCGCCGCCTTCAACTCGGCATCATTGCCCGACCCGATCAGCGCCTCATAAGCCTCCAACGGGAACTTGCTGTCGATCACGATGGGCCCCGGAGGGTTCGGCAGGTGAATCAGACAATCCGCCCGGCGTCCGTTCGACAACGTCGCCTGAAGCTTGAAACTGTCCGAGGGCAGCGCCTTGGACACAATATCGTTCAGCTGAATTTCCCCAAACGCGCCTCGGGTCTGTTTGTTCGACAGGATATCCTGCAGCGTCAGCACGTCGCCCGAAAGCTTGGTGATATTGTCCTGCGCCTTGTCGATGGCCGAAAGCCGTTCCTGCAACTGGGTCAGTGACGTCGCGGTCTGTTTCGAAGACCCGTGCAGCGATTCCTTCATTCGTTCCTGCATCTCGGCCAAGGCACGCGCCGATTTCATCGCGTTATCCGCCAGCCGGTCATTCATCTGCTGCTGGACCGAGGACAGGCGCGATTCAACTGTCTGGATCACCTGCACCTGCGCATTGGCCTGCGTGTCCGAGACATGCTGCAACCCGCCGCGCAATTGCTCCTGCCCCTGGCCCAAAGCCTGCACATGTTGCCCCAGATGCGCCATCTGGCGCGCCAGAGGTTCCGCCATCCGGGCGGACCGTTGAGATGCCCGTAGCGACAGGAACAACAGCAGAAGGATCAGAACAACAACACCCCCGCCAATCAGGATCACGGGGTCGTCTATTGCATATTGGGTGCCTGCAATCTCGATCATGTTGCCTCGGGTGTTCTTGTTTTATTCTTCATACCCCGCACCAGCAGCGGGATCAACTGCGCCCGAACAGGCGTTCGATATCGGTCAGTTTCAGTTCCACGTAAGTCGGCCGCCCGTGATTGCACTGACCGGAATGGGGCGTGGCCTCCATCTCGCGCAGCAGGGCATTCATTTCCTCGGCCCGCATCCAGCGGCCAGACCGGATCGAACCGTGGCAGGCAACGCGGCTGAGGATCGCCTCGATCCGGGCCTGAACCAAATGGGTTTCGCCCTGGTCGGACAGTTCATCGAGGATGTCCAGGATCATGGCGCGAGCATCGACCTCGCCCAAAAGGGCCGGGGTTTCGCGCACGGCAATTGCCCCTCCGCCGAAAGGCTCCAGCGTCAAACCAAGGCGCGAGAGGTCATCGGCCACCCCCATAAGTCGCGCGCAATCGCCTTCGGACAGTTCGACGATCTCGGGGATCAGCAAAGCCTGCGCGGCGACACCGTTCTCGGCCATCTGGCGTTTGAGTTTTTCGTAGACCAGCCGTTCATGCGCGGCATGCTGATCCACGATCACCATCCCGTCCGCGGTCTGCGCGATGATATAGTTTTCGTGCACCTGACCGCGCGCCGCGCCCAAGGGCAAGCTGGCGGCACCAGACGGGACCTCCTGCGGCACAGGCTCTGCCGTGGCAACCGGCGCGACCACATGGCCGCTATAGCTGTCGGACAGTTCGGAAAACCCCGGCGACTGCGCCCGAAAGGCTGCCTGCCGCGCGGCAGACGACGGGCGATCCATCTGATAGACCCGCCCAGAGGTGGGCTGAGGCGCCTCGGGCCGCATCGCGCCCAAAGTCGCGTTGGCAACGGTCGAAGACGCCCTGTGCCCGGCCTCGGCCAGGGCATGCCGCAAAGCCGAAACGATCAATCCGCGCGCCACGCCCGGATCGCGAAACCGCACCTCGGACTTTGCAGGATGCACGTTCACGTCCACCAGGGTCGGGTCGCAATCCAGAAACAGCGCCGCCGCCGGGTGGCGGTCCCGGCTGAGAAAATCGAAATAGGCCGCCCGCAATGCACCGGTCAGCATCTTGTCGCGCACCGGGCGTCCATTGACGAACAGGTACTGTGCCACCGCAGCTCCGCGCGAATAGGTCGGCAGGGCCGCATAGCCGTAAAGGCGAATTCCTTCGCGCGTAGCATCTATCTGCAAAGCGTTTTCGGCAAACTCGCGCCCGATCACACGCGCAAGCCGGGCGTGCAGGGCATCAAACAGGTCGCCGTTTTCGCGATCGGCGCGGAAGGTCACGCGCCCTTCGCCACCGCCCGAGACATCGCGCAAGGTAAATGTGACCGCCGGTTCCGCCATGGCCAGACGTTTGACCGTATCAGAGATGGCCTGCGCCTCGGCCCGGTCGGTGCGCATGAACTTTAACCGCGCAGGCGTCGCAAAGAACAGGTCACGCAGTTCCACGACCGTTCCCGCGCGCAGGGCGGCAGGTTTGACCGCCTCGGCCCGACCGCCCGCAACATGGATCGACGCGGCCTCGGACCCTTTTGCCCGGCTGGTAATGGTCAGGCGCCCGACGGCCCCCAGCGATGGCAGCGCCTCGCCCCGAAAACCGAAGGTGTGTATGTTCAACAGATCCGATCCGTCGATCTTCGACGTCGCATGCCGGGACAGCGCAAGCGGCAAATCCTGCGGTGCGATTCCACAGCCATCATCGGTGACGCGAATCAGCGTCTTTCCCCCGTCTGCTATGTCGACGGACACCCGCGTCGCCCCCGCATCAATCGCGTTTTCGACCAATTCCTTGACGGCCGAGGCCGGGCGTTCCACCACTTCGCCTGCCGCAATCCGGTTGATTGCTGCATCGTCGAGCTGACGGATCACGCCAGAATTTTCGCTGATATTGGGGTTTGCCTGCGCCATACCGCTAGACCTAGCACAACCTGCCGCGATTCTGCCACAGGATTCAGCCTTGGGTCCGAAGGGTCGAGGGGGCGTCCGAACAATCGCTAATGGCAAAGACGTGTGGTTAGCCTTTGGCGGCGCGACTGCCCGGACGATCACGAGCGAGTGGTGGTCAGTCGGTTAACAATTGAACAAGTTTTACCATAAAATGACAAATTTTTCTTCACATAATCCGGGTCCGCGCGAAGTGGGCAAAGTTTGGCCGATTGCAGGCGAAGGCCGGTGGCGGGTTTGCGCCGGATCAGCCTGATACGGGCGCGCCGGCGCGGGTGCGACAGGGGCCGAAACGGGCCGCGACAGCCAGGACCAGGCCTGACATCGTGGCAATCATGCCCGCGGCGCTGACCGCATCGGTCCCACCCAGCCATAGCGGTCCGTATCCGGCCAGAACGTAACCCGAGATGGCCGAAAAGGCCGCGAATATTATGCTCCAGCCGACTTGCATCTCAAGCCGGTTGGTCATCATCCGGGCCGCCGAGGGCGGGCAGATGAACATGGCGATCACGATGATCGACCCCACCGCGTCAAAGGCCGCGACCGCCGCGATGGCGGCGGCGATCACCAGCGCCATACCCAAGGCACCGGTGCGGATCCCGATGGTCCTGGCAAAGCCTTCGTCAAAGGTCGAAATCTTCAGAGGCCGCCAAAGCAGCCAGGTAAACAGGACCACCCCGGCCAAGGTCAGCGCGATACGCGGCAATTCGGGCGGCAGCCCAGCCAGCGCCTGCGGATTGGTCAGCGATGACCACCCTGTCGCATCCAGCCAGATCAGACTTTCCAGATTGCCATACAGCGCATGTTCGACGTCCAGATGGACCGAGGACGTATCGGTTTGTTCCAGCAACAAAACTCCTGCGGCAAACATGGTGGTAAAGACGACCCCCATCGCAGCACCGGTCTCGATTTGGCCCAGGCGGCGGATGGCTTCGATCATCACCACCGCGACCACGGCCGCGCCGGCGGCGCCCAGCATCATGGGCCAGGTCGAGATCGCACCGGTCAGCAGAAAGGCCACCACGATCCCGGGCAGGACCACATGGCTGATGGCGTCACCGATCAACGCCTGCTTGCGCAGCACCAGAAAGTTGCCGGGCAGCGCGCAGGCGATTGCGGCGAAGATCCCGATCAACAGCGGCGTCAGCGACAATGGGACGAATTCTTCACCGTTCATGGCTGCACCTCTTGCGGGCCACCGATGCGGCTGTCGACATCGGCGATCTGGTCGCGGGTCAGCACCGTTTCGATATCGCGCAACCCGTCATACAGCGCTGCGGTTGCCTCATGCGCCAGGTCCGCGCGTACCACCTGCCACCGCTTTTCATCGCGCAGCGCTTTTGCCGCACGCGCCTTGCCGGTTTCGGTCGCCACGCCATCGGCCCGCACGACACCGGCCCGCCGCAACAGACGCAAGGTCAACGGTTCATAGATCGTCTGCCCCTGTGCCAGGGCCAACAGGCCTTGTCGGATATGCACGCGCCGCTGGAATCTCAGGTGACGCAGCACGGCCGCCAGAACACCGCGCGCGGGCGCAAACAGCAGCGACACCGCGAAAAAGCCGAAACTGACCAGCACGATGATCGGCCCCGTGGGCAGGTTCGGCGCCGAGGCAGACAGCGCCGCACCCAGGTATCCGGCCAAACCGCCGGACATCCCGGCCAGCAACACGACACGTTCGGATCGCTCGGCCCAAAAGCGCGCGGTTACGGCGGGAATGATCAGCAAGGCGACAATCAGGATCAGGCCGACGATTTTCAGGCCGACCACGGTCACCGCCATGACCAGCCCCATCATGGCAAGGTCGATCCGGTGCACCGGCAGGCCCCGCGCGGCCGCATATTCGGGGTCAAAGGCCACCAATGTCATCGGGCGGCGCAGAACCAGCACCAGGCCCAGGGTCGCAGCGCCGCCAAGCGCTATGACAAACGCATCCGACCACAGCATCCCCGCAGTCGACCCAAGCAAAAAACCTTCGAGCCCGGCTTGCCGCCCCGCGCCCATTGTCTGAATGATCGTCAGCAACACGATCCCGAACCCGAAGAACACCGACAAGACCGCGCCGATCGCGGCATCTTCGGCCAGGCGGGTGCGGCGGGTCAGCCAGTTCATGCACAAAAGCCCCACCCAGGCCGATACGGCCGACCCCAAAAGCAATCCGGGCAGGTTGCGGCCATCGCCGCCCAGGGCCACCAGGACCATGAAGGCCAGGCAGACACCCGGCAGGGTCGCGTGGCTGATCGCGTCGCTGACCAGCGCGCGCTTGCGCAGGAACAGGAAGGTCCCCGTGACCCCGGCAGACACGCCCAGAAGGGTCGCGCCAATGGCAACCAGCGTCGCGTTGTAACCAAGTTGCAGGGTCAGGGCATCCCAGACCATGGTTAACCCAGCGCGTGGGAAATCTGATCGATCTGAGCGGTGGCCAGACGACCGCCATAGGCGGCCTGCAGGCTTTCGGCCGTAAAGGCCTGTGCAACCGGGCCTTCGGCCACTTTGCGGGTGTTGATCAGGTAGACGTGATCGAAGTAATCTGTGACCGTCGCCAGGTCATGATGCACGACCACGACGGTCTTTCCGGCATCCTTCAACGATTTCAGAACCGTGATGATGGCCCTTTCCGTGGCCGCGTCCACCCCGGCAAACGGCTCGTCCAGCAGATAAAGGTCTGCATCCTGAGCCAGCGCACGCGCCAGGAAAACGCGCTGTTGCTGCCCACCCGAGAGCTGCCCGATCTGACGATCCGCAAAATCCTGCATGCCGACCTGACGCAGGCAATCCGCCGCGCGCGCCATGTGCCGTGCGCGGATACGCCCCAGCAAACCAAGTTGCCGGGACAACCCCATCAGCACAACATCAATGACGCGGGTGGGAAAATCCCAATCCACGCTGGCGCGCTGCGGCACATAGGCAACCCGCGCGCGTTGTTCCGTCAGCGGTTTGCCGTAAACGGTCACCTGACCCGACACCATCGGCACAATGCCCAGCGCCGCCTTGAGAAGGGTCGATTTGCCCGCTCCGTTGGGTCCGATGATTGCGGTCATGGCGCCCGGCTGAACGGTCATGTCGACCGAAAACACCGCCGGTTTCTGACCATAGGACACGGTCAGTCCGCGGATGGCCAGCGGGCTGTCTTGGGTGTCAGGTGTCGGGATGGAAACGCCCTGTACGGCGGCAAGCTCAAGCATGTGTTCAGAACCCCGCCGACAATTTGCCGTTCAGGCCGCGCGCAGGCACATCCGCACCCAAAGCACCGGCGATCACGGTGATGTTGTGATCCAGCATCCCGACATAGGTGCCCTCATAGGTGCCGGGTTCGCCCATGGCGTCGGAATAGAGTTCACCGCCAACACCCACATCATGCCCTTTGGCCGCAGCGCCTTCGATCAGTGCCCGCATCGAGCGGTCAGAGACCGAGCTTTCAACGAACACGGCGGTCAATTGCCGGTCCACCATGGTGTCAACCAAGGCGCCAATCCGGTTCAGACCGGCCTCGGACTGGGTCGAGATGCCCTGGATGCCCAGGACCTCATACCCGAATTCCGCCCCGAAATAGCCAAAGGCATCATGGGCGGTGACCAGGACACGGTTGTTGTCCGGCACCCCAGCCAGAACCTTTTGGGCATAGGCGTCCAAACGGTCGATTTCGGCCAGAAAGGCCTGTGTATTGCGGGTGAAATCCTCGGCCGCATCGGGGCGGGCGGCGATCAAGGCGTTCTGCACCTCGACCACGACATCTTTCCACAGCGCCGGGCTCATCCAGACATGCGGGTCGAACTTGTCCGCGTAATCGTCATGGGCGCGCAGCTTGGCCTTGTCGAGGCCATCTGCCACCGCAACGACGGTGCGTTTGCGGCCAAGGTCGCCAAAGAAATCTTGCATCTGCGCTTCCAGGTACAGGCCGTGCCATAGCACCAGGTCCGCCCGCGTCATCGCAACGATGTCGCTGCGGGTCTGGCGATAGGCGTGGGGATCGACCCCCGGCCCCATCAGGCCACGGACCTCGACCATTTCACCGCCGATCTGCCGCGCGGCGTCCGCGATCATCCCGGTGGTTGCGACGACCTTTAGCGGCGCATCCGCCCAGGCGGCAGTAACAAGCGTCGTGGCAAAAGCAATTGCTGCCAGAAGGCTGCGACGAATCATCGGGGACCTCGATTCAGGGTGTACCTGAGAATGAATATGCGAACCATTCGCAACTAAGTCAACGCTATTGCGACTTATTCGCAAATAATCTCGGATTTTTTGTCCAAATGGTCAAATTATTTGCCGCGCGGCCCTCACATGCCTTCCATTTGGGCCCGTCCCGTGCGACTTTGGCGCGAACCTCCCAAAGGACGTAAAGATGGATACGCAGAGCTCAGAAAGCCCCGTGCGCACGCCGCATCTGCCGCAGGTCACCGAGCCCCGGAACCCGGGGATGGAGCTTGATCTGGACTGGGTCCGCGCCGTGCAGGCCAATACTTCGGCCATTGAACGCCGCGCCGCGACCTTGCCCGGGCGACGTTCGGTGAAAAAAGAATATCAGGCCGCGTGGCTGTTGAAGGCGATCACGATGATCGACCTGACCACCCTGTCCGGCGATGATACGGTCGGCCGTGTGCGGCGCCTGTGCGCCAAGGCCCGGCAGCCGGTTGCACCGGCTGTATTGCAGGCTTTGGACATGCCACCGATCACCACCGGGGCCGTCTGCGTTTACCATGACATGATCGAAACGGCCGTTGCGGCACTGAAAGGCACGGGCATACCCGTCGCCGCGGTTTCCACCGGGTTTCCCGCGGGTCTGTCCCCGTTTCACCTGCGCGTGGCCGAGATCGAGGAAAGCGTGAAGGCCGGTGCCGATGAGATCGACATCGTGATCTCGCGCCGCCATGTGCTGTCGGGCGATTGGCAGGCTTTGTTTGACGAGATGAAAGCCTTTCGCGCAGCTTGCGGCGATGCCCATGTCAAAGCCATTCTGGCGACCGGAGAACTGGGCAGCCTGCGCAATGTCGCCCGCGCCTCGGTCGTGTGCATGATGGCGGGCGCCGATTTCATAAAGACCTCGACCGGGAAGGAAAGCGTCAACGCCACCCTGCCCGTGTCGCTGGTGATGATCCGGGCGATCCGCGACTATTATGACCGCACCGGGTACCGGGTGGGGTACAAGCCCGCGGGCGGAATTTCCAAGGCCAAGGATGCGCTGGTGTACCTGTCGCTGATCAAGGACGAGCTGGGCGACCGCTGGTTGGAGCCCGACCTGTTCCGCTTTGGCGCGTCATCCCTGTTGGGCGATATCGAGCGGCAGTTGGAACATTATGTCACCGGGGCATACTCGGCTGGTTACAGGCATCCGATGGGGTGAGCACACCCGCGATGTCTGGACAGTGAGTATTTGGGAAAAGATGAAGCTATGACAGTCAAAGAGATTTTCGAGACCATGGATTACGGCCCGGCCCCCGAAAGTGCAGCCGAGGCGCTGGCCTGGCTGGTCGATCAGGGTGACACGTTTGGCCACTATATCGATGGTGCGTTCACCAAGCCCGGCAAGGGGTTTGACAGCCGCAACCCGGCGACGGGCGAGGTGCTGGCCAAGCTGACGCAAGCCAATCAGGCCGATGTGGACGCGGCCGTTGCCGCCGCCCGCAAGGCGCAGTTGGGATGGGCGGGGATGGGTGGCGCGGCCCGTGCGCGATATCTTTATGCCATTGCGCGGCTGTTGCAGAAACACGCCCGCCTGTTTGCCGTGCTGGAGAGCCTGGACAACGGCAAGCCGATCCGAGAGTCCCGCGATATCGACATACCGCTGGCGCAGCGGCATTTCTATTATCACGCGGGCATGGCTCAGTTGATGGAGAGCGAGTTGCCCGACGCCCAGGCGCTGGGTGTCTGCGGGCAGATTGTTCCGTGGAACTTTCCGCTGCTGATGCTGGCATGGAAGATTGCGCCTGCGTTGGCGATGGGCAACACGGTGATTCTGAAACCGGCTGAGTATACCTCGCTGACGGCGTTGCTGTTTGCCGATATCTGCACGCAGGCCGGGCTGCCACGGGGTGTGGTCAACATTGTCACCGGTGACGGTGCGGTGGGTGAGATGATCGTCGCCTCGGACGTGGACAAGATTGCCTTTACCGGCTCGACCGCCGTGGGGCGCCGCATTCGCGAGGCGACCGCCGGGTCGGGCAAGGAACTGACTTTGGAGCTGGGCGGGAAATCCGCCTATATCGTCTTTGACGATGCCGATATCGATTCAGCGATCGAGGGTCTGGTTGATGCGATCTGGTTCAATCAGGGTCAGGTTTGCTGTGCCGGTTCACGCCTGCTGGTGCAGGAGGGCATTGCCGACCGGTTCCACGCCAAGCTGCGTGCCCGGATGGATAATCTGCGCATAGGTAATCCGCTGGACAAGTGCATTGACGTGGGCGCGGTTGTGGACCCGGTCCAGTTGCAGACCATCCAGAGCATGGTCGACAGCAACACCGTCGGACATGTGCATCAGGCCGCCAGCGAACTGCCGGAAAACGGCTGTTACTACCCGCCGACGCTGATCTCGGGGCTCGAGACCTCGGACCCGCTGATGCAGGAAGAGATCTTTGGACCGGTTCTGGTCTCCTCGACCTTCCGCACGCCGGCCGAGGCGGTCGAGCTGGCCAACAACACGCGCTATGGGCTGGCGGCGACGGTCTGGACCGAGAATGTGAACCTGGCGCTGGATATCGCGCCCAAGCTGGTTGCGGGCGTGGTCTGGGTGAATGCCACCAACCTGTTTGACGCGGCCGCAGGCTTTGGCGGCGTGCGCGAAAGCGGCTTTGGCCGCGAAGGGGGTTGGGAAGGGCTGGTCGCCTATACCAGGCCCAAGGGCAAGGCCAAGACGCTTGGCAAGGTCGAACCGGTCATGGGCGAAGGTGCCCCTGTCGACCCTATCGACCGCACCGCCAAGATGTATGTCGGTGGCAAGCAGGCGCGGCCCGATGGCGGCTATTCCAAACCCGTCTGGGGCAAATCCGGCCTGCTGGGCCATGTGGGCCTTGCCAACCGCAAGGACGTTCGCAACGCGGTTGAGGCCGCAGCGGGCGCCAAGGGTTGGTCCAAGACCACCGGCCACCTACGGGCGCAGATCCTGTATTACGTTGGCGAAAACCTCTCGGCCCGCGCCGGTGAATTCGCCGCCCGCATAGATGCCATGACCGGCAAGAAAGGCGGCGCGAAAGAGGTCGACGCCGCGATCCAGCGTCTGTTCTCTGCCGCGGCCTGGGCCGACAAATATGACGGTCAGGTACATGGCGTTCCGATCCGGGGCGTGGCCATTGCCATGAAGGAACCGGTCGGCGTGATCGGTGCGCTTTGCGCGGATGAGGCACCTCTGCTGGGTCTGGTCTCGGTCATGGCCCCGGCGATTGCCATGGGCAACCGGGTGGTTTTGGCGGCATCCGAGCCGTATCCGTTGGCGGCGACGGATTTCTATCAGGTCCTGGAAACCTCGGACGTGCCTGCGGGTGTGGTCAACATCCTGACGGGCAGCCATGCGGAACTGGCAAAGCCGCTGGCGGCGCATTTGAACGTGGATGCGGTCTGGTCGTTCTCGTCCACCGATCTGTCGGCAGAGATCGAGGCCGCATCAGCCGGGAACCTGAAACGGAGCTGGGTCAATAACGCGACGGCATTTGACTGGAGCGTGGACCAATCGCGCCGCTTCCTGCAGGCTGCGACAGAGGTTAAGAACATCTGGGTGCCCTATGGCGAATAGGGCCACCCGCCAAGGGAGGCCCTTATGGATTTTTCAGGACAAACCGTCATCGTCATTGGCGGCACCAGCGGTATCAACCGGGGCATTGCCGAGGCTTTTGCGGCCTCGGGGGCCAAGCTGGCCGTCGCCAGCCGATCACAGGACAAGGTGGACGATACGGTCGCGGCGCTGAAAGAAGCGGGCGCGCAGGACGCCATCGGAGCGGCCTTTGATGTGCGCGACGCCGAGGCCGTGGCCGCAGGGCTGAAACAGTTTCATCAGGCGTTTGGTGACTTCGACGTTCTGGTTTCGGGCGCGGCGGGCAATTTTCCGGCGCTGGCCGCTGAAATGTCGGTCAATGCGTTCAAGACGGTGATCGATATCGACCTGATGGGGACGATCCATGTGATGAAAGGGGCCTATCCGTTTCTGAAACGCCCCGGCGCCAGCATCATCAACATCTCGGCCCCGCAATCCTATTTGCCATATGAGGGGCAGGCCCATGTCTGCGCGGCCAAGGCGGGCGTCGATCAGATCACGCGCACGCTGTCCATGGAATGGGGGGTTGAGGGCATCCGCGTCAATTCGGTTGTCCCCGGCTTTATCGAAGGCACCGAAGGCGCCAGGCGGCTTGCCCCCACTGCTGATGCAGGCGAGGCGTTGCGCAAGGACGTGCCGCTTGGGCGCTGGGGCCAACCGCAGGACGTGGCGAATGCCTGCCTGTTCCTGAGTTCGGATCTGGCAAGTTACATCAGCGGAACTGTCCTGGCCGTGGACGGGGCGCTTTATCAACGCGGGTCAGGCAAGTTCGGGCAGATGATGGGGCAGATGCTGCGCGCGCAGGCCAAGGCACAATCATGAACCCGGATAACCTGTGAAGCTGTTCATATACAGCCCGTGACCCGCTCGCTTATGAGGGCCCATCAAATTGCCAGGGTGGGCCGGGAAATGCTGACAATTCCGACGGACGTGACGGACATGGCACAGCTGATCGTGATGATCGGCGTATTTGGCGCGGGGCTGTACATCCTCAATTACTTTTTGCTGCAGATGGGCGTCGTTCGCGGGTCGGGTGTTCTGTATCCGCTGCTCGTCATCATCGCCGCCAGTTGCGTGCTGATCAGCATGGCAGAAGAGTTCAATCTTGCGGGCTCGATCATTCAGATGGCTTATATCCTGATCTCGGTCATGGGCCTGTTGCGCGGATATTTTTCGCGCCACCTAGTGCGGTTTTCCGAATGTGAAAAGCAGTTCGTTGCCAATTACCTTGAAACGCTCAAACCCCACCACGCGCGCAAGCTGTTGAACACGGCAAGGCTGACCACCTATGAACCCGGCGAGGTGCTGATCGAAGAGGACATCACCAGCGACTATCTTGCCTATGTTCTGTCGGGCCGCACAACGGTCCTGAAGAACGGCCAGTTGATCAACCAATGTGGCCCCGATCAAATCCTCGGAGAATTGACTTTTGGCATCGGATTGCCGGCAACCGCCACGGTTCGCGCGGTCGAGCCGACAACCTGTCTGGTCTTCGATGGCCAGCGCCTTGCCCGCCTTTTGCGGCGCAACCGGCAGATTGACGATGCGCTCAAGGCCGCGCATTTCAGGCATGCGCGTCAAAAACTGCTCAGCAGCAACACCCACACGGTCAAAGCCCGCGCCGCCACCGCCATGGCGGCCTGAACGTCAGCCGTCCAGGCCCACCGGCTTGCCCACCACGGTGAAATGCAGGCCCTCAGGGTTCAGCAATTCGGCGGCGACACGGTTCACATCGTCCAGCGTAACGGCATTCACCTTGTCATTGCGGGTCGCGATATAGTCGATCGGCAGGCCCTGCATCTGCATCCCGACCATGATCCCGGCAATCTGGCCATTGCCATCAAACCGCAGCGGATAGGCACCGGTCAGATAGGTCTTGGCGTCGTCCAGTTCTTTCTGGGTGACCCCTTCGGCCGCTGCGCGCGCCCATTCGGCGCGGATTACCTCGATGGCTTCGGCGATGCGGTCATTGGCCGATGACACCGACCCCAGATAGACCGAGGCCAGATCCTTGGGCACAAGATAGGAATAGACCCCATAGGTCAGCCCGCGTTTTTCGCGCACCTCCTGCATCAGACGGCTTTCGAAACCGCCCCCGCCCAGGATGTGGTTCAGGATATAGGCCGCAAAGAAATCGGGGTCATCCCGATCGATCCCTTTCTGGGCAAACAGGGCCACCGATTGCGGGGTGTCAAAATCGACCACGGTAATGCCGCCGGGGATATCGACGCGGGCCTTGCCCGGAATCGCCTTGCCCGTTTCCGGAAGGTCGGCAAGCAGGCTGTCCAGCAATGCACCCAACTCTTCCGAGGTGATGTCGCCCACGGCGGCCACATACAGCCGGTCCAGTGCAAACACTCCGTCATAGGCGCGCGTCACGTCATCCCGTGTCAGGGCCGAAACGCTTTCGATCGTGCCCTTGCCGTCGCTGCCATAGGGATGGTCGCCATAGGCCATTGCCGAAAAACTCTGGCTTGCGATGTCATTGGGGTCGGTCTGGTCCGATTTCAGACCCGACAATATCTGGCCCTTTACCCGTTCGATCGCGTCCGGGTCAAAGCGCGGCTCGTGGATCGTTGTCCGCAGCAGATCGACAACCGCCTCGCGGTTTTCGGTCAGAAACTGCGCCGAGATCGACACCGTGTCGTCGCCCGCATTGTACCCGATCGACGCCGCCAGCGATTCCAGTTCGCGCGCATAGGTGCGGGCATCCATGTCCCCGGCCCCTTCTTCGATCAGCCCGCTCATCAGGTAAACCGCGCCGCGGCTGTCGGGATCATCCAGCGAGGTGCCGCCCCGGAACCGAAGTTCAAGCGCGGTAAAGGGGATCGAATGATCTTCGACCAGCCACGCCTTGATCCCGCTTTCCGAGGTCACTTCCTGGATATCAATCTCGGCCCATGCCGGCAGCGCCAGAACGCAGGCGATCAAGGTTGCGAAAAGGGTCTTCATTGCGTCACCTCATCGTCGCGCATCAACCAGCCCGTGACCGAGGTTTCGGGCTGCAGAACCTCGCGGGCGGCCGCGATGATTTCATCCGCGGTCACCGCTTGCAGTATGTCGGGCCAAGCCTGCACATCCTGGACGGTCAGGCCGCTGGTCAGGGCGCGGCCATAGCGGTTGCCGATCCCGTCGACATTGTCGCGCGCATAGACCTGGGATGCCCTGAGTTGCATCTTGATCCGCTCCAGATCGTCGGGGTTCACGCCTTCGGCAACAAAGTCGGCAACCGTCTGGTCCATGGCATCTTCGGCCTCTTGCAGCGAAACGCCCTGAGTGGGAACGACGATCAGATCAAAGGTCGTGTCATCCAGCGATACACCGCGATAAAACGCACCGGCATAGACCGCCAATTCCTGTTCAAGCTGAAGTTTCTCGTTCATGTAGGAGGTGGTGCTGCCCCCCAAAAGCTCGGCCAGCAGAAACAGCGCGGCGGCTTTCTCCTGGGCGCCGGGGTCCCGTTCCGGTGCCAGATAGCTGCGTTGAACATAAGGCTGCGCCACGCGCGGGTCCTTGAAGGTCAGCCGGCGTGCGGCGGTTTGCGGCGGCTCTTGTGAACGGACACGTTCCGGCAGGTTCTCATTGGCGGGAAGCACGCCGTAATATTCTTCGGCCAGGTCGCGGACCTCGGCGGGGTCGACATCGCCTGTCACCACGAGGATCGCGTTATTGGGCGCGTAATGCGTCTGGTAAAAGGACAGGGCGTCGTCCATGTCCAGCGTTTCCATTTCATGCATCCAGCCGATGACCGGAACGCCGTAGCGGTGGTTGAGGTATTGCGCCGCGCTCATCTGTTCGCCGAACAGGGCGCGCGGGTTGTTTTCGGTGCGCTGGTTGCGTTCTTCCAGAATGACGTCCCGCTCGGTCGCGATGTCTTTTTCCGTCAGGCGCAGGTTGCGCATCCGGTCGGATTCCATCTGCATCATCAATGCAAGGCGGTCCGCCGCGACACGCTGAAAATACGCGGTATAGTCATAAGAGGTGAACGCGTTGTCGTTCCCGCCATTGGCGGCGACGGTCGCCGACAGCTCTCCCGGCGCGAGGGTATCGGTGCCCTTGAACAGCAAATGCTCAAGGAAATGGGCCACGCCCGACGATCCGATCGGTTCGTCCGCCGACCCGGCCCGGTACCAGACCATATGCTGGACCACCGGGGCGCGATGATCTTCGACCACCACGACATCCATTCCGTTGTCCAGCGTAAAGGTCGTGACGGCCTCGTGCCCGTCTTCTGCCAAAAGCGGGGTCGCGGCCATCAGGGCGGCCGTCAACGCCAGTGCCCGAACCATGGGGCATCCTCCGTATCGTTTCTGTGTCCAAACTACGGCGGCACCCGGCATCTTCAAGGGAAATGACGGAAAGTTAAGAATTATTCATCCGGCGGCGAGGATGGTGTTTCGTACCCCTGACGCCGAAAGGCTTCGGTCTGCTGATAGGGGTCGATTGCCTGGCGGCTGTAGGCCTGTGCGTAACGGTCCACCGGGAACAGGCGCAACCGTGTCCAGCGGCCCTGGCGCTTGCGGTATTCCGCATCCTCCTGCGCGACGACCTGGCGGGTATTGGACGGCACGCCATAGCGGCTGGACGCCGTCACAAGCGCCGCATCCGAGGACGGAACGGCCGCATTGGGATTCAGGGCCGTCGAATTGCCGCCCAGGGCAACAACCGCATCGGCGATCGGGTTGGGATCCGTCAGATTTGCGCCACCGGGTGTCGGGGCAGGCAGGAACGCATAATCCTGGGGCTGCGTCAAAGGCTTGACCGGCAGTACCGAGAACTCGTCCGGGCCGGGTCCGGGCGGTTCAAGATTGCGCAGCCCGATATCGGAACACCCCGCAGCCGCAACCACGAATGTCAAAGCAATGATGGAACGCGGCATCCGCATGGGTGTCTCCAGCCTGTTTCAGGCGCTTTTATCGCATATCGCCGGGCGCGTCACGAGTGCTTTTTGCCATCGAACAGCACCAGCCCCAACGCCCCGGCAAAGATGAACACATCCGCAAGGTTGAAAACAAACGGATTATCGATGCCGCAACAGGACATGTTCAGAAAATCAAGCACATATCCATAAAGCAGCCGGTCGATGACATTGCCAAGCGCGCCACCGATCAAAAGCCCGCCGCAAAACAACATGAATGCGGTCGGCGTCGTGCGGCGCAGCCAGACAAGGACGCCGATGCAAATGGCAACAGACACCGCGATCAACACCCACCGTGCGGCCTCGGTATTGCCTTGCAGGAGGCCAAAGTTGATGCCCCGGTTTTCGCCATACTTAAACACGACCAGCGGCGGCAGGATGTCGATACCGCCCGGCTGTTCGGCCACGCGCATGACATGGACGACCAGGTACTTGCTGACCTGATCGACCAGAAACGCGGCCAGCCCGGCCAGGAATAGCAGCCGATACCGCATCAGTGACGGAAATGCCGCATACCGGTAAAGACCATGGCAAGACCCGCCTCGTCCGCAGCCGCGATCACCTCCTCATCGCGCATCGAACCGCCCGGCTGGATCACGCAGGTCGCACCGGCCTGCGCCGCTTCCATCAGGCCGTCAGGAAAGGGGAAAAACGCGTCCGAAGCCACCGCCGACCCGATGGTCAGAGGCTGCGGCAGGCCCAGTACATCGGCCATGCGTTCTGCCTTTTTCGCGGCGATCAACGCCGAATCGACCCGGCTCATCTGGCCCGCGCCGACACCGACGGTCGCGCCGTCTTTGACATAGACGATGGCGTTGGACTTGACGTGTTTGGCGACTTTCCAGGCAAACAGAAGGTCGCGCATCTGTTCCTCGGTCGGGGCCTTCTTGGTGACAACCTTCAGGTCATCCATTCCGACAAAGCCGTTATCCTTGTCCTGCACCAGCAGGCCACCGGCCACCTGGCGCACGGTCTTGCCGCCGGCGGTCACGTCCGGCAGACCTTCGGTGGTCAGCAGGCGCAGGTTTTTCTTGGCGGCAAAGATCGCCTTGGCCTCATCCGAGGCACCGGGGGCAATGACGACCTCGGTAAAGATGCCGGTGATTTCCTGCGCGGTTGCGGCATCCAGCGGCTGGTTCAGGGCGACGATCCCGCCAAAGGCCGATGTACGGTCGCAGTCAAACGCCGCCTTGTAAGCATCCAGCAAGGTCGCACCCGTGGCGACACCGCAGGGATTGGCGTGTTTGATGATCGCGCAGGCCGACGTATCGGCCGGGTCGAACTCGGCAACCAGTTCAAAGGCGGCATCAGTGTCGTTGATATTGTTATAGCTCAGCTCTTTGCCCTGATGCTGAACAGCGGTGGCAACGCCGGGACGGCCAGTGCCATCGGTATAAAACGCCGCCTGCTGGTGGCTGTTTTCGCCATAGCGCAGGGTTTGTTTCAGCTCTCCGGCAAAGGCACGGCGGCGCGGGGCCTGCGCGGCAAGCGCATCGGCCATCCAGTTCGACACGGCCGCATCATAGGCTGCGGTGCGGGCATAGGCCGTCTGCGCCAGACCCTGACGGAACGCGTAAGAGGTCTGACCGTCATTGGCCGCCAGTTCCGCCAGCAGCGCGTCATAATCCTGAACATCCACAACGACGTTGACAAAGGCGTGGTTCTTGGACGCCGCGCGGATCATCGCCGGGCCGCCGATATCAATATTCTCGATGCAGGTGTCATAGTCGGCACCCTTGGCCACGGTCGCCTCGAACGGATAAAGGTTCACGACCAGTAGGTCGATCGCACCGATGCCATGTTCATCCATTGCCGCGACGTGGCTGTCATTGTCGCGCAGCGCCAGAAGGCCGCCATGTACCATCGGGTGCAGGGTCTTGACCCGACCATCCATCATCTCGGGGAAACCGGTGATCTCGCTGACGTCTCGAACCTCAAGCCCCGCATCACGCAGTGCCTTTGCGGTTCCGCCGGTCGACAACAGCTCGACCCCGCGCTCGGCCAGCGCCTTTCCCAGTTCGGTCAGCCCGGTCTTGTCGGAAACGGAAAGCAACGCGCGGCGCACGGGGTGAAGGTCGGTCATGGGTCCAAAGGTCCTTTTGGCGTCAGTCGAATTCGGGTTCGTCCCGGTGCAGGTCGCGCACGGCATAGGCTGTATCCTGAGCCTTGCTGAGCGTCCACCGGATGCGCGTCGCATACTCTATTGCGCGCCCGGATAGAACGATCTGTTTTGTCGCGCGGGGCTTCAAACGGCCTCTTTCAAGGTAAACACTTGGTTCAAGTGACAATTTTCCCGCCCCGTCATGGCGGAACACCCAGATCTCCCCGCTTTTCAGAGCCATCGAGACCGCTGCGCCGCCCAAATCAAGGGCCGCATCCACGTCGGGATGCAGATGAAAACGGATATCGAATCCGACCCCGGACAGGCCGGTCGCATCGACGGCGCGGTCAAACTGGCGCTTTGCCATGTCGTTGGCGGTCAACAGAATATCCTCGCCGGTCAGGTCGCGCCCGTCGAACCGTAATTCAAGCGTTCGCGCATGGGTCAGGCCGAACACGCGCGCATATCCGTCATGCCCGGCAAGGAAACGCGTCCCTTCAACGATATTCTCGAACTCGGCCGGAACCTCCTTTGGCGCATCGACCAGGGGTTCGTTCGTGGTTCCGCTGATGGGCGCCGACAGGCGGGCGCTGGAATAGCCCTCGACGCATAACGTCGAATGGGACGGGGTGGCGCGCCCGGCGCGACGCCATTCCAGACCAAAGCTGTCGCCCGACCCGCAATTGACAATCAGCGGCCTGCGCCCCGATGTAAGCTCAAACGCCAGCGTCGAGGCATGCGCGTTATATGACGCCGCACCTTTGGGTGGGGCGCTGGCATCGACGATCACGGTGGTGCGCGCCGCCGAAAGCCGTGCATAGCCCATCGCCAGCCCGCTGGCGGGCTGCGGTTTGACCCCGCTTTGGGCCAGTGCCTGCTCCAACCGGCCCTCCAATCCGCGGCCGCCACCGTGGAACCGCGTCAACGCCCCGTCCGCGTGCCGCAGGCTGCGCAAAGTGGGGGCAATCCGCTTGATCGCCGCGGTCTGTGCAGCAGGCGTGCCGCGCCCGACCTGGTGCAAGGCGGCGGATGTCCAGGTCAACAGGGTAAAGACCTCAAGCAGCTCTTCGGGGTTGCGGGTGGCTATGCCACCCTCAGTACCGATCTGGCGTTCGCATTCCCGTGCCAGCGCCCGCAGTGCCGGGTCTGACAGGGCTTCCTGCCCTTCCAGCGCCAGCCCGGCCTGAACCAGGCCGGCAAGCGCCTCGAACCGGGGCAGGCCCGGTGTCGCCGCCTGCCAGCGCTTGGACAGGAACCAGGTCTGCTGCGCAAGCGCGCGGAAAAACATCTGGCTGCGTGTTTCGTCGGCGCCGCGCAACAGGAACAGCGCGTGATTGATCCACCGCAGGACACGGCGGCCGGTCACGTCCGGGGCCCACCCCGGCCCCTGCCCCTTGCCATGGGCCTCGATCCACCCCCAGACCCAGCGCTGGGCCTTTTCCCGCGCGCGCGCATCGCCGACCGCGGCCAGGTCGTCCAGCCAGGCAAAACCGTGCCTTTCATCGTCAAAGGCCGCGTTCGGCGCGGCAACATCCCACAGGTCCGTGTCCTGTGCCTCGACCAGGAACCCCGCGAACAGAAGGTTGCCCGCAACCAGTTGCCGCCCGCGCGCGAAAGAGCCCACAGTTCGCGGCTCGGGCTGTCCGGCAAAGCCCCGCGCCGCCTTGCGGCGTTGACTCAGCCGCGCGTAAAGGCGGTTCTGAAACCGCATCCATCGCATGGCCATGGTGTCCGAATTCGACATGACGCTCGTTACTCTGCCCCTAACGCTCTGCTGGCGCTTGACCAAATGATAGACCGGCCCGATCGTCAAGTCATCGAAAAGCGTGCCTTCAGGCCGATTTGTTGAGGCAGGCGATGTAAAAACCATCCATGCCGCCATGCTCGGCCCAGAAATCGGGACGCAGCCGCAGCCCCCCTTCGGAAGTGATCCAGCCCGTGTCCACACCGGCCACGTTCAGGGCGGCACGATCGACCTGCATATCCGGGTGCTGCTGCACCGCCTCTTCGATCTGAACCTCGCCTTCGTCGGGCAACAGCGAACAGGTGCAATAGACAAGGCGCCCGCCGGGGCGGAGCAAGGTCCAGGCATGGGCCAGCATCTGCGATTGCAGCTCGATCAGCGCGCCAAATTCTGATCCGTCCTTGGCAAAGGGCAAATCGGGGTGACGCCGGATCGTTCCCGTGGCCGAACAGGGCGCATCCAGCAGGATCGCGTCATATAAGCCGTCAAGCTCCAACGCGTCCGACGCGACCACCTTCGCCTGCAATCCGGTACGGCCAAGATTCTCGTGCACCTTGGCCAACCGGGTTTCCGAGATATCAACGGCCGTCACATCGGCCCCTGCCGCCGCCAGTTGCAGCGTCTTTCCGCCGGGGGCTGCACACAGGTCAAGGACCGCCTCGCCGGGCTTTGGGGCCAGAACCCGCGCCGGCAAAGCCGCCGCCGCGTCCTGAACCCACCAGTCACCGGCCGTGTAACCCGGCAGGGCCGAGACCTGCCCGGCGCCCTGTACCCGCACCGACCCGGTCGGCAACAGGTTGCCCGCAGGCCCTTCGCATCCCGGTTTCAGCGTCAGATCAAGCGGCGCGCCAGTGAAATGCGCCTGCTCCATCCCAGCCACCGCCTGGTCGCCCCACGCGGCCACCAGGGGGTCGCGCAACCAGGCAGGCAGGCGTGGCACTCGCATCTTTGGCCATGCATCCGGCCCTTCGGCGGCAACCTTGCGCAACACCGCATTCACCAACCCCTTGAGCCGCCCATGCTTGCGCGACCGCCCGATGATCTCGACCATCGCGTTGACCACGCCATGCGCCGCCTCGCCGTTGCACAGCTCGACCGTGCCCAGTCTCAGGGCGTTGTGAACCATCAGGGCCGGGGTCTGGCGCAGGTGATTGTCAAGCAGCCGGTCGGCGCGTTCCAGCCCGCGCAAAGTCTCGACCGTCAGGCGTTGCGCCCGGGCGCGATCCTCGGGGCCCAGCCGATCCAGTGCGCCTGCGGCCAGGCATTCGGGCAGCAAACGCCCCTCGCCCAGAATCTGATCCAGCAGATAGATTGCGCTGCGCCGCGCTGCTGTTGCGCTGTCGGACATGATATTGCCTCTGATGTGACCCGTGCCCGCATTGCCTTGCGCGGACGGGGGCGTATATCAAGGGCACGGACGGAAAGGAACCCGATGTCATGAGTGACGAGCACAAAGACCTGCCCCCCGCCGCACAGCGGGCCCTGGCCGAAGCCGCCGAGCGTCGCCGCAAGGCGCAGGCCGAGGCGAAAGAGCCGCCCAAGGAACTGGGCGGTCGCGACGGTCCTGATCCTGCCCGCTATGGCGATTGGGAAAAGAAGGGAATCGCGATCGACTTTTGATCATCGCGACGGGTCAACAAAGACCCGGTAAGCCATCACAGGCCCAGAACATCCACCATGTCGTACTGACCGGGCGATTTGCCCTGCCCCCACAGCGCGGCCTTCAGCGCACCGCGGGCAAAGATGGCGCGATCCGTGGCCAGGTGGCGCAGGACGATGCGCTCTCCTGGTGCGGCGAACAGGACGTCATGTTCGCCCACGATGTCGCCGCCGCGAATGGCGTGGAACCCGATGTCGCCCCGCTTGCGCGCGCCGGTGATCCCGTCGCGGCCCCGGTCGGCCACATCCGCCAGCTTGACCCCGCGGCCTTCGGCGGCGGCCTCACCCAGCATCAGCGCGGTGCCCGAGGGCGCATCGACCTTGTGGTGATGGTGGCCTTCGATCACTTCGATGTCGAAATCCTCATCCAGCGCGGCGGCGACCTTTTTGGTCAGTTGCACCAGCAGGTTGACACCAAGGCTCATGTTCCCGGCCCGCACGATCACCGCATGGCGTGCGGCGGGTTCCAGCGCGGCGATCTGTTGGTCGGTCATGCCGGTGGTGCCGATCACATGCACACAGCGCGCCTGTGCGGCCAAGGCGGCGAATTCCAGCGTTGCCTCGGGCGCGGTGAAGTCGATCACCGCCTGCGCCTGCGCGAACGCCTCAAGCGGATCGTCGGTGACGGCAACGCCCAGCGCCTGACCGCCCATCGCCGTGCCCACATCCTGACCGATCCAGTCGTGGCCCGCACGTTCGACCACACCAACCAGCCGCGCCTGATCGCTGTCGGTGACGGTCTTGATCAGCATCTGCCCCATACGGCCCGAAGCCCCTGTGATGACAATCCCGGGAATATGGGTCATTGCGCTGATCCTTTCGCATTGGTTGGGCCATGGTCGGCTCAAAGCCTCCTACCCCGTTCGCGCCCGCTTGGCAAAGCCCTGCTTTGCGCTTAGATCGGGGTCATGGCAAAGAACAAATTCCACGATGGCCCCGGCCCGTCCCAACGACAACTGCGTGTCGGCGAACTGATCCGCCGCACCCTGTCCGAGGTTCTGGCGCGCGGCGATGTCCACGACCCCGACCTGAACCGCATGTCGATCACCGTAGGCGAGGTCCGCACCTCGCCCGATCTCAAGATCGCCACCGCCTATGTGCTGCCTTTGGGCGGCAAGGGGCAAGAGGACGTGATCGCGCTGCTGGCCCGCAACAAGGGCGAGTTGCGGCGCGCGGTCGGCAAGAAAGTCGGTTTGAAATTCTCGCCCGATCTGCGATTCCGCCTGGACGACACGTTTGACCGTCTGGACGACACCCGCCGCATGTTCGATCAGGACGCGGTGCGCCGCGATCTGGACGAGTGATCCGCATATTGACCATCTTGGGCGCGGCCCTTTGGGCGGCGCAAGCCTCTGCGGTCACCTGCGAAAAGCTGACCCATGAGGACAAGCGGTACACCATCTGCAAGGTGGATGCCGCCAACGAAGACCTGCGCCTGTTTCTGAATGATGCAAACGGCGAATTGCTGGGCCACTTTTCCTCGGTGAACGAGGCGCTGGCCCCTGGCGGAAAGCGTCTGGCCTTTGCGATGAATGCGGGCATGTATCACGACGACCGCTCGCCGGTTGGGCACTATGTCGAAGAGGGGCACGAGCAGATGCGCGTGATACCCAACGCCGGTCCGGGCAATTTCGGACTGCTGCCCAACGGCATATTCTGCATCCGCGACGGACGGGCGGACGTGTTTGAAACGCTCGATTATGTTGATCAGGCCCCCGACTGCCGGTTTGCCACCCAATCCGGCCCGATGCTGGTGATCGGGGGCGAGCTGCACCCGCGATTCCTGCCCGATTCGACCTCGCATTACGTACGTAACGGGGTTGGCACCAGCGCCGACGGCACGCGCGCGGTATTCGCGATCTCGGACGACTACGTCACCTTTCACGAATTCGGCAGCTTGTTTCGCGATGTTCTGGGCACCCCGAACGCGCTGTTCTTCGATGGCAATATCTCTCGTATGTATGAACGCGCCAGCAACCGGTCTGATGTCGGGTTCTCGCTGGGCCCGATCGTGGGCGTGGTCGAGGATATACCCGCAAATTGACAGCCTCCACGCGATCGGCTAGGCCGCGCGCCTTAGCAAAAGGCAAGGTGCAAGATGGGACGCAAACGCAAGGGCCGCGATATCTCGGGCTGGCTGGTGGTGGACAAGCCCGCGGGCATGACCTCGACGTCAGTGGTCAACAAGGTGCGTTGGGCGATGGACGCCAAGAAAGCGGGCCATGCGGGCACCCTGGACCCCGAGGCGACCGGTGTCCTGGCCGTGGCTCTGGGCGAGGCGACCAAGACCGTTCCCTACATCACCGACGCGCTCAAGGCCTATACGTTTACCGTGCGTTTGGGACAGGCCACCAATACCGACGATGCCGAGGGTGAGGTGATTGCGCAAAGCGATGCGCGCCCCTCGGATGACGAGATCAAACAGGCGCTTGCCCCGTTTCTGGGCGACATCATGCAGGTGCCACCCAAGTTTTCCGCCGTGAAGATTGACGGGCAACGCGCCTATAAGCTGGCCCGCGATGGCGAGGAGGTAGAGCTGTCGGCCCGGCCCCTGTGGGTTGAGGAACTGATCCTCGTCGACCGCCCCGACGCCGACCATGTCGTGCTGGAGATGACCTGTGGCAAGGGCGGCTATGTGCGGTCCATCGCGCGCGATCTGGGCGCGGCACTGGGCTGCCACGGCCACGTAAAGGAACTGCGCCGCATCTGGTCCGGCCCGTTCGAGGCCGAGGACGGGCTGTCCATCGAACAGATCGACGAGATGGCCAAGACCACCGCACTGGACGAGTATCTGCACCCGCTGGAAACCGGCCTGTCGGACCTGCCCGAACTGAAATGCACCCCCGAAGGCGCGACCCGCCTGCGCAATGGCAATCCGGGCATGGTGCTGGCCAGCGACGTCGAATACGGGGACGAGGCCTGGGCCTCGCTCGACGGCAGGGCCGTGGCGGTGGGCATCTACAAATCCGGCGAGCTGCATCCCAGCCGGGTGTTCGTCACCTGAGCCCTGTGCTAGGCGAAGGGCATGATCACCCGAACGCATACCAAGGGCGATGCGCCCTCGACCGCCGTCTATTCCGATTGCGAGAAATACCGCTATAGCCTGACCCGCGTGTGGGATCCGGCGGGGCGCAAGGCTCTGTTTGTGATGCTGAACCCGTCAACCGCGACCGAGGTGCAGAACGACCCGACGGTGGAACGCTGCGAACGCCGCGCGCGGGCCTTGGGGTTCGGCGCGTTTCAGGTGACCAACATCTTTGCCTGGCGCGACACCGACCCGCGCAAGATGCGCGCCGCCGCTGATCCGGTGGGGCCCGCGAACGACGCCGCCATTCTGGATGGCGTGCAATGGGCCGATCAGGTGATCGCGGCGTGGGGGGCACATGGCTCGCATCTGAACCGAGGGCCAGCGGTCGAGGCCTTGCTGCGCGGCACAGGTCAACCGCTGTACCATCTGGGGCTGACCAAGGCCGGGCACCCCAAACACCCCCTGTACATCGCCTATACCCAGCAACCTGAATCCTGGTGACAAAAGGTTAACCACGGACTCAAGGACCCTTTGACCAACCGGTTGAACTCATGGAACAATTCCTTTGGGGCATTGCGCCCCGCGGAGAGGTGACATGTTTCTTATCGGATTGTTCAGCCTGGCAGCCGTCGGGGGCGCGGCCTACGCAATCAGCGACGTTTTCGACACGGATACGGACGAGGACACGGATGAGGACGTGACCGAGGGTATGCAAGAAAACGATACCGCCCCTGAAGAATCGGCAGGTGACACCGAACCCGACCTTCTGACCCCGGCCGAAGACACCGAAACCCCGGCTTTTCAGGACCAGGCGCATCCCTCAACCGGGACGGTTTTGTCCAACCATGGCGGCAACCAGGTGATCGCCGGAACCGATGGCCAGGACGCGTTGACCGGTCAGGACGGGCATGACCAGATCAACGGCTATGGCGGAAACGACAGCATCTTGGGCGGCGCGGGGAACGATGTGCTGTATGGCGGCGACGGCGCGGATTATATGGCGGGCAATGGCGGCGACGACATTCTGCACGGCGAAGCAGGCGATGACCGGCTGGACGGGGCCGCCGGTGCGGACGCGCTGTATGGCCATTTCGGTCAGGATCACCTGAATGGCGGCGATGGCGCGGACAGGCTGTATGGCGGACAAGGCCAAGACCTGTTGTCGGGCGGTGCAGGCGATGACGCCCTGCATGGCGGATACGGCAATGACCGGCTGTCGGGCGGCGCGGGCCAGGATGTGATGTTTGGCGGATATGGCAACGACGTGCTGAGCGGTGACGACGGCGATGGCCAGACAGCAGCGGACTTTCTGAATGGCGGCGCCGGGAATGACACGATTTTGGCCGATGGCGGCGATATCGTAACCGGCGGGGACGGGCAGGACGAAATCCTATTGGACCCCGCCCCCGATGACGAAGCCGTAACCGTCATGGATTTTCAGCCCGGTCAGGACAAACTGCTGATCTCGTGGGAGGGGCAGGAGAACCCGGATATCCACCTGCAGCAGGATGCGGAAAACGAACGCCTGACCAACGTCCTGATCAATGGCCAGAACGTTGCGCAATTGCTTGGCGCTGGCGGTATCACCCTGGCGGACATCGAACTTGTTTCCGAAGACGAACTGACGCGGTTCAACACCGCCTGACGCGCGGCAAATACCCTTTGCCATTTGCCCAAAATGCGCCTATACGCGCCCATCTGCATCGGAATCGGTGCGGTTTTCTCCATGGGCCTGTGCTGGACGACATCCCGGCCTGCGCCATCAACTCTAACCTGTCAAAGGAGACCCCGATGTCGATTACTGCCGCTGAAAAAGCACGCGTCATGAAAGAATACGGCACCAAGGACGGCGACACCGGTTCGCCAGAAGTCCAGGTTGCCATCCTGACCTCGCGCATCAACACCCTGACCGAGCACTTCAAGACCCACAAAAAAGACAACCACGGTCGTCGCGGTCTGCTGAAGATGGTCGCCCAGCGTCGTAAGCTGCTGGACTACCTGAAGGGCAAGGAAGAAGCACGCTATCAGGACCTGATCAAAAAGCTGGGCATCCGCCGCTAAGCGCGGAACAGGCTTTTTGCACAGTTTGAACGCCCGCAGTCCTGCGGGCGTTTTTTTGGGCGGGGCAGATTTTGCACCCTTCGCACCGCCGATACCAAAGCCCCAATTCCCGCCCTGCCCCCTGCGACCCGCAGCAATGGGTTTCACGCGGCGTCCTCCTGAATTGATGCAGTTTCAAAAGACCTTTTGAGTTTTTTTGATAATCGCTGCCGCTTTTGTGATCTAGCAATAGGTAGCTTTGAACAGGCGCTGGTTTGATGCTCAAAAATTAGGTCGGGTCCCAGAAAAACCCGACCTGCGGGGCCTTACGTCCAGCCTGAGGTTTCCAATGCCCGGTCAAAGTCTGCAACAGTGGATCGACAGGAGAGATTTCATGACCGCATCATCCATTGGAACTCCGGAACAGCTCCGAGATCCGAATTATTTCCCGGCCATCTATCGCGCCGTTCCCCTTGGCATCCAGCATGTACTGGCGATGTTCGTTTCCAACGTGACCCCTGCGATTATCGTTGCCGGGGCGGCCGGTTTCGGGTTTGGGTCCAACAGCCCCGATTTTCCGGAATTGCTGTACCTGATCCAGATGTCGATGCTGTTTGCGGGCATCGCGACCCTGTTGCAAACGATAACAATTGGCCCGGTCGGCGCGGCCCTGCCCATCGTTCAGGGGACGTCATTTGCCTTTATTCCGATCATGATCCCGCTGGTTGCCGGCAAAGGCGTGGATGGGCTTGCCGCCCTTTTCGGAGGGGTGGTCATCGGCGGCCTGTTTCATGCCCTTCTCGGAACCGTTATCGGTAAGATCCGTTTTGCCCTTCCGCCGCTGGTCACCGGCCTTGTCGTCACCATGATCGGGCTGGCCTTGGTGAAGGTCGGCATCGAATATGCCGCCGGTGGTGTCCCGGCCAAGGCGTCGGGCGCTGAAAGCTATGGCTCGTTGTCCAGCTGGACCCCGGCCCTGATTGTCGTGTTCGTAACGCTCGGGCTCAAGTTCTTTGCGCGCGGCATGCTGTCGGTCTCGGCGGTTCTGATCGGCATTCTGGTTGGGTATGTCTATTGCATATTGGTGGGCAAACTCCCGGTCGCCGCGATCTCCGGCTCGTGGGAACGGTCAGCCGCTTTTGCGTTGCCAATGCCGTTCAAATACGGGTTTGAATTTTCGATCGCAGCGGTGATCGGCTTTTGCCTGATGGCATTCGTATCCGCCGTCGAAACCGTCGGCGACGTATCCGGGATAACAAAGGGCGGCGCCGGGCGTGAAGCAACCGACAAGGAAATCCAGGGCGCGACATTTGCCGACGGGTTCGGCACCGCCCTGGCTGGCGTCTTCGGCGGGTTTCCCAACACGTCCTTCAGCCAGAATGTCGGCCTGATCGCGATGACCGGCGTGATGAGCCGCCATGTCGTGACCATCGGTGCGATATTCCTGATCATCTGCGGCCTGGTGCCCAAAGTGGGCGGTATCATCCGCACCGTCCCGATCGAGGTGCTGGGCGGCGGGGTCATCGTCATGTTCGGCATGGTCGTGGCCGCCGGGGTTTCGATGCTGTCCGACGTGGTCTGGAACCGCCGGAACATGGTGATCTTCGCGGTCTCGCTTTCGATTGGGCTGGGCCTTCAGCTTGAGGTCATGAACGTCGCGCCCGGTTCGGCAAACGCCCTGCAGCACCTGCCCGACACGCTGCGGATTCTGGGCGCATCCGGGATTTTGCCGGCTGCCCTGATCGCCATTCTTCTGAACCTTATTCTGCCGGAAACACTGGCGGATGAGGCCACCGAAGAGGTCTCGGGCGGCATGGCCGGGCATGGTCAAGGCGAATTGGTCAAGGATGACCACGTCTAAGGCGCAATGCAAAATGCCGGGCCTTCTGATCATCACTGGAAGGCTTGGCAGACGCAGGCTCTCACCCCCTTTGCACAACGCGCCCCCGGACAATCCAGGGGCGCGTCACAGGCAAAGGGTCCCATCAGTGGCAAGCTGGCCGCGTGCCGGGCAAAAGCACCTTGTCGATGACGTGAATGACGCCGTTATCGGCCTGAATATCCGCAATGATGACATTGGCCATGCCACCGGTTCCATCCGCAATTTTCACCCCATCGGCTGATTTGGTGATGCACAGACGTTCCTCGGCCAGAACTGGCTTGAAATAGTTCGAACCGCTGGGAATGCCCGCTGCGGGCAGGTTGCGGTCGTCGACGTGATACAGCAACACGTTGGTTAGCTGGCCCTTGTTCTCGGGCTTCAGCAGGGTTTCAACGGTCCCCTCGGGCAGCGCCTCGAATGCGTCATTGACCGGCGCAAACACCGTAAAGGGGCCAGGTCCGGCAAGCGTATCAGCAAGGCCCGCAGCCGTTACCGCGGCGACCAGCGTCGAAAAGCGTTCATCGCCTGCCGCGATGTCGACGATCGTGTTTGCCGAGGATGCGGTTGCAGCCACCCCCATGCCCAGAACAAGTGCGATTTCTTTGATCGAAGCCACTTTGAAGGTCATAGTGCGTTCCTTTCCGTTTCGGGTTCATGTCGCGAGATTGCAACGATGCACTTGTCATGGTATGAAAAAGATGTTCCCTCAATGAAAACATGAGAAGAGGGAACAACATTTTCACCCTGTGAAAATGCGGGCGGAAAAGTTGAGTGAAGTGAAACAGTCGAGGGCAAAATGCTATCTGAAACACTGTCACAAGGCCTCGCGAACTACCGAATCGGCCCCAAGATTCGGGCGTTGCGCACGGGCAAGTCGCTGGGCCTGACGCAGCTTGGGTCCCACACGGGGCTGTCTGCGGGCATGCTTTCAAAGATCGAAACGGGCCAGGTGGT
The DNA here is from genome assembly GCF_056160865.1 of Ruegeria sp. ABD4_443. Classification (NCBI taxonomy): domain Bacteria; kingdom Pseudomonadati; phylum Pseudomonadota; class Alphaproteobacteria; order Rhodobacterales; family Roseobacteraceae; genus Ruegeria; species Ruegeria sp. ABD4_443. The sequence goes on along the minus strand of NZ_JBSWYA010000004.1, from coordinate 194,281 downwards.
CCCGACATTGCCGACGTTGATGCGGATTGCGCTGGTATTCGGTGTCGGGCTTGAACATTTCTTTGAGGAATCCGAGGCACCCCTGCTTGAGGTCATTCGCGCAAAAGCGCGCATCCGTCTGCCGAATACGACTGAAACCATGCCGAGCTTCTTTTTCGAGAGCCTGGACTTTCCCGTAAATGACCGCCCCGTTGACGCCTATTTGGCCGAGTTCCTGCCCAGGACATCCCGCACGGATCCCCATGAACATTCAGGCATCGAACTGGTTTATGTCATTTCCGGAGAGATCGAGATCACGATCCACGACAAGACCCACAAACTGGGCGCACGGGATTCAATGTACTTTGAGTCTCAGTACCCGCATTCCTACAAATGCAGCGGCGAGGACAAGGCAACCGCCATCGTGGTTGCTGCAAAGGGGTAAGGGTAACGCGGCCTTATCCGGCGTGCACCTGCGCGGCTTGGGTGCCTGACGCCCCCCGGGGTTGTGTCCGGGCAACCAAACAGTCGGCCCCGGCATCGGACGTCCTGCGAAATGCTGTCGCCCAAACGCCCGCAACTGACGGGCGTTTGGGCCATTGGTCGAAACCGTTTACATTTTTGCTTTTTCCGATTTCAGCGCCAGCCACAGGCAGTAGCACATCATCAGAACAACCAGGGTGAACGGGATACCGGTTGAAACCGCCGCGCCTTGCAGGGCGCTGAGGCCGCCGCCCAACAGCAATGCGATGGCAACCAGACCTTCGAGCGTACACCAGAACACGCGCTGAACCACCGGCGCGTCCATCTTGCCGCCTGCGGTGATCGTGTCGATCACCAACGAGCCGGAATCGGACGAGGTGACAAAGAAGATCACGATCAGAACCAGCGCAATCGGGGCCACGATACTGTAAAGTGGAAGTTCCTTGAGGAACCCGAACAGCGCGCCTTCGGGCGCATAGCTGTCGATCACCGTGGCGCGAACACCTTCGGCACCGCCTGTGTTCAGCATGTCAATCGCCGCGCCGCCAAAGGTCGACATCCACAGCGCACAGACCGCCGTGGGCGCCAACAGGGCGCAGATGATGAATTCGCGCACGGTGCGGCCCTTTGAAATGCGGGCAATGAACATGCCGACAAAGGGCGACCAGGCAATCCACCAGGCCCAGTAAAAGGTCGTCCAGCCGTGGAAATAGCTGGTGTCTTCACGGCCAAACGGGTTCGACAGGGCCGGCAGCTTCATCACGTAATCGCCCATCACGCTGAAATAGCGCGCAATAGCCGCACCGAAACCGGTGACCGCGATCACAAAGACAAACAGACCAACGGCCATGATCATGTTGATCTCGCTCAGCCGCTTGACGCCCGCATCCATCCCCATCAGGACCGAGCCCAGCGCAATCATGGTGATACCGATGATCAGCAGCACAACGACCGTTGGGCTGGGTTCGATGCCAAAGACTTCGTACAGCCCGGCCGCGACCTGCTGTGCCCCAAGGCCAAGCGAGGTCGTAAGGCCGAACAGCGTGGCAAACACCGCCAGCGTGTCGATGATATGACCCCACCAGCCCCAGACGCGTTCACCAAGGATCGGGTAAAAGGCCGACCGAAGGGTCAGCGGCAGGTCCAGGTTATAGGCAAAGATCGCCAGGCTCAGACCAACGGCGGCGTAGATCGCCCAGCCTTCCAGCCCCCAGTGGTGGATCGTGCCGACGATACCGATATATTCATTCCCCGGCACGGCGATGTCGATGCCCAATGGGCGTGCATTTCCGTCTTCGGCAAAGTTGTAATAGACCGGCTCCATCACTCCGAAGAACAGCAAGCCGATGCCGATACCGGCCGCAAACATCATCGCGATCCAGCCAGCGTAAGAGTAATCGGGCTTGGCATCCTTGCCGCCGATGCGCACCTTTCCCACCGGCAGTACGATCAGCACCAGACAAAACAGGGTGATTGCATCCACCGACAATACCAGGAACCAGTCGAACGTGCTGGTCAGCCAGGGCCGAAGCCAGCCAAAGAACGTGGCCGCAGCTTCCTGGTTGGCCAGTGCGATCAGCACGAAAGCAAAGATCAGGATGCTCGAGATCAAAAAGACCGGGTTGTGGATGTCCAGACCGAAGGGCCGGACGTTATCCTGCCCAAGCTCATATTCCGTTTCGAAATCATAGATCCGCGGATCGGGATCCAGCATTTTCTTTGATTGTGTCATGCGACTGCCCTCTGCTCGCCAGGTACAAACGCCAAGGTATTCGACCGAAGGACGGGAAAGAGTGTTGAACCCCCTTGGCGCGTTTCCGTCATTTCGACCGCAGGATTTATGGTAACAGGCTACACCGACAGCAAAATTTCGCAAATGCATTCGCATGTCGGAATGTTTACCGAGGTCTTCATCGCGAAACGCCTGCCAAAAGGCGGGCGTTCCGGACGAGGGGGAATCCGCGTCTTTTTGCAAGGTATCAGGCTATTGGGACATGCCGCCTTCGGTGCTGACCTGTTCCTGAACATGGGCCTCGTTGCTGACCGCAGCCCCGCGGGGCGGGAAATCGGCGAACGTCGTCAGATGCGCCTGGACCAGTCGGGCAGCAGGACCAAAGGCCCACATCTTGTTGCCCATCCAGCGGGTGTACATGCCGGATTCCTCGGCCGCCTTCTCATAGGGATCACGGCGCAGGTTGAACAGCAAGGGCGCGTTCAGTTCCTCTTTGGGGCCAGCCCAGCCTTTTTCCTGAATGGTAAAATGCGCCTTCCAGTCGTTATAGCGAACGGCCTGCAGGTCGGTGCCTTCGTAATAGACGATTTCCTTGCGGTTGCTTGGGGTTTCGCCGGTCAGGTAGGACAGCTGGTTATAGCCATCCAGATGCACCTGATACCCTTCGTACCCCTCCAGCAGATCGGCCGGCAGGTCATTCGATCCGCCTGCGGCGGCGACAAGGGTTGGCATCCAGTCCATACCGGCGAAGATGCCGTTCAGAACCTGGCCTTCGGCGATCTTGCCCGGCCAGCGGATGATGGCAGGTACGCGGAACCCGCCCTCCCAGGTGGTGCCCTTTTCGCCGTGGAACGGCGTGGTGCCCCCGTCCGGCCATGTCATGGTTTCGGGCCCGTTATCCGAGGTGAAGATAACAATCGTATTGTCGCTGATCCCCAGTTCGTCCAGATGCGCCACGACCTTTCCGACATTGTCGTCCAGTTCCTTCATGACCACATCCTGCAGGCCGCGCCCGTCACCCAGCATCGCCTCGTATTCCGGGCTGAGATGGGTCCAGACATGCGCGCGGGCCGGGGCCATCCAGACAAAGAACGGGGTATCGCTGTCCACGGCCCGATCGATAAAGTCGATCGTGTGGGCGGTCACCTCATCGTCCAGGGTTTTCTGGCGCTCTGGCGGTGCGGGGCCGTCATCGGTGATCCGCTGCTTGCCCACCGGTCCCCAGCGCGGATCGACGGTTTCATCGACCGTATCAGTGGCAAAGGAATGAATGATGTTGCGCGGGCCGAACTGGGCGGTGAATTCGGGATCATCCGGCCAGTCCGGGTCAGAGGTGTATTCCATCGCGTTGAGATGATAGAGCCAGCCCCAATATTCGTCGAAGCCTTTGACCGTGGGCAGAAACTTGTTCAGGTCGCCCAGATGGTTCTTGCCGAATTGCCCCGTGGTATAACCCAGGGATTTGAGCATATTGGCCATGGTCGGGTCTTCGTCGCTGAGCCCGACCGGGTCGCCGGGCAAGCCAACGGTGTGCATGCCGGTACGCACCGGAAACTGGCCGGTGATAAAGGCCGACCGCCCGGCCGTACAGCTGGGCTGCGCATAGTAATCCGTCAGTCGCGCGCCCTGGGCGGCCAGCTGGTCCAGATTCGGCGTCTGGATGCTTTTGACCCCCTGATGATAGCTGCCAAGGCTGGCCCAGCCGACATCGTCGGCCATGATGACCAGAATATTGGGCTTTTCCGTATCGGCCAAACCAATCGATGCCGACGCACACAAGACGGCAACGGCGCTTGTAATCGCTCTGATCTGAAACACGTGCTGAAACTCCTGATTGTGATACCCGGTCCTAGACCTTGTTTTGTTCTTGTCGCAACTTGCGCCTTCACCATTTCAGGTTTTGGAATTAAAACTCGAAAACCTGAAACCAAAGGGGCGCCGATGCTGTCTGAAAAATCACTGTCTGCATTTATGCTTTTGGCGGAAACCTCCAACTTTCAGCAAGCTGCCAAGCGGATGGGTGTGTCGAACGCATCGCTGTCGCGCTATATATCCCTGGCCGAAGAACAGGTTGGTTTCACGCTGTTCAATCGTCAGCGCGGCAACAGCACACTGACACGCAAGGGCCAGGCTTTTCTGCCCGTTGCGAAAAAGCTGCAATCTGACCTGACAGCCTGCGCCGATCTGGCCACGCGAATTCGGCTTGAGACCGATCAGGTTGTGCATGTCGGGTGCGGTCCCCTGACGCCCCGGACCTTGATCTACCCAGCGCTGCGCGCCGCACAGGCCGAATATCCGGGTTTGCGCGCCCGCATTGATGTCAGCGCCCGCCAGGCCCCGATTGCCATGCTCGAACAAGGCGCAATCGACATTTATGTCGGCGACCTGACCCACACTGCCGAGGCCGAGAATATCGAGCTGATGATGTTCGAGAAACGCGCCGTTGTATTTGCCGCCCATGTTTCGCACCCGCTGCACAACCTTGAAAGCCCCAGCCTGAACGACGTGTTTTCGTACCCCTTTGCTTCGCCGCATTTGCACAAGCATTGGCGGGCCGCCATTGCACAGGCCCTGGGCGGCACCGCCGAAGCGTCGGCAAAGGTCGATGCCATGCCAACGGTTGAAAGCGATGATTACGCCTTGCTGACGACCCTGCTGCACGACGGCACTTTCGTTGTCGGCGGCATGCCGGAAACCTTTGCCGATATCGTCGCAGACGGTGAAATCGGTTTTGTCCAGGCGACGCCCCAGATCCGCTGGAACATCTGTGCCGCGCGGAGCACCGGCGAACATCACGCGGCGGCACAGGTTTTCTGGGAAAAGCTACGGGACCTGTCGGAATGAAACCGAAATCGCTTCCCCTTTCCTTTGCACGCATTCTCATGTATGCGCGCGGTATCTGAGACGTTGTGCCCTGACCCCGGCACTCGAACGGAAGATAAATGGGGTCGGCGGCAATGGGGCCGCCATGCAAAACGGGAGACCCGCAGGGGCGGGAGTGCTCTCATCTAGGATACGCATATGTTTGATGTAACAAAGAAATCAATGCAGTGGGGCGAAGAAACGCTGACACTGGAATCCGGCAAGGTTGCCCGTCAGGCTGACGGCAGCGTGATTGCCACGCTGGGCGAAACCAGCGTCATGGCAAACGTGACCTTTGCACGGGCGCAAAAACCAGGTCAGGACTTTTTCCCGCTGACCGTACACTACCAAGAAAAATACTATGCCGCCGGTAAGGTTCCGGGTGGCTTTTTCAAGCGCGAGGCGCGCCCGACTGAAAAGGAAACGCTGACCGCGCGTCTGATCGACCGTCCGATCCGCCCGCTTTTCGTTGACGGCTTCAAGAACGAAGTTCTGGTCATGTGCACCGTGCTGTCCCACGATCTGGTCAATGATCCCGATATCGTTGCAATGATCGCGGCATCCGCTGCGCTGACCATTTCCGGCGCGCCGTTCATGGGCCCGATCGCCGGTGCCCGCGTTGGTTTCGAAGACGGTGAATACGTCCTGAACCCGACCGTGGATGACATGCAGGACCTGCGCCTGAACCCCGAACAGCGTCTGGATCTGGTTGTTGCCGGTACCAAAGACGCCGTGATGATGGTGGAATCCGAGGCTTATGAACTGTCCGAGGCCGAAATGCTGGGCGCGGTAAACTTCGCGCACGCGCAGATTCAGCCGGTGATCGACCTGATCATCAGCCTGGCCGAAGAAGCGGCAAAAGAGCCGTTTGATTTCCAGGCGCCGGATTATTCCGAGCTGTACGCCGCCGTCAAAGCCGCCGGTGAAGAGCAAATGCGCGCCGCCTTCGCAATCACCGACAAGCAAGAGCGCACCGCCGCTGTTGCCGCGGCCCGCGAAGCGATCAAGGAAGCGCTGACCGAAGAACAGCTGGAAGACGGCAACCTCGGTTCCGCAATGAAAAAGCTGGAAGCCGGTATTCTGCGCGGCGACGTCGTCAAGGGCGGCAAGCGGATCGACGGTCGGTCGACCACCGATATCCGTTCGATCGTTGCAGAAACCTCGATGCTGCCGCGGACCCACGGTTCCGCCCTGTTCACCCGTGGTGAAACACAGGCGCTGGCCGTGACCACGCTGGGCACCGGTGACGACGAACAGTTCATCGACGCGCTGCATGGCAACTTCAAATCGAACTTCCTGCTGCATTACAACTTCCCTCCCTATTCGGTTGGTGAAGTTGGCCGCGTGGGTGGCCCCGGCCGTCGTGAGATCGGCCACGGCAAGCTGGCATGGCGCGCCCTGCAGGCGGTTCTGCCTGCGGCGACCGATTTCCCTTACACGATCCGTATCGTGTCCGAGATCACCGAATCCAACGGCTCCAGCTCGATGGCGTCGGTCTGCGGCGGTTCGCTGTCGATGATGGATGCGGGTGTTCCGCTGAAAGCACCGGTTGCCGGTGTGGCCATGGGCCTGATCCTGGAAGATGACGGCGATTACGCCATCCTGTCGGATATTCTGGGTGACGAAGACCACCTCGGCGACATGGACTTCAAGGTTGCGGGTACCGAAAACGGCATCACCTCGCTGCAGATGGACATCAAGGTTGCGGGCATCACGCCCGAGATCATGGAAAAAGCCCTGGCCCAGGCCAAGGACGGCCGGATGCACATCCTGGCTGAGATGGGCAAAGCCCTGTCCGAGACCAACGAATTCTCGGTCCACGCCCCGCGCATCGAAACCATGAACATCCCGACCGACAAGATCCGCGAAGTGATCGGCTCGGGCGGTAAGGTCATCCGCGAGATCGTCGAGGTTTCGGGTGCCAAGGTCGACATCAACGACGACGGCGTGATCAAGATCGCCTCGCCCGATGGTGAATCGATCAAGAAGGCCTATGAGATGATCCACTCGATCGTCGCCGAGCCGGAAGAGGGCCAGGTCTATACCGGTAAAGTGGTCAAGATCGTCGACTTTGGCGCCTTCGTGAACTTCTTTGGCAAGCGCGACGGTCTGGTCCACGTGTCCCAGATCGAAAACCGCCGCCTGAACCACCCCTCGGACGTTCTGAAGGAAGGTCAGGAAGTTAAGGTCAAGCTCTTGGGCTTTGACGATCGTGGCAAGGTCCGCCTGTCGATGAAAGTCGTCGATCAGGAAACCGGCGAAGAAATCGTGCCCGAGAAAAAAGAAAAGAAAGAGGAAAGCGCCGACTAATTCGGCCACCGCTTTCGGAAATGAAAGGCCCCGGTCAATGACCGGGGCCTTTTTTGTGAGGTGGCAGGAACCGGTCACCCCTTTTGAAACCCGGCGCCTTCTGAAACCCCTGTAAATTCACCCTTTCTGCGGGTATGATGGGGCAAGCAGTTTCGTATCAACCAGGCAGTTCCCGCTCATGTCATTCATTACAATCCTCGAAATCAACGGCGACCCGCTTAGCAACACGAATGTCACGGTCCTGAACAGCTATCAGGTCGAAGTCATCGACAATGACAATTTGCTGGAAGACCCGGACGCTGATGGCGGCCAACAGCTGGATGTAAGCGGTGTGCCAGGTTTCCAAGGGGATTCAACCAATTTCCAGACTTTCGAAACCTATGCCGGCGATATCGGCGGCCAACCCGTCACTTTTACGCTCGTTCAGTTTTCCAACCCGCAATACATCATCGTCACCTCCGGCGATGTTTCGGTCGGTGACACGATCGCAAACACAAATAACTCGATCATCGGCGCACAACCTTCGCTATACGAATCGCTGCCGTCCTTTGTCTGTTTCACCTCTGGGTCGTTGATCCTGACCCCCACCGGCCCCCGCCTGATCGAAACATTGAATCCGGGCGACCTGGTTGTTGTCGGCGATGGCAGCAGCAAACCGGTCCGCTGGATCGGCCGCCGGAACCTGTCCGCCGCAGAACTGAAACAGGACCCGCGGTTCTGTCCGGTCCGCGTCAAGGCAGGCGGTCTGGGCCCCGAACGCCCCAGCCGCGACCTGCTGGTATCCCCGCAACACCGGATTGCCGTCGCCTCGGCCGAAATCGAACTGCACCACTTTGCACCCATGATGCTGGCCCCCGCCAAGGGTCTGGTGAACGGGGCAGATATCGAACAACTGCCGCCTGACCAGGATGTCGAATACATCCACATCCTGTTTGACCAGCATGAATTGGTGAATGTCGAAGGCGTCTGGTCTGAATCCTTCTATCCCGGCGATTTCACCCTTGGCGCAATGGCGCCTGCGGTTCAACGCGAACTCCGCACCCTGTTTCCCGAGATTTTCCAGGGAAACGGGGCCTATGGTGAGACCGCGCTGCCGGTTCTGAAACCCTACGAGGTGGACATGCTGCGCGCCAACCTGTCCACACCCGACGGCAACACCCCCCTGCCCGCCGGTCACTGACCCCGGCAAGGCGGACCACAAAACAGAATTTCCCTGGCAAGGGGCCACCTTGCCCCGATGGCCAATCCCGGCCTGAAACGGACCGGTTTCGCTTTCCCAGCCCGACTGCCTGCTTTATGCAAGGATGTCATGCGATCCTTTGTCATTCATATGCCGGCCAGTACCGCGCGGCGCGCCAATGCCGAACAGCTTTGCCGCGACCTGCCGCAGGCAGAACTGTTCGAGGCGGTAAACGGCCGCGACCCCGATCAGGTCTCGGACGTGGTACTGCACCCCGGTAACCTGCATCGCCCCCATTACCCATTTGCCCTGCGCCCCGCCGAAATCGGTGTCTTTCAAAGCCACCGGCGTATCTGGCGCAAACTCGTCGACGAAAAGATCGACCTGGCCATCATCGCCGAAGACGACCTGAGGATCGACACCCGGCGGATGACAGCGGCGCTGGAAATGTTGGAAACGATTGCAACGGCAGACCACTATATCCGCATCCCGGTCAAACAGCGCGAAACCCCCGCCCAAATACTGGCCCAACAGGACGGGCTGCGCCTGATCCTGCCAAAGGTCATCGGGCTGCAATGCGTGTGCCAAATCGTCGGTCGCAACGCCGCCGCACGCCTGCTGGCCGCAACGGATCAGATCGACCGGCCCGTCGACACTTTCCTGCAAATGCACTGGCTCACGGATCAGCCAATTCACGCACTGCAGGGCAGCGGAAACCAGGAAGTCGCACAGGAAATCGGCGGCTCGACCATTCAGGCCAAACCACCGCTGACAGACAAGCTGACCCGCGAATTCAAACGCGCGTCATATCGGGCGAAACTGCACCTGAAACCACAGCACCCGCCTGCTTCATCTGGCTAAAAGTATCCTCGGGGGGAAACCCCGCCACCCGGCGGGGTTGGGGGGCAGACAGCCCCCCCCGTGACCCGATCAGTCTCAGCTCGGCGCCTTGGTCTTGCGCAGATACGGAAAAATCGTTTCAAACTCACCAAACTTCGCCTTGGCGTCTTCGTTCGAAACGGTCGGCGGGATGATCACATCCTCACCCGGCACCCAGTTCGCCGGTGTCGCAACCCCCTTGGACGACATCTGCAAACCATCCAGCGCCCGCAAGATCTCGGCAAAGTTCCGGCCAACGGTCATCGGATAAGTCATCGACAGCTTCAACTGCTTGTCCGGCCCGATGACAAAGACCGAACGCACGGTCGCGCTGTCGGCCGGGGTACGGCCGTCTGGCAGATAGGCTTCGGCGGGCAGCATGTCGAACGCCTTGGAAACCGCCAGCCCGTCATCGGCAATGATCGGAAAGCCGGGATTGGCCTTGCCATAGGCCTCGATGTCCTTTTTCCACTTCTTGTGATCCTCGACCCCGTCGACCGACACGCCGATCACCTTGGTGTTGCGCGCCGCCCATTCGTCATTCAACTGCGCCACGGCGGAAAACTCGGTGGTGCAGACCGGCGTGAAATCCTTGGGGTGCGAGAACAGGATCGCCCAGCTGTCGCCGATCCAATCGTGGAACTGGATCGTCCCCTGGTCCGTTTCCGCGGTGAAATTCGGTACGGTATCGTTGATGCGCAAACCCATGGGGCATCTCCTCTCATTGCATGAAAACCGACTCGGTTGCCGTAAACCTAAACACTTTGCGCTCAGGTTAAACCACCTGCGTCCGATTGCCGTGCCCAAAACCCAGGACCGGCAACCGGTCCCGCGGATATTGTCCCGAAATTCTGCCCCTTGCCCGACCTGCACACCGGTGACACAGTGGCCCCGATAACCGACCGCCCGGTCGATTGATTCCTGTTCGGGAGAGTACGAACCATGATCGAAAAACGCGATTTCTACATCAACGGAAAATGGGTCGCCCCGTCATCAGCGCATGATTTCAAGGTCATCGACCCCTCGACCGAAGACCCCTGCGCGGTCATTTCGCTGGGCTCCGAGGCGGACACGAACGCCGCCGTTGCCGCAGCCAAGGCCGCCCTGCCCGGCTGGATGGCGACCCCGGTCGAAGACCGCATCGCGCTGGTCGAAAAGCTGGTCGACGCCTATGCCGCACGTTCCGAAGACCTGGCGCAGGCCATGTCGACAGAGATGGGCGCGCCGATCGACATGGCACGGACCCAGCAATCCGGCGCCGGCACATGGCACCTGAAAAACTTCATCCGTGCTGCCCGGGCGTTTCAGTTCGACCGCCCGCTGGGCGATCACGCGCCCAACGACCGGATCATCTATGAAGCGGTCGGCGTGGCGGCGCTGATCACGCCGTGGAACTGGCCGATGAACCAGATCACGCTGAAAGTGGGCGCTGCGGCAATCGCGGGCTGCACAATGGTGCTGAAACCGTCGGAACAAAGCCCGCTGAACGCAATGATCTTTGCCGAATTGATGGACGAGGCAGGATTCCCCCCCGGCGTGTTCAACCTTGTCAACGGCGACGGCGCGGGCGTCGGCTCGCAGCTTTCGGCGCATCCGGATGTCGACATGGTCAGCTTCACCGGCTCAACCCGCGCGGGCACGGCAATTTCCAAGAACGCCGCCGAGACGCTCAAGAAAGTGCATCTGGAACTGGGCGGCAAGGGCGCGAATGTTGTCTTTGCCGATGCCGATGAAAAGGCCGTCAAACGCGGTGTGCTGCACATGATGAACAACACCGGCCAAAGCTGCAACGCGCCCAGCCGTATGCTGGTGCAACGCCCGATCTACGATCAGGCGGTGGCGACGGCGGCCGAGGTGGCGAACAAGGTCTCGGTCGGGCCCGCGTCGCAAGAAGGCCGCCATATCGGCCCGGTCGTGAACGAGGTGCAGTGGACCAAGATTCAGGACCTGATCCAGAAAGGCATCGACGAAGGCGCGCGCCTCGTGGCCGGTGGCACCGGGCGTCCCGAGGGGCTGAACAAGGGTTTCTATGTCCGCCCCACTGTGTTTGCCGATGCCAACAACCAGATGACCATCGCGCGCGAGGAAATCTTTGGCCCGGTCCTGACCATGATCCCCTTTGATACCGAGGAAGAGGCCGTCGAAATCGCCAATGACACGCCCTATGGGCTGACCAATTATGTCCAGACACAGGACGGTGCCCGCGCCAACCGCATGGCGCGCGTGTTGCGGTCGGGCATGGTCGAGATGAACGGGCAATCGCGCAGCGCCGGTTCGCCCTTTGGCGGCATGAAGCAATCGGGCAACGGGCGCGAAGGCGGCGTCTGGGGGCTTGAGGATTTCCTTGAGGTCAAGGCCGTCGGCGGCTGGGCTGCCGAATAACAAGACGACCTTTTCAAGTGTTTAGGGCGAGGCACATCGCGTGCCTCGCCCTTTTTCCTAGGCCGGCCGGACCACAAGCTGCGGTTCGCCATCCGATGTTTTCCGGGGCGACCGCCCGTCCCATCCGATTTCGCCGCTGACGCGCTGGCGAAAGGACGAAAAGCTGTCGAACCGGACCACATCAACGGGCTGATCGAACTGAAGCGTGACGCGACGCCGCGCGCCATCCCCCAGAACGGTCATACCGCGAATTTCCGCCGTAAACGGCTGACCCAGATAGTGTCCGGCAACCCTGTCGCCAACCCGCAGACGCATCCGGTTGCCGACACTGGCATACAGCGTATTCCAGTCTCGGGCGCCGAATTGATGCGCAATCATTTCCAACGCTTCGCCGTGGGACAGCGAAACACCGCTGCCGCGCAGTTTCTCGCGCAGACGTTTCGCCTGCGCCTTCAGTTCGTCGATCGAAGGGATCGTTTCCGAATTTTCCATTTCTTGCCTCGTTTCCAAAAACGGGCGCATGATCAGGACGGGGCTCGCATTGCCATCCGCGCGCCGGGAAAGGGCAACAGATGTTTCTTCTGAACCGGGTTTCACCTTGGCCAAATGACCGCGAGCGGCAGGGGACCCGAACCTGCGGCGCCTTTTGGCAGGCCAAAACCCCGCTGTCAATCAGGCATCGGCCTGTGCCGCCTCAAAGGCCAGCATGGCGCGCTTGACGGGCAGCCCCCAGTGATAACCACCCAAGCCCCCCGATTTGCGCAGCGCCCGGTGACAGGGGATCAGCCAGCTGACCGGGTTTCGGCCCACCGCCGTGCCCACCGCCCGCACCGCCTGCGGTGACCCCACGCGCTGTGCAATCTCGGAATAGGTGGTGACCTGCCCCGAGGGGATATGCATCAGCGCCTCCCAGACCTTGATCTGCAGGGGCGAGCCGATCAGATACAATGGCGTCGGCTCCAAACGGCCACCCGCTGCGCCAAAAGCGCTCAAAACCCAAGGATGCAGGCGCATCGGGTCTTCTACGAACGCGGCCTGCGGCCATCGCGACAGCATGTCCTCCATCGCCTCTTCCTCGCCGGTTTCGGCGCCGAAGGCGATGCCACAGATGCCCTTGTCCGTACCCATGACCAGTGCCGGGCCAAAGGGGCTTTCGAACCAGCCCCAAAAAATCGTCAGGCCCGCGCCCCTGCGGGCGTATTCACCGGGGCTCATGGATTCCCATTTCAGGAACAGATCGTGCAGGCGCCCGCTGCCCGAGAGGCCGACATTATGCGCGGTCTCAAGCGTCGTGAACCGTTCGCGCAGCAACGCCTTGGCGTGGCCCAATGTCAGGTATTGCTGATACCGCTTGGGCGACACGCCGGTCCAGCGTGAGAACAGGCGCTGAAAATGCGCGGGGCTCATATCCATCTGGCGGGCCAGTTCCTCAAGGCTGAGGGTTTCACCGCCCTGGTCGATCAACTCGATCGCCCGGCGCATGACGTTATAGTGATAGCCGCCTTCACGGGTCTGGACATTCATGGCGTGCACCTCTTGCTCAACTGCTCCGATCTTAGCCGCTCGGCCGCGGCCAGGGCGACCCGAAACTTGCGCATTGGCTTTGGGCTTGTGTCACTGACCAACGGGCGGCATTAAGGCGCGGATGGCAAAGCAACTTGATTACCACACGATCCGCGAGATCTTTACGCGTTTCCAGGACGCCGACCCCGATCCCAAGGGTGAGCTGGATCATGTGAACGTCTACACCCTGGTCGTCGCGGTGGCGCTGTCGGCGCAAGCCACCGATGCGGGGGTCAACAAGGCCACGCGCGCGCTGTTCCAGATCGCCGATACGCCGCAAAAGATGCTGGATCTGGGCGAAGAGGGTCTGATCGAACATATCAAGACCATCGGCCTGTTTCGCCAGAAGGCCAAGAACGTCATCAAACTCAGCCGCATTCTGGTTGACGACTATGGCGGCGAAGTGCCCAATTCCCGCGCCGCGCTGCAATCGCTGCCCGGTGTCGGGCGCAAGACCGCCAATGTTGTTCTGAACATGTGGTGGCGGTATCCGGCGCAGGCGGTGGACACGCATATCTTTCGCGTCGGCAACCGCACCGGCATCTGCCCGGGCAAACATGTGGACGCAGTTGAACGCGCCATCGAAGACAACATTCCGGTCGATTTTCAGCTGCATGCGCATCACTGGCTGATTCTGCACGGCCGCTATCATTGCAAGGCGCGCAAGCCGCAATGCCCCACCTGCATCATCCGCGATCTCTGTCAATTCGAGGACAAAACCCAATGAAAACCTACCAGCTTGTCGGCATCGGAAATGCCGTTGTGGACGTGATTTCCCAGGCCGATGACAATTTCCTTGAACTGATGGGGATCGAAAAGGGCATCATGCAACTGATCGAACGCGACCGGGGCGAGGTGCTGTATGGCGCGATGGAAAGCCGCGTGCAGACGCCGGGCGGTTCGGTCGCCAACACCATCGCGGGGGCTGGCGCGCTGGGGCTTGAGGCCGCTTTCATCGGGCGCGTCCATGACGACGCGCTGGGACGCTTCTATGCCGATGCAATGAACGAAGACGGGGTCGATTTCGTCAACCCTCCGGTCGCGGGCGGCGAACTGCCGACCTCGCGCTCGATGATCTTTGTGTCGCCCGATGGCGAGCGGTCGATGAACACCTATCTGGGCATCTCGTCCGAGCTGTCCTCGAAAGACGTATCCAGCGACGTGGCGGGCAACAGCCAGATCATGTTCCTTGAAGGCTATTTGTTCGACAAGGAAAAGGGCAAGGCCGCGTTTCTTGAGGCCGCGCGCGACTGCCACAAGGGCGGCGGCAAGACCGGCATCGCCATCTCCGACCCGTTCTGCGTCGAACGGCACCGGTCCGACTTCCTGCTGCTGATCGAGCATGAGCTGGATTTCGTCATCGGCAACGAAGCCGAGATCAAATCGCTGTTCGAAACCGACGATCTTGAGGAAGCGCTGGCGAAAACGGCTGAGATCTGCCCTCTGGTCGTCTGCACCCGGTCCGGCGACGGGGTGACGGTGCTGAACGGCGAGGCCCGCATCGACGTACCCGTGCAAAAGGTCGTGCCTGTGGATGCCACCGGCGCCGGCGACCAGTTCGCCGCCGGTTTCCTGTTCGGCATGGCCACGGGTCGCGATTACGAGACCTGCGCCCGCATGGGCAATGTCTGCGCCCGCGAGGTGATCAGCCATATCGGACCCCGCCCCGAGGCGAATATGGTCGAGTTGCTGCGGGAAGAGGGGCTGGTTTGAAGGGGGCCGTTTTGCGGGACAAAGTTGCCGTTGAATAGCTTCGAGCCAGACTTTTTTATTTACGCCATAAACCCAGTAAGCAAAAGTAACTTTGAATGCAGGATGGCCATTGAAACTTCTTACTCACTTGATGGCTATCGCCACAATTTTGTTTGCACAGACAAGCTTTGCAGAAGGCACTCGCTTTGGTCGCCTTGACGGGTCATACCTCATCGCCAACCTTGAAAAAGAGGGAATCTGGTCTGCCGAGTTCAATGAAGCATTTATCAAGTACACCTGCTTAGAATGCGCTTCTCCGGTCACAGCTATCTTGGAAGCCATCACGCCTTATAGGTTTGAACACTATGGAAGTTTGAGCGAAAGGTATCTTTCAGAACGTAAGATATTTTGTGCAGAATTAGTGGTAAGCGGCACCGGTCGATGCCTGAAGACAAGTTCAACACGTATGCGCGGAGACGCTTTATCAGGATTTGTCTCTGAGCAAGACATTGCAAGTCGGCGGGAGATCGAAATCGTGTTCTTTTACCATGAAAGAGAGTTTGGCCCTGAATTAATCCGAACCAAGATATTGCTCGAAGATGGAGCAATCTTACCAATTGATGCCTTAGAAATGTTTCGAGCGCATATGGCAAAACTTACGGTGTTCTGGTGAAGGAACAGTTTGCGTAGCTTGTAAGTTTGGGCTCGAAGCAGACAAACAGCCCTCACCCCAAATACGCCCCAAACGCCTCCACCACTTTCATGTAAACATCCCGCTTGAACGGCACGATCTCTTCGATCAGCCGGGCTGGCTCCTGCCATTTCCACCGGGTGAACTCGGGATGATCGGTTTCGATGTTGATCTGCTCGTCCTTCCCCAGAAACCGCATCAGGTACCATTTCTGCTCCTGCCCGCGATAACGGCCTTTCCAGATCTTCGGCACGATGTCGTGAGGCAGGTCATAGGGCAGCCAGCCTTCGGTCTCGGCGATGATCTCAACCAGATCGGCGGTGACGCCGGTTTCTTCCCACAGTTCGCGCAGCGCCGCATCGCGGGGGTCTTCGCCCTTGTCCACGCCGCCCTGCGGCATCTGCCAGGCATCCTTGTGGCGGTCGTTGCGCTGGCCGACGAAAATCTGGCCCTGCGCATTCATCAGCATCAGCCCGACACAGGGGCGATAGGGCAGTTTGGCGATTTCTTCGGGGGTCATGCGCGGCCTCATGGGTTGTTCGGTCCACCTGTAACAAGCACCGTCAGGTCCGCAAAGGGGGTGACGTTAGGTTTCGCGTGACAAGCTTTACGTTCACGTCAATCTAACCCTCGTATTTCGGGAGGGAGAGTTCGCCATGACTGCGTACCCAAACATGCTGGCCCCGCTGGACCTGGGCTTTACCACGCTGAAAAACCGCGTGCTTATGGGTTCGATGCACACAGGGCTTGAGGAAACCGGCGACTGGAACCGGGTGGCCGAGTTCTATGCCGATCGTGCCCGCGGCGGTGTGGCGCTGATGGTGACGGGCGGGATTGGTCCAAACCTCGAAGGCTCGGTTCTGCCCGGCGCGTCGATGATGACCAACGACAAAGAGGTCACGAACCACGCAATCGTCACCCGGCGCGTGCATGAGGCGGGCGGCAAGATCGCCATGCAGATCCTGCATGCGGGGCGCTATGCTTATGGGCCGAAATGCGTGGCACCCAGCCCGGTGAAATCTCCGATCTCGCCCTTTCCGCCGAATGAGCTGGATGAAGACGGGATCAAGAAGCAGATCAGCGATATCGTCAACGCGGCAGTTCTGGCCCAAAAAGCGGGCTATGACGGGGTCGAGATCATGGGGTCCGAGGGGTATTTCCTGAACCAGTTCCTGGTCACCCACACCAACAAGCGCACTGACCGCTGGGGCGGGTCTTATGAAAACCGGATGCGCCTGCCAATCGAAGTGGTGCGCCGCACGCGTGAGGCCGTGGGCACCGATTTCATCATCATCTATCGCCTGTCGATGATTGACCTGATCCCCAACGGTTCCACCCATGACGAGGTTGTCGAACTGGCGCAGCGCATCGAACAGGCCGGAGCCACGATCATCAACACCGGCATCGGCTGGCATGAGGCGCGGATTCCGACGATTGCCACCAGCGTTCCGCGCGCGGCCTTTGCATGGGTAACCAAGAAATTGATGGGCAAGGTGGGCATCCCGGTGATCACCTCGAACCGGATCAACTCGCCCGAGGTCGCCGAAGAGGTCCTGTCGACCGGTTGCGCCGACATGGTGTCGCTGGCCCGGCCCATGCTGGCCGATGCGGATTTCGTGAACAAGGCCATCGCCGGTCAATCCGCGCAGATCGCGCCCTGCATCGCCTGCAACCAGGCCTGCCTGGACCACACGTTCAGCGGCAAGCTGACCTCGTGCCTGGTCAATCCGCGCGCCTGCCACGAGACCGAATTGGTCATCACCAAGGCGGATGCGGCGAAAAAGGTTGCCATCGTGGGCGCGGGCCCGGCGGGTCTGTCCACCGCCATGACCGCCGCCCAGCGCGGCCATGACGTGACCCTGTTCGACCGCGCCGCCGAGATTGGCGGGCAGTTGAACATGGCAAAGCAGGTTCCGGGGAAAGAGGAGTTCTGGGGGCTGGTCGACTGGTACCGCACGATGATTGCGGACCTGGGTGTTCGGGTCGAGTTGAACTGCGACGTATCAGCGGATGATCTTGTCGGCTTTGACGAGGTTGTCATCGCCACCGGCGTCACCCCGCGCGACCCGCAGATTCCGGGGCAGGACCGCGACAATGTGATCAGCTATATCGACGTGCTGCGCGACAAGGCCGAGGTCGGGAAATCCGCCGCGGTAATCGGCGCGGGCGGTATTGGCTTTGACGTGTCGGAATTCCTGCTGGAAGACGGCCACAGCCCGACCATCGATCTGCCCCTATGGATGAAGGAATGGGGCGTGACCGACCCCGCAGAGCATCGATCGGGCCTTGCCCCCGAAGGGCCTCAGCCTGCGGCGCCAAAGCGGCAGGTCACGTTGCTGCAACGCAAGAAACAGGCGCATGGCAAGGGGCTGGGCAAGACAACCGGCTGGATTCACCGCGCCACGCTGAAGATGAAGGATGTCAATTTCGTGGGCGGCGTGAATTACGAACGCATCGACGATGACGGCCTGCATGTCAGCTTTGGCGAGGACCGCGCGGACCCAACCGTCATCGCCGCCGATACGATTGTTCTGTGTTCCGGTCAGGTCTCGGAACGGTCACTGGCCGACACGCTGATCGAACGTGGGATCGGGTGTCATGTGATCGGCGGTGCGGATGTGGCCGCCGAGCTGGACGCCAAGCGCGCCATCAACCAGGGCACCCGGTTGGCGGCAGAGCTGTGAGCCAAAGGCCCTGTCGGTCTAATCCGCCAGGGCCAGCTTGACGCCCAACGCACCAAAAGCTGTCGCAAAGCAGCGCCTGATCCACGCCATGACAGAGGGGCGCCGGATGACATAGTCGCGCGCCAGGGCTGCACAGGCCCCATAGGCGACAAAGACAACCAGCGTCATCGCCATGAAGACAAGCGCAAGCATGATCAACTGGGCACTGGCATTTGCCGTACCGGCGGGCAGAAATTGCGGCAGGAAGGCCAGAAAGAACAGCGACAGCTTTGGATTGAGCACATTGATCAGGATGCCGGTGACCACGGTTTTGCGGTAGCCTGCCGCGGATTTATCGGTGCTGAGCTCCATCGCGCCACCGTCCCGCACGATGCCCCATGCCATATAAAACAGGTACAGGACGCCAAGGTATTTGAGCACCTGAAACGCCAGTGCACTTGTGTGCAGCAGGGCCGCAAGCCCGATGATGCTGGCCACGGCCGCCGGGACAATTCCCAGCGTGCAGCCGATCGCCGCCGCCGTGCTGGCGCGAAAGCCGCGGCCAAGCCCGACGGCCAGCGTATAGATAACGCCGGTGCCGGGCAACAAGACCACGATCAGCGAGGTCAGAATGAATTCCAAAGACATCGGCAACCCTTTCAATTCCGTCACATGCTTTCCCAGATTTGACGGCAAGTAAAGGCGCGGGTTTCAACGCCTCGGTTTGCGCAGGTCTTCCGGCACCTGATCCCGGTCGGTCAGACCATAATCGCGAGACACGGTAGCCACCCGCAGGCGGTAACCCTGAAACAATCCCGCTCGTCCGCGCGATTGCGCCCCGCGATGTTGGGTCATGCCACGCCATTCCGCCACCGCCGCCTCGCCCCGCCAAAAGGACAGCGACAAGTATTTGCCGGGCGAGGCCAGGCTTTGAAACCGCTCGACCGAGATAAAGCCGTCGATCTGGTCCAGCAGCGGCCTCAGGTCGGCCGCGATGTCCAGATAGGTCTGGGTTTCGCCTTCGGCTGGTTCGACCTCAAAAATGACTGCGATCATGCGGTCTCTCCCTTCGGTGTGGACACGCGTTTGAGCCAGGTCCGGTCCTCGCGCAGGATAAAGCGTTCCTTTTGGGCAAAGGCATAGTTCTGCTGACCCAGCGGGTCGACTGCCAGACGAGCACGATAGGCTTCGTATTCGGCCAGATTGGGAATGTCGTAGATGCCATAGGCCAGCGTCGAAGACCCTTCGTGCGGGGCGTAGTAACCGATCAGGTCGGCGCCGCAGCGCGGGATCGCCTGCCCCCAATTGCGCGCATAGGTTTGAAACTGGTCTTTCCTTGTCGGGTCGATCTGGTAGCGGATGATACAGGTCAGCATGGTGGCCTCCGGTTGGGTACGGGGTTCAGAATACCCTCTTGGATGACGCTCATGTTTCGACTATGATCGAACTATGAAAGACGGACCGGATATCGCACAGATCGCAGCACTGATCGGTGACCCTGCGCGCGCGAACATGCTGTCGGCGCTGATGTCGGGCAAGGCGCTGACCGCCGGAGAACTTGCGCGCGAGGCTGGCATCAGCCCGCAAACCGCCAGTTCCCATCTGAGAAAACTGCTGGATGGCGGATTGGTCCGTGTCCGCGGACAGGGGCGCCACAAATATTACGGGCTGTCTGGCGAAGACGTGGCACTTGCGTTGGAAAACCTGATGGGTCTGGCCGCAAGGCGTGGGCACCTGCGCACACGCACTGGCCCAAATGACGCCGAAATGCGGGATGCGCGGGTCTGCTATAACCACCTGGCCGGCAGCAAGGGCGTGCAGTTGTTCACCGCCATGCGCGCCAAGGGGTTCGTGACCGTGACTGATGACACGGTCGCCTTGACCGAATCCGGGGCCCGGTTCTGCACCGGATTTGGCATTGATCTTGCCGCCCTGAACAAAAGCCGCGCCCCGCTGTGCCGACCCTGCCTGGACTGGAGCGAGCGGGAAACGCACCTGGCCGGCAAGCTGGGCCGCGCGATGCTGGCGCGGATGGAACAGATCGGCTGGCTGGCGCGCAAACCCGACAGCCGCGTTATCAGGTTCACCCGTATTGGCGCCGCGCAGTTTGCCGAGCAGTTCAGAGTCTGACCGTCATTCGACCGTGATTGTTATGACGTCGGAAACAACCGGCGTGGCATGCGGAACGTGGCCTGCATCCCCCAATACCAGTTGCAGCGTGTGCGCCCCCGGCGCAAGGTCCAGCGTTACCTCGGTCTGGCCGCCACCGAAATGCAGGTGATTGTCATCCGCCGGGATGCCATAGGCCAGCTCATCCGCGCCATCAGCGCCCTGCCCCAGCGGCGGGCGGTCGATCAAAAGGTGATGGTGGCCCGTATTTTCCTTTTCCGTTCCAGCCGGGGCAACGCCCATACCGCTGAGGCCAAACACGACAGTAACGGGCGATTGAACCGTATCGCCATCCGCCAGATTCACGAAATACACTTTTGCATCGGGGCTGGCAGGCGTTTCACCCCCGGCCATTGCGACAGACGCAATCAGGCTAAGGGCGGCGGCGGCAAAAAACGTTTTCATAATTTCCTCCTTGGTCACAATCTTGCCATTCTGAGCATAACATGGTCGGCCAATCACGGGAAAAACCCGGCAGAAACAGGCCCGTGGCCATTTGGAAACCACTGTTTCCGCGTTTCCGTACAGCAAACGATCCGATTCAAATCCCTGATATTATCCCATGTATGCCCCGTTTCCGCCCAGATTGGCGGCCAATGTCAGGCAAAGAACCAAGACCTGGGGTAGAAGTATGGACCGACTGACCGAAATGGAGGCCTTCGCCAATGTGGTGGACCAGGGCGGCTTTACCGATGCGGCCAAGAAGATGGGCATTTCCAAATCGGCCGTGTCAAAACACGTGTCGAGCCTTGAGGCACGATTGGGTGCGCGCCTGCTGAACCGCACGACCCGTCGCGTTTCACCGACCGAGATCGGTCTGGCCTATTATGACCGCGCGCGCCGCGTCCTGAACGATGCAGGTGAGGCCGATGCGCTGGTCACGTCGATGCAATCAGCACCGTCGGGGCTGTTGCGTATCAGCGTGGCGACCGATTTTGGCGTGAACCACTTGTCGCCGGTCCTGTCGGATTTCCTGTCGGCCTTCCCCGACATCACCGTGAACATGGTGCTGAACAACCGATATGTTGAGCTGATCTCGGAAGGGTTCGACGTCGCCGTTCGCATCGGCGAACTTGAAGACAGCACATTGCGCGCCCGCAAGCTGACCGAAACGGTCAAGCGCATGGTGGCCGCGCCCAGCTATGTCGAAAAATTCGGCCGCCCCCTGAAGATCGACGACCTGAATGAACACAAGCTGCTGCACTATTCCAGCCAATCTTCGGGCAATGTCTGGAAACTGACCGCGCCTTCGGGCGAAAAACGGCAGGTCCGCACCGCCGGATGGCTCAGCGTGAATGACGGGCAGTCGCTGCTGAACGCCGCCATCTCAGGGCTGGGGATCGCCTATCTGCCCAGCTATCTGTATGCGGATGCGTTGAAATCGGGCGAGGTGGTCGACGCCATGCCCTCACTGCCTGACGAGGTTCAGGGCGTATACGCGGTTTACCCGCCGGGCCGGTTTACCCAGCCCAAGGTCCGGGCCTTCATTGATTTTCTCGTCGATTCCTTTGCTGAAAAAGGTCCGATGGACTGGTGAATTCTCCCCGTGGAAACTGGACGGCCCGCATCACCTGATGCGGGTCTTTTTTTCCCGGGCACCGGAGTTTAATTGACCAGCAATACCGCCGCGACCCGGCGGTTCAGGTCGCGGCCCTGCGCTGTCGCATTTGACGTAATCGGCGCCAGGTAACCCACGCCTTTCGCCTCGATCCGGTCCGGCGCGACGCCATGGGCGTCGATCAGCCGGGTGCGAACGGCCTCGGCGCGCCGGGTGCTGACGGCAATATTGGTCTGCAGATCACCGGTATCATCGGTATGGCCAACTAAAGCCAGCCGGGTTCCCGGATTGGCGGCCAGATAGGCTGCCAGCCGGGTCAATGACGGGAAAGGTCCGGGGCCAAGCGCCACCTCGCCGGTCTGAAAGCTGAGATCCCTCAGGGTGACGTGCCCGTCCTGCACCAGGGTCGAAATCAGCGCATCGCTGCCGGGCTCGGGGGGTCGGGCCGTCGGTGTCAGCGCAGGCGCGGACAGGTCCGATGTCACCCGGATCAGTTGAACCCACCCGTCCGGCGCATTGCGGCTGACCAGCAGGCTCAGCACATCCGTGCCGCGTTGGGCAGACAGGAACCGATAGTCATTGATGGCGACATACATATCCGGCGTTGGCACGACCTCGGTCCCGTACCGGAAGTCAAAGCCGCCACAGGCGCGCGCTTCGCACTGAAACAGGATTTCGTAGCCCTGCGCCTCGATCTGTTCGCGCATCGGCGCCATGATCTGCAAGGTCGTGCTTGCCCCGACCTGCATGCGCCAGGTGAACCGTTCGACGCGCCCTTCGACCTGGCGCACCGGTATTGTGCCGTCAGCAAAGACACCAACCGGAAGATCATAGCTGTCCAATGCACTGGTCCGCTCGCTTACCAGGCGCGACCCGGCGGGCAGGGTCAGGTCCTGCGCGACCGCAGGACCGCAAAGGGTCATGATCAGCAGGGCAAGCGTACGGATCATCGGTGTTGCGCGTGATATTCCGGGTTCGGGACCATGGCCGTCGCGCTGGCAACGCGGTTGGACATGTTGAAAAACCCGGCCACGTTGGCGATGTCCCAGATATCGCGGTCCGAAAACCCCGCATCGCGCAGGGCCTGGCGGTCCGGTTCTTCGATTTCGGCGCTGGCGGTGGTCATCTTTGCCGCGAAATCCAACATTGCTCGTTGTCGCGTATCCAGCGGCGCGACGCGGTAGTTCATCACCAGCATTTCGCCCAATTGCGGATCACCCGACAGCTGCCGGACAGCCGCGCCATGGGCGACAAGGCAGTAAAAGCATTTGTTGATCGACGAAACGACCACGGCAATCATTTCGCGTTCCAGCTTGGTCAGGCCGCTATCGGCCAGCATCAGGTCGTTATACATCGCTGTAAAGGTGTTCAGCTTGTCGATGTCGAACGCGTTGGCCTTCAGCACGTTCGGGATCATGCCCAGCTTTTCAACGCAGATGTCGAAATATTTCTGGGTCTCGGGGGGCAGCGGGTCCACCATGGGCAGATCCAGCGCGGTGGGCTTGTCCTGATCGGTCACGATTGTCTCTCTCCCTTCAGACGCGATGGCGGTAGTGATACCCGCCGACATTTTGCATCCCCAACGCGTTGTACAGGCCGTTGGCGCCCTGATTGGCCTTGGTGCAAATAACGCTAAGGGTCTGCGCGCCATTGTCCAGCGCCCAAAAGGCCGCGGCGCGCATGGCCCATTGGCCCAGCCCCTTGCGGCGGTGATCCGGGAGGATTTCCAGCGCATGCACCATCGCGATACCCTGGTGGATTGCCACAAAGGCCACGCCGGCAGGTTGATCGGAACGCCGGATCAGCAACCCGGTCTTTGGCCCGGCAGCCCGATCCATCACCGCCAGACGCTCAGGCCCGATACCGCCTTTCGCCCAGATTTCGCGCATGATCGCCAGCGGCTCCCAAATGGCAAAGGCGGTGACCGGCGGAACCGGCTTATCTGTCAGCACCGCCGCCGGGCAGGCAAAGATATTGACCGGGTCCAGAATGTCATACTCTCGCTGCTCCAACGCGGCATCCAGCGCCTCATCGCCCGGTCGCAGGCAAAATATGCGTTTTTGGCCCATGGCCAGCATGGCCGCTTCGGCGACCTCGATATCGGTTGCGGTCACATCACCGACGCGAGTTGCCGCCGAGACACGCGACCCGCCGCCCAGGCCCTGGCGCACCATAAACGGCCCAATTGTTTCATAGCTGGCAGCTGGCCAAGTGCCGTCTACCACGTCGGGCCAATGAACATTCATTCCTCAAGCGCCCGCGCCAATCTGGTCATGGCCGCGTCGATGCGGGCCCCTTCGGTGCCGCGCACGACCACGTTTGCGCCGAACACGCCGTTGATCTGGAATGGATAGCAACCGATGGACAGATCGGCGAATTCTTCGGCCAGCGCCGACAGCGTCGCGGCGATATCCCCTTCGCCCCGGTCGACGCGCAGCGTTTGCGACAACAAGGGGCGTCCGCCGGTGAGCGTTGGCAGGACACTGGCGACCATCGCCTGAAACACCGAAGGCACGCCGGCCATCACATGGACGTTTTCGATGGTGAACCCCGGCGCGGTCGATACCGGGTTGTCGATCAGAGTTGCCGGGTCCGGGATGCGCGCCATCCGCAACCGGGCCTCGTTCAGTTCCTTTCCGGACTTTTCGTAATGCGCCTCAAGCAGCGCCCGCGCGTCTGCCCGGACATCGATATGCGCCCCGAACGCACGAGCAATGCAATCTGCGGTGATATCGTCATGGGTCGGGCCTATTCCACCGCTGGTAAAGACATGGTCGAAATCGTCCGACAACGCCCTGACCGCGCTTTCGATGGCAGGGGCCTCGTCGCTGACGACGCGCACTTCTTTCAGGTCGACCCCAAACTTTGTCAGCTCTTGCGCGAGAAAATGCATATTGGCGTCGCGTGTACGCCCCGACAGGATTTCGTCCCCGATCACAAGCATCGCAGCGGTTGGATTAGACATGATCCGTCCTTTCATCGTGGGAGCACCGGCAAGATACCCGCGCCACTTGTGCCTGCAAGGCCTGATTAGAGACTGTCAGCGGAATTCGCGGGTTACGCCCGCCGCGACCGTGTCAAACAGATCGACATTCCCCAGGGTCCGGGCCAGGATCATCGCACCTTCGAGCGCGGCAAGGGTCTGGGCAGCCCGCGCATGGGGGTCAGCGGCCCCGGCCTTTTCGAAGACGGCCCTCAGCCAGGCAATGTTGCGGTCAAAGAACACACCGGTCCGGTCCGCGACGGGCAAGGGCAACCGCGCAATTTCAGCCCCGAACATACCACATAGGCACATCAGGTCCTGCGCGACGATCGCGGATCGGCACGCGTCTATATACCGGTTCAGCATCTGATCCGGCTCGGCGTCGTCCGGCTGTCCCAGCGCGCGAAGAAACCGGTCCGTATAACGCTCGACAAGGGCTGCGGCCAGGGTCTCTTTGGTGGGAAAGTGGTAATGGATGCTGGCCGATTTAATGCCGATTTCGTTGGCGATATCGCGAAAGCTGAACGCGTTATAGCCGCCTTGCCGGGCCATGCGTTCCGCCACATCCAGAATTCGGCTGGCGGTTTCCGAATATTCTTTCTGTGCCGTGGGTTCGTGGTTCGTCGTCATGGGTCACGCATCCGTGAACAAGAATTTCTATCTACCTTCAGATAGGGGCTTGATTTGGAATTTCCCAGTCCAATATGCCTATCTATCAGTAGGTAAGGAAAAAGACATGACAAACCAAACAACACTCATCATCGGCGGATCCAGCGGCATGGGGCTGGCCACCGCCCGCAAGATCGTGGCTCAGGGCGGGCATGTTACCCTGGTCGGATCAACGGGCGACAAGCTGGATGCAGCCAGGGCTGAACTGGGCCAGGCTGCCGAAACCCGGCAAACCGACCTTCAGGACAGCGCGCAAGTCGCCGCGCTGACCGATTGGATACGCGCAGACAGCGGGCATATTCAGGGGCTGGTCAATGCGGCCGGCATCTTTGCGCCCAAACCCTTTTTGGAACATGGGGCCGAAGACTATGACCGGTACATGGGGCTGAACCGTGCGACGTTCTTCATCACCCAGGCCGTGGCCGAAAACATGAAGGCAAACGGGGGCGGAAATATTGTCAACATAGGCTCTATGTGGGCCAAACAGGCCGTTCGGGCGACGCCGTCCTCGGCCTATTCCATGGCCAAGGCGGGCATTCACAGCCTGACGCAACACCTGGCCATGGAACTGGCCCCGCATAATATCCGCGTAAACGCCATTTCCCCTGCCATCGTTGTGACACCGATCTTTGGCGCCTTTATCGACCCCGACAAGATCGAGGAAACCGTGACCGGCATGTTCGACGCGTTTCACCCGGTCGGGCGTGTCGGTCGCCCCGAGGATATCGCGAATACAGTGACCCATTTGCTGTCGGACAATGCCAGCTGGGTGACCGGCGCGATCTGGGACGTTGATGGCGGCGTCATGGCCGGTCTGGTCTGACCCTTCCCAGGCGGACGGGCGCAGGGTATGGCTGACCCCATGAAGTTTGCCGCATCTCTTGTGCCCGCCCGCCTTATCCGCCGTTACAAGCGCTTTCTGGCCGATTGCAGGCTGGAGGACGGGCGCGAAGTGACCGCCCATTGTGCCAATCCGGGGTCCATGATGGGCCTGGCCGCGCCGGGCGAGAAAATCTGGCTTGAACCGAATGACGACCCCCGGAAAAAGCTGAAATTCGGTTGGCGGCTGGTCGATCATGAGAATGGCCATTTTACCGGCGTCGACACATCGGTGCCGAACAAGGCCCTGCGCGCGGCGCTTGAGGCTGGCGAAATTCCCGAACTGGCCCGATACCGAACCGTCCGGCCCGAGGTGAAATACGGTGAAAACAGCCGCATCGATTTTCTGCTGACCCAACCCGGCCTTGCGGATGCCTATGTCGAAGTCAAAAGCGTGACGCTTTCGCGCCAATCCGGCCTGGCCGAATTTCCCGACAGCGTCACCGCGCGCGGCACCAAACACCTGGGCGAACTGGCCGCGATGGCACAACATGGGCATCGGGCGATCATGTTGTATCTGGTCCAGCGCACCGATTGCGACCGCTTTGCACTGGCCGCCGATATCGATCCGGCCTACGCGGCGGCATTTTCAGCGGCGCAGGCACAAGGCGTCGAACGGCTGATCTACGGAACGCGCATTTCGCCCCAGGGCGTTTGGGTGGATACGGAAAAATCTTACGCGGTCTCGGGATAGGGTATTCAGGCGACAGGGCCGGTCCCGCAGACAAAAACCTGCAATTGTGGTATGCTGGGCCGCAGCAAGGGCTTGCATATGTTTGACATTGACACATTTGTTGCCGACTGCATCAACGCCGTCGACAAAGACCCGACCCACAAATCGGTCGCCGAGGTAGTGCGCCGTGCCATGTCCGACCCCTCTGCGGTCATTGCGGCGCTGGGGGAACCGACGGAACCCGGGATTT
Source organism: Ruegeria sp. ABD4_443 (assembly GCF_056160865.1). Classification (NCBI taxonomy): domain Bacteria; kingdom Pseudomonadati; phylum Pseudomonadota; class Alphaproteobacteria; order Rhodobacterales; family Roseobacteraceae; genus Ruegeria; species Ruegeria sp. ABD4_443. The sequence goes on along the minus strand of NZ_JBSWYA010000004.1, from coordinate 166,684 downwards.
CGCCAATCTACGAATCGCCCAAACTGACGATTGTGAATCTGGCCTGGAAACCATCAACGACGATTCCGCCTCATAACCACGAAATGTGGGCCGTGATCGGTATTTATGGCGGCCGCGAGGACAATATCTTTTGGCGGCGCATCAAGGATCACCCGGACGGGCTGATCGAAGCGGCCGGTGCAAAAGCGTTGACGACGGGTGACGTCTGTCCGATGGGGCCGGATATCATCCATTCGGTCACCAACCCGATCCCGCGACTGACGGCCGCCCTGCATGTCTATGGCGGCGACTTTTTCGAAGCCGAACGAAGCGAGTGGGAACCCGAGCGGCTGACCGAGCACAAGCTTGACATGCAAGAAGTACGCGCGCGTTTTTCGAACTAGGTTCCAAGGTCACGGATTTAATCGCAGGGCTTGGCGCGATAGGCATGCGCGCCAGTGCAGCCCCCCATCGTGCGTACCCGTTTGGCCGCGCATTTCCGGCCGTTCCTTGAACTCGAACGCGCCTGCGCCATCTGAACGGTATGGGCCAACTCCCTCTGGTACTTTCTGCACAAGCAGCGTAAAAGAAATGCTGCGCGAAACATTTGGAGCTTAGCGTCGATGAAGGACCATCGTGGCCGCCTGACAAAGGACGGTATCCGCATTTACGAACAAGGTGACTTTGCCGGGATGCACGCGGCGGGGGCCTTGGCTGCGCGCATTCTCGATGATGTCGCAAGCCACGTCTTTCCCGGCCAGACAACGGGCGAGATCGACCGGATCATCACGCAGATGGTCGAAGATGCGGGCGCGACCTCGGCCACGATCGGATACAAGGGCTATCAGCACGCCAGTTGCATCAGCGTGAACCATGTCGTTTGCCACGGTATCCCCGGCGAGAAAAAGCTGAAGGATGGCGATATTCTGAATATCGATGTCACCGTGATCGTGGATGGCTGGTATGGCGACACCTCGCGCATGTATGTGGCCGGGAAACTGCCGCGCAAGGCGGAAAGGTTGATCCAGGTAACCCATGACGCCCTGTTCAAGGGGATCGAAACGGTCAAGCCCGGCAATACGTTCGGCGATATCGGCCACGCCATTCAGGCCTATGTCGAGGCACACCGGATGAGCGTTGTCCGCGATTTCTGCGGCCACGGGCTGGGCCGGGTGTTCCACGCGCCGCCAAACGTGCTGCATTATGGCCGTCCGGGAACGGGTGCCGTTCTGGAAGAGGGCATGTTCTTTACCATCGAACCGATGGTCAACCTTGGCCGCCCGGAAACCAAGACCCTGGCCGATGACTGGACCGCCGTAACCCGCGACAAGTCGCTGTCGGCACAGTTTGAACATTCGGTCGGCGTCACCGCAAATGGGGTTGAGATTTTCACGCTTTCACCCGGCGGCAAGTTCCACCCGACCTATTCATCCTGATCCACCCGTTTCTGCGAGAAACTCGCAGAAACATGCCTGACCTTAAGGTGTTACCGAAGTTTGGGCGCGTTTGGGCGCGGCTGACCGGGAGGCGAAACGCCACTCGGACCAGTGGATAGCGGATGGATCAAAGACCCAAAAGACCCGGTACGTCGGCCATGTCGGAAAACACTTCTGCGCCAATGTCGGCCAACCTTGCCCCATCGTCATGGGCGGCATAGCCCAGGCACCGCATATCCGCACGGATGGCGGCAGTCACGCCGCTTGGGCTGTCTTCGATGACAACGGGGGACTGCGCGCCAAAATGCGCTGCGGCGGTGCGAAACATGGTTGGGTCGGGCTTGGCGGTTCCCAGGACATGGGCCGAGAACATGACGTCGCGAAACCGGTCCCACAGGCCGTTCTGGCCCAACGTGATCTCCATCTTGACCGGGCTGCCGTTGGACGCCACGCAAAACGGCACCTTGTTTTGGTCCAGTGTGTCCAGCAACGCGACGATACCATCAATCAATGGCACGCCAGCCTGCAAGGCCGCGTAAATCTCGCCATAGACCTCGTTGACCCAATCTTCGGGCAGATCCGCCCCGAGGCTGCGCGCCTTGTCCCTGACACCGACCATCGTGCCGCCGACGAACCGCGACATGCATTCCTCCAACGTCAGCGTCAGGCCGTATCCGGCAAGGTTACGGACAAGCGCCCGGTTCGCGATGACCTCGCTGTCGACCAGAACGCCGTCGCAATCGAAAATGACAAGATCATGCATGGGCAGCTCCGTTGTTGACCTGCGACAGGGCCTATCCAAGGTCGGACGCGGCTGCAATCGGGCAAACGCATTTTGCCGCACCATGTTGCCGTGACCGCGACAGGATGCGCGGTCACGGCACCGGTATCAGGCCAGCGCCGTGGCGACGGCCTGCTTCATCGGTGTCGGCGCGCGCCCGATCAGCGTGGCCAGCGCACCGCTTTCGTCCAACAGCCATCCGTCGGCGGCCCCTGCCTCGGCGTCGGCGATAAAGGCCGCGACCGGTTCCGGCAGCCCGACCGAGATCAGGACACCGGCATAGTCGTCCTTGGGCAGCGAGGTATAGCGGATGTCCTGGCCGGTTTGCGCCGACACCTCGACCGCCATATCCGCCAGTGTGAATGGATCACCACCCAGTTCATAGGTCTGGTTTTCATGCCCGGACCCCGCGACAGCCGCGGCAAGCGCCTCGGCGTAATCCTGGCGGGTTGCGGGGCTGACGCGGCCGGTGCCGACGCTTCCGACCATTCCGCCGGCCTGGATCGAAGGTTTCAGGCTGTCGGTCCAATTCTCGATGTACCACCCGTTGCGCAGCACCGTGACTTGCAGGCCCGAGCCCGCCAACAGCTGCTCGGTCGCCTTGTGATCCTGCGCGATCATCATGGGCGAGCTGTCGGCACGGGTGATCGAAGTATAGACGATGCGTTGTACCCCGGCGGCCTTGGCGGCCTCGATCACGTTGCGGTGCTGGCCGGTGCGGTCGTTGAAATCGCTCGACGAAATCAGGGCCAGCACCGTGACGCCCTGCAATGCCGGGACCAGCATTTCGGGTTTGGTATAGTCAAACGCACGCGCCGCAACGCCCATGTCCGACAGTTTTTCAGGCGAGCGCGCCAGCGCGACGATGTTATCCGCCTCGGTAAGTGTTTTCAGTTTCTCGATGGCCAGGCGGCCCAGCTGTCCGGTTGCCCCGGTAACGGCGAAAGTCATGGTCTGCGTCCTTCTTCCGATTGTTGACAGGGCGATATGTAACGCCTAACTTACGAAAAGGAAGTACGCACAATTTTGTTAGTATGAAAAAACACGCAATCCAGATGAAAGCCGATGTGATGAGCGCGAAATGCCCGTCACGGGAATTGTTCAACCACGTGACCAGCAAATGGGGCGTATTGGTTTTGATGGCGCTTCTTCCGGGCACCCAACGCTACAGCGACCTGCGGCGCAGGATCGACGGCGTCAGCGAAAGGATGCTGGCCCAAACCTTGCGAACGCTGGAAGAGGACGGATTCATCCTGCGCAAGGCTTACAAGGTTGTTCCGCCGCATGTGGAATACACGCTTACCCCACTTGGGAAGGGCGCGGCCGAGCGGGTGATGTCACTGGCGCAGTATCTGGAAGGGGCCCTGGACGACGGGCACATTCAACTGGCCGCGTCGGCCTGACTGCCCGCGCGCCACATCATCGAGACATGGGTATCGCCATATTTGCGCGTGTCTTCCGGCTCGAACCCCGCGGGGGCGGCCATCGGCGCGCTTTCTTCCCAGACGATCAGCGCATCAGGCGCAATCCAGCCCCCGGCCAGCGCGGCGCCCAGCGCCTTTTGCCCTAGCGACCTGCCATAGGGCGGGTCCAGAAATACCAGATCGAACCCCGCCCCCGTATTCGCGCCCAACCGCGCCGCATCGCGGCGGATCAGGTCGGTGCGGTCCGCACAACGGGTCAGGTCGATATTCTTGCGGATCAAGCCCTGCGCCACGCGCCCGTCATCGACAAAGGTGGCATGCGCCGCGCCGCGCGACAGCGCCTCAAGCCCCAGCGCACCGGTGCCTGCAAACAGGTCCAGCACACGCAGGCCATCAAAATCAACCTTATGCGACAGCACGTTGAACAGGCTTTCGCGGACCCGGTCCGTGGTGGGCCGCAGATGCGCGCCCGCATCGCCCTTGCCGACCGGCGTCAGGGCCCGCCCGCGAAACGCTCCGGCGATGATCCTCACGCCTTGAGCAGCGGTTTGAGATCCGCACCGGCATCGGCCACCACCGCCGGATCGGCGGTCTTGCCCATTTCGATCAGACGTTTGCCGACCATATAGGCGCGCGGGTCGTTCATGGCATCGACCGCGATCAGCTGGTCGCCCCGATAATACCAATAGGAAACGCTTGGCCCTTCGCCCTGCCGCGTGACGACACGATCATAGCCGGTGTTCAGACCTGCGATTTGCAACTTGACGTCAAACTGATCCGACCAGAACCACGGCTTTGCCACATAATCCCTGGCCGCGCCCAGCATGTTCTGGGCCACGATCTCGGCCTGGTCGATGGCATTGGGCACGCTTTCCAGCCGGATACGGTCGCCCTTGTGCGGGAATGAGGCGCAATCGCCCGCCGCCCAGATATTGGGGTCGGACGTGCGGCCATGGGCATCGGTCTTGATGCCGTTATCCAGCTCCAGCCCGGCCAATTCGGCCAGTTGCGTCGAAGGGGTAATGCCCACGCCGACCACGACGAAATCGACCGGCAGGTTGGTCCCGTCACTTAGCACCGCGCCGGTGACCCGACCGTTTTCGCCCGTCAAATGGTCCAGCCCGACGCCTTCGCGGATATCGGCGCCGTATTCGCTGTGCAGGGTGCGGAAATAATCGCTGGTTTCAGGCGCAGCGACCCGTTGCAGGATGCGGTCCGCCATTTCGACCAGCGTCACCTTGACCCCGCGCTTGGCGCAAACGGCCGCCGCTTCAAGCCCGATGTAGCCGCCGCCCACGATCAGCGCCCGCGCGCCGTCCTTCACCTTGGGTTCCATCGCGTCGATATGGGCCAGGTCGCGCACGACATGCACTCCGTCCAAATCACCGCCTATGGCCGCAGGCAGACGGCGCGGGTCAGACCCGGTGGTCAGGGCCAGCTCGTCATATTGGATCACCTCGCCGCCCACGGTCACGGTCCGGGCCTTCGGGTCTATGCCGGTCACGGGCTGACCAAGGCGAAGGGTGATATCGTTCTCGGCGTAAAAGCTTTCGGGCCGCAGGAACAGGCGCTCCTTCTCCATCTCCCCCAACAGATATGCCTTGGACAATGGCGGGCGCTGATAGGGGGGATGCGGTTCGGCACCGATCAGGGTGATCGTCCCGTCAAAGCCGTCATTGCGCAGCCGCGCAACCAGCGATGCGCCGGCCTGGCCGGCCCCGATCACGACAATATGGCTCATGTTCCTCCCGCCCTGTCGAATTTGCGTGGTCTCAGTCGTCAGCATACCTATATTGCGGCTGAGACCGACTCTGCAAATCCAATCGACAGGAGCATGAAAATGATTGCAACAGGTGACACTCTGCCCGACGCGACCCTGATCCAGCTGGGGGCGGACGGCCCCGAAGGCGTTCGGGTTTCCGAAAAGACCAAGGGCCGGAAGGTCGTCATATTCGCGGTTCCCGGCGCCTATACCGGAACCTGCACGACCGCGCATGTTCCCAGCTTTATCCGAACCAAAAGCCAATTCGACGCCAAAGGGGTCGACGAGGTCATTTGCGTGGCGGTCAACGACCCCTTTGTGATGGGCGCCTGGGGCGAAGCCACCGGCGCAACCGAGGCGGGCCTGACCATGCTGTCGGATGCCGCATCGGAATTCACCAAGGCCATCGGAATGGAGTTTGACGTGCCGCCCGCCGGGTTGTTTGGCCGCTCCAAACGCTATGCAATGCTGGTCGATGACGGCAAGGTGGTGGCGCTGAACATCGAAGAAAACCCGGGCGTTTGCGAATTGTCCGCAGGCGAAGGGCTGCTGGGTGTGATCTGAACAATGGGCCCCCGGCGCTCGACCGGGGGCCTGAACGTCCTAACTGGCTTGATACGCGATGGCCAAAGGCAAATACTTGACCCGATCAAGCCCAGTTCAAGCAAGGAGTCGGCGGATGAAACTGAAAGCGATTGCACTGGTTGGGATTGGCGCCGCGGCAGGGCTGGCGGCCTGCGGTCCGGCACCTACCCCGCAGCAGCAGGCGGCCCGGCAGCACGAAATTGCCTGCCTGGGCGGCACCTTGGGCGGCGCGCTGATCGGCGGCGTGATCGGCAACCAGTTCGGCGGCGGCTCTGGCAAGGACATTCTGACGGCCGCAGGCGCCGCTGCGGGCGGGTTCGAAGGCCAGAGATACGCGTGCTGAGGAGACAGGGAATGAAACATGCAGTTTTCTTGATCATGGGCCTTGCCCTTGCCGGACCAGCAGCCGCTGAAACCGTGGCCCAGCTGCACGAGGCCGAACTGAAGGCCATCGACACCAACAATGACGGGTTTCTGTCCCGGAACGAGTTCGACGCCTTTTCAGACTATGCGTTTCAGGAGATGGACGACGACAAGAACGGAACGCTGGGGCTTGATGAGGCCAAGCCGTTCCTGGACATCGAACATTTTCGCAAATCCGACAGCAACCAGGATAACGTGGTGTCCCGCGCGGAATACGATGCGCAGATGCACGCGGATTTCACAGATGCGGATCGCGACGGAAACGGTCAGCTCGACTGATCAGGCGCGGGCCGTGCAGGGCGGGATTTTTCCGGCAAACAGGAGCGTATTATGAACAAATGGATTGTTTTGGCCGCATGTGGGATTTTGACCGCATGTGACGTCCCGCAGGCCCCGGTTGTGACCGGGCCGGACGGGCAAACGCTTATTCAGATCAACCCCGCCGGTCTGACATGCTATGACAACCGCTGCCTGACCATCGACCCCCGCGCCCGAAGCGTCCGGATGACGGGCAACCGCGCAACCGGGGTACCCGGCAATATCGATGTCAGCGATGGCACCGTAACACCTGCCGAGTTCCGGCAGTTGGGCGAAAAGGCGATGCTGGCAGGCGGGATGGGGTCGCGCGGAGACCGCTAGCACAAGCTGTCCATCTTGCGGGCCAGCTTGGCATCCAGCGCCGACAGCCCGCCAACGTCATGGGTGGACAGGACGACCTCGATCGTGCGGTAGACATTTGACCACTCGGGGTGATGGTTCCATTTTTCGGCCCAGATCGCCACCTGGGTCATCCAGCCGAATGCATCGACGAAATCCTCGAAGATGAATGTCTTTGTGATCGCGTCCCGATTCTTGACCATCGTCCAGCCATTCTTGAACAGCGGGTCCAGCAAGGGCCCTCGGGTCTCGGTCGACAAAAGTTCTGTCATTGCTGTTCCTCCGGGTTTGATTTTCGGAACGGGCCGTATTCTATCAAGATCTCTATCTCTTCTCCTACCGCGTCGGCCTCGGCGTCCAGGTATTTTCTGACGGCATCCGCAAAGCCCGGATCACCGACCCAATGCAGGCTGAAGGTGCGGGTCGGCAGGTATCCCCTGGCCAGCTTGTGTTCGCCCTGGGCACCGGCCTCGACCCGGCGCAGCCCGTGGGCAATGGCAAAGTCGATCGCCCTATAGTAGCACAGTTCGAAATGCAGGCACGCATGGTGTTCAGTGCAGCCCCAATAGCGGCCGAACAAAGCGTCGCGCCCGACGAAATTCAGCGCGCCCGCAATGGCATGGCCGTCGCGTTCGGCCAGAACCAGAACCATGTCATCCGCCATCGTCTGATGCGCGATCTCGAAGAACTGGCGCGTCAGATAGGGGCTGCCCCATTTGCGGGCGCCGGTGTCCTGGTAGAACCGCCAGAACGCATCCCAATGCTCGGGCCGCAGCTCGGACCCTGTCAGAACCCGGATGTCACCGCCGAAATCCAGCGCCTGCGCCCGCTCTTTGCGGATATTCTTGCGCTTGCGGGACGACAGGGCGGACAGGAACCCGTCGAAATCGTCATACCCGTCATTGAGCCAGTGAAACTGTTGCGAATTGCGCGTCATCAGCCCCATCTGCGCGCCTGCCTGTGCCTCGTCCTCGGAGCAAAAGGTTGCATGCAGAGACGAGACCTGGTTGTCGGCCGCCAGTTGCACCGCCCCCTGCACAAGCGCGGACATGCCCACACCCTCATACCCCGGACGGACCAGGAACCGGCGCCCGGTGACCGGGGTAAAGGGCACCGCGACCTGAAGCTTTGGGTAATAGCGCCCGCCCGCGTTTTCATAGGCATGCGCCCAGCTGTGATCAAAGATATACTCGCCCTGGCTGTGAGACTTGGCATACATCGGCGCGGCGGCGATCAGCATCCCGTCCAGATAGGCGGTCAGATATTGCGGATGCCAGCCAGTCCCCGGCCCGACCGATCCACTTTGTTCCAGCGCAAGCAGGAAGCGATGCGTCGTGAACGGATCCAGCGGCCGCCCCCCCGAGGCGGCCTCGGGGCAGGCACAGCTGTCCCACTCTGCCGCCGATATCTGCGAAAGAGAGCCCAGAACCCGAACTTCGATTTGTGCCTGATCCATATTCCCTCCGCGCCCGTCCATTATTTGTAGTGGCCGGAAAAAGGATCAACCCGGTTGCGGCGCCAAATACCCCTCAAAGGTCACATTGTCGGCAACCGCGCGCGCCTGTGCCTCTTGTTCGGGCGACCGGATCGTCCAGCACAAAACAGGGACCGCCTGCGCCTTAAGCTGGGCCACGCGCGGGCGGGTCAGATCGTGCCATTCATGGCTGATGAAACTTGCGCCCGAACGGTCGAAATCGGCAATGTCGCGCAGATGATCCCGCAGCGCCTTTGGCAAGTTGCAGTCTGCGTCGCCATAGGAACTGGTGACCAGACCCCGCGGCAGGTGCGGCGCGCGGCGCGCCAGTTCGGCCACGCTGTTGGGGTTGAACGACATCAGCGCCACCGGCCCGTCATAACCGCCCAGCGCCCGAACCGTATCTTGTTCCAGCGCACCAACATCGGGGCCCATTGCCCCGTCCTGATCCTTGAGCTCGATCAGCAAGGGCACCCGGCCTGCCACCAGTTCAAGAACGTCGTCCAATGTCGGAATGCCCTCGCCACCGGACTGCAGCAAGGTGATCTGCGCGGTCTGATCCACGGTCATTTGCCGGATCGCGCCGGTTTGGCCCGTCAGCCGTTCCAGCGCATAGTCGTGAAACACAACCGCTCGGTTGTCGGCGGTCAGTTGCAAATCGATCTCGATCCCGTACCCAGCCTCGACGGCCGCGCTTATGGCGGCCCGGCTGTTTTCCGGACGGCCTTGCGTCTTGTCGTGCAATGCCCGATGCGCAATCGGGTGCCGCAGAAATTCCGGTGGCAGCGGCGGGGTCATTGGATTTCGAAGATACCTTCGATTTCGACGGCCACGCCCAAGGGCAATGACGCGGCGCTGACCGCCGAGCGCGAATGCCGGCCCGCCTCGCCCAATGCCTCGACCAGAAAATCGGACGCGCCGTTGATCACTTGCGGCTGCGCGGTGAAATCCGCGGTCGAGTTCACGAACCCGGTCAGCTTGATCACGCGAACCAGCCGGTTGATATCACCGTCGCAGGCGGCCTTGACCTGCGCCAGCAGGTTTACCGCGCAAACCCTGGCGGCGGCGGCCCCCGCTTCGACATCCATGTCATCCCCCAGCTTGCCGGTGATCAGGTCGTCATCCTTGGAAATCTGGCCCGAGACATAGACAATGTTGCCAACACGGACGAACGGGACATAGTTCGCCGCAGGCGCCGGAGCGTCCGGCAGAGCCACACCCAGGTCTGCCAGCTTGTCAGAAATGCTCATGATTTGGTCCTCATCATTGGTCGCTTTGGCGGGACGCTAACCGGGAAGCCAGACTTGGAAAAGCCATAATCATCCGTTTTTGTCGCAGATGAGATTCTGGGCAGAACTTCTCTTATTCCGAAGTGTTGAAGTTGGGTCACTTTACCTCGCACTGTGCGGCGGGTTAAACGCTAGGAGTTTCAAACCGAGTGTGAAACGTCTATGTGGCGCGGGACCAAGAGCGACAGACAAAGCCACGTTGTATTGATTGAAGGCCCGGAAATTCCGATGCGGGCACCCAGGAGTAACGAAGACCGTGACGCGCAGCATCCGTTTGAAACACCTGATTTTTCTTTCGTTCATGGCGATTCTGTCGGCCTGCGCCTCTAACCCTGACGGACCTTCGCGGCAGGGCGGGGTTTTTGACCCGTATGAGAACACCAACCGGTCGATTCACAAATTCAACCTGGGCGTGGACCGGTTTCTGTTCCGCCCGGCCTCCAAGGGCTATGTGAAAATTGTCCCTGACCCGATGGTGACCAGTTTCAATCACTTCGCCGAGAATATCTCGTTGCCCGGTCAGGCCGTCGATTACCTGTTGCAGGGCAACCCCAAGCAGATGGGCAATGCCCTGCTGCGGTTCGTCATCAACATGACTGTCGGCGGCATCGGCCTGTCCGACCCGGCAAGCGAGCTGAACCTGCCGCCGGTCGATACCGATTTCGGCGAAACGCTGCATGTCTGGGGCTTTGGCGAGGGCGCCTATGTCGAGCTTCCGTTCTATGGTCCGTCCACAACACGGGATGCCGTCGGGGTTGTCGTGAACCTGTTCTCGAACCCGATCAATTTCACGCCGACGCGTCCGGCCGACAACCTTGGCGTTTATGCCGAAATCGTGCGCCGCATGGGCGACAGGGGCCGGTATTCGGACACGGTCGATTCAATTTTGTATGAAAGCGCAGACAGTTACGCCCAGGCCCGCCTGATCTATCTGCAAAATCGCCGCTTTGAACTTACAAGGGATGACGAGGACGCCTATCTGGGTTTGTACACGGACCCCTATGCCGAGATCGGAACCGACCCTGTCAGGGACCCATATCTAGACCCCTACGAGGACCCCTATGCCGAATAATGCTCAAACCCGCCGCACGTTTCTTTCCACGGCCATCGCCGGTTTTGCGATTGCCGGGGCTCCGATGCCGGTCTTTGCCCAAAGCGAAGCCAGCGCCAAGCAGCTGGTCAATTCGGTGGTCGGGGATATCAATCGGGTGATCGACTCGGGCAAGTCAGAAAATGCGATGCTGCGCGATTTCGAAAAGATCTTTGCCCAATATGCCGATGTTCCGATCATGGCGCGCTATGCGTTGGGGCCGGATGCACGCTCGGCCAGTTCCGCGCAACTGCGTCAGTTCACCAAGGCCTTTCAGGGGTATATCGCCCGCAAATACGGTCGCCGCTTCCGCGAGTTCATCGGCGGCGAGGTTACCGTGCGCAATGCCCGCAAGATCAAGGCGGGCTTCGAGGTGCGGACTTCGGTCAAGCTGCGCGGCTCGTCCCCGTTCGAAGTCACCTTTTTGGTGTCGGACAAATCCGGGCGCGACAAGTTCTACAACATGTTTATCGAAGGCGTGAACCTGCTGCTGACCGAGCGGACCGAAATCGGTGCCATGCTGGATGCCCGCAAAGGCAACCTGAATCAGCTGATCACGGACCTGAACAAAACCGGTTAAAGGCGGGCAGGCGCCCCGCCCAGCCTGCACCGTCTGGTCAGCAGGCAGGGCTTGCCCTGGGTTCCAAGCAGCCCCTCCCCCGCAGGTCGTCAGGGCATATAGCTGCGCACCAGGGCACCGGCAATCAGCGACCAGCCATCGGCGATCACGAAAAACGCCAGTTTGAACGGCAGGGATACCGTTGCCGGCGGGACCATCATCATGCCCATCGACATCAGCACCGCGGCGACGACCAGGTCGATGATCAGAAAGGGCAAAAAGATCAGGAACCCGATCTGAAAAGCCCGCGCAATTTCGGACAGCATGAAAGACGGCATCAAGACTGACAGCGGCGCTTGGGCCGACAATTGCAACCTGTCGCCATCCGGCCGCAGCGATGCCATGGCGTGGAACGTATCGGCGTCAAGCCGTGCGGCCATGAATTCGCGGAACGGAACCATTGCGCGTTTCAGCGCCGGTTCCACCGCAAGGGTTTCCTGCGTCAGGGGGCGGATACCGCTGGTCCAGGCTTCGGTAAAAACCGGTTCCATGATGAAATAGGTCAGAAACAGCGCCAGGCTGACAATCAGCATGTTCGGGGGCGACTGCTGCAATCCCAGCCCCTGCCGCAATATGGCCAGGACCGTTATCAGGAACGGAAAGCACGTCACCATGATCGCCAGGCCCGGCGCCAGGCTGAGCACCGTGATCAACAGGATCAACTGAATGCTGCGGGCCGAGATTGATCCGCCTTCTCCCAGGGACAGGGACAGGTCCTGCGCGGCGGCAAGACCGGGGCACAGCACAAGAAAACCCAGGATCAGGCAGGCACCAAGCCGCATTATCCGATCCCGTTTTGCAGATCCGCGATTTCCGTCAGGCGCACGGCAAGCTGACCGGGCTGTTCGCCTTCGACCTCTTCCAGCAGGCCACGCGCGACCAGCTGATCGCCCACATAAAGGTCGACCGGGTCCTCGACCCGCTTATCAAGGGTCAGCACCGCATTTTCGCCCATGGTCAACAGATCACGGATCAGCGGGCGCGCACGCCCGACCGAGACCGTGACTTCGATCGGGACGGCCTCGAACGGGTTTGGCTTGCCCGAGGCGGCAGGGTTGGGATCACTCATTTGATATAACCTCTTTCGTTTCAAACACATATGCGTCAAATGCCTGCGCGATGGAGGCCACCAGCGCGCTGCAATCCACCTCGCGCCGGGCGATACCGACCTGAATTCTGGCCTGCCCGTCAAGCAGGGACGGGTCTTCCTTGATCTGCGGCTTGGGGGACAATTCGGCGGGGATCAGCATTTCGACGCTCTGGGCCTGACCTGCCGGAACCAGCAATTGCATGGGCTGGCCGATTTGCTCGCGCGCCATGTCGCACAATTGTTCGGTCAGCCGGGCGGCGAAGCCACGATCCACGGCTGCGGGTAACACGACGCGGGTCAGGCTTTCAAACATCGGCTCAAGCGAGCGGGTCATGCGGGTCATCGCCTCGTGGTGGGTAAAGGACAGATCACCCAAAGACTGGGTCAGCGCGGCAGCGGCCTGTCCGCGCCCATCTTCCTGCGCCTGAACGGCATCCTCCCATCCTGCCCCGTAACCGTCTTCGAAGGCTGCCAGGCGCTGCTCCTCCAGGGCTTCGTCGCTGAGCATGTGAAGCGTGTCGCCATTGGATTGCGCGGTGAAATCTTCCAGAAGATGGGCGATGGACATCACACTGCCTCCTCACCTTCTTCAAGCCAGCTGCGCAGGATTTCAACGGTTTCCTCTTGCTTGTCGCCGATCATCGCGCGCAGGCGGTCCACGGCATCCTCACCCTGGGGGGCCGACAGGGCCGGAACCGGGCCGCCCTGCTGGGCTTGTGATGGCAACGGCGCAAACGCCTGTTCGTCATCCGCGGCAATCTCACCGACCAGCGGCGCGCTTTGGTCCAGAACCGGGCCACCCGCCGCCGGCAATGCCGGAACAGATGCCTTGCCAGCCAGAATGGGGCGGATGACGAACAGGCCCAATACCAGCGAAACAACGGCCAGAACCGCCATCTGGATCAGGGACATCGCATCCAGGTGCAATTTCTGCCAGAAGGACGCCGCGGCCAGGGTGCCTTGCGGCTCGGCGGTGGGAAGGTCCAGCGATTTCAGCGTAATGACATCGCCCCGATCCGCATCGAACCCGACCGCCGAGGCGACAAGCTCTTCCAGAGCATCCAGTTCAGCCTGCGGCATGGGAACAAAGGTCTCGGTCCCGGTGCCATCAACCGAACGGGTACCATTGACCAGAACCGCAACGGTCAGACGCTTGATCGCTCCGGGCGCGCGGTGCACTTCAAGTTCCGTCTCGGAAACCTCATAGTTCACGCGTTCGCGGGTCTGTGTTGCTGTGGAATTGGATTCGTCCCCACTTGCCCCGTCCCCGTCCGGCAGGTTCGAGGCGACCGTCACGTCAGAGGACTGATTCTGGGCGCTGTCAGAGCGTTCTTCGACATCGGTGCTAATCGCCACGCGCCCCTTCGGGTCAATGCGCCGTTCGCGGATCGATTCGGTTTCCGTCACCGTATCGACGCTGACTTCGACCACGGCATTTCCCGGCCCAACCCGCGCTTCGACCAGACGCATGACCCGTTCGCGCAACTGCCGCGCCTTGTCGTCCGCAGTGTCCGCCGCGACCGCGGTATCCTGTGCCCCGATGACCGCGCCGTTCGAATCGATGACCGCCACGTTTTCGGGCGTCAGCCCGCTGACCGCCGATGAGACCAGAAACCGGATCGCCTTGGCCTGTTCGGCTGAAATTTGCGCCCCCGATGCCACCAGATAGACCGATGCGGTAGGCTCTGACCGCCGTTCGAACGGGTTTGACGACCCATTGGCGATATGCACCCGCGCCTGCGTGATCTGCGGGCTGCCCACAATCGTGCGCGCCAGCTCACCTTCCTTGGCGCGCCAATAGGCGGCATCGAACATCTGCGACGTCGTCCCGAACCCGCTGAGTGAATCAAGCAATTCATAGCCCTGGCTGCCATTTGCCGGCAGGCCCTCGCTGGCCAGGGTCATCCGCAATTCGTCGCGTTGGGCACCGGGCACATAGATTGATCCACTCCGGATGTCATAGCGAACGCCGCGCTGATCAAGCACGCGCACGATGTCCCCTGCCGCGCCACTTTCCAACCCCGCATACAACAGCGTCATCGAAGGCGCTGTCGCCAGGCGCGACATTGCAAGAACCCCCAGAAACACCAGCACGACCGCACCGGCAACGACGATTTGTTTACGCCTGTCCAAACTTGCCCAGACAGTTCCGATCTGCTGCACGCTCACCTCCGACTCGCCGACATTCTGTGCGGCTCAGCCTCTGTTTGGACGATTGCCCTTAACAATCGGTTAGTTCCTGAGGGGGTATGACAGATTCCGAGAAATTGGATGAGGACGTCATGACTGACGCAACCGTGACCGAGGAACCGGCCAGCAAAAAATCCGCAAAAGCGGGGATAATCGTGGGATGTGTCCTGGCCCTTGCCGGGGCGGCTGGCGGGTTTTACCTGACCCGTTCCGGCCTTCTGCCCTTTGCGCAACAGCCGAAAGACCACGCTGACGAGGGGGCGGAAAAGGCAACGCCGGTCAAGGCGCTGCCCGCCATCAGCTACGTCGATCTTCCCCCGGTGATCGTGGCGGTCAATACCGGCGAATCACGGCACCTGAAATTTCATGCGCAGCTTGAGGTCAACGACCCCTATGCCTCGGATGTGGAATCGATGCTGCCCCGGATCATGGATGTCTTGAACGGGTATCTTCGCGCGCTCGAAGTGTCGGATTTCGAAGATTCGCTCGCGCTGGTGCGCATTCGCGGGCATTTGCAGCGCCGCATCGAAATCGTCGTGGGCGACGGTCGGGTGCGCGACGTTCTGATCACTGAATTCGTATTGAACTAGGAGGCGGGTTTGGAACTGATTGCCGATATTTTGCTGGTTGCAGGCGCGCTGGGTGCGGGCTTGTATTGCTTTGTTCTCGCCCGGCGCCTAAAGCGCTTTACCGATCTGGAAAAGGGCGTCGGCGGCGCGGTTTCCGTTCTGTCCGCGCAGGCGGATGAGCTGAAAACGTCCCTGGAGACCGCGCGCACGGCTTCGGACCATTCCGCACAGGCCTTGTCCGAACTGACCCAACGGGCGGAATCCGTCGCGCAACGGTTGGAGCTGATGATGGCTTCCATGCACGACCTTGAGGCGCGGGAAGAGGCGTCTGAAACAGGCCCGGATCAGTCCGCCCAAGACCATCAGGCCGAGGATAAGGTTGAGGATGAGGCCCCGCTGCCGGATGACGATCCCGACGACCCGCCGAACAGCGACGAGACCGCGGCCAACGCGTCTTCTCCCGAACCCGCGGAAACCCCTGCCCCGGTCGAAACCGCTGAACCCACGGACAAACCCGAGGCCAAGGCCCCCGAAGGCGTCATGTTCTTCCGGCACGCCCCGCGAAACGGTGCCTCGCCATCATGAAACGGACATCTGGCAATCCTTGTGGCAGAAAGGCGCGCGGTGGCGTTCTGACGGTCATCTCCGCGCTCATGATCGGGTCTGCGGTTCTGCGCATCGGTCTTGAGGCCGGTCCGGCCCTGGCGCGCACGGCACAACCCGAACCGGCTGCGGTGGCTCAGCCGGCCAAGGCCGATTCGCAGGACCGGGACATACAAACCCTGCTGACCGAGCTTTTGCGCCGAGAAAAAGCGCTGGAAAAACGCGAGGCCGCCTTGCAGGACAAGGAAAAAGCCCTGGAAATCGCAGGCCAGGCAGTGGACGCCAGGCTTGACGCATTGCATCAGGCCGAAGAGTCGCTGCGCGCAACACTGGCCATCGCAGAGCGGGCCGCCGAATCCGACCTGACGCGTTTGACCGAAGTCTATCAGAACATGAAGCCCAAGGATGCGGCCGCCCTGTTCGAAACCATGGACCCGGTCTTTGCTGCCGGTTTCCTGTCCCGGATGCCGCCGGATTCAGCCGCAGGCGTCATGGCCGGCCTCAGCCCCGAAGCCGCTTATACCATCAGCGTCGTAATGGCGGGGCGCAACGCGCGCGCGCCGCAAGAATGACCGGCATGCCAGCCGTATTCAGATACTGTTCCGTTGGAGATCGCAAATGATTGGAATTGTTGGAATTGTCGTCATCTTCGCCATGGTCTTTGGCGGTTATCTGGCCGCGGGCGGGAAAATGGCAATCATCCTGAAATCGCTGCCATTTGAAATGATGATGATCGGTGGCGCTGCGGTCGGCGCGTTCCTTATCAGCAACGATATGGGGGCCGTTAAACACACCGCCAAGGACCTTGCCAAGGTCTTTAAGGGCCCCAAATGGAAGCCCGAGGATTACCGCGATTTGCTGTGCCTTCTGTTTTCGCTAATCCGAATCGCGCGGGCCAACCCGGTCGAGGTTGAGGAACATATCGAAGACCCCAAAAACTCGACGCTCTTCTCTGCCTACCCCAAAATTCAATCCGATGCCGAGGCCGTCGATCTAATTTGCGACACGATGCGCTCGGCCGCCATGAACTATGACGATCCACACCAGGTCGAAGAGGTTTTGGAAAAGCGGATGGAAGCGAATTTTCATCACGCCATGCATTCCAGCCACGCGCTGCAGACGGTCGCCGACGGGTTGCCCGCCCTGGGCATCGTGGCCGCCGTTCTTGGCGTGATCAAGACGATGGGGTCCATTGACCAGCCACCCGAAGTGCTGGGCAAGCTGATCGGCGGCGCACTTGTCGGGACTTTTCTGGGCGTATTCCTGGCCTATGGGCTGGTCGGACCTTTCGCCGGAAAACTGAAGGCAGTCGTCGAAGAGGACAATCACTTTTACCAGCTTATCAAAGAAGTTCTGGTCGCCAATCTGCACAACCACAATGCGGCGATGTGCATCGAGGTCGGGCGCCAGAATACTCCGACGCATAACCGCCCCGGCTTTACCGAACTGGAAGACGCCCTGAAAGACCTGAAACAGGCTGCGGCATGATCCGGCTGGTTTTCCTTGCCGCGACGACGGTCCTGATCGCGGGGTTTGGCCACGCGCAAGAGGTCAGGATTCGTTCAGGTGAACATGGTGCTTTTACCCGGCTGGTCCTGCAGGTCCCGCCCGAAACGAATTGGTCCCTGATCCCGCTGGAAAGTGGTGCGCGTCTGGATGTCGACCTGGATGGCGTCACGTATGACACGGGCTCGGTTTTTGCGCGCCTGACCGGCAATCGGTTGACGGCCCTGTCCCAGGATGCACCCGGCACCCCGCTGGAACTGGCGTTCGGCTGCGACTGTGTCGCCACGGCGTTCATGCACCGACAGACAATGTTGGTGCTGGATATCGCGCCCGGAACACATGCGACGCCCAAAGGGCCCGCCGAGGTGCCACTTGCATCACCCGGACAGCTTCCCATGCGTCCGACTGTCCCGGATGACCTGACTGGCCCGTCCCTGCCGCATTTGTCCCAGAACCTGAACCAGTTTGATGAACAGTTGATGTTGCGCGTGCTTCAGGGTGCCGATCGTGGCATTGTTGACCTGCAAGTTGCGCCGCCCGGACCGCGCGCATCGGTTATCGGGGCGGACGGCAAAGCGCTGAGCCATTTTCCCTCCAATGTCCTGGTGTCGTCCGTTCTGGACGACCTGCACAGGATGAACGCCCCCGGCATCGCGCAGATCGATACCCGCCCCGCCTGTATTACCAATGCAGAGCTTGGCTTTGACACCTGGGCGGATTCGCGGCCATTTCCGCAGCAAGTGGCCAGTACGCGCGCTGAATTGTTCCAGGAATTCGACAAGGTCGATCCGGACCGGGTTCTGGATCTTGCCGGCATCTATGCCTTTTACGGGTTCGGCGCCGAGGCCGTTGAACTGGTGGCCCTGCTGGATACCGCGCCGCCGCGTGCTGATTGGATTGCGGCCATCGCGTATGTGGCCGATGAACGTGACCTGCCGGGGCAAAACCCATTTGCCGGAATGCAACGATGCCACGGGGATGCCGCGCTTTGGGCGGCGCTGACCGAACAAGAACTGCAGGCCGGGGCAGACCTGCAATCCATCGAAACCTCGTTTCTGCGGCTTCCGGGCCACTGGCGGCGCGCGGTCGGGCCTGCGCTGTCCGAAATCCTGGTAAAGGGGCAAAAACTAGAAGCAGCGCGCCGCATTCTGCGCGCGGTCGAGCGCATCGACATGCCGGGGCGACCCGTCGTTTCGCTTGCCAAGGCCGGGGTTTCGGCTGCCGAAGGCGACGGCGACAAGACCGAAGGCCTGCTGTCTGATGTGGTTACCCATTCGGAATCCGGGATCGAGGCGCCTCTGGCTCTGGCGCGGCTGATCGAAAAGCGCTGGTCGGACCGTGGTTCGGTTTCTGGCAAGGAAACGGACCTGATCGCCGCCTACGCGATAGAATTGCGCGACTCGGAACTGGGCCCGGTGATGGAGCGCAGCCATGCCGTCGCCCTTGCATTGGCGCAAGAGTTCGACCCGGCGCTTGACCTGGTGCGGTCACGCGATGCGGATCGGAAATGGGATGGAACGCGGGATCGGGTTCTTCAGGTTCTTGCAGAACGATCCGATGACCTGACATTTCTACGCCACACGGTTCTTCTGCCAGATGAAGTCACTGGCCACCTGTCGATTGAAACGGCCGTCATTCTGTCCGATCGCCTGGCATCCCTGGGGTTCGGCACGCGCGCACATGCTCTGGCGAACAGACAACATGACGTTCAGCGCCGGAAAGACAGGGCCGTCATACGCGCTCGGGTAGCGTTGCTGAATGGCCACCCGCACAAGGCCCTGCTGGAATTGTCGAACGATGAATCAACGCAGGCGCAATTGTTGCGCGCGCGGTCCCTTGCCGCGGCGGGCGCGCTGGCTGACTCGGCCGCGCTGTTCCGCGACCTGGGTGAGGCCGAGCAGGCCGACAGGCTTTTTTGGCTTGCCGGCGAACAAGAGCAGGCGGATCAGGCCCCAACCGGCAAATTTGCCACCATGGCAGGGTTGAGCCGGTCATTGGCGACCCCCGCCCCGCGTCAACCGGACCGACCACTTGCAGATGCCGCCGCGCTGCTTTCAAACAGTGCCGACGCGCGCCAGAACATCGAGCAATTATTGGCGACGCTTGATCAAACCCCACCGGGACCTGCGCCCGAAAAAGACCCTGAACAAGGCAACTGAGGACGAAATATCCCGGACCCGCGACCCAGCTGAACCACAGCGATCATGTTCTTGGTTCGCGGGTTTTGACACCTTGGCTCAACCGTGAAAAGGCGGCTGTTGCGCCTTGGGCACGGGCCGCTCAGGGCCTTGGCGGGTCATAAAGCAAACCACTCAGGTCCGAAAACCGCGCGCCGGGCTCGCTAAGGCTCAGGGTTGCCTGGCAAAGCTTGTTCGCGCGATCAGCCCCGATCACCGGAGCAGAGAATTGCAGGAACTTGTCGACGACTTCCTGGCGCGACAACGGATCCTCGGGACCGCCGCGCGCGTTGACATCTCTGGAATTCAGTACCCTGCCATCTGTCGTCGTAATCTGAATATCGGCCCAGCGGCCCCTGGGAAATCGGGCCGTGTGCCGCGCGGATTCTGACACCTGAATGCGGGTCATGACATCTGCGACGACCGGGTCGGCCAAGCCTGCCCCGGATACATGTTCGACCCCAATCCGGCCATACACGGCCTGAACCGCAGCCGCGAATGGCAGGGAATATTGCGCCTTGGATGTCGTGTCCGGTACGCCCGCGAACAGGCTTGCGGCCTGTTGAAAGCTGTTGATCTGAATATGACGGACATGATGATGGGTAAGGTTATTTTCCTGCATCAGCAAACGAACCCCATCCAGGGCGGCGTGGGCCCAGCGGCAAATCGGATAGGGCTTGATATACTGATGTTCGACCTGCCAGAAGTCACCCAGATCCTGCCAAAACCGCGCGACCTGGTCTTCTTCGACGGTCACGGCGGGCGCCCCGGCAAACCCGCGTTCAGCCAGGACCGCGGCGGACATACCCACCAACGCCCCCCAGCCCGACCCATCGTGCAACATCGTAGGATTGGCGATTTCGCGCATCATCTGGCTGCGCGGGCCGTGATATTCGGCAATTCCCAGGGCCTGCCGCAGCTGATTGGGGTTGTGGCACCGCATCCGCGACGCCATGGCCGCAACGCCCAGGACGTTCCAGGCGCCGGATGTGTGATAGTCGCTGACCGTGCCATGCAGCGCCATCGCCGCGCGCCCGGCGACCTCATATCCGGTTATCGCAGCGGCCAGAGCGTCGGCGCCGGACAGGTCGGGTCGATGCTCGGCAAGGGCGGCAAGGGCCGGCAGAACCACGACGCCAATATGGCCTTTGGTCGGATTATACCCGTCATGCCCATCCAGATTGTCGATCTGAGTAGCGCCGGCATAGGCCGCGCCCGCAATGCTGACCTGGCGCCCGTCAAACGGCATCCGCGCGCCAAAGCCCGGATCGCTGCTGGCGAACAGCAGGGCCGCGGTATCGCGCGCGATTATCCCGGCCTCCATCGGCCCGGCGGCAATGAGGATGCCCAATGTATCCAACAGCAGCAGCGCAACGGCCGTTTTGCTGGTTTCGGGCATGTCTTCGGCCGGCCGGCTCAAGACAAACCTGGCGACGCGGTCGAAGGATCCGGTCATTTGGCCACGTCCCGCAGCCGCAACCCATCCGGGTCGAACGGTGGATCGGCCAGCAGGGTCGCCCGGTGCGACCGCCCGAGGATGAATATTTCGACCCGATCCCCCGGTTGCGCCACCTTGGGGTCGGCAAACCCAATCGCAAGCGACTTGCCAACCGAATACCCATAGGCCCCGGACGTCACCCGGCCAACAGGCCGTCCATCCGGCGTGAAAATCGGCTCACCGCCCGAGGCATCGGCCAACTCGGCCTCGACCTCGAAAATCGACAGGACCTCACGCGGGGTGTTGTCTTTGACCGCCAAATAGGCGTCTTTGTGCAAAAACGCCTTGTCCAGCTTGATCAGCCCCGCCAGCCCGACCTGTTGCGGCCAGTATTCCTGGCTGTATTCACGGCCCCACGAACCATAGCCTTTTTCGATCCGCAATGACCCCAGCGCGCGCCCCCCGACGGGGCCGCCGCCCAGCTTGGCCGATACGTCCAAAAGCGCGGAATAGAGCCTGATTTGATCTTCTTCGGCGCAATGAAGCTCCCATCCGAGATCGCCGGTAAAGCTGACGCGGATGGCCAGGCATGCCACGCCGGCGACCGTGATCTGACGGGACCGCATGAACCTGAACCCGCTATTGGACAGGTCCGTTTCGGTCAGGTGCTGCAACAGCTCACGCGACTTTGGCCCCGCGACGCTGAACCCCGCAATGCGGTTGGTCGCGACCTCGAACGTGGTGCCTTCGGGCAGGGCGACCATGTTGACAAAACGTTGGTGATACCGCTCGGCCATGCCCGAGCCGATCATCATGTATTCGTCCTGGTCGACCTTGGTGATGGTGAAATCTCCGGCCACACCGCCACGGACCGAGATCATCGGCGTCAGACAGGATCGCCCCACTTCCGTTGGCACCCGATTGGCCACCAGCCGGTCCAGCCAGTCATGGGCGCCCGGTCCCTTGATGACGTAGTTGGCGAAATTCGAGATGTCGATCACGCCGACCGCCTGGCGCAGCATCCGTGTTTCACGCCCAACCGGTTCCCACCAGTTCTGGCGGGCAAAGCCGTTTGTTTCGCGCAGACCCGGCTGCTCGGCAAACCAAAGCGGGTGTTCCCAGCCGCAATTCAATCCAAAGACGCCCCCCAACTGTTGTTGCATCTGAAAGACGGGGCGAATACGGGCCGGACGCCCGGCGCTGCGTTCTTCGTTCGGGAAATGGATGGCGAACCGGTGGGTATAGGCATCTTCGACCCGGGCCTTGGTGAATGCCTTGTCCGCCCAATCGCCAAACCGCGCCAGATCCCAGGCGAACATATCGTATTGCGGCTCGCCTTCGATCATCCACTGCGCCGACAACAGGCCCAACCCGCCGGATTGCGAAAAGCCGGGGATGATGCCGGTGCAGCAGAAATAGTTCCGCAGCTCGGGCACCGGCCCCCAGATCGCGTTGGCATCGGGCGACCAGATCATCGGCCCGTTGATCACACGCTTGACGCCCGCCGTGGCGGCAACCGGCACACGGTCGGTGGCGCGGATGACGTTGTCCATGATCCGGTCCAGATCGTCGGGGAACAGGTCATGGGCAAAATCCAGCGGCGTGCCGTTTTCTGCCCAGAACTTCATATCCTTTTCATAGGCGCCGATCAGCAGCCCATTTCCTTCCTGGCGGAAGTAGTATTCGCCGTCGCGGTCGGCAATTGACGGCAAACGGCGACCCAGCGCGGCGACCTCGTCAATGGCCTCGGTGACGAAATACTGATGCTCGGTCGGTTGCAGGGGCAGTTCGATCCCCGCCATCGCCGCGACCTCGCGGCCCCAAAGCCCACCGGCATTCACCACCCACTGCGTGTGAATATCACCCTTTGCGGTGCGCACGATCCATGATCCATCAGACTGTTGTTCGGTCCCTAACACAGGGCAAAACCGCTGAATCGTGGCCCCCATCGCGCGCGCGCCGGCGGCATAGGCCTGGGTCACGCCGGATGGGTCGACATTGCCGCCATCGGGTTCGAACATGATACAGCGGACGTCATCAAACTGCGCCAGCGGGTGCAGCTCTTTCGCCTGTTCGCGGCTGATCTCGTGAAAGTTCAGGCCATAGAACCGGGCCTTGGCCTCTTGCAGGCGCAACTGGTGCTCGCGGTCCTCGGTCTGTGCCAGATATAACGAGCCCGGCTGGAACACCCCGCACCCCTGCCCGGTTTCCTTTTCCAGCTCTTTATACAAGTTCATCGTATAATGCTGGATGCGGGTGATGTTGTTGTTGTCGTGCAGCCCGTGGATATTGGCGGCCGCGTGCCAGGTCGATCCGCTGGTCAGTTCATCACGCTCCAGCAGCACCACGTCGGTCCAGCCGAGCTTGGCCAGATGATACAGGATCGAACATCCGACCAGCCCCCCTCCGATTACAACGGCCTGCGCGTGGGTTTTCATGGCTGAACCTCCTGCTGGCGGGCCGGATGACCCTTTCAGGAAAGTCAGCCACAGGTGCGGGGTGGCTTATGCTCTGTTCCCGACGCGAAATGTCGGGAACAGAGCCCGGTTGGCCAATTTCGCTTAGTACGGCGCCTCGACGTCGTTCATTGAGACATAGACCGTCTTCATCTCGCTGAAATGGTTGATCGCCAGTTTCGAGTTTTCGCGGCCGACACCGGACATTTTCGACCCTCCAAAGGGCGCTTCGACCGGCGCCAGGTTGTAGGTGTTGATATAGCATGTCCCGGCCTCGAACCCGGCCACGACACGGTGGGCGCGGGTCAGGTCATTGGTAAACACACCTGCCGCAAGGCCAAATTCGGTGTTGTTTGCGCGGGCCATCACCTCGGCTTCGGTTTCAAAGTCCAGAACCGACATGACCGGGCCAAAAATCTCTTCTTTGGCGATGGACATGTCGTCGGTGACATCGGCAAAGACGGTTGGCTGCATGTAAAAGCCATCACGGTCCAGACGGGCGCCGCCATAGACCAGCCGGGCGCCTTCGGCCTTGCCCTTCTGGACATATCCCAGGGCAATGTTCATCTGGTTTTCGCTGACCATCGGGCCAAAGGTGACGGTTTCGTCCATCGGGTCACCGATTTTCGCGGTCTCCAGCCGTTCGCAAAGACGGGCAAGAAAAGCGTCTTTGATGGCTGTGTGCACAAAGACGCGTGTACCGTTCGAACAGACCTGCCCGGACGAGTAGAAATTGCCCAGGATCGCACCCGATACCGCGTTTTCGATATCTGCATCGTCGAACACGATCATCGGGGACTTGCCGCCCAGTTCCATCGTGACGTGTTTCATACCTTCGGCGGCGGCCGCATAGACCCTGCGCCCGGTCGGAACCGAGCCGGTCAGCGACACCTTGGCCACGCGCGGATCGGTGACCAGCGACGCGCCCACCGCGCCATATCCCTGTATCACGTTATACACCCCGGCGGGGGCGCCTGCCTCGGTCAGGATTTCGGCAACCTGCAATGCGGACAGGGGCGTGGTTTCCGAGGGTTTGAAGACCATCGTATTGCCACAGGCCAGCGCCGGTGCGCCTTTCCAACACGCAATCTGGGTGGGATAGTTCCACGCGCCGATCCCCACGCAAACGCCCAGCGCCTGGCGGATCGTATACACGAAATCGCCCCCGCCCAGCGGAATATGTTCGCCCGTAAGCGACGCCGCCAGGCCACCGAAATATTCCAGTGCGTCCGCGCCGGATGTTGCATCCGCCACAAGCGTTTCCAGCAAGGGCTTGCCGGTATCATGGGTTTCCAGAACCGACAGGTCATGATTGCGTTCCCGCATGATATCTGCGGCCCTGCGCAAGATACGGCCCCGTTCGGTTCCGGTCATGGCGGCCCATTCCGCCTGCGCCGCTTTGGCGCTGTTCAGGGCCATTTCAACAATTGCCGGTGTTGCCGCGTGCAGTTGGGCGATGCGTTCGCCGGTTGCGGGATACAGGACGTCAATCGCGGCCCCGTCCGTATCTTCGACATATTGCCCATCGATGTAGTGGCTGGCCGGGGGTTGAAATCTCATGGAATCATCCTTTGATCTTTGTTGGATGCGCAGATAACGCGCACCACTACTGGTCGCAAGACGACGGGACAGGCTGGTTCGGAAACGGCGCCTAGGGGCGCGCGACCGGCGGAAATCTTGAAAAAGTTCCAAAAATGTTCTATATTTGTTCTCATGCGGAACGGAGGTTGTCGCGATGTCACATGCTGCCCGCCAAAGCTGGTTCGAAACGCCCAGCAATGATTACCACCTGCTGCCGGTCACCGACCGCCAGATGCGGTATGCGCGCGCGATTGCCGAGAAATCCGCCCTGGAAATCCCGGTCGAGGCACAGTGCGACCGCAAGGCCCTGTCTGATTGGATTTCAGCGCATAAACCCGCGGCGACATCGCAATTCGACAGTTACCCAACCGGCAAGCAGGTCGCCTTTGCCGAGCGTATCTCGCGCAGCAAAAGACGGCCCATTCCGGCCGAGTGCTTTCGGGACAAGTCGCGGATGTCGCGCTGGATCGACCTGAACCGGTGATCAGCCGTGCCCGTGGGTGCGCGAATAGATCGTGACTGCCGCCGCGACAAACAACCCAAGCAGGACATATCCCGTAACGGCCTCGGCCGCGGCAAGGGCGCGGCACAACCCGGCGGGGGACAGATCGCCA
Source organism: Ruegeria sp. ABD4_443 (assembly GCF_056160865.1). Lineage (NCBI taxonomy): Bacteria > Pseudomonadati > Pseudomonadota > Alphaproteobacteria > Rhodobacterales > Roseobacteraceae > Ruegeria > Ruegeria sp. ABD4_443. The sequence continues at coordinate 140,941 of NZ_JBSWYA010000004.1, read as the reverse complement.
TATCCGACCGTGGTAAAGGTGACATAGGAAAAATACAGCACGTCCGCCGGACCGTTGGCGCCGATGACACACAGGTCACTGTACCCGAATGCGCCGTAGACAGCGGCAAACAGGAAGGGCACGACCTGAATGAAGGACACCCCCATCAGAAACAACAGCCTGCGGGGCGACTTTACCTGCGTCATGTAATACCAGGACTGGGACACCAGCCAAACCACCAGGCCAATCGCCGCAATCGTGCCGATCGTGTCTCCGGCCTGCGTTTCGTTCAGGCGCGACAATCCATACCAGGCCAGAAAGCTGGCCAGAACCAGGCCCAGCGCTGCAACCAGGGTCGATTTCCATTCTTCCAGGGTTCTGGGTTCGTGGTGCATGTCAACTCCGTCTGGCCGAACTGCGGTGATCATCGGGCCTCGGGGCCTGTGCTGCAACCTTATTCCGGGCCGCGGTCAATCGGTTTTCAGATGCTCCGCCCCGCGTGTCCGGGCCAGGGCAATCTGTTTTTGCCGCTCGCGGAAACGCGCCTTGTCGGCGGATGAGGTCTCGTGAATACACTGATGGCAGGAAACGCCCTGTTCATATTCGGCGCGCGCCATATCCTCGGGCAGGATCGGCCGGCGGCAGCCGTGGCACAGGGAATGCGGCCCCTCGACCAGCCCGTGCCCAACCGACACGCGGTTGTCAAAGACGAAACACTCGCCTTGCCAGGAACTGTCTTCGGCGGGGGTTTCCTCAAGATATCGCAGAATACCACCCTTGAGGTGATAGACATCCTCGACCCCCTGCCCCAGCAGGTAATTGGTGGATTTCTCACACCGGATACCGCCGGTGCAGAACATCGCGACGCGCTTGTTGTGGAACCGGTCCTTGTTCTGTTCCCACCATTGGGGAAACTCGCGGAAACTGGCCGTTTCAGGGTCTATTGCGCCTTCAAACGTGCCAATCGCCACCTCGTAATCATTGCGCGTGTCGATGACGACCACATCATCCGAACGGATCAAGGCGTTCCAGTCCTGCGGCTCGACATAGTGTCCGACACTGGCGCGCGGGTCGACATCGGGCTGGCCCATGGTCACGATCTCTTTCTTCAGGCGCACCTTCATCTTGCCAAATGGCGGGTGATCGGATGTCGCCTCTTTCCACTCCAGGTCGGCGCAACCGGGCAGGGCTTTGACATGCGCCAGAACGGTATCAATTCCGGCGCGTGGCCCGGCGATGGTGCCATTGATCCCCTCGCTTGCCAGCAGCAGCGTCCCCTTGACCGATTGCGCGCGGCAAAGTTCCAGCAGCGGCGCCTGCAGCGCGGCGGGGTCCGGGAAGCGGGTAAAGTGATAGAGTGCAGCGATCGTATACATGCGCGCGGTCTAAACCCGCCCGGTCAGAGTCGCAAGAGACCGGATTGACGCCCCCCGCCCGGCACCCTACCGATAGGGCAACCCAAGGAGGCCGAAATGACCCACGCCCTGCTCGTAATCGACGTCCAGAACGATTTCTGCCCCGGTGGCGCACTGGCCGTCGCCCAGGGCGATCAGGTCGTGGCCCCGATCAACGCGATGATGGATGCGTTTGACGCCGTGATCCTGACACAGGACTGGCACCCGGCGGGCCATTCTTCTTTCGCGGGCACACATCCGGGCAAAGCACCGTTCGAGTTGATCCAGATGCCTTATGGCCCGCAGGTTCTGTGGCCCGATCATTGCGTCCAGGGCACCGAGGGGGCCGCATTTCACCCCAATCTTCGAACCGATGCCGACCTGATCATCCGCAAGGGCTTTCGCAGCGATATCGACAGTTATTCGGCCTTTTTCGAGAATGACCAGTCAACTCCGACCGGATTGGAAGGGTATCTGAACACCCGAGGGATCACGCAGTTGACCATGGTCGGGCTGGCGACGGATTTTTGCGTGCATTATTCGGCGGTCGATGCCGCGCGCCTGGGGTTTGACGTAACGGTCAGGACCGCAGCCTGTCGCGCCATCGACCTGGACGGATCACTGGCCGCCGCCGAAACCGCGATGCACGAGGCCGGTGTGACACTTGCCTGACCGTCAGGGCGACGCACCCGCAGCGGCCAGGAACTTGAGCAATACGAACAGGATCACGGCCAGCCCAAGGGCAAATCCGATACGGCCCGGCACCGTCCGCCGTTCGGGCTTGGTCGCAGTCTGTGGCGTCGGGCGCGGGTCACCCTGCGGCTCGCGACGCGAAACCCCCACCAAGGGCCGCGCCGTCCTGACATGGTTCAGAAACTGCCGAAAATCGAACTCACCGCTATATTCGCCCTGCACGCCCATGCTTTTGATATTGGAAAACAGGTTGCGCAGGATGCGTTCACGCGCCTCGGTGTCTTCGGGCAGGTAAAATCCGCGCGGCGTGACGCTGCCGGGCGTGTCCAGGCCAAAGCCCGCATCTAGGAAAATCTTGCGGATCTTGGGCGATGCCCCCCGCAATGCATCCGCCGTTTTCACGTCACGAAACAGCGCGCGCACCGGGACCGGCCCGGTCGCATTCGCAGCGATTTGCCCGCCTTCGGTTTCGCCCGGTTCCATAGCTACAATATCAAAGTCGTACTCGAGACTCATTCACAAACTTCAACCTTCTGGTTCCATCCCCCCTTCCCCCTAAACGGTGAAGAGCCCTTAGAATATGCCCGCATTGTGGCCTGACCTTGGCATTGTCACCGAATCCGCGACTCTTGCCATTCAGCGCCCCGATTGATCTAACAACGGAAATCGCAGGAGTTTCCCATGGTCGACATCGCGACCCGTGTCTACAACCACAAATGGAAGATCGACCCGATTGTGCGGTCTTTGATCGACACGGACTTCTACAAACTGCTGATGTGCCAGTCAGTGTTTCGCAACAAGCCCCAAACCGACGTGGTTTTTTCTCTGATCAACCGATCGAATCACGTCCCCCTGGCCCGTTTGATCGACGAGGGCGAGCTGCGTGAGCAGCTGGACCACATCCGCTCACTCAGCCTGAGCCGCGGTGAAAGCACATGGTTGCGGGGCAATACGTTCTACGGCAAACGCCAGATGTTCCGCCCCGATTTCATGGAATGGTTCGAGGATCTGAGGCTGCCGCCCTATCACCTGGAACGCAAGGGCGATCAGTATGAACTGACCTTTGAAGGCAAATGGCACGAGGTTATGTTGTGGGAAATCCCGGCGCTGGCGGTGCTGATGGAACTGCGGTCGCGCGCCGTGCTCAATAATATGCGCCGGTTCGAACTTCAGGTGCTTTATGCCCGCGCGATGACGCGGGTTTGGGAAAAGATCGACCAGCTGCGCGGCATTGACGGGCTGGGTATCGCCGATTTCGGTACACGGCGTCGGCATTCCTTTCTGTGGCAGGACTGGTGCGTTCAGGCGATGATCGAAGGGCTGGGCCCCGCCTTTACCGGGACGTCGAACTGCCTGATTGCCATGCGCCGCGAGGTCGAGGCGATCGGCACAAACGCGCATGAGCTGCCAATGGTCTATTCCGCCCTGGCCAAAACCGACGAGGCGCTGTCACAGGCCCCCTATGACGTCCTCAGCGACTGGCACGAGGAACATGACGGCAACCTGCGGATCATCCTGCCCGACACCTATGGCACAAAGGGTTTTCTGGACAACGCGCCAGACTGGCTGGCGGGGTGGACCGGTATCCGCATCGACAGCGGTGATCCGGCTGCGGGCGCGGAAATCGCCATTGACTGGTGGAAATCGCGCGGCGAAGACCCGATGGCAAAGCGCATCATCTTTTCGGACGGGCTGGATGTGGACAAGATCCAGGAACTGCACGCGCGGTTTGCGGGGCGTACAAACGTATCCTTTGGCTGGGGCACGCTGCTGACCAATGATTTCCGCGGGTTGGTGCCCGACGACGCGCTGGCGCCGTTCTCGCTGGTGTGCAAGGCGGTTTCCGCCAATGGGCATCCAACGGTGAAGCTGTCGGACAACCCCGAAAAGGCAATGGGCCCGCCAGACCAGATCGCGCGCTACAAACGCGTGTTCGGTGTCGGCGCACAAGAGTCGATCGAGGTCATCGTCTAGCCGTGATAGGCGGCGACCGTTTTTAGCTGTGAAAAGCCATAAAGCGCCTCAAAGCCCTTTTCGCGGCCATGGCCAGATTTGCCAACACCACCAAACGGCAGCTCGACCCCGCCGCCCGCGCCATAATTGTTGACAAACACCTGCCCCGAACGCAGTTGCTTGGCCAACCGCATCTGCCGGGCGCCATCCCGTGTCCAGACGCTGGCGACCAAACCGTAGTCTGTGCTGTTTGCTATGGTCAGAGCCTTTTCTTCTGTCTCAAACGGGATCAGCACCTGGACCGGACCAAAGATCTCATCCCGCGCCAGAACATGATCCGGGGCCACGTCCGCAAACAATGTGGGCGACACATAGGCCCCGCCTTCGGGCGGGTCTTCGACGATCTTGCCTTGGGCGGCGATGGTCAGGTCCGCGCCTTTGTCCAGAAATCCGCTGACGATCTGCTTTTGCCGGGCCGAGATCAGCGGGCCGACGCGCAGGTCCTGCATCGCCGGGCCAACGCTCAGCTGCTCATACGCCTCGGCCATGCGGGATCTGACCTGATCATAAACGCCGCGCTGCACCAGAATCCGAGACGATGCCGAACAGGTCTGCCCTGCGTTCTGGATGCCTGCATTCACAAGAAACGGCAGCGCGGCGTCCAGATCGGCATCGTCAAAGACCAGTTGCGGGGATTTACCGCCCAGTTCCAGCGTCACCGGCACCACATTGCGCCCCGCCGCCTGCTGCACCAAGGCGCCCGTCGCGACCGATCCGGTGAACGAGATATGGTCAACGCCCGGATGCCCGGACAGGGCTGCCCCCGCCTCGGCGCCCAGACCGGGCACAACGTTCAGCGCGCCGGCTGGCAAACCGGCCTCAACCGCGAGGTGGGCAAAGGCCAGTGCGGTCAGGCACGCCTCTTCCGCCGGTTTCAGGACGCAGGCATTGCCCATCGCCAATGCCGCCCCGACCGAGCGTCCAATGATCTGCATCGGATAATTCCAAGGCACGATATGACCCGTCACCCCATGCGGTTCGCGCAGGGTATAGACCGTGTAGCCGTCCAGATAAGGGATGGTCTCGCCCATCACCTTGTCGGCCGCACCACCGTAAAACTCGCAATACCGCGCCAGCGCCACCGCATCCGCCCGCGCCTGCGTCAGCGGCTTGCCCACGTCCAGCGCCTCAAGCGCGGCCAGATCGTCGGCGCGGTCCAGCACCAGTTGCCCCAGGCGGGTCAGGATTCGGCCCCGCTGCAACGCGGTCATGCGGCCCCAATCACCATCCAACGCGGCCCGCGCCGCAGCAATGGCCGCATCGACATCCGGGTCAGTGCCGCGCGCGATCCGGCAGATTTCGGCACCGTCCGACGGGTTGATCAATGGCAGGGTTTCGCCCGAGGACGCAGAGACCCAGGTCCCGCCAATCAGACACTGGGTGGGGTCAAACCATGGCTGTTGGGTCATATTGGGGCTCCGATTAGGGTCTAACAAAGGTCAATTAGGCGGCACCCTGCCCGATCTCGGGCAATCGGGGCGCGGCGGCGATCAGCGATTGGGTATAGCGATGCTGCGGGTCCGAGAAGACCTGCTCTGTCTCGCCCTGCTCGACGATCCGGCCGGACTGCATGACCAGCACCCGGTCGGTGATGGTGCGCACAACGCTCAGATCGTGGCTGATGAACAGATAGGTCAGGTCATAAGTGGCGCACAGTTCAGCCAACAGATCAAGGATCTGCGCCCGGACCGAGACATCAAGCGCCGACACCGCTTCGTCAAACAGGATCAACTCGGGGCGGATGATCAGGGCACGGGCAATTGCGATCCGTTGCCGTTGCCCGCCCGAGAACTCGTGAATGTACTTGCCTGAATCATCCGGGCTGAGGCCGACCGCCGTCAGCATCTCGGCGATCCGGTCCTGCCGTTCTGTCCCGGTGGGCGGGCTTTCCAACAGGTGAAAGGGTTCGGTCACAAGGCGCGCGACCCGGTGACGGGGGTTAAAGCTGCCATACGGGTCCTGGAACACCACCTGCATCTTGCGACGCACGGCAAGGTTTGGCCGGTGGCCGGTGAAAACCGGCTGCCCATCCAGATGAATTGCGCCGGACTGAGCCTCTTCCAACCCCAAAATGGCCCGTGTTAGGGTCGATTTTCCGCATCCGGACTCGCCCACCAGCCCCAGACGCTCACCCTTGTTGAGAGTGAAGCTGACCCCATCCACCGCGCGGTGATGACCGGGTATGTCCAACAAAGCCTTGCGCGGCAGACGATAGTCGCGCACCACTTGCGAGACCTGCAGCAGCGGGCGTGGCTCAACCGGCTCGGGCAGGGTAACTTGGTGGCCCGAGGCCTCGAACAACATGCGAGTATAGGGATGGCGCATGTGGCCCAGCAGATGTTGGGTCGCGCCGCTTTCGACCACTTCGCCATGGCGCATGACGGTGATCCGGTCGGCCATATCCGCCACCACCGCCAGATCATGGGTGATCATCAACAGCCCCATATCGTATTCGCTGACCAGCCCCCTGAGCAATTCGAGGATTTGCGCCTGCGTCGTCACGTCCAGCGCAGTTGTCGGTTCATCGGCGATCAGCAGCTTGGGGCGCAGCGCAATGGCCATGGCAATGACCACCCGCTGGCGCTGGCCCCCCGACAGTTCATGCGGAAAGCGCGACAGCGGGAACCGATCAGGCGGCAGGCCGACGCGGCTCAGCACCTCTTTGGCACGGGCGCGGGCCTGCGCGGGGGGCATCGCCTTGTGGATCAGGATTGTCTCCATCACCTGATCGCCGATGGTTTTGACCGGGTTCAGCGCTGTCATCGGCTCTTGGAAGACCATGCCGATCGAGGCGCCGCGCAGGGCGCACATTTCGGCCTCGGGGCGGTTCACAAGTTCGGACCCGTTCAACCGGATCGCGCCGCTGACCTCGGCCCCGTTTGGCAGCAATTGCATGACGGCCAATGCCGTCATCGACTTGCCCGAGCCGCTTTCGCCTGTCACCGCCACGATCTGACCGGGGGCGATGGACAGGTCGACCTGTTTCAGGATCGGCACCCCGTGGATTGCCAGTGACAGGTTTTCAATCTCAAGCAAACTCATGCCCGCGCCACCCTTATCCGGGGGTCCAGCCAGTCGCGCAGCCCGTCGCCCAACAGGTTCAGACCCAGCACGGTCACGATGATCGCCAGACCCGGAATCAGAGCCAAATGCGGGGCAAAACTGACCATTGTCTGCGCATCGGCCAGCATCCGGCCCCAGCTGGGCGTGGGCGGTTGCGCGCCCAATCCGACATAGGACAAGCCCGCCTCAGCCAGAATGCCCAGGCTGAACTGGATGGTCCCTTGCACGATCAGCAGGTTGGCCACATTGGGCAGGATATGTTCGGCCGATATCCGCGCTGCGCCCTTGCCTGACACACGGGCGGCAAGGATGAACTCACGCTCCCACAGCGACAGGGCGGCCCCGCGGGTGATGCGCGCGAAAACGGGGATGTTGAAGATGCCGATGGCGATGATGGCGTTGATGGCTCCGGCCCCGAACACGGCGGTGATCAGGATGGCGATGACCAGCGAAGGGAAGGCAAAAACCAGGTCATTCCCGCGCATGATCACCTCGTCCAGCCATGATCCTTTGCGGGCGGCTGCCGTCAGGCCCAGCGGCACGCCGAAACCCACACCGATGCCCACCGCCACCAGCGCCACCGCGATTGAGGTGCGCGCGCCCACCATGATCATCGAGAATATGTCCCGCCCGAAATGATCCGTGCCGAACCAGTGTTGCGCGTTGGGCGGCTGCAACTTGTCCGGAATGTTCAGCGCGGCATGGTCATAGGGTGTCCAGACAAACGACACCACCGCCGCCAAAAGAACCAGCGACGATAGCAGCGTGCCAAGGATCAGGTTGCGGCTCATGTCCGGCTCCTTAGCCTTGGGTCGACGGCGGCATAGGCCAGATCGACCAGAAAGTTCACGGTGATGACGGCAAAAACCAGCAGCATGACCACCGATTCCACCACGATCAGGTCGCGGGCCGAGATCGCCTGAAACACCAGCCGCCCCAGGCCGGGCAGGTAAAACACCTGTTCGATGATGATCGACCCTGCCAACAGGAAGGAAAATTGCAACCCGATGATTGTCAGCACCGGGATCAGCGCGTTGCGCACCCCGTGCCGCCACAAGGCCTGACGGCGGCTAAGGCCCTTGGCGCGGGCCGTGCGCATGAAATCCTCGCCCAGAATGTCCAGCAGTGATGAGCGCATGACGCGCGCCAGGATGGCCGCCTGCGGCAGGGCCAGCGCGATGGCGGGCAGGGTCAGCGAATGCAACCCGGTCCACAATCCGGTTTCCCAGCCCACGAACCCTCCGGCGTTGAACCAGCGCAGGTTGATGGCAAAGATCAGCACCAGCATCATCGCAAACCAGAAATTCGGCACCGCAATACCCAGTTGCGTGGCGCCCATGACCGCCAGGTCTCCGGGTTTGCCCCGGCGCGCAGCGGCATAGATCCCGGCGGGAAAGGCGATCAGGGTGGACAGGGTCAGCGCATAAAGCGCCAGCGGCAGCGACACCCACAGCCGGTCCGCGATCATCTGCGAAACAGGCGTGCGATAGGTGTAGGATGTGCCGAAATCCCCGGTCAGCATCCCGCCGACCCAATTGAAATACCGCTGCAGTTTGGAAACGTCCAGCCCAAGCTCTGCCCGCAGGGCCGCCAAGGTATCGGGCTGCGCGTTCACGCCCAGCATGAACGACGCCGGGTCACCCGGCGCGACCTCGATCACCCCGAAAATGACAACCGAGGCAACCACGAGGCTGACGATCAACGAGAGCAGGCGTTTGAGAGAATAACGAAGCATTGGCGCCACGTTAGGGTCGCAATCCGCCGGGGTCCAGCACCTATGGCACTACCAGAAAAGCTGAAACCGCATATCCGACGATTGCGGCATACCCCAGGGGGTAAATCCACTTGATCGCATAATTATCCAGCTTCCTGGCTGCCTCTTCGCGGCCTGCGACCTTTAACCGGCGCAGGGCGACGTTGAACACGATCAGCGCCCCCGTCATCAGGAACATGCATTGCAGGATGAAATCCAGAAAGGTCAGGTATCCCAGCTTGGGCAGGTCTTCGGAAATGGCCCAGTTGAAGGCCACGAAAACCAATAGATTTGCGCCTGCGATTTCGATCCGCTTGCGGTATTCGTCCAGAAAAAACAGCGCCCAGCCCACGGTGACCAGCACCAGCATCGGCAGGAACACGCGAATGACGTAATAGGTCAGGTGCCGCTTGCCTTCGAAAATCAGCGCCACCTGGTCGCTGTCGCGACCCGACAAGCCGGTAACGGTCGAGGCTTCAAGCCGCGCGTTGCCCAGAATCCATTCTTCCTCGCCCAAAAGATCGCCAAGGCCCGAAAAGTCGTCCAGCGGATGGTAGGATACGTATTCGGACGGCAGGATGGACACCACTTCGAACTGAAACCGCTGGGTGTCGAACGGGTATTTGCGAAAGTTGAAATGGGGTGCCTGCAGCGTCAGCGAGGATTTCTCGACATAGACGACATGCCCGTCATGGTTCAGCCCGGCGGCGGATTCATGTATCCACTTGTTGGACTGCTGGTTATGGATGACAAAGGCTGGCAAAACTGCGCCGATTTCGGCTGCGTGATCGGCCAGCGCCGGTGGGCTGAACACGCGGATGTCGCGGCCCGCTTCCTGCGGGTCGAATGCCAGTGCGGGGTCGGTCCATTCCGCCCGCAACACAACGACGGCACCGTAATTCTCGGCTTTTTGATCAACGCCGATAATCTGGTCAATCCAGATACCTATACCGACGTCCAGCGGATTGTCAGGCGTTCCCGTCAGGGCATCCAGGCGACTGCCCAGGACGTTCTGCGCCTGGACCATTCCGGGCATTGCGGCGTTCAGGCACAGAAAGGCGGCAGCAAGGGTAAAAATACGTAGCAGTGACATCAATACAGTTTTTCGCATCCGGCAGGGGCCCGGGGCTGCAACGCGCAGCCCCGTCGGTTTGTCATTCGGACCAGCTGATCGCGGTCAGGTCAATCGCGGCGGTTGGTGCATTTTCCCAAAGCCCCTGCACGCCCGCCTTGGCCACGCCCAGCTTGGCCAGCTGGAACAGGTAGCCATTGACGTAATCAGCAGAGATCAGGCGCTGTGCCTCGCCCAGAAGCCTGCTGCGTTCGTCCGGATCGGTGGTGGTGTTGAGGCTGTCCATCAGGGTCTGGAAATCCAGGCTGTCATACTGGAAATAATAATCCGGGCGCGCATAGATGCCGATATCCATCGGCTCGGTATGGCTGACGATCGTCAGGCCGAAATCCTTGCCCTTAAAGACCGATTCCAACCATTGCGCCCATTCCACATTGATGATCTCGGCCTTGATGCCGACCTCGGCCAGTTGTGCGGCGATGATTTCACCGCCACGGCGCGCATAGGACGGCGGCGGCAGGTGCAACGTCGTTTCAATCCCGTCGGCAAACCCGGCCTCGGCCAGCAATGCTTTGGCCTTTTCCGGGTCATGGGCCGAATTCCCCGTCAGATCGACATAGGCGGGGTTATGCGGCGCGAAATGCGTGCCGATGGGCGTGCCGTAACCAAACATCGCCCCGTCGATGATCGCCTGCCGGTCAATCGCATGGGCCAGCGCCTGCCGCACGCGGATATCATCAAAGGGGGGTTGTTTGTTGTTGGTCGACAGGATCGTCTCGCCCTCGGTTGAGCCTACCAGCACCTGAAAGCGCGGGTCGGCCTCGAACTGGGGCAGATTTTCGGGTGCCGGGAAATTGTCGAACGCGTCGATATCTTCGGCCATCATGGCGGCAAAAGCGGCGGTCGGGTCCGAGATGAACTTGAAGGTCGCAGTCTCTAATGCGGGCTGATCGCCCCAATATTCAGGGTTGCGGTTCAGCGTGATGCTGTCGCCCTGCACCCATTCGCCAAAGGTAAAGGCGCCGGTGCCCACCGGGTTGGTCTTGATGTCACCGATGCTTTCGGGCGCGACGATCACCGCGTCGCCCCAGGCCATGTTGAACAAGAAGTTTCCGTTGGGGGCGGCAAGCGTGACCTTGACCGTCAGCGGGTCGATCACCTCGACGCTTTCGATCCCGGCAAACAGCGCCTTTTGCGCGTTCGCGCTGTCGTCGGCCAGCGCGCGGTCAAGGCTGAACTTGACATCCTCGGCATCCATGGCGGTGCCATCATGGAACGTGACACCTTGGCGCAGCTTGAACGTGTACTGGGTCCCGTCATCCGAAATCTCCCAGCTTTCGGCCAGCCCCGGCACGACCGACCCATCACCCATGAAGCGGGTCAGGCCTTCGAAGATATTGGTGTAGACCACCGAATCAATGGCCTGGGCAGCGGCACTGGTCGGGTCCAGATGCGGGGGTTCCAACTGCATCGCAATGGTGATGTCCGATTTGGCCACGGCCTGCGAGGCAAGCAAGGTCGCACCAAGCGCAAGGGCCGATGCAAAGGATCGAACTGACTGCATTTCCATGAATTTCACTCCCAACTGAGACAGGCTGGCCCGCTTGGCGCGGATCGTTCTCAGACCAATGTCCCCGTAAACCTAAGGTCATTCAAGGAATTGTTCGCGCAACCGGGGTTTCTATGACCTTGCGCAATCTGCTATGCCGCGCTGCAACTTGAACACCGGAGGAGCGACCATGAGCGCCACCGCCCGTAAAAAGGCCCCGAACGCCGAGGATATTCGCGCCCGGAAAGGCGGCGAACCCCTGGTCAGCCTGACCGCGTACACCACGCCAATGGCCCGGTTGATGGATGCCCATTGCGACTTTGTTCTTGTCGGTGACAGCGTAGGAATGGTGCTGCACGGGCTGGATTCGACCCTTGGTGTGACCATGGAGATGATGATCTTGCACGGCCAGGCGGTGGCGCGGGGGCTGGACCGGGCGATGATGGTCGTCGACATGCCGTTCGGCAGCTATGAACATTCACCCGCCGAGGCGTTCCGCAACGCCGCCCGACTGATGGCCGAAACAGGGGCTGCCGCGGTCAAGCTGGAAGGCGGGGTCGAGATGGCCGACACGGTCCGTTTTCTGGTCAAACGGGGCATTCCGGTCATGGCCCATATCGGGCTGACGCCACAATCCATCAACACGCTGGGCGGCTACAAGGTGCAAGGCCGCGATGAAAAGGCCGACGCGGTTCTGGCTGACGCCCGCGCCGTCACCGATGCCGGTGCGTTTTCGGTCGTGTTAGAGAAGGTTCCGCAGGGGCTTGCCGACCAGATCACCGCCGAGGTGTCAATTCCGACCATTGGTATCGGCGCCTCGGCCGGGTGCGACGGGCAGATACTGGTCGTCGATGACATGGTGGGCTTTTTCACCGCCTTCAAACCGAAATTCGTCAAACGCTATGCCGAGCTGGGCCCGTTGGCCGAGGCCGCCATTGCCGAATACGCCGCCGAAGTCCGCGCCCGCAGCTTTCCGACGGATGAACATGTGTTTGCCGATCAGGCCCCCGCCAAGGGGGCCAAGCCATGACCGCGCCGATCCTGCGCCGTCTGGACGACCTGCGCGCCCTGACCACCAGTTGGCGCAGCCGTGGCGAGGTGATTGGCGTTGTGCCCACGATGGGCGCGCTGCACCGGGGGCATCTGTCTTTGGTCGAGGCCGCAAAGGCGGGGTGCGACCGGGTGATCGTGACCATCTTCGTGAACCCCAAGCAATTCAACAACCCCGAGGATCTGGCCAAGTACCCGCGCACTGAAATTGAGGACGCGCAAAAGCTGTCCCCCTTCGATGTCGACGCCATCTATGTGCCCGAGCCTGACGAGATCTACCCGCAAGGTTTCGCCACCACCGTTTCGGTTGCAGGCCTGACCGACGTGATGGAAGGCGAATTTCGCCCCGGACATTTTGACGGGGTCGCCACCGTCGTGGCCAAGCTGTTCCTGCAAACACAGGCGGATCGGGCCTTTTTTGGGGAAAAGGATTTTCAGCAACTGATGGTGGTCCGCCGCATGGCGCGCGATCTGGACATCCCGATCCAGGTCGTCGGATGCCCCACGATACGCGAACCCTCGGGGCTGGCCATGTCGTCACGCAACCTGCGCCTGTCGCCCCAGGGATTGCAGGTTGCCGCCCAAAAGCACCGGATCATGAATGACCTGGCACGCGCACTGCAAGGCGGGGCCGCATTTGACCAGCTTGCAGCCCACGCCCGGACCGCGCTGTTGGCCGCCGGGTTTGCGCATGTGGAATATATTCAGCTGCGCTGTGCCGAAACGCTTGACCCTTTGACCTGTGCCGACAAACCTGCCCGCCTGTTTGTCGCGGCCTGGGCGGACGGTGTGCGCCTGATCGACAACATTCCCGTCTGAACGCTCTGGCACCAGCGGCTTTGATTGCGCTAAACTGCTGCAAAACCAATACGGGAGGGGCGGCAGGCATGACCTATATTCTTGCCATTGATCAGGGCACGACGTCATCGCGCGCCATTTTGTTTGACGCCGACATGCAGCGCGCCGGCACCGCGCAAAAGGAATTCACACAGTATTTCCCGCAGGAAGGCTGGGTCGAACATGACCCCGAAGAGATCTGGGAAAGCGTTCTGACCGTGTGCCGGGACGTCATGGCAAGCAATGGCGTGACCGCCGACCAAATCGCCGGCATCGGCATCACCAACCAGCGTGAAACCACCGTGGTCTGGGACCGGGAAACCGGCAAGCCGATCCACAATGCTATTGTCTGGCAGGATCGCCGCACCGCCGATATCTGCGCCCGCTACAAGCAGGCCGGGTGCGAGGATGACGTCACCGACCAGACCGGCTTGCTGCTGGACCCTTATTTCTCGGGCACCAAGGTGAAATGGCTGCTGGATACGATCCCCGGCGCCCGTGATCGCGCCAAGGCTGGCGACCTGATGTTCGGCACAATCGACAGTTTCCTGATCTGGCGCCTGACCGAAGGGCGCAGCCATGTCACCGACGCCACCAACGCCGCGCGCACATTGCTGTTCAACATCCACAAAGGCGAATGGAGCGCCGAGATCTGCGACCTTCTGGATGTGCCGCTGACCATGTTGCCCAAAGTTCTGGACTGTGCCGCGGATTTTGGAAAAACGGCTCTGTTCGGGGGTGAAATCGCGATTCTCGGGGTGGCTGGCGACCAACAGGCCGCAACGATTGGGCAAGCCTGTTTCCAGCCGGGAATGCTGAAATCAACCTATGGCACGGGCTGTTTCGCGCTGTTGAATACGGGCGATACGCCGGTCGAGTCGAAAAACCGGCTGCTGACGACGATCGCCTACCAATTGGATGGAAAGCGGACCTATGCGTTGGAAGGGTCGATCTTTGTGGCAGGTGCGGCGGTTCAGTGGCTGCGCGATGCGCTGCAGATCATCGATTCGGCCGAGCAAAGCGGCGAATTGGCGTTGCGGGCCGATCCCAACCAGAACGTCGTTCTGGTGCCTGCCTTTACCGGGCTTGGGGCGCCCTATTGGAAACCCGATTGCCGCGGCGCGGTGTTTGGCCTGACCCGCAATTCGGGCCGCGCGGAATTCGCCCGCGCCACGCTGGAAAGCATCGCGTATCAAACCCGCGACCTGTGGCATGCCATGCAGGGCGACTGGGGCACGGATACGGATGTCACGCTGCGCGTCGATGGCGGCGCCAGCGCATCCGACTGGGCAATGCAGGGGCTGTCCGATTTTCTGGGCGCACCGGTCGATCGGCCGGTGATGCTGGAAACAACCGCCTTGGGCGCGGCCTGGCTGGCCGGGATGCGCGCAGGGGTCTACCCGGACCAGGCCGGGTTCAGCGAGACCTGGGCGCTGGATCGCCGGTTCAAGCCGGAATTGTCCGAACCCGAGCGTGACGCGGCCTATGATCGCTGGAAACGTGCGGTTGCCGCTGCAATGGCGTTCTGAACCGCGACGGAAGGATCAGCTGTGATCCTTCATCAACCGCTGCTTTTGACGTGACCAGTCCCGCTTGGCCTGGGTTTCGCGCTTGTCATGGGTCTTTTTACCCTTGGCAATGCCGATTTTCACCTTGGCCCGGCCCTTGTGGTTGAAATACAAAACCAGCGGCACAAGGGTCATGCCCTTGCGCTGTGTCGCGTTCCACAGGTTGGCCAATTCCTTGCGCGACACCAGCAGTTTGCGGCGGCGCCGTTCCTCGTGCTTAAAGACCTTGGCCTGTTCGTAGGGCGCGATATAGCTGTTGACCAGCCACAGCTCTCCGTCGTCGACCGAGGCATAGCTGTCGGCGATGTTCGACCCGCCCGCCCGCAGGGATTTGACCTCGGACCCTTCCAGCATGATACCGCACTCGATATCGTCCTCGATCGCGTAATCGAAGCGCGCGCGCCGGTTTTCGGCGATGATTTTGTAATTCGGGTCTGTCTTTTGCTTGGCCATGACGCGTTGATTTAGGCGGCTTCGCTGGCCCTTGCAAGAAGCCGATTGCCGCCGGGCGTCAGGTTTTCGCCGAGATTATCAGGTCGGGCCCGAAAATCGTGTCGGCGTGGTTGTGCAAATAGATCTTGAGCCATGGGGTAAACCGCTCGGGGTGCCGCAGGACCTCGGCCAGCAGGTCATGATAGTCGATCCAGCGGATATCCATGACCTCGTCAGGGTTGGGGGTGATGGTCAGCGGCCCGCGCACATGGGCCAGAAACACGTCGACCACCTCGTTTTCGACCATGCCGTTGCCGACATCCGCATGATATTCCAAGCGGTGCCGATATTCGGGATACAACCCCGTGATCCCCAGCTCTTCGCGCAGGCGGCGCACGGCGCAGACGCTTGAACTTTCGTCCCAGTCGGGATGGGTGCAGCATGTATTCGCCCACAGGCCCGGTGTGTGGTATTTTCCCATCGCCCGGCGCTGAAGCAGGATTTCGGTGCCCCGCACGGCAAAGACCGACACCGCCTTGTGCTTGAGCCCCTTTTCATGCGCCTCAAGCTTGTCCACGGGGGTCAGTTCGCCCTGAACCCATGCCGGGATGGTGATTCCCATTTATCCTCTCCTGGTGCCAATTCGACAATTGTCAGGCTCGTGCGGAACTTGCTGCGTCCTGCCCGGACGGTTTGGCGTGTCGTTGCAATGCGGGCCCTGAGATGGCGTGTTGCTCCGCCTTGGGTCCCAAGGTGACCTTGAATTTCCTGCCAATCAAGCGCACGAAAGGCCGCAGGGGCTGCGGCCTTTTGCACATTTCACCAAGATGGGGTCCGGCGTTACTCGCCCGAGACACTCACGATATAGGCAAAGACATCCTCGCCGCCGCTTTTCAGGCGGAAGGTCATCTTGGATTTGGCGCCCGTGTCATCCAGGTAGCTTTTCAGGAACGCCTTGGGATCCTGCGCATATTCGACAAAGGTGGTCTCATCCCAGACCAGCCCGTTTTCACCGGCTGCAACCAGGCTGTCACCGTATTTGAAACCCTCCAGCGTGCCCGCCGTGCGGCCCGAAATGCCATACAGGTTGGGGCCGGTCTTGCCGCCCTTTACGATCGCTTCGCCGTCAGGGCCCGCGATCATGTGGCAGGATTTGCACTTGTTGAATGTCTTCTTTCCGGCCTCGGCATCGCCTTCCGCAAATGCGGGGACCGCCAGCAGTCCGACAAGAAGAGGTGCGATAATTCGTTTCATAGCTCGTGCTCCGATGCGATTTAGCTGCCCGAATGGAACGCCCCAAGACACAGGAGTCAACGCGCATTTGCCGTCCGGCGTCACCGGGTCGCAGTGGACAAAAGTCGCATTTTTCACTTACATTATTGCGTTTCGGACCAACACGGCAGCAAGTCGCCGGGGGCCGGAGAGGCCAGGAAAACGGCCCGCGCGATGGCCCGGCTCAGGCACAGGGCGGCGGCGTGGCCAATCATCGCCATGTCGGCAGAGCCGTCCCCTGCCGGGCGGGTTCCGGTGCTGACCGCGAAAACCAGATCACCGTCGCCCGGCGTATGCGCGGGAACAATCGCGCGGGCAATGCCGTCATGCGCGGCCGTCGCCATCCGCTGGCATTGTGGTTTGGTCAGGTCCGCGTCGGTGGCCACGATCGCAATCGTGGTGTTGGCCCGATCGGAACCGAGGGCGTGCATGGCGGCGGCCTTGCGGCTGGCACCGGGCCGACCCAGCCCCGAGGCCGGGTCCGGGCCCAGGCCGCCGAATTCATCCCCGATTTCAAACGGCGCTGCCCAGAAATGGCGGTCACCCGCCGTTGTGACACTGCCCATCGGGTTGGCCGCGACCAGAGCGCCAACAATCGTACCGTCATCCAGCACCAGCGATGCCGACCCGAGCCCGCCTTTGTGCATCGCCGCAAGCGCCCCGGTTCCGGCACCCACCGACCCCAGGTCGAATATCTCGGCAGCCGTATCAAACGCGGCGCGGCCAAGCGCGTGATAGGGGTTTTGGTCCCATCCCTTGTCGCCGCCATTGAGCAGGTCGAACAGAATTGCGCCGGGGACGATGGGCACGGTGACGGACCCCACCGCAAAGCCCCTGCCCTGCGCCTTCAGCCCGTCGGACACGCCTGAACAGGCGTCCAGCCCAAAAGCCGACCCGCCCGACAGGGCGATGGCATCCACATGGGTTACGGATTTGTCCGCCGCAAGAAGATCCGTTTCGCGGGTACCGGGGGCCCCGCCCATGACATGGACCGATGCGGTGAACGGGCGCGCGGCGGTCAGAACCGTGGCTCCTGATTTCAGGGTGGCATCCTGCGCATTTCCGACCTTGAGGCCGGGAATATCGGTGATCAGGTTTCGCGGTCCGGGAGTCATTGATGAACTCGTGCCTTGTTGCAGGGAAGCGCGCAGGCGCGCTGCCTCCAGCGGGGATATTTATGGCCAGATGAAGAGCGGATCAGATACAGCGGCCACCGTCGACCTCCAACGCTGTACCTGTGACCATACCGGCCTCGTCCGAACACAGGAAACAGGCGGCGTTGGCCATGTCTTCCGGGGTCGAGAACCGGCCCAGCGGGATGGTCGACAGGAATTTGGCCCGGATTTCGGGCGTATCCTCGCCCATGAAAGATTTGAGCAGCGGTGTTTCCCCGGCAACCGGGCAGATCGCGTTGACGCGGATGCCGGAAGGGGCAAGCTCCACGGCCATTGTCTTGGTTGCCGTGATCATCCACCCCTTGGAGGCGTTGTACCAGTTCAGGTTGGGGCGCGGCGACAGGCCAGCCGTCGAGGCCACGTTCAGGATCGCCCCGGTCTTGCGGGATTTCATATGTGGCACCAATGCGCGTGCGGTCAGGTACACCGATTTCATGTTCACGTTGAAAACGCGGTCGAAATCCTGTTCGCTGACGTCTTCCAGCGGCGTCGGCAGGTGCGTGACACCGGCGTTGTTGACCAGGATATCCAGCCCGCCGAAATCCCGGATCGCCGTTTCCGCCATGGACTGGACAGACGCGCGATCAGCGACATCAACCTGCTGCGGTTGCGCCCGGTCGCCCAGTTGTGCCGCCAGGTTTGCGGCCGCGTCTCCGTTGATATCCGCAATCATCACACGGGCGCCTTCGGCCACGAATTTCTGCGCGATCCCAGCGCCGAATCCCGATGCGCCGCCTGTGACGATTGCGGTTTTTCCTTCCAGCCTCATGCCGTGATCCTTTTGCCGCCTGTGCGGGTCAGATTATCAATGGGCAGGCAATATGCCAGATCAATCTTCGGACACTTTGCCCCGCAGCGCTTTGACGTCGCCACGCGCCTTTTTCGCAGCCAAGCGCCGCTTGACCGATCCATATGTGGGCTTTGTCGCGATCCGGCGTTTGGGCTTGACCAAGGCGCGGGCAATCAGCTCGGCCAGCCGGCTGCGCGCGATTTCACGGTTGCGGGCCTGGCTGCGGGTTTCTTCGCATTGAATGATGATTGCGCCATCCTTGGTCCACCGCCGCCCGGCCAGACGTTTCAGGCGGTTCTTGACAGGTTCCGGCAGGGATGGCGAGCGCGCGGCCTCAAACCGAAGCTCAACAGCGGTCGAGACCTTGTTGACGTTCTGACCACCGGGACCCGAGGAACGCACAAAGCTTTCGGTCATTTCCCAGTCTTGCAGGGCGATATCGTCGGTGATGCGCAACATGGGGCTGACCTTACAAGGCACGGGTGGAAACAGAAAGGGCCGCCCCGGCGGGACGGCCCTTCGAAAGTTCAGGAGGTGGGGTCGGTTAGATCAATCGACCAGCCGGAGCGAACGCTCGGCCAAGGGCTGCCCTAGCAGGCGGTCCCCCCGGTTGTTCCGACACCTCTCTCCAATCTCTTTCTCGACACTGGATCACCTCCTTTTCTATCTGTTGCGGTTAACTTTGAGCCTGACACAAGATGCGCCATTCTCAAAGCACTTTTTTTACGCAGGCTGTGCGGCGGTCAGACGGGCGACGATCACCTTGAACGGGATCAGGGCGATCAAAGCCAATGACAGCTTTACCAACCAGTCCGCAAAGGCCAGCGTGACCCATAGCGGCGCCATCGGGCCGGTCAGCATGAACGGCACGGGCTCCCACGCCCAGTTGATTGCGGCGTCGGCGTTGGCACCGAAGAAGGTGACCGAGGCCGAGAAGGCCAGCGTGAAGAAGATCGCGGTATCCAGCGCCGATCCGACCAGAGTCGAAACCAGCGGCGCGCGCCACCAGCGGCCGCCGCGCATGGCGTTGAACACGGTGACGTCCGTCAGTTGCGCGATCAGGAAGGCTGTACCGGACGCAACTGCGATCCGCAGCGGCACGGCGGCATAGGTAAAGCCATCGCCCTGCAGCATGATCTGGCTGCCGATCAGCGAGCAGATGATACCGGTGACAAACCCGGCGAACACGACCTTGCGGGCCGGACCCACGCCATAGACGCGGTTCATGATGTCAGTGACCAGGAAGGCCAGCGGATAGGTGAAAGCACCCCAGGTCAGCAATCCGTCAAGGATCAGGAACTGGACCAGGATGTTCGAGGCCACGACAATGGCGGCCATGGCAATGATGCCGGGAATATAGTTGCGTTGCATTTTCAGATGCCCGTTTTGACAAGGTAGCGGCGACTTGGCCAAGGGTTCATCCCAAGGCAAGCCGTGCGTTTAGACCCTTGGTTGCGGCAAGTCAATCGGGCAGCAGGTATTCCACCAGCTCGGTGCGTTGCAGGGCCAGGAAATTGTCGTCGGACACCATCGTGGCCCGCATTTCCCCCTGAGCGTCGCGCCAGATGGACAGACCTTCGAGGTTGTCATGGGTGCCGGTCGCGGTTTCCAGCAGGGTTTCTTCGGCAGACGGCACGTCATTGGTTGTGTCCCACCGCCTGAGGCGGGTGCGGAACCCGGTCAGCGACACGCTGCGTTCAAGGACATACAACCGCCCGTCAGGGCCGAAATCAGCCGAAACCGGAAGAAAACCGCCGCGTGCGGGCAGGACAAACGGCGTGGACCACGCCTGACCGTCCCAGCGATAGACCGGGATGTCGCCCTCAAGCGTGCGGCTTTTCTCGGTTAAGGTATAGAGCCGCCCCCGCCGGTCCATCGCAAGTGCTTCGAATGACCCGTTGCGGTCCAGCCCGTCAAAGGCGGACGGGCGCGGCAGCACGCGCGCATGGGTGCCGGGTGCCGCGTAATGGGCAACCCGGTGGACCCCTTCGAAGGATACGAAAAGATTGCCATCCGGTGCCACGGCCAGACCTTCGGAATCACCGGCATAGCCCAGCATGATACGGCCAGTGCTGGACAGAACTGGCCAATGGCCCAAAATGCGAACGTCCGCTATCGCGCCGTTGTCGCGTTCGATCCGGCCAGTCACAAAGGTGGCCCGGTCACTGAGCGCAATGAAATTGCGCCCCTTGTCCGAAACATGTACGGCCGAGAATCCGCCGAACCATTCAGCAGGGTGCCGCCACGCAAAGCTGTCGGCCAGGGTGGCCGTTTTGACATCGACCGCCCACGCCGCCCCGGCCAGCGTCAGGCCGGCAATCAGTTCGAGTGCAAAACGGATGCGCATTGCTGAGGCAGGTCGGCCAGCGTGTATTCACGGCGTTTCTTTGGGGGTGGCGCATTCGGATCCGGCGGCGGCGGGTTCAGGATGTTCTGCACCCACTGCCGGGCCTCGGCGCACCCATCGCCCTTGGGCGGGGCGTCCTGATTGACACAGCCGCGGGACCCTCGGGGGCATTTCAGGCGAACGTGAAAGTGATAGTGATGCCCCCACCAGGGCCTGATCTTGCGCAGATAGGCGCGGTTTCCCTTTTCGTCATTGCACATCTGCACCTTTGCGCCGGGAAAGACGAAAATGCGCGCGACCCGCTTGTCCTTGGCCGCCTCGCGCAGGACAGCGTGGTGCTGGCTGGTCCAGTTCCCGTTTACATAGGCCCCGCTGGCGCGGCGCAGCGAAATCGAAGACAGGTTTTCCCGCGCCTTTCGCGACAGGCGCATATTGTCACCGGGCAGCATCCAGATATCGACATCAAGGCCCAGCTGATGCGACCGGTGGCCCGAGGTCATAGGCCCCCCGCGCGGTTGGCTGATATCGCCGACATACAGCCCGTTCCATCCCGGCTGTCGGGCTGCAAACCGGCTCAGGTCCTGGACATAGTCGATCGTTTCAGGATGGCCCCAGTTCCGGTTGCGCGACAAACGCATGGCCTGCCATGTCGCACCGGTTTCCGGCAGTTGCACCGATCCGGCCGCACAGCCGCGCGAATAACTGCCGAACGCGGCCGGTTTTTGCTGTGAACTGACCCTTTGAGCCCCGAAGAGTTGCTTTGCCAAAGGCTCGGCCGCGACCTCTGCAGCAAGACCCAGGGCGGCGACGGTCACGAAAAAACGCAGTAATTTCATCTGTTCTGGTCCCCTTCCGGTCTGACCCAGCGCATCAGGAACAGGCCCAGAATAAACAACGCAACGATGGGTGACACCCCCAGACGTGCGCTGCCGGTCATCGTTGTCGCAATTCCGATCAGCAGAGGCGCGGCAAAGGCCGTCGCCCGGCCCGACAGGCCATAAAGCCCAAAGCTTTCGACCGGGGCCTTTGGGTCGGTGTGGCGCACCATCATCGAACGGCTGGCCGATTGCAGGATGCCCCCCATCCCGCCAATCAGCACGCCGCAACCAAAGAAAACAAGGTCCGGCAGGCTCGAGCCCGACGGCAAACCGAGCCCGAAAATCTGGGTCCGGTCCATCGACACGATCGTTGTGCAGACAAGGATCAGCACCCAGATCGCGACCAGGATCACCGGTTTGGGACCGTACCGCCTGTCCAGCTTTCCTCCGACCCAGGAAAAGGCCGCCGCCGCCAGTACGCTGACAATTCCGAAAACCCCGATCTTGGTCAGGTCCCAGTGCAGCACCAGCGTCGCGTAGACCCCACCAAAGCTGTAAAGACCGTTCAGCGCGTCGCGGTAAAACATCGACGACCCCAGGTAACTGGCAAGGCTGGTACGATGACGCAAGGCCGCGACCGAGCGGCCCAGCACGCGCAACGCCTCGGCCACCGTGCCGGTCTGGCCAGTCTTGCCGGAAGGCGCATCGTCGCGGACCCACAGGAAATAAGGCACCATGAACAGGATGAACCACCCGGCGGTGAACGGCCCGACAAAACGCGTGCCTTCCCGCGTTGCCGCGTCAAGACCGAACAGGGGGTCCATCCCGATCAGCGTCTTTCCATTGGCCTGTTCCACAAACAGCGCCAGCATGATGGCCAGCGAAATCAGCCCCCCGAAATAGCCAAAGGCAAAGCCTGATCCCGAAATCTCGCCGACTTCACTGTCATCGCCCAGATCGGGCAGCTGCGAGTTGATGAAGATAAGCGCATATTCCGCCCCGACAAAGCCGATCCCGAACGCAGACAGCATAAGCCACATGTTCGACCCGTCCGGCAGCGTGAACCACAGTGTGGCAGACCCCACCGCATACATCAGCGAGAACCCGAATATCCAAGGAATTCGACGACCCGAAACATCCGCCATCGCGCCCATCAGCGGCGCGCCAAAGGCGATGATCAGGCCAATGATGGTCATGCAATTGGCCCAGACGGTCTGTGCCCGCGCGCCAGCCGCCTCGGGGTCGAGGCCCGAGTTCAGGAAATACTCGGCCGCGACGCCTGCGAAATAGGGGCCAAAGACAAACGTCACCAGCAAGGTATGGTAGGGCTGGCTGGCCCAGTCGAAAAACCACCATCCCCAGATACGCTTGCGCTTGGAAATCTCTGCCATGACTGCCCCAGTTTTTCTTTTGTCCAATAAGACGGGTGTTTGGCCCAATTCGCAAGCGTTCAGTTGGTACAGTCTTGCTCTTTGGCGTGTGTGTGCTTAGGTCTCTTTCGGTGAAAGAACGGAGCACCCATGCAATCTCTTTTCGAAATCTTGCAAATGCTACTGAGCCTTGTTTGGTTTATAGTCATTGCTCATGTGATCATGAGCTGGCTGATCAACTTCCAGGTGCTCAACCTTCATCAGCAGTTCGTCGCGCAGATTTGGTATGGCCTGAACCGCATACTCGAACCAATATATGGGCCAATTCGACGTCTCTTACCACCGATGGGTGGATTGGACTTGGCGCCGTTGATCGTACTGATTGGTGTCTTTTCCCTGCGCATCATACTCGCCAACAATATGACGCACTTCTACTGACCTCTTGTTCACCGATTCTTAGTATGTGATTGTCCTGTCTCAAGAGCAGACAAACCTTAAAACAGGGCACACCCGCATATGTTTGACGCCGCGCCGATGCTGCGAGATGTCTTTGGATTCGACGCCTTCCGCCCCGGTCAGGAGGAAATCGTCGATGCCGTGACGGCGGGCGAAAACGTGTTGGCGATCATGCCGACGGGCGGCGGCAAATCCTTGTGTTTTCAATTGCCTGCGCTGATGCGCGAGGGGGTCACGGTGGTGATCTCTCCGCTTATTGCGCTGATGCGCGACCAGGTCCGCGGCCTGCAGGAAGCTGGTGTTGCGGCGGGTGCCCTGACCTCGGGCAACACGCCCGAGGAAACCGACGCGGTATGGGAGGCGTTGGAGGCCGGGCGGCTCAAGCTGCTTTATATGGCGCCCGAACGTTTGGCGGCGGGCTCTGCGCTGGGCATGCTGCGGCGGATCAATGTCAGCCTGATCGCGGTGGACGAGGCGCATTGCGTCAGCCAATGGGGCCACGATTTCCGCCCTGACTATCTTCGGATCGGAGAGCTGAGGCGCGCCCTGAACGTGCCGCTGGCCGCCTTTACCGCGACAGCAGATGCGGAAACACAGGACGAGATTGTCGAGAAACTGTTCGATGGCACGCCGCCGCAAAAGTTTCTGCGCGGCTTTGACCGGCCCAATATCCATCTGGCCTTTGCCGCCAAGGACGGGCCGCGCAAGCAGATCCTTGATTTCGCCGCTGCCCGCAAAACCCAATCCGGCATCGTCTATTGCGGCACCCGCAACAAGACCGAGGTTCTGGCCAGGGCTCTGCGCGACGAAGGGCATTCGGCCTGCCACTATCACGGCGGCATGGACCCCGAGGACCGACGCATCGTCGAAACCCGTTTTGCGCGCGAGGACGGGCTGATCGTCGTCGCCACCGTGGCCTTCGGCATGGGCATCGACAAACCCGATATCCGCTGGGTTGCCCATGCGGACCTGCCCAAATCCATCGAGGCTTATTACCAGGAAATCGGCCGCGCCGGGCGCGATGGCGCCCCCGCCGAAACCCTGACCCTGTTCGGCCCCGACGACATCCGCCTGCGTCGATCCCAGATCGACGAGGGGTTAGCCCCGCCCGAGCGTCGCATGGCCGATCACGCCCGGCTGAACGCCCTGCTGGGCCTGGCCGAGGCGCTGGTCTGCCGCCGTCAGACCTTGCTGGGCTATTTCGGTGAACGGGCCGAACCCTGCGGCAAATGCGATTTGTGCGACAGCCCCCCGCAGGTGTTCGACGGCACCACGCCCGTCCGCATGGCCCTGTCCGCGATCCTGCGCACCGAGGAATGGTTCGGGGCCGGCCACCTGATCGACATTCTTCTGGGCAACGAGACCGACAAGATCCGCGCGCGGCGCCATGATGCCTTGTCCACCTATGGCATCGGCAAAGAATGGTCGCGCCCGCAATGGCAGGCCATATTCCGACAGATGATGGGCCATGATCTGGTGCGCCCCGACCCCGAACGCCACGGCGCACTGCGCATGACCGAGGCCGCCAAGCCGATCCTCAAGGGCGAGGCACAGATCAACCTGCGCAAAGACACGATCCGCAAGGCCACGCGGCGGCCTGCCGTCAAGGCGATGGTCTCTGACGAGGATGCGCCGCTGTTGTCCGCGCTCAAGGCCAAGCGGCGGGCCCTGGCCGAGGCGGCCCGCGTTCCGGCCTATGTCATCTTTCCCGACCGGACCCTGATCGAAATGGCGGAAACCCGTCCCGCCACACTGGACGACATGGCCCGGATCAGCGGGATCGGCGCGAAAAAGCTCGAACGATATGGCAGCACCTTCCTTGAGGTGCTGACCGGCGCGGTCGAAGAGGTGCACCCCGCCCGTCGCAAGCTTGCCGGGCGTGACCAGGGCGGTATCTATGACCGCCTGCTCGAAGTTCAGTCACAGTTGTCACGCGGCCCCGACGGGATCGACAAGCCGCTGACCTGCTCGGCCTCGCAACTGGCCAAGGTGGCGCAATTGCGTAGCGATGACCCGCGCGCGATTGAACAGGTGCTGGGCGACCGGCGGCACGAACGGTTTGGCGCCGCCTTTCTGGACGTGCTGCGACAGGCGGGCTAGACACGGCCCATCAGGCAAGAGACGAGGGCGGATATGCTGGTAGTGATTTCCCCGGCCAAACGGCTGGACTGGGCAGAGCGGGATTTCGCGGTCACGCAGCCCGACTTTCAGGACGACGCGGTCCGGCTGTCGAAAACCGCCCGCAACCTCACTTTGGGTGACCTGAAAAAACTGATGGACCTCAGCGATGATCTGGCCCGCCTGAACCGGGACCGCTATCGCGCTTTTGCCGCCACGCCTGAGGCCACGGCGACGCGCCCTGCTGCGCTGGCCTTTGCAGGGGACACCTATCAGGGGCTAGAGGCCGGGTCACTGGAGGCTGACGAACTGGCCTGGGCCCAGGATCATCTGCGTATCCTGTCGGGCCTGTACGGTCTGTTGCGTCCGCTTGACGCGATCCAGCCTTACCGGCTGGAAATGGGCAGCAGGCTGAAAACCCGGCGGGGTAAGAACCTGTACGACTATTGGCGCGACCAGCTGAGCAGGGCGCTGAATGCGCAAGCCGAAAGTATCGGCAGCGCCGTCCTGGTGAACTGTGCCAGTCAGGAATATTTCGGTGCAGTAGACCCGAAAGCCCTGAAATTGCGCGTCATCACACCAGTTTTCATGGAGGACAAAGGCGGCAAGCCCAAGGTCGTCAGCTTTTTCGCCAAGAAAGCACGCGGGGCAATGGCGCGGTTTGTCATCCAAAAGCGCCTGACCGACCCGTCCGGCCTGTTGGATTTCGACCTTGGGGGCTATGCGTATCAGCCTGATCTGTCGGATGTGGACAAACCGGTATTCCTGCGCCCCTATCAGGCCTGATCCAGCATCGAAGGGTCATAGGCGACCAGTTCGACCGTGTTGCCCTCGGGGTCCTGGGTGAAGATGCCGCGCCATCCGATCCAGCTGAACTGCTCGATCCGATAGGGCTGGCCGATCCTGTCATACCAGCGCATCGCCGCCTCTTGTTCGGCAAATGGCAAGGACAGCGCGATGTGATGCAGTGACGACCCCGCCCCGGTCGCCGGGGCGCTGCCGCCCGGCCCGTTCCGGTCGGAATCGGGGCCCGGCGCTTGCTGAAACAGGGCCAATACCTGGGTATGCCCGCCAAACCCTTCGGCAATGCGAAAGAAGGTGATGGCGCTGGTGCGGTTACCGCGCAGACGCTGCAACCCGATCACGTCCTCGTAGAACGCAACCATCTTGTCCATATCGGCGCAGCGAATGGCGATTTCGCCCAGCGCACGGGGACGAAAGCCTCGGTCCTTATCCATGCAGATACCCTAAGCGCCGGCAGCCGGATCGGCAATGACGGGCCGGGCGTCCTTGGGGCAATGGTCTTCGATCATCTGGCAGATCAGCTTTTTGTGCAAAGGCTTGGTCAGATAATGATCCAGCCCGGCCGCCAGAATACCCTGATCGTCCCCGGCCATCGCATGGGCCGTCAGCGCGACGACCGGAACATGCCGGCCCGTTCCGACTTCGATCCGGCGAATCTCGGCCGTGGCCTGTTTGCCATCCATCTTTGGCATCGAAATATCCATGAAAATCAGATCAGGATCAAAGTCGGAATAGGCATCAACCGCCTCGACCCCGTTGGCGACAAAGCGGAGTTCGATATCAAGGTCCTTGGTCATCTTGCCAAGAATCAGTTGGTTGGTCCGGTTGTCTTCTGCTGCAAGCACGCGCATCTGCCGTTGACCGGCCTGCGCCTGAGGGGGCTGGGCATCGACCGTTTCGCTCTCGGGCGGCTGCCCCGGCGCAAACAAGGGTGTGTCCAGCGCCATCAGGCGTGAATACAGCTCGGCCCGCGGAATGGGTTTTTGCAGGACACCTTCGATCAGGCGATGTGCAGGGTCGGCATGGATCAGACCCGGATTGGCCGACATGATCACGATCGGAACATCGCCCCAGCCCCGATCCCGCAGCGTCGTTGCAAGCTCCAACCCGTCCATATCGGGCAGGTCATGGTCGCACAGCACAAGGCCGACCGTGTCATCCACCGCCTTCAGCGCCTCTGACCCCGATGCGCACACGGTGACGCGTGACCCCAAGCGGCTGAGTTGCTTGGTCAGAATGGCCCGGTTGACGGCCAGATCCTCGACCACGACGACATGTTGCAGCCGCCCGGCCAAATCCGGCGGCGCCGGTTGCGGCCCTTCGGCGGTTGGCAACTGAACCCGGAACCCGAAGCAGGACCCGACGCCCGGATCGCTTTCGACCCAGACCGTGCCGCCCATCATCGTGATCAGACGTTTGGTGATGGCAAGGCCAAGGCCGGTGCCTTCGAACTGCCGGTTCTGTGCATCCTCAACCTGATTGAACTCGCCGAATATATGGGCGATCTTGTCCGGGTCGATCCCGATCCCGGTGTCTTCGATGGCCACGTGAATGTCACAGCTCTGCGCCTCGGCGCTGGGGACACCGGTCACCCGGATCAGCACATGACCGTCTGACGTGAATTTCACCGCATTCCCAACGAGGTTCGTCAGTATCTGCCGTACCCGCCCCGGATCGCCGACAAACAGCGTCGGCAGGAACAGGTCATAATCGACCAGCAAGGTCAGCCCCTTGTCGCGCACGCTGGGCTGCAACAGCATCGCAACCTCAAGAATGCATCTTTCAAGGTCGAACTGTTCGGGGTGGAGCGTCAGCTTCTCCGCTTCGATCTTGGAATAGTCCAGAACGTCGTTGATGATCACCAACAGGGCCTCGCCCGAATTGCGGATCGTGTTGACATATAGTCGCTGCTCTTCGCCCAGCGGGGTTTCCGTCAGCAGTTCCGTCATCCCGACAATCCCGTTCATCGGGGTTCGGATCTCATGGCTCATATTGGCCAGAAAGGCCGATTTGGCCCGGTTCGCGGCCTCGGCCCGTTCGCGGGCGGCGCGCAGCTCGGCCTCGTGCCGGACGGATGATGTGATATTCAGCGCCAGGCTGACCACGTCACCGCCATGTCCGCGTTGATCAATCAGGCGGATATATTGCCCGTTCCACAGCTGGATCACGACCGGATCAGGGGCCGGAGAGGCCCAGCGGCGCGCCATCCGGTCCTGCCAGTCCCGCACCGAGTCCGAGCCGATATCCACGATCCCTTCATGGGTCAGAAGTTCGAGAATTCGCGCATAGGATATGCCCGGCGCGACCTCTTCCAGCCCTTCAAAAACGCTCAGATACGCGGTGTTGGCGCTGATCAGAAGGCCATCGCCGTCGAAAAAGGCAAACCCGTCCTGAATGGTCTGGATCGAATGCCACAGCCTGCGTTCGGCGACTTCGACCTTGGCATGGGCGACGGTCAGGTCGGATTTTACCTTTTCGTTTTCGCCCCGGACGGTTTCAACCTCGGCCTGGGTTTCGCCGATGCGTTTGGTCAGGGCGATGGCGTGGCGGCCAAGCTTGCGGTTGGCTGCCGACAATTCGGCCTGTTTCAGGTCAAGCATCCGCTCGGCCGCAAGACGGGCGCGTCTTTCCTGCGCCAATTTTTCAGCAAGGCTCATGATCGTGATCCCGGGTCGTTTGCAGGCAGCATTCCCGGATTGCGTGAAAAAGTGCTTAAGCCGTTGCAATAAGCCGCCGCCCCGTGCAACCCTGCCCGAAATAGGAGGTCGTCATGCGCCGCTTTGTTTTGATTTCAATCACTTTTATTCTGATGCTTGCCGTTCAGGTCACCCAAGGCATGGCCCAGCAAGCCGCGCCCGAGTTCCGTTTTCTCAGCACCCGCGACACCGATTTTTACGGGTCGGACCTGGACGCGTTATTCGACACTGATCTGCGGTCATGTATCCAGGCCTGTGCCGCCAATGACCGCTGCACGGCCTTCACCTATAACACCCGGTCCGATGCCTGTTTTCCCAAAAGCGGCGTAAACCGGCAAGAGGCGTATTCGGGCGCGCTGTCCGCCCTCAAGCTGCCCACTCCGGCGGCCGTGCGAAACCTGGCCCGCGACCGGGCACAGGCACTGGAGGTGCTGGGCGACGCGGACCTAAAGCGCGCCACGCAGCAAGCCCGCGACCTGGGGTTCCTGCACATGGCAGGTGGCTATGATCTGGACACCGTTCTTGCGTCAATGCGGGCGGCTTCAGGCCCGACACAGGCGATGCAATGGGCGGGTGTCGCCGTGGCGTTCAGCGACCGGGCCGATCTTTGGGTGGAATATGCCCGCCTGCTGCTGGCGATAGACCCGTCAGGCTGGTCCGAGAAACGCGAAATGCGCAACCGCGCGCTCAGCGCTGCGATCAACGGGTATCTGCGTTCGGATACGGACGGGGCTCAGATCGCCGCGCTGATGACGCTGGCCGATGCGCTGGACGCGGCGGATCGCGGGCGGGACATGATACCCGCGTTGCGGCTGGCGGATGCGATACAACCGCGCCAGGACGTGCAGGCCGCGCTGGGCCGTGCGATTGCCAAATACGGGTTCCGCGTTGTCGACAGCAGCGTCGAAAGCGACGCCGCAGCGCCGCGAATCTGCATCGAGTTTTCAGAACCTCTGGTCAAGGCCGGGGTGGATTACGACCCCTATGTTCAGCGCGCTGACAGCGGGTTGGTGGTTCAGGTCGACCAGCGGCAATTGTGCGTTGACGGTGTCGCGCATGGCAGCCGGTACCGCGTGACGCTGCGCGCGGGGCTGCCATCGGCCTCGGGCGAAGCGCTGCACCGCGATGTCGAGCTGACACATTACGTTCGGGACCGAGCGCCTTCGGTCCGGTTCCCGGGCCGCAGCTATGTCCTTCCCAGAACGGCAGAGGCGGCCTTGCCGGTCGAGACGGTCAACACGACGGGTCTGGACCTGACGCTGCGCCGCGTCAGCGACCGTAACCTGCTGCGCGCGGTACAGCAGGATTTCTTTGGGCGACCGCTCAGTTCGTGGGAAGAAGACGAATTTTCGGACCAGATCGCACAGGACATCTGGACCGGGACTGCGACGGTTGCCATGCAGTTGAACCAGGACATGACCGCGCGCCTGCCCATGGCGCAGGCCATCGCGGACCAGCCGCCGGGGATATACGCGCTGACCGCCCGTATTCCGGGCAGCGACCCCGATGACGCGCCTGCTGCCACGCAGTGGTTCGTCCTGTCGGACCTGGGCCTCAGCACCGCGTTGGGCACGGACGGGCTTCATGTCACGGTGCGCAGCCTTCAGAACGCAACCGCGCGCGAGGGCGTCACGCTTTCGTTGATATCCAACGCAAATGCGGTGCTTGGCACGGCCGAGACCGACGCCGCCGGCTATGCCCGGTTCGACCCCGGCCTGACCCGCGGCAAAGGCGCAAGCGCGCCGGCCCTGGTCATGGCTCAGGGTCAGGACGCGGATTTCAGCTTTCTGTCGCTGACCGACCCCGCCTTTGACCTGTCCGACAGGGGTGTCGAAGGGCGCGCACCAGCCGGACCGGTCGATGTCTTCATGACCACCGATCGCGGGGCCTATCGCGCGGGGGAGACCATCAATGTGACGGCGCTGACGCGGGATGATCGGGCAAATGCGGTCGAAGGCCTGCCGCTGACCGCCATCCTCTATCGTCCTGACGGCGTCGAATATCGCCGGATCGTATCCGATGGAGGCGTCGCGGGCGGGCATGTCTTTGCTTTGCCGGTCGCCGCTGACGTCCCGCGCGGCGCATGGCGGATCGAGCTCAAATCCGACCCAAAGGCCGCGGCCCTGGCCCGTCAGACCGTTCTGGTCGAGGATTTCCTGCCGGAGCGGATTGATTTCGACCTGTCCCTGCCCGACGCGCCTCTGCGTCCCGGTGACAGCCCGCCGCTGCAGATCACGGCACGCTACCTGTTCGGCGCGCCCGGATCGGACCTGAGCATCGATGGGCAAGTCACCGCGCGCCCGGCTCAGTCCGTGCCCGGTTTCACCGGATACCGCTTTGGTCGCTATGACGCCGACCTGACCACCAAAAGCAGCTATTTCGGCAATGCGCGGACGGATGCCTCGGGCGCGGCAACGGTGGCGGTTGAAATCCCCGAACTGAAAACCGAAGGCACACCGATCGAAGCCACCGTCATTGCGCGGCTGGCCGACGGGTCCGGCCGCCCGGTCGAACGCCGCCTGTCCGTTCCCGTTCTACCGTCGCAGCCGGTCATCGGTATCAAGCCGCTGTTTGACGACGTGATCCCCGAAGGCACCGAAGCGGCGTTTCAGATCGTTGGCCTGGCCCCCGATCTGACCGCGAGCCCGATGCGCCTGCGCTGGACCCTCAACCGCGTGGAAACGCGCTATCAGTGGTATCAGCTTTACGGAAACTGGAACTGGGAACCGACAACCCGCCGCACGCGGATTGCAACCGGCGAGGTCGACCTGGGGACCGAGCCGCTGTCGCTGAGCCAGCCGGTAGACTGGGGGCGCTATGAACTGGTCGTGCAGCGCGTCGACGGAACCTATGCTGAATCGGCGGTGGATTTCTATGCCGGGTGGTACCAGGCGGCAGACGCCTCGACCACGCCGGACCGGCTGGAAATGTCGCTGGATGGCGACAGCTACCGGGTCGGAGACACCGCTCAGCTGCGGATCGTGCCCCGCGCTGCCGGGGTTGCACAGATCGAGGTCCTGTCAAACCGGTTGATCCACCGTCAGATGGTCGAAGTTCAGGCCGGCGAGACCGTGATCCCGCTGGACGTGACCGAGGATTGGGGCGCCGGGGCCTATGTCACGGCGACTGTGATCCGACCCATGGACCCGACGGCAGGTCAGAACCCCAGCCGCGCCATGGGGATTGCCCATGCCAGTATCGACGCGGCCGCACAAAAGCTGGACGTGGTTATCGATGTTCCTGAAACCGCCAGCCCACGAAAGACCGAAAAAGCCCGTATCAGGGTCGAAAATGCCACACCGGGTGATCCGGTATGGCTGACACTGGCCGCGGTCGATGTGGGTATTCTGAACCTGACCGGGTTCGAAAGCCCGGACCCGCAAGGCTATTACTTTGGCCAACGGCGGTTGGGCGTTGAACTGCGCGACGTTTACGGGCGCCTCATCGACGGGATGAACGGGGCAATGGGCTCGGTCCGGTCGGGCGGCGACAATGATGCCGGCATGCGGCGGCAATCTCCGCCCCCGACACAGGACCTGATGGCGGTGTTCAGCGGTCCGGTTCAGCTTGGGTCGGACGGCACGGTCGAGTTGGACATTCCGCTGCCCGCCTTCAACGGAACCGTGCGCCTGATGGCTGTCGCATGGTCCGGCACGGCAGTGGGGCAGGCGCAGGCCGACATGATCGTCCGCGATCCGGTTGTCGTCACCGCCAGCCTGCCGCGTTTCCTGGCCCCCGGCGATCAAAGCAGGATGCTGCTTGAGATCGTGCACGCCGACGGCCCGGCGGGCGAGATGACACTGGGCATTTCCAGTTCCGGCGGGCTTGACCTGGGACCGGTTCCAACCCGTGTCGAATTGCAACCCGGCGGCAAGGCGGTTTTCGAGGTTCCTTTGCAGGCAAACGCGGTCTCGGACCCCGAAATCACCGTTGCGCTGACCACGCCGGATGGGCGCGACCTGGCGCAGACCTTCCGCCTGCCGGTGCGGGCAAACGACCCTGTTGTGGCACAGACCCGCCGGTTTGCGCTGGGGTCGGGCGACAGCTTCCTGTTCTCGCAGGATGTGTTCGACGGCTTTCAGCCGGGCACAGCCCGTGCAACGCTTACGGCAGGGCCCTTGGCGAAATTCGACACGCCGGGGCTGTTGAACCAACTGGACCGCTATCCCTATGGCTGCACCGAACAGGTGACCAGCCAGGCCATGCCGCTGCTGTACCTGTCATCGGTTGCCGAGGCTTCTGGGCTGGGCTCTGGCCCGGCCATCGACCTGCGCATCGGCGCGGCAATCCGGTCCGTACTGACCCGGCAGGCCGCCAACGGAGCCTTTGGCCTGTGGTATGCCCAAAGCGGCGATTTCTGGCTGGACGCCTATGTTACGGACTTCCTGTCCCGCGCCCGCGCCAGCGGCCATGACGTCCCGGACCGGGCGTTTGCGCAGGCAATGGACAACCTGCGCAACCGCATCAACTATGCCCCCGATTTCGACGCGGGCGGACAGGATATCGCCTATGCGCTGATGGTCCTGGCGCGCGAAGGCGGCGCCTCGATGGGTGATCTGCGGTATTACGCTGACGTCAAAGGGGATGCCTTTGACACCCCGATGGCCGCAGCGCAGCTTGGCGCGGCGCTGGCGTCTTATGGCGACCAGACCCGCGCAGACGAGATGTTTGTCCGGGCCAGCGCGATGCTGACCCGTGCACCGGCAGAAAACCAATCCGCCTGGCGGGCCGATTATGGAACCGATCTGCGCGATGCCGCGG
The DNA here is from genome assembly GCF_056160865.1 of Ruegeria sp. ABD4_443. Classification (NCBI taxonomy): domain Bacteria; kingdom Pseudomonadati; phylum Pseudomonadota; class Alphaproteobacteria; order Rhodobacterales; family Roseobacteraceae; genus Ruegeria; species Ruegeria sp. ABD4_443. Next base: position 106,931 of record NZ_JBSWYA010000004.1, on the reverse strand, counting down.
GCCTGCTGACGCTTGCAACCCATTCCGGCACCGAGGCCATCGACCGCGACGCGCTGATCCAACGCGTCAGCGCCGGTGGCGCGCATCTGTCCACGCAAGAGGCCGCATGGTCCCTTTTGGCCGCGCATGCGCTGATCTCGGACCCCGAACATTCGGGCCTTTTGGTAAATGGCGCCCCGGTTGACGGACCCTTTGTCCAGGTTCTGCAAACCGGGCAGAACGATGTCCTGAACATCTCGGCCCAGGGTGCGCAGCCTGCCGATATCACCCTGACCGTCACCGGTATCCCCGACGTTCCGCCCGCTGCCGGCGGCTCGGGGTTCCAGATCGAGCGGGAGTATTATTCGCTGGACGGCGCGGTTCTGGACCCGACGGGTTTTGACACCGGGGACCGGTTTGTCACGGTTCTGACCGTCACCCCGTTCGAGGATGGCGGCGCAAGGCTGATGATCGACGACCCGCTTGCCGCCGGGATCGAGATCGACAACCCCAGCCTTCTGCGCTCAGGCGATGTTCGGTCGCTGGACTGGCTCGACCTGACGCCCGCCCTCCATGCCGAGTTCCGGTCGGACCGGTTCCTGGCGGCGGTCGACGCCTTTGGTCGCGGCCCGGTAACGCTGGCCTATGTCGCCCGAGCGGTCACGCCAGGCGAATTCCATCATCCGGCCGCGTCGGTCGAAGATATGTATCGCCCGCAAAACCGGGCGCGCACGGATACCGGCCGGATATCGATCGAATGACCAGGGCTGGCCCTGTTCCCGTGACGGCGGACCAGCGCCATGCCTAGGCCCGCGCGCCTGTTGCTTGCCCTTGCCGGGGCCCTGTACATTGCAGGCTTTGCGCGCGATCGGGCCGACGACTGGATCACCGCAACCCGGCTGCCGCCGGTGCTGGCGGAAACCTCGGTCGAGATGCGCGACCGGAACGGCGCCTTGCTGCGCGCATTTCCTATGGCCGACGGCATATGGCGGCTTCGCCCCGGCCCGGTCGACCCGCAGTTTGTCGACATGCTGGTGCGCTATGAAGACAAGCGGTTCTGGTCCCATAACGGCGTGGACCCCACCGCCCTGCTGCGCGCGGCGGGGCAGTCGCTGCGGGCCGGACGTACGGTGTCCGGCGGCTCGACCCTGACGATGCAGGTCGCGCGGCTGATCGAAGACGGTCCGACCGGACGCTGGAGCGGGAAGCTGCGCCAGATCCGCGTGGCCCTGGCGCTGGAAAGGCGCTTTACCAAGCATCAGATCCTGACCCTCTACCTGACCCACGCGCCCTATGGCGGCAATCTCGAAGGGGTCCGGGCCGGGGCGCGGGCGTGGTTCGGGAAAGACCCCGTTCGCCTGACGCCCGCCCAGGCCGCCCTGTTGGTGGCCCTGCCCCAATCGCCCGAGGCACGACGGCCCGACCGGCACCCGCGCGCCGCCCGAACCGCCCGTGACCGCGTCCTGCAACGCATGGCCCGGCAGGGTGAGTTGACCCAACAGGAAGCCCGCGCCGCCCAGACCGACCCTGTGCCCGCGCGGATGAGGTCTTTCCCCCGGCTTGCGCCCCATCTGACAGAACGCACGCGCCAGATGCTGCCGCAGGCCGGACCCCACGACCTGACCCTGGATGCCGGGCTCCAGGCCCGGTTAGAGCCGCTGGTGGCACAGACCGCATTCGATGCAGGCGACCGGGTATCCGCAGCGCTGATCGCGGTCGACTATCACACCGGCGAAATCCTGGCTTCGGTCGGGTCGGCGGGGTATGCGGATGCGCGGCAGGGGTTCGTGGACATGACCCGCGCCCTGCGCTCGCCCGGCTCGACCCTGAAACCTCTGGTCTATGGGCTGGCCTTCGATCAGGGGCTGGCCCACCCCGAAACGCTGATCAGCGACAGCCCCGTGATGTTTGGCCGCTATGCCCCGCGCAATTTTGACGGCATTTTTCGCGGGGATGTTCGGGTACGGGACGCGCTGCAAATGTCGCTGAACATTCCTGTCGTAAGGCTGACCGACGCCTTGGGGCCTGCCCGCGTCATGGCGGCCCTGCGCAACGCGCGAACCGATCCGCAATTACCGGGCGGCACGCCGGGGCTGGCCATTTCCCTTGGCGGCGTGGGGATCAGCCTGCATGACCTCGTCCAGCTTTACACGGCAATCGCAGCCGGGGGGCAGGGCCCCGGCCTGCACCATCTGGCACTGGCCCAGACAGCCCCGACCGCGCGTATCCTTTCAGACACCGCCGCATGGCAAGTGGCGGATATCCTGACGGGCCTTGCACCGCCGCCCGGCGCGCGGCCGGACATTCTGGCCTATAAAACCGGAACGTCCTATGGGCACCGGGACGCCTGGGCCATCGGGTTTGACGGCCGGCATGTGATCGGCGTGTGGCTGGGCCGCGCGGATGGCACACCGGTTCCGGGCGCGTTTGGCGGCGATCTGGCCGCTCCGCTGCTGTTTGACGCTTTTGGCCACATCGCCCCGGATTTCACGGCCCTGCCACCGCCACCGCCCGCGACCTTGCTTGTCGGCGCCGCGCAACTGCCGCCACCCCTGCAACGCTTTCGCCCCCGAACCACCGCATTCGACAGCGCCGCTGCGGCCCCTCGCATGTTGTTTCCCCCCGAAAATGCCGTGTTAGAGACACAAGGCGCGCCACTGACCGTAAAACTGCGCGGCGGAACCGGCCCGTTTTCGGTTCTGGCAGATGGCGTGCCGGTCGTGACCGGACAGCGGCAGCGGGAATTTGAGATCCCCAATCCGGGGCCGGGATTTGCTGCGCTGGTGGTCGTGGACGCCACCGGGCGGTCCGACAGGGTGCGGGTGCGGATCGACTGACGATGGGCGCGCCTAGCTGCGGCCTTCGCGCAGCCATCCGCCCAGAAGGAAACCGCCCGCCAAGACCAGAACCAGCCAGGGCGGCAGCAACCCGGCCTGTGTGACATCGCGTGTCTCATAAGCGTTGCGGGGCGTAATTCCGATCCAGCCGCGCCCCGCCGCGGGCCGCCCGGCGCGAGTGTTGCGGATGGCAGGTACGCCGTCTTCCAGCGCCATGACACCCCCACGCAAGGGCGACAGGACCGGGTCCAGAATTTCGCCGGTGGCAATCGTGCGCTCGAACTCTTTCGGGGCGGCTGGCCCCAGGCCGATCACGGCGGATTGTTCACCTTCCTGCAAACGGTAAAGCCCGATCTCGGGGCCGGTGAACAGGGCCTCGAACCGGCCCGGAGACACTTCGGTCAGGGTGATCTCGCGCGTTTCGCCATTGGGCAGCGTGATGGTGACCGGCCCGACCTCGTTTTCAAGCGACTGGCGAATGATGCGCATTGTTTGCCCGTTGGCCTCGGCCCACAGCGCCTCTTCTTCCAGTTCGGGCTCTTTCATCATCCAATGCGCCAGCCTGCGCAGCAGTTCCAGCTGAGGCCCGCCGCCGTCAAAGCCCCTGCTCCAAAGCCAAGCATGATCCGAGGCCAGCAGGGCCACGCGCCCCTTGCCCACCCTGTCCAGCACCAGCAGCGGGCGGTCATCCTTGCCGGTCATCAGCAACGCGCCGGACCGGTGGATCACGTCGATCTGGCGCAACCACGCCCCCCATGTGTCGGACTGTCCCAGATCCGCAGTGACCGGGTGGCGCTGGCCCAGATCGGTAACCATCGGGACAAAACGGTCCTCGATGACACGCGCCGTCGGATGGGCGGGCACGACCGGCCCCAGGGGCGAACGGAAGATACTGTCGGCGGTGGCAAAATCCGGCCCCGCCGCAATCAGAACCGCGCCACCATCGTTGATATAGTTGTTGACGTTATCCAGATAGATTGCAGGCAGAATGCCGCGCCGTTTGTAGCGGTCGAAGATTATCAGATCAAAGTCGTTGATCTTTTCCAGAAACAGCTCGCGCGTTGGAAAGGCAATCAGGGACAATTCGTCAACCGGCACGCCATCCTGCTTTTCGGGCGGGCGCAGGATGGTGAAATGCACCAGATCGACCGAACTGTCCGATTTCAACAGGTTGCGCCAGGTCCGCCCGCCAGGATGCGGTTCGCCCGAGACAAGCAGCACCCGCAGCCGGTCACGGACCCCGTTCATCTGGATCAAGGCCGTGTTGTTGCGATCGGTCAGCTCTCCCTGGGCTTCGGGCACCGAGAACCGGATGACGTTGCGCCCGCCATGCGGCAGGGTAACCGGCAATTCGACATCCACGCCGACGGGGATGGTGACCTGCTGCGGCGCACCGCCGCCCACCGATATCTCAAGCGGGGCCGAGGCGGCACTGACCGGCGCCGCGCCGCTATCCTCGATCCGCAGGGTCAGGGTCACCGGCTCTCCGATGATGGCAAAGGCGGGTGCATTTCGCACGATCAGCCTGCGGTCCCAGTCGGCGGCGCGGCCGGTCTGCAACAGGTGCATCGGCGCGGGCAGCTCTGGCGCCTGGTCGGCATCATGAACAATCCCGTCGGATATCACGAGGATGCCAGCGATCCGCGCGCGCGGTTCTTCCGCCAGGGCGGTGTTCAGCGCGGTCATCACCTGTGTACCTTCGTCGCCCTCGCCGTCGCCGACGCGAATATGGCGCAGTTCGGTATTGTCCCGCGTCAGGATCGCATCGGCCAGCGCCTCGGCGGCCAGGGATGTCTGCTCGGCCCGGTCCGAAAGCGTCTGGCTGGCGCTTTCATCTTCGATCATCAGAACGATATCCGTCAGCGGGGCACGATCCTCGACCTGATAAACCGGCCCCGACAACGCGGCGACGATCACCGCGACGGCCAACCCGCGCAAGGCCCAGCCCGACAACCCGCGCCACAGCGCCAGCACTATGCCGCCAAGGGCCAGCCCGGCGATGGAAATCAACACGGGCCACGGGATCAGCGGGTCGAATATGACGGTTCCGGTCATTGGCCCAACCTATCCAAAAGAGCAGGCACATGGACCTGGTCGGACTTATAATTCCCGGTCAGCACATGCATCACCAGATTGACGCCAAACCGGTTCGCCAATTCGCGCTGGCGTTCTCCGGCGTAGCCGCGCCCGACGGGCAGCAAGGCCTGGCCATTGCGGTCAACAGCCCAGGCCGCGGCCCAGTCATTGCCGCCAATCACCACCGGCGTGACGTTGTCATTGAGGTTTCGGAACGGCATCCCCTCGATCTGTTCGGCATCCGGCGGGGCGGCTTCGACCCAGACCTCGGTGCCGACGTAACGGCCCGGAAAATCCTGCAACAGATAGAAGGCTCGTGTCAGGACGTGATCACGCGGAACAGGCTCTAACGCGGGGATATTCAGAGGCCCGGCCAGGGTTTGCAACTTGCGGCCATTGGGGCTTGAGGCGCCGAAACCGGCGATGTCGCCGTCCCGCGTATCGAACAGAATCATCCCGCCCGACCGCAGATAAGCGTTCAGCTTGGCATAAGCCGCCGCCGATGGTTGCGGCTGATCGGGCGTAATCGGCCAGTACAACAGCGGGAAAAAGGCCAGTTCATCGCGTTCAAGGTCCACGCCTATCGGGTCGGCAGGCTCGACCGAAGTGCGGAAATACAGGGTTTGCGCCAGCCCGCGCATCCCGGCCAGTGCGACATCGTCCACCTGGGCATTGCCTGTCAGGACATGCGCCAGCACAAGCTCGTGGGTTGCAGCAAGCGCAAATTCGGTATCGGCGGCATCCTGGGCCTGCGCCTGTGGCACGGCCAGAAGCACGCCCAGCACCAGGGTCGCCGCGCGTGCCAGCCCCAACCGGCCAGACAAAGCCAGCGACGCAACGACATCCGCCGTCAAAAGCAGCAGGGCAAGGCCAAGCAGCAAGCCGCCAAGCGGGGTTTCGGTGCTGACTTCCTGTCCTTTGACCGGCACGTTGGCTGGCCATGTCGCCGGGGTCAGTCCCGCGTCGCCGGATACGGCGTTCAGCGCCAGTTTCTGCTTGCCGCTTTCATAAAGTCCGGGCCTAAGGTCGGGTCCGACCGGGCCGGTCAGCAGGTCAACGCCGTCCACCCCCGCAAGATTGCCCGCATCGGACAGGGCACCAAACCCGTCCAGGATCTGGATCGGTTCCCATGTCGTACCCTGAAGCTGCGCCTCTTGCCGGGTCTTCGCCGCCGAGGCGACCGCCAGGCGGTCCAGCATTTCGACAAACAGACCGGACAGTGGCAAGCTGGACCATTCCGCGTCTGCGGTAACGTGGAACAGAACGACCTGGCCCAATCCCAGCGTCTTGCGGGTGACAAGCGGCGTGCCGTCTGACAGCGACGCGATGACACGATCCGCAAGGTTAGGGTCTGGTTGTGCCATCACCTGCGTGCTGACCACGACATCGGCCGGGATACCGAGGCCGTAAAACGGCGAGTCCTCGTCAAACGGCGCCAGACCCTTGGCCTCACCCCAGCTCATGGCGCCGCCGACAGATCGCCCGCCGCTGCGCAGGCGGACCGGCAGCAAGGCGTCTTCGCTGTCGCGCCCCAGATCGCTGGCGGCCATGCGCGGCCCGGCAAAGCGCAGCAACAACCCGCCCTGTTCGACCCAGTCCACCAGGCCGTCCTGTTCCGCCGGTGACAAACTGGCCACGTCGGCAAGAACGATAACGTCAGGATTGGCCGGCAGGACATCCGGCAGCGCGCCGTCCAGGAAATCGGCGGTCGGGACCAGGACCTGGGTCAGGTAATGCAGCGGCGACAACAGTTCCAGGCCCTCGCGGTTGCGGGTTCCGGCAATCAGGGCGACCTCGCGGCGGCGCAGGCTGTCATCGGTCAGCGTCACCGCCCCGGCCGAGCGGGTGCCTTCGATTTCAAACCGGGTGATCCGGGCGCGCAATTCCGATGGCAGCGCCAGTTCGACCTCGGCCCGCGTTGCGCCGCTTTCGAAGGCAAGCGCCGTGGATTGCAGCCTGCGCATTGTGCCTGCGGGGTCGCGGCCCATGGCAAGCAGATTGACAGTGGCGGCCGGGCCCGGCGCGGACCGGATCACCGTCAGCTGGATGGCCCCGTCCTTGTAGGTTGCGGGCAGAACGGCCATCACCGGTGCGGCGGACTGATAGACGGTGACCCCGCCACGCGCCTGCAACGCCGACACGATCGCCTCGTGCCCCGCGAATGTGATCTTGTCGCTGAACCAATTGGTGTCGAAACCGCCTTCGACCTGTTCAAGCGCCTGCAGCACCTGGTCGACCTGCAATTCGGTCGGCTGCCAGGGCATCGGGGCCAGGCCGGGCAGACGCCCCCGCCAGGCCTCGGCCGCCTGAAAGACCGGCGGTTCGGGTTCCGTCAGAGGCAGGATCGACACCGGACGGCCCGACCGGCCGGCCTCGATCAGTTGCGCGTCGATCTGGTCCAGCGTGGACGCCCAGCGCCCGGCGCCCGCCCAACTGGCATCAAGCACCAGCAAAAGCGGACCCGACCCCTGCTGATCGCGCGAAGGGTTCAGGACCGGACCGGCCAGCCCTATGATGATCGCCGCAGCGGCCAGCATCCGCAGCAGCAACAGCCACCACGGTGTCCGGTCCGAGACACTTTCGTCGTCCTTCAACCCCAGCAACAGCGTGACCGCAGGGAACAGACGCCGGATCGGCGCAGGCGGCACCGCACGCAGAACCAGCCACAGGATCGGAAGGGTCAGAAGACCCAGCAGAACCCACGGCGCGGTAAAGCCGATACCAGCCAGAACCGTCATCGCGTTCCCCCATCCAGCGCACGATAGAGCCACAACATGGCCATCTGCGCGCTGTCGCCCGTGTGATGCAGCCCCAGTTGCCATCCCGTCGCATGGCAAAGCTGCAACAGGGCATCCTTGCGGCGCGCCATCCGGTCCAGATAGCGTTCGCGCAGCTCTCCGGCTTTCAGGGTTTCGTGACGGACGGTTCCGCCCACGCTTTCAAAGATTGTCCGGCCCTGATAGGGAAAAGTTTCTTCGCCCGGATCGAGAACCTGCATCAGGACACCGCGCACGCCCCGGTCGGCGGCTTTGGTCAGTGCCAGCTCAACCTCGTCCAACGGCCCGAGAAAGTCGGAAATGAACACCGCGCGCGCATGGGGGATCATGGCCCGATGTTCCGGCGGCGCATAATCCGGCGCGGCATCTTCGGACCAGGCCTGTGCAAGGCGAACGATCTGGGCATTGCCACGCCGCGGGGGCAAGGTTGTTCCCGTCAGCCCAACGCGCTCGCCCCCGCGCACCAGCAGAATCGCCGTGGCCAGACCCAGCAGCCGCGCGCGGTCTGCCTTGGTCGGCAGCGACGGACCCGAGGCAAACCGCAAGGATGCCCCCTGATCGACCCACAGCATGATGGATTGCGCAATTTGCCATTCCCGCTCGCGTACGAATTGCTGATCCCCGCGGGCAGAGCGGCGATGGTCGATCATCCGGCGGCTGTCACCGATCTGCGCCGGGCGGTATTGCCAGAAATCATCGCCCAGACCCGACCGCCTGCGCCCGTGATCGCCCAGCAACACCGTGCCCGCAAGATGCTCGGCCCGCGCCAGCAATGGCGGCAGCCGGGACGCCTCGGCCTCGGACCGTTCGCGAAGGGTCAGCGCCGCATTCACGCCGCAGCCTCGGTGCGGATCAGACCGGCGGCGGTGCTGTCAATCAGCTCGGCCAGGCTGTCCCCACGGGCCCGTGCCGCAAAGTTCAGCGCCATGCGATGGCTCAGAACCGGGCGGGCCATATCCAGCACGTCTTCGGCATTTGGCGCCAGACGCCCCTGCAACATCGCGCGGGCACGCACCGTCATCATCAGGGCTTGCGCCGCGCGCGGGCCGGGGCCCCAGGCCACGGTTTCGGCGACCCTTTCGGAAACGCCCGCCTCGTCCGGGCGGAATGCGCGCACCAGATCAAGGATCAGCTCCACGACCGAATCGCCCACCGGCATACGGCGCAACAGCACCTGCGCCGCCAACAACTCGTCCTTGGTAAAGATTTCATGCGCGCTGTCTTCTTCGACCCCGGTTGTCGCCAACAGGATGTCCCGCTCGGTTTCGCGGTCGGGGTAATCCACGTCAATCTGAACCAGGAACCGGTCAAGCTGCGCCTCGGGCAAGGGATAGGTGCCTTCCTGTTCGATCGGGTTTTGCGTTGCCAGAACATGGAAGGGCTGATCAAGGGCACGGTCTTCGCCCGCGACAGTCACGGTGCGTTCCTGCATCGCCTGCAACAGCGCCGATTGCGTTCGCGGGCTGGCACGGTTGATTTCGTCGGCCATCAGCAACTCGCAAAAGATCGGGCCGGGGATGAACCGGAAATGGCGGCTGCCATCCTCGCCGGTATCCAGAACCTCGGATCCCAGGATATCGGCGGGCATAAGATCCGGCGTGAACTGGATGCGGTTTCCGTGCAGGCCCATCACCGTGGACAGGGTTTCGACCAGCCGTGTCTTGCCCAGCCCCGGCAACCCGATCAGCAAAGCATGGCCGCCGCATAGCAACGCCGTCAGGGTCAGGTCCACGACCCGTTCCTGCCCGATGAAGCGGCGGGTGATCGAGGTCTTGGCCTCTTGCAGCTTGTCTTCCAGCGCTTCGATCTCGGATACGAGGTCGGCAGGTTCGGTCATGACTTTCCCTTCCGTGGACTAATATGATTGAAGTGTATCGCGCTGAGAGGAAATGGCAAAAGCAATGAGCGGACAAAAACCTGTGACACCTTCGCCCGATGGTCTGGCGGCCTCGGTCAAATCGGCCAAAACCAAGGGTTTGCCGCCCGTTCACCTGTGGAATCCTCCGTTTTGCGGCGATCTGGACATGCGCATCGCCAAGGATGGGACATGGTTTTATATGGGTTCGCCGATCAACCGGTTCGAGCTTGTGAAGCTTTTTTCGTCAATTCTTAAGAAAGAGGGCGACCAGTACTTTCTTGTGACGCCCGTCGAAAAGGTGGGAATCACCGTCGAGGATGCGCCATTCATCGCCGTTGATTTTGACGTGCAGGGGGATGGCATCGCGCAGGTTCTGACCTTCACCACGCAGGTCGGCGATACGGCCATCGCCGGAGCGGATCACCCAATCCGAATTGTGACAAGCCCTGAAACGGGCACGCCTGTTCCCTATGTCCTGATCCGCCGCAACCTCGAAGCGCGGGTTGATCGCAAAAGCTTTTACAGGCTTTCCGAGCTTGGCGTGGACCATGACGGCTGGTTCGGGGTCTGGTCCCGGGGGGCGTTTTTTGCCCTTGTTCGCTCGGACGAGATGAACGGTTTCTAGGCCGGACAGGGCCGTTCGCGATCTTGCGCCAGAACCACGGCCATGGCCACAATCCCCGCCCCCAGGGCACGGGTCCAGTTCCAGTCATCGCCCAGCACCAGCATGATGACCATGACATAGAACGGCGCCACGTTGATATGGAACGAGGCCAGCGCGACGCCCAGCCGCCCCACCGAGGCAATGAACAGGACCTGGCTCAGGCCCATTGCCAACAGCGAAAAGATCGCAAGCATCCCCAGCTGTTGCCCATCAATTGGTCCCCTCGGCATAACGTCGACGCCGGCCAGGGCGGACCCCAGCATCAATAGGGTTGCGACGACCAGACCACCGGACAGCGAAATCGTGGTTCGGCCAAATTGGCTGAGCCGGGGAAAGTCGCGCGCCGTTGCCATGCTGGCCCAGCAAAACAGGCCCGTGGACACCACTGCACAAGCCGCACCCAGCCCCAGTTGTGCGGGCGCAACCGCGCTGGTGGCAATCACCCCGCCAACAATCGACACCACAACGCCCAGCGCAAAATTCCACCGTAAACGACGGGTGCCCGACGCAAGCTCAAGCAGCGTCGCAACCAGCGGCGCGCACGACGCAATGATCGCCACGGTAACGGGGTCGGTCAGTTTCTGGGCCACGATGATCAGGAACATCCCCGATCCCAGGCCGCCACCGACCAGCAAAGCCCGCCCCCAAGGTGCCCGCAAGACCCGCTCGGGCCCGTCGATCAGAACCCAGATCGGGATCATGAACAGCAGCGCAAAGGCAAACCGCGCGGTGAGCAAAGCGACAGGCGGCCAGCTTTGCAACAGAACCTCGGCCGCCGGGAACCCCGCCGCCCATGTCAGCATCGACGCCATCGCCAGCCCATTCCCCGACAGGGCAGACCGCTGTCGGCCAGACGCAAAAAGGGTATTCCCGCGCGCGGGGTCTGGGCTCATGGCCATTGAAATCAAACCTTCTGTTGGCACGGCGGCTTTGAAATGATTCGCCGTGATGGCCCAAAGGTCACTGATCTGAACCGGGTGATCTGGCCGATTTTCGACAATCTGTCGTTTTCAGTCTCTTTCGCGCGGAAATTTCCAAGACTAATGTCCGATCGCCACGCACCGAGGTTTCAATGCACAGAATTGCCGCAAATATTTCCCTGCTTTTTGGCGAACTGCCATATCTTGACCGGTTTCGCGCAGCGGCCGAGGCCGGATTCGAGGCGGTGGAAATCCTGTACCCCTATGACGTTCCCGCCAAGGAAACCCGCAGGGCGTTGCTGTCAAACGGGCTTGATCTGGTCCTGATCAACGCGCCTCCGCCGAATTACGCGGGCGGAACGCCCGGCTATGCGGCCCTGCCAGACCAGGAAGGCCGGTTTCAATCCGACACGCGCCGCGTTCTGCGCTATGCCGAAATGCTGCGCCCGGCCTTCATTCATCTGATGGCTGGCTACACCCAAGACGCGGCGGCGCTGGATTGCTTTGTGCGCAACCTGCAATGGGCCGCCGATCACGCGCCCGCACAGGCCTTTACCATCGAACCGCTCAACCCCGTTTCAAACCCCGGGTATTTCCTGAACGATTATGCGCAAGCGGCCGAGATCTTGCAGCAGGTCGACCGGCCCAATGTCGGGCTGCAATTTGACAGCTTTCACGCCGACATGATCCATGGCGACCCCGTGGCCGTCTGGGACGCCTACAGTGAACTGGTCTGCCATGTTCAGATCGGCTCTGCGCCGGATCGCACCGAACCCGGACAGGGACGACTGGACTTTCCGGCCCTCCGCGCGGCCATGGCGCAGACCGGGTATGACGGCTGGATCACTGCCGAATACACACCCACAACCGCACTCACCAAATCATCTTTGCAATGGATGGGTTGAATGCGCGCAAATGGCACTGGAATTCATATCTGTTTTATCGCATATGAAGCCAAACCGTCATAAGGAAATCCTCATGCTGCCTGCTCGTTTCGCACCGGTTCTGTTTGGCTTGCTTCTGTCCGGCTTCATGTCGTGCATCGTGACATGCATCGCCACGGTAAAAGAAATTGGCCTGGGCCCGCAGACCCTCGCAAGCTGGATGGGAGCCTGGAGCCTCAGCTGGCCCGTGGCTTTCATCGTTGTCCTTTTCGTGGCGCCCCTGACCCGGCGGCTTGTGGCCTTGCTGGTCCGGTCAGAACCCTGACCAGCCTGCTCGTGGCGGTGGACGGGGCTAATGTGCCTCGGCCCAGTTGGCGCCCTGGCCCGCGTCGACAACAAGGCGGACATCCAGCCTGACCGCAGGGTCAGACGCTCCTTCCATGACGTCCCGCGCGATGCCGATCACCGGGTCAACCGCATCCTCGGCCACTTCGAACAGCAATTCGTCATGCACCTGCAGCAGCATTTTCGCGGGCAATCCGCCGATTGCGTCCGGCATCCGCACCATGGCCCGCCGGATCACATCCGCAGCTGTCCCCTGGATCGGGGCGTTGATCGCGGCCCGCCGCGCAAATCCCGCATGCGGCCCCTTGGCATTGATTTCGGGCGTATGGATCTTGCGCCCGAACAGGGTCTGAACATACCCGTGTTCCTTGGCAAAGGCGACAGTGTCGTCCATGTACTGGCGGATACCCGGAAACCGCTCGAAATAACGGTCGATAAAGCCCTGCGCCTCGGCCCGCGGGATACGCAGGTTACGCGCCAGCCCAAAGCCCGAGATGCCATAGATCACACCAAAGTTGATCGCCTTGGCCTGACGGCGGATATCCGGCGTCATCTCGTCCAGCGGCACGTCGAACATTTCCGACGCGGTCATCGCGTGAATGTCCAGCCCATCCGCAAACGCCTGTTTCAGCGCCGGAATATCGGCGATATGCGCCAATATCCGCAGCTCGATCTGGCTATAGTCGAGGCTGACCAGCACATTGCCCGGCTCGGCAATAAACGCCTCGCGGATGCGGCGCCCTTCCTCGGTCCGAACGGGAATATTCTGTAGGTTCGGATCGGTCGAGGCCAGACGCCCCGTATTGGCCCCGGTGATCGAATAAGACGTATGCACGCGCCCCGTATCGGGGTTGATATGGGTCTGCAACGCATCCGTATAGGTCGATTTCAGCTTGGAAAGCTGCCGCCAGTCCAGCACCCGGCGCGGCAATTCATGCTCGGTCGCAAGGTCTTCCAGGATGTCGGCACCGGTCGAATACTTGCCGGTCTTACCCTTCTTGCCGCCCTCAAGCCCCATCTTGTCGAACAGGATCTCGCCCAGTTGCGCGGGCGAGCCGACATTGAAACTTTCACCCGCCAGCTCGTGTATATCAGCCTCTAACCCGGCCATTTTCTGGGCAAAGGCGTTCGACATGCGGCTCAGCACATCGCGGTCGACCTTGATGCCATGCATCTCCATCTCGGCCAGAACCGGCACCAGCGGACGTTCCAGCGTTTCATATACGGTCGTTACCTGCACCTGATGCAGTTGCGGTTTGAACAACTGCCACAGACGCAGGGTGATATCCGCATCCTCGGCGGCATAGGCCGTGGCCTCGTCAATCGGCACCTTGTCAAAGGTGATCGCCGATTTGCCCGAGCCCAACAGCGGTTTGATCGGGATCGGCGTGTGGCTCAGATACCGTTCCGACAACGTATCCATGCCATGACCATGCTCGCCGCCATGCATCGCATAGGACATCAGCATCGTGTCATCTATGGGCGCGACGTCCACGCCATAGCGCCTGAATATCTTGGCGTCGTATTTCATGTTCTGCCCGATCTTCAGGATCGAAGGATCCTCCAACATCGGTTTCAACAGGGCCAAAGCCGCATCCAGCGGCATTTGCCCTTCGGCCATCGCGTCCGAGCCAAACAGATCGTCGCTGGCCCCCTCGCGATGGGTCAACGGAACATAGCAGGCCTCGCCCGCCTCAACGCATAGCGAGATACCGACCAGACCGGCGATCATTTCGTTCAGCCCGGTGGTTTCGGTATCCACCGCCACCCAACCGCGCTCATAAGCCTGATCAATCCACTTTTGCAACGCATCCGCATCGCGCACGCATTCGTATTTCGATGCGTCAAACGGAATGGCAACCGCTTCGCTTTCATCTGCCGCTTGTGCCGGGGCGTCGGCGATCACCGGGGCCTCGGCCCCCAGCTTGTCGGCAATACGCTTGGTCAGCGTCCGAAACTCCATTTCGGCCAGGAACCCAAGCAGTGCCTCTGGCTCGGGCTCCATCACCTCCAGATCATCCAGCGTAAAGTCCAGCGGCGTGTTCTCATCCAACTGCACCAGCTTCTTCGACAGCTCGATCTGCGCGCGCTTTTCAATCAGCGTCTGACGGCGCTTGGGCTGCTTTATTTCCTCGGCACGATCCAGCAGGGTTTCCAGATCACCGTATTCATTGATCAACAGCGCCGCAGTCTTCACACCGATGCCCGGCGCGCCCGGCACGTTGTCCACCGAATCCCCGGCCAGCGCCTGCACATCCACCACCCGCTCCGGGCCGACACCAAATTTCTCGAACACCCCATCCCGGTCGATGCGCTTGTTCTTCATCGCATCCAGCATTTCCACGCCGCCGCCGACCAACTGCATCAGGTCCTTGTCCGAGCTGACAATGGTCACACGCCCCCCCGCATCCCTCGCCTGAACCGCCAGGGTGGCAATGATGTCGTCGGCCTCATAGCCCTCAAGCTCCTTGCAGGCGATGTTGAACGCGCGCGTCGCCGCGCGGGTCAGCGGCATCTGGGGGCGCAAATCCTCGGGCATTGCCTCGCGATTGGCCTTGTACTGGTCATACAGATCGTTGCGAAACGTATGCGACCCCTTGTCGAAAATCACCGCAACATGGGTCGGCGCATCAGGGCCCGCATTGTCCTCGACATATTTCTGCAACATGTTGCAGAACCCGGAAACAGCACCAATCGGCAACCCGTCCGACTTGCGCGTCAACGGCGGCAGGGCGTGATAAGCGCGAAAGATAAACGCCGACCCATCGATCAGATGCAGGTGACACCCTTTGCCAAATGCCATGGTCATCGCGCCCTCTTCCTTATCCGCCCGACACCACTAATGCCACGGCCCGGCCCACGGGGCCACCCGTGAACGCCTCTCAGAACTTCATCTTTTCAAAAATACTCGAACCCCGGCCCGAACCACTGGCTCAGACGTCGGCCTCATGGCCCTTCAGAACGTATTTGCAATCGCAATACGGGCACTCGACCCAACCGGTATCTTCGGGGATCTGCAGCCAGACGCGCGGGTGCCCCAAAGCCCCTTCGCCACCATCACAGGCGACACGAGAGGTTTCGACGATCTTGGTTTCCGGCGCTTTGATGGTCACGGCTGGCGATCCTTCTTCGGTTGTCGGCCTCGCGGGCATGTACTAGGTGCGTTTATGAGCGATGAGCAAACCGGGGGCAAGAGCCACATGAACGATGCGGCAATCAGGATCGAAGCGCTGCGCAAGACCTATCGGGGCGGCAAGGGGCAGCCCCGGAAAGAGGCGCTCAAGGGGATTGACCTCACCATCCCTCGCGGGTCGGTCTTTGGCCTCTTGGGCCCCAACGGCGCCGGGAAATCGACCCTGATCAACATCCTCGCCGGTCTCGTGGTCAAATCTTCGGGCAATGTGTCGATCTGGGGGTTCGATCAGGACCAGAACCCGCGCCAGTCGCGCGCCGCGATCGGCGTAATGCCGCAAGAATTGAACCTCGACCCGTTCTTCACCCCCCGCGGCGCGCTCGAGGTTCAGGCCGGCCTCTACGGCGTCCCCAGGTCCCAGCGCAAAAGCGACGAGATTCTTGAACTTGTCGGCCTCAGCGACAAGGCCGAGGCCTATGCCCGCACCCTGTCCGGTGGCATGCGGCGGCGGCTGCTGCTGGCCAAGGCGCTGGTGCACCATCCAAAAGTTCTGGTTCTGGACGAACCCACCGCCGGCGTCGATATCGAGCTGCGCCGGATGCTGTGGACCAATGTGCGCCGGCTGAACGAACAGGGTATGACCATTATCCTGACCACGCATTACCTCGAAGAGGCGCAAGAGATGTGTGACGAGATCGCCATCATCAACCACGGAGAAAAGATTGCGCAGGACAGCACCGCCAACCTGTTGGGGCGCATGGACAGCCGCTCGATGGTGATCGTGCCCGACAGCCCCGTGATCGACCTGCCGGTTGCGCCGGGCGTCGAAACCGCGCTGCGCGAGGATGGCACCCTTGTTCTGCAATACCAAACGGCCCAGACCAGCGCCGAGCAAGTGCTGGAATCCGTGCGCGCCGCCAATATCCGCATTCGCGACGTCCGCACCGAAGAAGCCGACCTCGAAGACGTCTTTCTTGCGCTCACCTCGTCCCGCACCGCGGAAACCCCGGCCCAAGATCAGGACCAGCCGCGTCGCGGACTACACCGGGTCAAACTCTAGGCGCGGTCGATCCGCGCCTGATAGCAGTTGTTCCGCGCCGATCGGACATGGATATAGGCCACATCCGGGCGGGCGAATATCCCTGCCACCGCCGCGTTCAACCGGTCCGTGGGGGTAACAAGGCCCGTGCCATAAACGATCCGGTCATCCTTGCCGTACCCCTTGATCAAATAGTCCGGCGACGTGGTCAGAATCTCGGGCATCTCTGTGCCGTCAAAGCGTTCACATGGCGCGGCGCAGAGAAATATCGGGCCGGTTTCCGCGTATGGATGTGTCTCTGAAAAAGGGCGATGTGCCAATATCAGCATTTCGGCACCCTCGGGAACGTGCTTCAGACAGTGACGGCACGGGTTGCCAGCGCCGGTCGAAACGGCGCGTTCCGGCGTTGCTCCATATGCGTCCGGGTGCCCGGCCTGAAGGGCGCGGACCTCTGCGGTGGGCAGGGCGGTGATCTTGAACATGTCGGGGCTCCTTTTTTGCGACCATGCCCGCCCGGCACACCCCAATCGACCCGTTTCCTGCGCAAAGGACTCGAAAAAGAACAAAACGTGAATATAATATGGAATCGCCATGTATGCCGAACTGTCCATCACGTCGAATTTCACCTTTCTCACCGGGGCCTCACACCCCGAGGAGTATATGGAGCGTGCCGTCACCCTGGGCCTGCCCGCCATCGCGATTGCCGATGACAACTCGGTTGCCGGAATCGTGCGCGCCCATACCCAAGGACGCGAGATCGCCCGCAAGGTGCGCGAACGGCTGGAGTGGGAGGCGCAGAACACCCTGATCGGCCCGCCCTGCCCCGATCACATCCCCAAACCGCCCTCGTATCCGATCCATGCGGTGCCGCGCCTGATCCCGGCGGCGCGGCTGATCTTTACCGACGCGCCCACCGTCACAGCCCTGCCGCTCAACCGGCAGGGCTGGGCCAACCTGTGCCGTATCCTGTCGACCGGCCGTTTGCGCGCCGAAAAAGGCGATTGCATCCTGCACCTGTCGGACCTGTTGGCGTTTTCCGACGGCCTGCACCTGCTGCTCTGGCCACAGGCGGCCCGGTCAAAGGGCGGCGCGAGCGCGTGGCGGACACAGGCGCAACAGTTGACGCGCCGCTTTGGTGGGCGGATGCATCTGCTGATGCACCCTCGGTACGATGGCGCGGATGGTACGTATTTCTCTTTGTTAGAGACTGAATCAAAGCAACTCGACATCCCCACCCTCGCAAGCGCCACGCCGCTGATGCATCACGGCACCCGCCGCAAGCTGGCGGATGTGCTGACCGCCATCCGCCTGCGCCGCAAGGTGGATGACCTGGGCCGTGCGGCACTTGCCAATGGCGAACAGCGGCTGCGGTCCGAGGGGGAAATGCTGCGTATCTTCAAGGGTCACGAGGGGGCCGTCACCCGCGCCCATGACCTCAGCGAACAGCTCACCTTTTCGCTTGATGAATTGCGCTATGAATACCCCAGCGAAGGCAGTGAACAGGAAACCCCGACCCAACGCCTGCACCGTCTGGCGCATGAGGGGCTGGCCTGGCGCTATCCGGCGGGGGCGTCGGAAAAGGCCCAAAACATGCTGGCGCATGAGCTGACACTGATTGGCAAGCTGAAGTATGAGCCCTATTTCCTGACCGTCCGCGACATTGTCCATTTCGCCCGCGCGCGCGGCATCCTGTGCCAGGGGCGCGGCTCGGCGGCCAATTCGGTGGTCTGTTTCTGCCTCGGCATCACCGAGGTCAGCCCCGAGATGGGCACGATGGTCTTTGAGCGCTTCGTGTCCGAGGCCCGCGACGAACCCCCCGATATCGACGTCGATTTCGAACATGAGCGCCGCGAAGAGGTGATCCAGCATATCTATGAACGCTATGGCCGTCACCGCGCGGGGCTATGCGCCACCGTAATCCATTATCGCGGCAAGCGCGCGATTCGTGAGGTCGGCCGCGCCATGGGCCTGACCGAAGACACGATCTCGGCGCTCAGCTCGCAGCTCTGGGGGTTCTTCTCGGCCGCCGGGCTAGAGGCCGAACGTATGCGCGAGATTGGCCTTGACCCCGAAGACAGGCGTCTGAAGCAGACTCTAACATTGGTGTATGAGATCAATGGATTCCCCCGTCACCTTTCGCAGCATGTCGGTGGTTTCATCATCACCGAGGGGCGATTGGACGAGATTGTCCCGATCGAAAACGCCACGATGGAGGACCGCACGGTCATCTGCTGGGACAAGGACGATATCGACTCCTTAGGCATCCTCAAGGTCGATGTCCTGAGCCTTGGCATGCTCACCTGCATCCGCAAGGCCTTTGACCTGATCGGACAGCATCATCAGACCGGCTATACGCTGGCCACCCTGCCGCCCGAGGACCCGGCGGTCTATGACATGCTGTGCAAGGCAGACAGCGTTGGCGTGTTTCAGGTGGAATCACGGGCGCAGATGAACTTTCTGCCCCGGATGCGGCCGCGCAATTTCTATGATCTGGTGATCGAGGTCGCCATCATCCGCCCCGGCCCCATCCAGGGCGACATGGTCCACCCCTATATCCGCCGCCGGAACGGAGAGGAGGAGGTCAGCTTCCCCTCGGACGCGCTGGGTGATGTGCTGGGCAAGACGCTGGGCGTGCCGCTGTTTCAGGAACAGGCGATGCAGATCGCCATTGTTGGCGCAGGCTTCACCCCGGAACAGGCAGACCGTCTGCGGCGGTCGCTGGCTACGTTCAAGAAACATGGGTCCGTCAGCGAGTTCCGCAGCCTGTTTCTGCGGGGGATGCGGCGCAACGGCTATGACGCCGACTTTGCCGAGCGGTGCTTCAGCCAGATCGAAGGGTTCGGGTCTTATGGCTTTCCCGAAAGCCACGCGGCCAGCTTTGCGCTGCTGGTCTATGCCTCGGCCTGGATCAAATGCCACCATCCGGGCATTTTCGCCTGCGCCCTGCTGAACTCGCAACCGATGGGGTTTTATGCGCCGGCCCAGATCGTGCGGGATGCCCGCGAACACGGCGTTCAGGTGCGCCCGGTCTGCATCAATGCCAGTTTCTGGGACAATGTGATGGAACCCGACGGCCATGGCGGTCTGGCCCTGCGGCTGGGGTTCCGCCAGATCAAGGGCCTCAGCGAGGAGGACGCCAGTTGGCTGACCGCCGCGCGGGGCAACGGCTATACCCAAGTGGATGACGTCTGGCGCCGTGCGGGGCTGGGCCCGTCGGTGATCGAACGTCTGGCCGAGGCCGATGCCTTTGCTGCCTGCGACCTGACCCGGCGCGAGGCTCTGTGGCAGGCCAAGGCGATTGCCACCGTCAAACCCCTGCCCCTGTTTTCACAGGATCTTGAGGGCGAGTATCTGGACGAGCCCGAGGCCCATCTGCCACAGATGACGCTGGGCGAGCAGGTGGTCGAGGATTACGTCGCCACCCGTCTCAGCCTTCGCGCGCACCCGGTGGCCCTGTTGCGGCATTTGCTGACGCCGGGACAGCGCGACAAAACCACCCCTGTAGCATGACCGCGCAAACGGGTATTGCCCTTGAACAGAGCCGAAACCCGAGACCACCCATGTCCAGACCAACCCTGCCCCCGCGTTTTCCCGCGACGCCTGCACAGATCAACGCGCAGGTTCATGCCTTCTATGCCCGTGTCCGAACAGATGCGCTGCTGGGGCCGGTCTTTGCCAACCATGTCGACAACTGGCCCGCACATGAGGCCAAAATCGCCGCCTTCTGGCGCAATGCCATATTGTACGAGCGCAGCTATGACGGAAATCCGCAGCGGGTCCATATCG
Organism: Ruegeria sp. ABD4_443; assembly: GCF_056160865.1. Classification (NCBI taxonomy): domain Bacteria; kingdom Pseudomonadati; phylum Pseudomonadota; class Alphaproteobacteria; order Rhodobacterales; family Roseobacteraceae; genus Ruegeria; species Ruegeria sp. ABD4_443. The sequence goes on along the minus strand of NZ_JBSWYA010000004.1, from coordinate 86,633 downwards.
AACGGCCCGACGTAAGGCCCGAGCTTTTCGCCCATTGGCTGGACCTGTTCGAAGAGGTCGCCACCCAGACCCTGCCGCCGGACACCGCCACGCCTTGGGTGGCATTGGCGCGCCGTATCGGCGTGGGCATGAAGGCCGGCGTTCAATCCGCCCGCCAACCCAAAGATGCCCCGCCAGTTCTGAGATAGCCGCAATCCGGGCAAGGTATCAGCGCTGCTGGCAACAGTGTTAGCGGTAAAATTGGGGCTATGCGCCTTTTGAAAATGGGTTTAACCAAGGGAAAGCGCGCAGCCCGCCGCCCCGACCCTGTGACCAGGGCTGACCCCAAGACCGAGGCCAGACAGATGAGCACACAGAACACGATCCTTCGGGGCCTTGGATATGCATTTCTGGGCTTTGCGGTTTTTGCCAGCCATGACGCATTGATCAAAGTGCTGGGCGCGACCTATTCGGTGATGCAGATCATCTTTTTCGCCACGCTGTTTTCCTTTGTCCCGATGGCCGTTTCGATGCTGGCCGACAGAACGCCCAGCAATTTCCGGCCGCATCATCCGTGGCTGGTCCTGTTGCGATCTGGCCTGATGGTCACGGCGATGTCCTGCGCCTTTTATTCCTTTTCGGTCCTTCCCCTGGCCGAGGTCTATTCGCTGCTGTTTTCCTTTCCGCTGATCGTAACGGTCCTGTCGATCCCGATTCTGGGCGAAGTGGTCCGCGCACAGCGGTGGGCCGCTGTCGGCGTAGGGCTGATCGGGGTTCTGATCGTCCTGCGACCCGGCGCGACGGACATAACCGCAGGTCATGTCGCCGCCCTGACGGCCGCATTCTGCAGCGCCTTCGCCTCGGTCCTGGTCCGCAAGATCGGCAACGAGGAACGCTCGGCCGTCCTGATCCTTTACCCGATGCTGCTGGCCATCGTAACCATGAGCCTTGCGCAGCCCGCCGTTTATCAGCCCCCGTCCCTGTTGCATCTGGGCATGATGGCGCTGGTCGGGCTGTTCTCGGTCATCGCCCAGCACCTGATCATCCTGGCCTATCGCGCGGCTCCGGCGGGCGTTGTCGCGCCCAGCCAGTACAGCCAGATCATCTGGGCCACGATTTTCGGCGCTGTGTTCTTTGGTGAAAACCCCGATGCCTGGGTTGCCGTCGGCGCCAGCATCATTATCGCATCGGGCGTATTCGTCGTCTGGCGTGAAAGCCGCTCGAACACCACCTCGACCAACACCCCGGTGCTACGGGTACGGTCCCCGCGGTCGGATACCGGGGCATCGCGACCGGGAGAGTGATCTATTTCTCGGCGACCCTGATCTTGAGGTTTCCGTTTGCGCCTTCCTGCTCGAACCGCCCGATGGCCTGAACCAGGTCGCTCAACCTTTTGAACCCATAGGTTCTGGGGTCGAAGTCAGTGTAAATCTTGCGCAATTGGCTTCCGACAAAGGCCAGCCCGGCCCAACCGTCGGGCTCATTCGTTTTCTCAACAACATTGCAGATCAACTGATAGGCATGGTTCAGATCATGCTTTCCCTCTTGCGCATTGGCGCCCCCTGCGGTTTGTGCGTTTTGCGCAGGTTTTTTAATATTCTCGATGTAAATGAACCTGTTGCACGCATTCACGAACGCTTTGGGGGCCTTGCGCTCACCAATGCCAAAAACATCCAGCCCCTGTTCGCGAATGCGGCTTGCAAGGCGTGTGAAGTCGCTGTCTGAGGACACCAGTACAAATCCGCCAAAGCGATCAGAATGCAGGATGTCCATCGCATCAATAACCAGTGCGATATCGCTGGAATTTTTTCCCGTCGTGTTGGCGAATTGTTGATGGGGAACGATTGCATATTCGGCCAGGGTCTTGGCGTCCCATCCTTGCGGCGAACCATTGGAGAAATCTCCGTAGATCCGCCTTAAGCCCGCTTCACCCAACGTGGCGATTTCCTCGAAAATCTCGGCGGCGTGTTTTGCCGGAACATTGTCGGCGTCAATCAGAACCGCAAGGCGGTCTGTGGAGTTCGTGGTCAACTCGAATCCTCAACTGATAGCTATAACCTGGAAAACATATGGAAAAACGGAAAAGGGCGGGCACAAGCCCACCCTTCCAGGAAATCTAAAGCGGTCAGTAAACAACCACCGACCGAATGCTTTCGCCCTTATGCATCAGGTCAAAGCCGTGGTTGATATCGGCCAGACCCATGGTGTGGGTGATCATCGGGTCGATCTCGATCTTGCCGTCCATGTACCAGTCGACGATCTTGGGCACGTCCGTGCGACCGCGCGCGCCGCCAAAGGCGGTGCCGCGCCACGACCGGCCGGTGACCAGCTGGAACGGACGGGTCGAGATTTCGGCCCCCGCAGGTGCGACACCGATGATGATCGATTCACCCCAGCCCTTATGCGCCGATTCCAGCGCGTCGCGCATCACTCCGACATTGCCGGTAGCGTCGAATGTGTAATCCGCGCCGCCCTTGGTCAGATTGACCAGATAGGGGACCAGATCGCCTTCGACCTCGGCCGGGTTGACGAAATCGGTCATCCCGAACCTGGTGGCCATCTCGACCTTCGACGGGTTCAGGTCAACGCCGACGATCTGGTCAGCCCCGGCCAGACGCAGGCCCTGGATCACGTTCAGACCGATGCCGCCCAGGCCGAACACGATGGCGCGGCTGCCGATTTCCACCTTGGCGGTGTTGATCACCGCGCCGATACCGGTGGTCACGCCGCAGCCGATATAGCAGATCTTGTCGAACGGCGCGTCCTCGCGCACCTTGGCCAGCGCGATTTCCGGCAGGACCGTGTGGTTGGCGAAGGTCGAGCAGCCCATGTAATGCAGGATCGGGTCGCCATCCAACGTCGAAAAACGCGAGGTGCCGTCGGGCATCAGGCCCTGACCTTGGGTTTCGCGGATCGCCTGGCACAGGTTGGTCTTGGGATGCAGGCAGTATTCACACTCACGACATTCAGGTGTGTAAAGCGGAATGACATGATCACCCGGTTTCAGGCTGGTCACGCCCGGCCCGACCTCGACCACTACACCCGCGCCTTCATGGCCCAGAATGGCCGGAAACAGCCCCTCGGGGTCAGCGCCCGACAAGGTGAATTCGTCAGTGTGGCAGATGCCGGTGGCCTTGATCTCGACCAGAACCTCGCCCGCCTTGGGGCCTTCGAGGTTTACGTCCATCACTTCCAATGGTTTGCCCGCCTGAACGGCGACGGCGGCACGGGTACGCATGTTTCACATCTCCCAGTCGGTTTTGCCCTGACCCTGCGGCAAATACAGGGTGTTTTCAACTGCGCTTTCATGGCAGGCTGGCTAAATAATTGATATTGCAGAAACGACATTGCCAGAACAAGGAACGCCAATGCACCGTTTTTTCCCGATCCCGATCCTGATCCTGCTGGCAGCCTGCGCCGAAACGGTGGACCCCCAGGAAACCACGACCACGGCTGATGCCGCTCCGGTCGATTTGGCCTTTTGCAAAGGCGAGCCCTTTGCCGACACCGTCGGCCAACCGGTATCCGCCATTCAGGCCGATCTGCCGGAACGGTCCCGTGTGCTTGGCCCCAACGACATTGCGACGCAGGACTACCGGATCGACCGGCTGAACGTCTATGTGAACGGCGCCGGGATCATTCAGCGGCTGACCTGCGGATAAGGGCGGACTCGACTCGGGGCATGATTCCACGGTAAGAACAAAATGAGAACATTTTGATGTCTGCCCAATGCCCAAACGCCGAATACTTTCGCTGTGGTTCCCCCGTCTTGGGGCCGAACGGCTGATCCGCGCCGCGCGGGGCCTGCAAGCAGGCCCATTGGCCGTGGTGGCCGAACAATCGAACATGCAGGTCATCACCTCGCTGAATACCGAGGCACAGGCCGCCGGGCTGCGTGTCGGACAGCCGGTGCGCGATGCCCATGCCATGTGCGCCACCCTTGTGACCCGCCCCCGCAACGCCCCGGCCGAGGCCGCGTTTCTGACCGCGCTGCGCCGCTGGGCGGGCAAGTTCAGCCCTTGGGTCGCCGAAGAATCGCCGGACGGTCTGGTCGTCGACCTGTCGGGCTGCGCGCATCTGTTCGGCGGAGAAGAGGCGCTGCTGCGCGTGCTTGAAACCGACTGCGCCGATATGGGCCTGAGCGTTCAGATGGGCATCGCCGACACGCTGGGCGCGGCCTGGGCGCTGGCGCGATACGCCGGGCAAGAGGCCAGCTCGGACCGCAACGGCGACGCCATCAGCCAAGAGGCCCGCGCCACCCGCGCACGCGCCGGCAAGCGGCGGCACTGGACCAGGGGCGGGGCTGCGCCGCAGGTGGCGGCCCTGGGCGGCGGCGCGCGGATTGCGGCGCCGGGGCAGTCCTATGGCGCGCTCAGCCCCCTGCCCATCGCGGCGCTGCGGCTGGATGATCCCGTCGTGGCGCAACTGAGCCGGCTGGGCCTGCGCCGGATCGGCGATCTGCTGGGGCAGCCGCGCGCCTCGCTCGCCCGCCGGTTCGGGCGCGGGCTGGTGCTGCGGCTGGATCAGGCCATGGGCAGCGCCCCCGAGCCGGTCTCGCCCGCGCGCGCGCCGCATCACTTTGCGGTGCGGATGACCCTGCCCAACCCAATCGGCCTGACCGAGGACGTGATGGCCGCCATCGACCGGATCTTGCCGACGCTATGTGCCAAGCTCGAAGAAAAGGGGCGCGGGGTGCGCACCCTGCGGTGCGAGGCGCATCGCGCCGATCTGGCGGCCGAAATCATCGAGGTTGGCCTGGCCCGGCCAACTCATGACAAACACCGTATTCGCCCCTTGTTAGAGATGAAAATCGACAAGATCGACGCAGGATATGGCATCGACATGCTGCGGCTTGCGGCGGTCCAGACCGAACCCATCCACGCCCGTACCATGGCTGGCCATGCCGAGGCCCGGCAGGTCGCCCGCAACCGTCTTGAGGGCAACACCGCCGTCGACGACCTTACGGCCAAACTGGGCGCGCGGGTCGGGCTCGAAGCGATCACGCGGCGCCACCCGGCGGCCTCGCATATCCCCGAGAAAACGGCGCAGACCCTGGCGGCGGCATGGTCAGAGCCCGCGCGCGACTGGCCCGCCCCGCCACGCCCCCGGCCCCTGCAGATGTGGCAGCCCGAGCCGGTGACGGCCCCGGAAACCCCGGATGTTCCGACCGCCTTTCGCTGGCGCGGGCGCAACTGGCATCTGGCACAGGCGACGGGGCCGGAACGCATCGCGCCGGAATGGTGGCTCGACGACCCCAACTGGCGCAGCGGCGTGCGGGATTATTGGGTTGTGGTGACCGAACAGGGCGAACGGCTGTGGCTGTTTTACGGCCACGGCGGCACGATGTCGGCGGGCTGGTTCTGCCAGGGGCAGTTCGGCTGACGAAAACCGCCAAGCTTTCGCCCAGCGGTTTTTCGAATTCCGTCAAATCGGTAAAAGTGGTGAGCCGTGCAGGATTCGAACCTGCGACCCACTGATTAAAAGTCAGTTGCTCTACCAACTGAGCTAACGGCCCACTCTTTCCGGATCATGTCGATCCGCGATGCTCTCTAAGGTATTTCCCCGTTCGGGTTCAAGCCCTTAAATCACACTCCGTTTCGCCAGATTTAACTTGTTTCCGGCGTCCCGATAGGCGGCCTAATTAGGCAGGTGGTGCGGGGGGGTCAACCCCTTTTTTCAGGAATCTTCCCGGCAGGGTGGATTCATCGCCAGAGCGGCGCTATATGCCCGCCATGCAACATGCGCAGGATATCGGTTTGCCCTTCATGAAGATGCACGGGCTGGGCAATGACTTCGTCATACTGGACGCCCGTGCGCGGCCCGTCCCGGTCACACCTGCGCTGGCCCGTGGAATCGGGCACAGGCATTTCGGCGTGGGATTCGATCAACTGGCGGTCATCGAAACCGGCCCAGCGGACGCCCACCTGGTATTCTACAACGCCGACGGGTCGACCTCGGCCGCCTGCGGTAACGCCACCCGGTGCATCGCGCGCCACCTGATGACCGAAAGCGGCAAGACCCAACTGACACTGACCACACAACGCGGCACGCTTTATGCGCGTGACGCGGGCAATGGCCTGACATCGGTGAACATGGGGCAGCCGCAGCTTGACTGGCACGAGGTCCCCCTGTCCGAGGCGATCGACACGCTTGAGCTTCCGATCGAAGGCGGCCCGACCGCCACCGGCATGGGCAACCCCCATTGCACCTTCTTCGTCGACAATGCCGAGGCCATCCCGCTTGCGGAATTCGGTGCACGCTATGAACACCACCCCCTGTACCCGGAACGAACCAATGTGCAGGTGGCCCAGCTCATCGGCCCCGACCATATCCGCATGCGCGTCTGGGAACGCGGTGTCGGCATCACGCTGGCGTCCGGGTCATCTTCCTGCGCGACGGCCGTGGCCGCCGCCCGGCGCGGCCTGACCGGACGGGCGGTACAGATCGAGCTGGACGGTGGGCGTATCCAGATCGACTGGCAGGATGACGGTGTCTGGATGACCGGACCCACCCGCCATGTATTCTCGGGCACCCTGACACCCGAATTCCTGGAGTCGCTGGAATGAGCGCCCCCAAATTCGCCACCCTGGGGTGCCGCCTGAACGCCTATGAGACCGAAGCGATGAAGGATCTCTCGCAACAGGCGGGCGTCACCGATGCGGTTATCGTAAACACCTGCGCCGTGACCGCCGAAGCGGTACGCAAGGCCCGGCAAGAGATCCGCAAGCTGCGGCGTGAAAACCCCCATGCCCGGCTGATCGTTACGGGCTGCGCCGCCCAGACCGAACCCGAAACTTTCGCCCGCATGGACGAAGTCGACGTGGTCATCGGCAACACCGAAAAAATGCAGCCCGAAACCTGGAAAGGCATGGCCGCGGATTTCATCGGCAAGACCGAATCCGTTCAGGTCAACGACATCATGTCGGTCACCGAAACGGCAGGCCACCTGATCGACGGCTTTGGCACACGCTCACGCGCTTACGTACAGGTCCAGAACGGCTGCGACCACCGCTGTACTTTCTGCATCATCCCCTACGGCCGCGGCAACTCGCGCAGCGTCCCGGCCGGGGTCGTTGTTGACCAGATCAAACGCCTGGTGGACAGGGGCTATAACGAGGTTGTCCTGACCGGGGTCGACCTGACCTCGTGGGGGGCCGACCTGCCGGCAAGTCCCAAACTGGGTGATCTGGTCATGCGCATCCTGAAACTGGTCCCCGATCTGCCACGGCTGCGCATCAGTTCCATCGATTCGATCGAAGTGGACGAAAACCTGATGCAGGCCATCGCGACCGAACCGCGCCTGATGCCGCATCTGCACCTGTCACTGCAACATGGCGACGACCTGATCCTGAAACGGATGAAACGCCGCCACCTGCGCGACGACGCCATCCGCTTCACCCAAGAGGCCCGCAAACTGCGCCCCGACATGACCTTTGGGGCCGATATCATCGCCGGGTTCCCCACCGAAACCGAAGCACAGTTCGAAAATTCCCTGAAACTGGTTACCGACTGCGACCTGACATGGCTGCATGTCTTTCCCTACTCCCGGCGCGAGGGCACGCCCGCGGCGCGCATTCCGCAACAGGTCAACGGCCAGACCATAAAACAGCGCGCCGCACGCCTGCGTGCCGCCGGTGACCTGCAGGTCACCAATCACCTTGCAACCCAGATCGGCAAAACCCATCGCATCCTGATGGAAAACCAAAACATGGGCCGCACCGAACAATTCACCGAAGTGACCTTTGACGCGCCCCAACCCGAAGGTCAGATCGTGACCGCTACGATCACCGGTACCGGCAATACGCAGTTACAGGCCTGATCCGCTCTTCACCTGGCCAGAAATATCCCGGGGTTGAATTGGCCAAAGGCCAAGAAGGGGCTGGCCCCTTATCCCCGCCCAAAGAAAAACCCCCGCTTCCATCAGGTCGCGGGGGTTTCTTTTCACGCTTTCAAAGACCTCAGTCCTTGCGGATCTTGCCCTTGTGCGGCGCCCACAGGCGTTTGTTCACCAGGTACAGCAGCACCGAAAGGACAGACAGGAAGATCACGCCGACAAAGCCCGCGTTCTTGCGTCCCATCATCTGCGGCTCGGCTGTCCACATCAGAAACGCGGCAACGTCCTGCGCCATGGCCTCGACCGTGTTTTCATGGCCATCAGCAAATTCGACCTGCTCGTCGAACAGCGGCGGCGCCATGGAAATCCACCCACCCGGAAAGGCGGTGTTTTCATACAGAACCGCACCAGCCTCTTCCTTTTCGTGACCGGTATAACCGTGCAGCAGCGATGCAATATACTCTGCCCCGCCCATGCCTTTGACCAGTTGGTTGATCCCCAGGCCATAGGGCCCGTGGAAACCCGCACGCGCCTTGGCCATCAGGCTCAGGTCAGGTGCGCCAGCCGCCGTGTTGGCCGGGAAATGGTCGGTTGGAATTGCCGGGCGAAAATCGTCCAGCTCGGGGTCGAACACCTCGAAGTTGCCCGCCGCATAGGCCCGAACCTGGTCCTCTGGCATGCCTACCCCGTCGGGGTCGGACAAAGTGCGCAGGGGCACGTATTTCAGGCCGTGGCACGCCGCGCAGACCTCGGTATAGATCTGCAGGCCGCGTTGCAGCTGGTTCTGATCATAGGTGCCGAAGGGGCCTTCGAACGAAAAGTCGAAGTCCTCGATATGTTGCTCACCGCCACCTGCCGCAAAGGTCGAGGCGGGCGCAAGGGCCAGGGCAAACGCGGCACCGATTGCAAGTTTCTTGAACATGATTCCGGTCCCTCTTCTTACTCGGCCGGCGTGGCGTCGGCGTCAGCCTTGCCATAATGCGCGTTGAAGTCTTCTTCGATGGTTTCCGGCTGCGCCTCGGGCTTCTCGATGACACCCAGGATCGGCAGGATCACGAAGAAATAGGCGAACCAGTAAGCCGACGCGATCAGCGAGAAGGTCGCATAGGGCTCCTCGGCGGGCATCGCACCCAGCCACATCAGGGCAAAGAAGTCGATGACCAGCAGGTAGAACCACCATTTGAACATCGGACGGTACTTGCCCGAACGCACGGTCGAGGTGTCCAGCCACGGCGCCAGGGCCATCGCCAGGATCGCGCCGAACATCGCCAGAACACCAAAGAATTTGGCATCAACGATGCCGCCGGTGATGAAGCTGGCGAACTGCACAACCCAGACTTCGCCGGTAAAGGCACGCAGGATCGCGTAGAACGGCAAGAAGTACCATTCAGGCACGATATGCGCAGGCGTAACAAGCGGGTTGGCTTCGATATAGTTGTCCGGGTGACCCAGGTAGTTCGGCATGAAGCCGACAACCGCCCAGAAGACAACCAGGATCACGGCCAGTGCGAACAGGTCCTTGATCACGAAGTAAGGCCAGAACGGCAGCGTGTCTTTCTCGGCCTCGGCTTTCGAGCCACGGCGCACTTCAACCCCCGTGGGGTTGTTGTTGCCAGTGGTGTGGAAGGCCCAGATATGCACGATCACCAGTGCCGCAATCACGAACGGCAGCAGGTAATGCAGCGAGAAAAAGCGGTTCAGCGTGGCGTTGTCCACCGCCGGTCCACCCAGCAGCCAGGTCTGGATCGCATCGCCGATGAACGGGATCGCGCCAAACAGGCCGGTGATCACGGTCGCACCCCAGAAGGACATCTGACCCCAGGGCAGAACGTAGCCCATGAAGGCGGTGCCCATCATGCAGAGATAGATCAGCATCCCGATGATCCACGTGATTTCACGCGGGGCTTTATACGATCCGTAGAACAGACCGCGGAAGATGTGGATGTAAACCGCAACAAAGAACAGCGAGGCGCCGTTCATGTGCAGATACCGCAGCATATAGCCGCCATTCACATTGCGCATGATGTGCTCGATGCTGGCAAAGGCCAGATCGACATGCGGGGTGTAGTGCATCACCAGAACGATACCGGTGACGATCTGCAGCGCCAGGCAGAACGCCAGGACGATGCCCCAGATCCACCACCAGTTCAGGTTCTTGGGCGTGGGGATCATCAGGGTGTCATAGAGCAGGCCGACAATCGGCAGGCGGCTGTTCAGCCACTTTTCGCCGTTTGTCTTCGGCTCGTAATGATCATGGGGAATTCCGGACATCTGGGTCTCCCTTAGCCGAGTTTGATGGTGCTGGCGTCCGTCCACTCAGCGGGCGGGACAGGCAGGTTTTCAGGCGCAGGGCCCTTACGGATACGACCGGCAAGGTCATAGTGCGAACCGTGGCAGGGGCAGAACCAGCCACCAAAGTCGCCGGCATCGCCCAGCGGCACACAGCCAAGGTGGGTACAAACGCCCATCTGCACGATCCATGCACCGGCCGCCTCGCCTTCGGGCGACGGCATCACGCGGTTGGCATCGGTCGCCGGGGCATCCGCGCTCAGGTTGAAGTTACGCGCCAGCGGATCTGGCAGCGCATCAACGCCTTCTGCGTCCTGTTCCTGTGCTTCCTGGATTTCCGCGCCGGTGCGGTGACGGATAAACACGGGCTTGCCCAACCACTTAACGGTCAGCTGCGTTCCGGGTTCAACTCCGCTTACATCCACGCGGATCGACGACAGCGCCTGAACATCTGCCGAAGGGTTCATCTGGTTGATCAGGGGCCATACGGCGGCCCCGGTGGCAACGACTCCCGCGCCGCCTGCGACGTAGTAAAGGAAGTCTCTGCGGGTGCCTTCGTGGTCTTCTGCGTGGGACACGAGGTTTTCTCCGATTCTCTGGCGCCCGCGGACGGGCATATAGCTCGCGCACCGCGCGAACGCGGTGTCTTAAACGCGCTATCTATCGGGGAGAATACGGTTCGTCCAGCGTTCATAGGCGCGCAATACGCCGCATCTGGGCATTATGTCACAACACAAGCCCCGATTCTCGGGGGATCGCCCCGTGGGAACCAAACCGTTGCGGCCCCACGCAAACCCGCGCCGACCAATGATTCGCGCGCCTGCGGCAGCCCAGGATTTCGCCCCTGCCGCCGATGTGTCCACAGCCGCCACACGATAGTGGCGCGCATTGCGCCACAATTCCACCACCTAATTTCCCCATTAACGCGATTTCGTTGCGCGTAAATCACTTATTTTACATAGATATTTCTGACGCGGCACGCCGGGCACACGGGATGATTGCACTTTTTACGGGAAAGGCTGATTGGGGCACCGATACCCCCGCCCAATCGGAGATACCCTATGCCCAGAAAAACACCCCTTGCGGTCATTCTCATCGCGATCACGGCAACCCAGTCCCTTGCATCCGGCGACCCGGCAAAGGGCGAAAAGCTGTTCAACCGGTGTACGCCCTGTCATGCGGTCATCCGCAATGACGAGGTTCTGGTAAAGGGCGGCATCACGGGCCCGAATCTGTACGACGTCGTTGGCCGGGTGGCCGGCACGGAAAACGACTATCGGTACGGCGGCCCGCGCCTGCCCATCGGAATGTTCACCGATGACATGATCCGCGCGGGCGACCAGGGTCTTGTCTGGACGACCGAGAATATCGCGGCCTATTCCAGGGACCCGATCGGTTTCATCCGCGCCTATCTGGGCGACGAAACGGCCCGACCGAACATGAGCGTAAAACTGAAGAAAGGCGCGGACGACATTGCCGCCTACCTGGCGACATTCTCGGCACCCTGACCCCGGCGGTCAGGGATTTCGCATCAACCCGGCAAGCTGCCCGTTTTCGCTGCCCAGATCGACACCATCGGCATGGCTGGCCGCCGCCAGACGCACCGCGTCGGGTTTGTTCTGGCCCAGCTTCCAGGTGCCCTGGATGTCATCGACATGAAACCGGAACGGCACGATCATGCGCAACATCTTGGCCAACGCCTCTTGCGACATCTTCGCCATATTCCAGGGGGGTTTGGGCGCCAGGTGAGTTTCGAAAAAGGCCGACTGACGACCCAAAAGCTCGGGCAGATCCCCGTCCGGCAGTTGCTCCAAACGCCCGGTCAGATGAACGGCCACGTAATTCCATGTCGGCACCTGGTCGGCAACGCCGTACCAATCGGGCGAAATATATCCATCCGGTCCAGACACCGCGATCCGGGCCCCGCCCCAGCCTGACCGAGCCCGGACAATCGGGTTGGACCGTACAAGATGCAAGTCCGCCGTCGACCCGTCTTCGGCCAGCAGAAACGGCACATGGCTCAGCAGCGGCGCACCCTGCGTCGATACGGCAAGCACGCCAAAGGCCCGGCTGCGGGCAAAGGCTATGTTGCGGTCCGGACCTGCGCCGCGAAATGCGGGATTGGGGTGCATGGCATTCTCCTCGTTGCACTCCTTTTGCCTCTTGCAGAACCGCACAACACTTGGCAAGTTCCGCCTCGTTCTCAGGGCGGGGCGAAATTCCCCACCGGCGGTATGCGGGCATTGCCCCGTAAGCCCGCGAGCGGCCTCGGGTGATCCGGGGTGTCAGCAGATCTGGTGAAAAGCCAGAGCCGACGGTTACAGTCCGGATGAAAGAGAACGCGCAAACGGGCCGGTGACACGGCGCGTTTGCTCGTGATCGCCTTGGGTGACGTGTCTGCAACCTCAGGAGATCCAAATGACACACACCCGCTATGCCTTCATCAAAGCCAACTGGCACTCCGATATCGTCGACCGCGCATTGGATGGGTTCCTTGAATACATTCCCGCCGAACAGGTTGATATCTTCGACGCGCCCGGCGCGTTCGAAATGCCCCTGCTGGCGCGCGATCTGGCCCAAACCGGCAACTATGCCGCCATCGCCTGCGCGGCCTTTGTCGTGGATGGCGGTATCTACCGGCACGATTTCGTGGCACAAGCCGTAGTCGACGGCCTGATGCGCGCCGGCCTGGATACCGGCATTCCGGTTCTTTCGGTTTCATTGACACCACATCAATACCAGGAAACCGACCACCACAACGCCATCTACCGCGCCCACTTCGTCCAAAAGGGTCGCGAGGCCGCACAAGCCGCGCTCAGCATCACCGAAACCCGCGTCAGGGCTCTGAACGCGGCCTGATCTTCATCTTTTCACAAATACTCAAACGCGTCGCCGACCAGGCGGCGCGCCCCCTCGCCGCAAATCTGCTTGAGGCCAAGCCCCGCGCCCGCTAATCACAACCGGCAAAGGAGCACGCCCCATGTCGATGAACAGCTTTGGACACCTCTTCCGCGTCACCACCTGGGGCGAAAGCCACGGTCCCGCCTTGGGCGCCACGGTCGACGGCTGCCCGCCGGGCGTCACGATTGACGAGACGATGATCCAGCACTGGCTGGACAAGCGCAAACCGGGGCAGAACAAGTTCACCACCCAGCGGCGCGAACCCGATCAGGTCCGGATCATGTCCGGCGTTTTCGAAGGCCAGACCACGGGCACCCCGGTGCAACTGATGATCGAAAACACCGACCAGCGCTCGAAAGACTACGGCGATATCAAGGAAAAGTTCCGTCCGGGCCACGCCGATATCACCTATTGGCAGAAATACGGCATCCGCGACTATCGCGGCGGCGGGCGCAGTTCCGCCCGCGAAACCGCGTCGCGCGTCGCGGCAGGCGGGTTGGCGCGCGAGGCGATCAAACAGATTGCGCCAAACGTGCAGATCACCGGTTACATGACCCAGATCGGGCCGCACAGGATCGACCGCGCCAATTTCGACTGGTCGCAGATCGAACAGAACCCGTTCTGGACACCTGATGCACAGGCCGCCGGTGACTGGGCCGCCTATCTGGACGACCTGCGCAAATCCGGAAACTCGGTCGGAGCCGTGGTCGAGGTCGTCGCCCGCGGCGTTCCCGCCGGGCTCGGCGCGCCTGTTTATGCCAAGTTAGACACTGATCTCGCCGCCGCGATGATGTCGATCAACGCCGTCAAGGGTGTTGAAATCGGCGAAGGCATGGCTGCGGCAGAACTGACCGGCGAGGCCAATGCCGACGAGATATTCATGGGTCAGAACGGCCCGCAATACAGCTCGAACCACGCGGGCGGCATTCTGGGCGGCATCTCGACCGGGCAGGACATCGTCGTGCGGTTCGCGGTCAAACCAACCTCATCGATCCTGACCACCCGCAAGACCATCACCAAATCGGGTGAGGAAACCGAGATCATCACCAAGGGCCGCCACGACCCCTGCGTCGGCATCCGCGCCGTTCCCGTGGGCGAGGCGATGATGGCCTGCGTAATCCTTGACCACCTGCTGCTGCACCGGGGCCAGATCGGCGAAAACCGTGGCCGGGTCGGCTGAATTGCGCAGCCGTCTGCGGGCGATTGTCCGTCAACGCATGACGACGGACCCGGCGCATGATCTGGCGCATCTGGACCGGGTCTGGGTCAACGCGCAGGCCATCGCGGATGACTCAACCGATAAGACTGTGCTGCTGGCCGCCTGCTACCTGCACGATCTGGTCAACCTGTCCAAGGACGATCCCGACCGCCACCTGGCCTCACGCAGGTCCGCCGTGGAATCAGAGCCTATTCTGGGCGATCTGGGCTTTGACAGCGACAAATTCCGCGCCGTTCAGCATGCAATCGCCGCCCATAGCTTCTCGGCCAACATCCCGCCCGAAACGCCCGAGGCCCGCATTCTGCGGGATGCCGACCGGCTGGATGCGCTGGGGGCTATTGGCATTGCCCGGAACTTTTCGGTCTCGGGTGCGCTGGGGCGCGCGCTTTACGATCCCGCCGATCCCTTTGCGGCAAACCGGGCGTTGGACGATCTGCAATTCTCGCTCGATCATTGGAAGGTCAAACTGCTGAGCCTGCCGGACGGCATGCTGACCGAAACCGGAAGACAGCTCGCGTTGCGACGGGCCCGGCGCATGATCCGTTTTCTGGACGCCTTCGCGGATGAAATCGGCGCGCCCTTGCCGGAAAATTGGACAGAGGTCTGAACCACCGGCGGACGGCCATTGATCTTTCGCCGGCAAAAGCGCAGGGTCGCGCCGATGGCAAAATCCTTAACATCGCATCGACCTGTCCTTGCCGTGCTGCTCAAGCTGTGCGCCGTGTTCCTGTTCACGGTCATGGCTGCGCTGGTCAAGGCCCTGTCTGACGATTTCCCGCCCGGAGAGCTGGTCTTTTTCCGGTCGCTCTTTGCAATACCGGTTATCGTGATCTGGCTGATATCGCGCGGAGAGCTGGCGCATATGTTCGTCATCAAAAAGCCCGTCGGACATTTCTGGAGAGGCGTTCTGGGGACCAGCGCGATGGCGCTGACCTTTACCGGCCTCAGCCTGCTGCCCCTGCCCGAGGTCACCGCAATCGGGTATGCGACACCGATTTTCACGCTGATCCTCGCGGCGCTGATGCTGGGCGAAAAGATTCGCATGATCCGCATCGGCGCGGTCGCGCTGGGGCTGCTGGGTGTCGTGATCATGATCTGGCCTCGGCTGGGCAGCAGCCAGATGGAATTGACCGCCACCATTGGCGCATTGTGTATTCTGGCCGCAACCGTCGCCCGTGGCTTTGTGCAAATTCACCTGCGCCAGCTTGTCCAGGTCGACCATCCGGCGGCCATCGTTTTCTATTTCTCGCTGACCGCAACGCTGCTGTCGGCGCTGACGGTCTTTTGGGGCTGGAAACTGCCAAGCTGGGACCAGGCCGCCATTCTGGTGACGACGGGTATTACCGGCGGGGTTGCCCAGATCCTTGTCACGTCATCCTATCGGTTCGGACAGGCCTCGATGCTGGCGCCTTACGATTATACCAGCATGCTGTTTGCCGTGGTCATCGGCTATTTCTGGTTCGACGAGTTGCCGACGCTTGCCATTCTGATCGGAGCCACACTGGTGATCGCGGGCAATGTCGTCGTGATCTGGCGGGAACATCAGCTTGGCCTTGAACGCGGCAAGGCCAGGGCCGTCACCGACCCCAAAGCCTGACCTTTACCTTTTGCGATCTTCGCATAGGTTGGGCCGTACAAACACAGAGGGTTCCCCATGAGCGACGCGCAGGATCACAAGGACAAGATGCAACAGGTGCAGGCCAAGCACCGCAAGAAAGTGTCCGAGGCCACCGATCCCGGGCGCGGCCTGGTCCTGATCAACACCGGTAAGGGCAAGGGCAAATCCTCGGCCGCGTTCGGTGTTGTGATCCGGGCGCTGGGCTGGGGCCAGAAGGTTGCCGTGGTTCAGTTCATCAAGGGCAAGTGGAAAACCGGCGAGCGGCGGTTTTTCGAGGACCGCGATCTGGTGACATGGCACACGATGGGCGAGGGTTTCACCTGGGACACGCAGGATCGCGACCGCGATATTGCCGCCGCGACCGCCGCCTTTGGCAAGGCCTGTGACCTGATGCGCAGCGGAGATTACGACCTGGTTGTTCTGGACGAAATCAATATCGCCCTGCGCTATGAATACCTGTCCGTTGACGCGGTGATTGACGGCCTGAAAGCGCGGTCGGACAAGACCAGCGTCTTTCTGACAGGGCGCGATGCGCCGCAAGCGCTGCGCGATTATGCCGATTTGGTCACGGAAATGACCGAGGAAAAGCACCCGTTCCAAGCTGGCATCAAGGCCCAGCGCGGCGTGGATTTCTGAGCCAGAAATAAAAGGGCGCCGTCTTTCGGCGCCTACTCTTTCGTAGTGCGAGGTCTGTCAAACAGGGTTTCGAAAACATAGCGGACCGACCGCCTGCGATTGGTGTCGCTTGCATCCGCCGCGTCGGACAATCCGTCGCGATCCTTGGATTGTTCCTGTTGGCTCTGTTCGACATAGGCGGCAAAATCATCGTCGCAGCAAGAACATCCGCATGCCGTCGCCGCGTCATGTCTTGAGATGAGTTCGTCAACAGAGTCCTTCATGTCCGGCCCTTCCACCGCCACTGCATTCGTTTCCGAGGCGGCGGCGCGCTCTCACTTTATCATGCGCTAAGCCCGCTAGGCCACCTCGAAACCCTGGGCTTGATGGCATCGCATCTGGCGTTGCCTTTTTCTGATTGTTTTTATCAGATTAATCAAGTGAAAACTCATCGGTGTGCAAAATTGGGGTCTGCCATGCGGAATTCAGGCTCTAACAAGGGCAAACTGCGATGATCTTTGCAGTTTGCCCTTGCAGCTATCCACCCCGATCAGGCCGTGGCAGCCTGTTCCGGTGCGCTCAGCGAGATCACGGCGACAACCGCGGCCCCGTTCAGCCAATAGAACAGCGCATCAATCCCGGTGAACCCGAAAAGGCTGGGCGCGAACAGGAAGGTGATGCCAACCAACAGGTCCACGGCCAGGTGAAACCTGTAGGGCAGAACGCGCCAGATGCCGAGGTGATGATCGGTCAGCACCGTCAGCACAAAGGCCGCGACACCGGTGATTACCGACAACCACAACGCCATGGCTCCGGACTGCCCAAGGCCCAGAACGAAGGGCAGCACCACAAGCGCGATTGCGACGGGGTAATCGAGATAGGCATGAACGGTTCGGGTTACGAAACGCAGGGACATTTGATTTTCCTTTCCTTGGTCAGCGATATCCCAAGGATAAGAGGTGCCACCCGAACGCAGCAGCCCAGTTCGTCTTGAAAACCTTGCAGATCGTCCCAAGGTTTGGGCGATTCAGTGCATCGCCCGATAGGCAGCGGGGGAAATGCCAAGCTGTTTCTTGAAAACCCGCGAAAAGGCCGCCTCGGAGGCATAGCCGACCTCGGCCGCGGCATCGGCCACGTTCCAGCGGCTTTCGGTCAGGCCATGGCAGGCGATCTGCATCCGCCAGTCGGTCAGGTATTGCATCGGGGTTGTCCCCATCTTCTCGGCGAAAAGCTGGGCAAAGGCCGTGCGTGACATGGCGGCTTCGCGCGCCAGTCGCGCAACGCTCCAATCCTGGGCCGGTGACTGGTGAAAGGCCGTCAAAGCGCGCGAGATGCGCTGATCGGCAAAACCGGCAAGCGATGCATCGTCGGGGCTTTGATGTTCCAGATAGGCGCGGATTGCCTGGGCAAACAGAACCTCGGACAGCTTCAGCGCGATAAGGTCGCCACCGATCCGCGCGCCTGCGACCTCGGAACCGATCATGCGCAGGGTGGCCTCGATCCAGGTTCCGGCCTCTTCGCCATAGTTCTGGATCAGGATATAAGGTGGCAAGCGGTCGATCAGCATGTGGCCGGTGCTGCTGCGCCCGGCCGGACCGGTAAACGAGAAATGGCCGCAGATCAGTTGCGTGTCGCGGTCATCCTCTGCGCCGCCATAGACCAGGACACCGTCACCCTTGTACCCTGCGCGTTCAAGCACCTGCTCAAGCGGCAGCGCGTCGGTTGGCCTGACCTCGTTGCACAGCAATGCGTGCGGCGCACCGTGCGGGATCAAGATCAGGTCACCTTGTTTCAGGCGCAGGGTTTCGCCGGTCGATGGGACATGCACTTTCACCTCGCCCCGCTGGACGAAATGAAACCGGGCCACGTTTTCGAACCCGGGCACCTGAACCCCGAACGGAGGCGTGAAAGATGTGCGAAAATAGAACGTGCCCCGCAGGGACAGACGCGTAAGGATATCGCTGAGAAGGTCCAACATCCCTCAAGGATACGCCATGCGTGCCCCGCGTCCATGGTCGGGGACGATCTGCACAGAAAGTTGCACGATCTGCAACAAAAACCCCCGCTAGGGCGGGGGTTTCAGGGAATGGCAGATCAGGCGCGGACCAGCTTTTCGTAATCTTCGGCGATCTCGCGGGTCAGCGCGCCCACCTCGAACGTATAGTCGCCGATCTGGCCCACCGGCGTAACCTCGGCGGCGGTGCCGGTCAGCCAGCACTGCTGGAAACCAGCCATTTCTTCGGGTTGGATATGCCGTTCATGCACCGCGATGCCCTTGTCCTTAAGCATCTGGACGACCGTCTGGCGCGTGATCCCGTTCAGGAAACAGTCAGGCAGGGGCGTATGAACCTCGCCGTCCTTGACGAAAAACACGTTGGCGCCGGTGGCTTCGGCGACATAGCCGCGATAATCCATGAACAGGGCGTCCGAACATCCCTTGGCCTCGGCTTTGTGCTTTGAGATGGTGCAGATCATGTACAGCCCCGCCGCCTTGGCGTGTACCGGAATGGTTTCCGGGCTGGGGCGTTTCCATTCTGCAATGTCCAGCTTGGCACCCTGCATCTTGGCATCCCCGTAATAGGCGCCCCAGGGCCAGACCGCGACGGCCATACGAACGGGGTTCTTGGCAGATGCCACGCCCATATCCTCGCCCGACCCGCGCCAGACCAGAACGCGGACATAGGCATCCTGCAGTCCGCTGGCCTTCAGCGCCTCGTCCTTGGCGGCTTCGATCTGGTCGATCGAATAGGGCATCGGCATGTCCAGCGCCTCGGCCGATTTGACCAGCCGTTCGGAATGCTCGCGGCTTTTGAATATCTTGCCATTATAGGCGCGCTCGCCCTCGAATACCGAACTGGCATAGTGCATGGCGTGGGTCAGAATATGAACATTGGCCTCGCGCCAGGGCACCAGCTTGCCATCCAACCAGATGACACCATCACGATCATCATACCCCGCCATGCGAACCTCCTGAACCGGGTTAGTTTTTCAAATATTGCGCCAATTAGGTCCGATGTGGATACTTTATTGCGCAAAAACTGCGATTCGATACTCCTCCGCACTTGGAATGTCAATAACGCTGACATAAAGTCGACCAAAGTAACGCATGAGGCCTGAAATGTCGGAAATCCGTCCTGCGCCGGTCTTTGATGGCGAAAGCCTGTTGTTCCTGACCGACGAACAACTGCGCAAGGGCATCGAGGCCATGTTTTTTGCCTATCGCGGGTTTACCGCCGATCCCGACCGCATTCTGTCCCAGATGGCATATGGGCGGGCGCATCACCGGGCCATTCACTTTATCAATCGGGCGCCGGGGACGACGGTGAACAACCTGCTGGCCATCCTGGGCGTGACCAAACAATCGCTGAACCGGGTGCTGCGCACCCTGATCGCCGACGGGCTGGTCGAAAGCCGGGTCGGGACGGTGGACAAGCGCGAGCGCCATCTGTTCCTGACCGAAAAGGGCAATCTGCTGGAGGCGCGGCTGTCGGATGCGCAGCGCGAGCGCATGCGCGCGGCATACAAGGATGCAGGCCCCGAGGCCGTGGCCGGGTTTCGCAAAGTTCTTGAAGCAATGATGGATGCTGATATGCGTCGGGCCTATACGAAGCTGCGGGACACGACCTCATGAACGAAATGGACGCCCACCTGCTGATCGTCGATGATGACGAGCGCATTCGTGATCTTCTCAAGAAATTCCTGATGCGCAGCGGTTTTTTGGTCACCGCGGCCCGCGATGCGGCCCACGCCCGCAGGGTCCTGTCGGGGCTGGATTTCGATCTGATCGTACTGGATGTCATGATGCCGGGCGAAGATGGCGTCAGCCTGACGCGCGCGCTGCGCGAAACCCACGCCACGCCGATACTTCTTTTGACGGCGCGGGGCGAAACCGAGCACCGCATCGCCGGGCTTGAGGCGGGGGCCGATGATTACCTGGCCAAGCCGTTCGAGCCCAAGGAATTGTTGTTGCGGATCAACGCGATATTGCGGCGCATGCCCGATACGCCCTTGCAGGACGTGATCGCCAAGGTCCTGCACCTGGGGCCGATCCGATATGACATTGAGCGGGGCGAGATGTGGCAGGGCGAGAGCCCGGTTCGGCTGACCGCGACGGAAAGCCAGTTGATGAAGATTTTCTCGGCCCAACCCGGCGAGCCGATCACCCGCGCAAAGCTGGTCGAGGATCTGGGCCGCGACAAGGGTCAGGCCCAGGAACGGGCCGTCGACGTTCAGATCACGCGGTTGCGGCGGAAGATCGAACAGGATCCGAAACAGCCACGCTATCTGCAGACGGTGCGCGGCGCAGGCTATATGCTGGCGCCCGACTGACGGGGCCGCTGCGCGGCGTTTTTTTGCCTTCGGCGAGGATATTTCTGGCCAGATGAACAAGGGACCTTCATGAAGACCGCCTTACTGACCCATGCGGATTGTCTGGGGCACGTGACGCCGCAGGGACACCCGGAACAGGTGGCCCGGCTGGAGCATGTGCTGCACGCGCTTGAACCGCTGGACCTGAACCGGGTTACCGCGCCGATGGCCGCGGATGACGACCTGTTGCGCATCCATCCGGAAAGCCATGTCCGGGCCCTGCGCGCCAGCCTACCGGTTGAGGGTTTTGCGCAGATCGACGGGGACACGTTCATGTCGCCGGGATCACTGGACGCCGCCTATCGTGCGGCGGGGGCGGCGGTGCGCGCGGTGGACATGGTTCTGGGCGGCGCTGCGGCCAATGCGTTTTGTGCCATTCGCCCGCCCGGGCATCACGCGGAATCCGATACGGCCATGGGGTTTTGCCTGTTCGGCAACGCGGCCCTGGCGGCGAAACATGCGCTGGATCATCATGGCCTGGACCGGGTTGCCGTGGTGGATTTCGATGTCCATCACGGCAATGGCACGCAGGACCTGCTGTGGGATGAAGGCCGGGCATTGGTGATTACAAGCCAGCAGATGCCGCTGTGGCCCGGCAGCGGGCGCGCCGATGAAACCGGTGCGCATGATACAATTGTCAACATTCCACTGGCCCCCGGGACCGGCGGGGCCGAGATGCGGGCGGCGTATCAGGCGCGGGCCTTTGCCCGGTTGCGGGCGTTCAGGCCCGAGCTTTTGATCATTTCCGCCGGGTTCGATGCGCATCAGGACGACCCGTTGGCCAATTTGAACTGGTCGACCGAGGATTTCGCCTGGCTGACCGCAGAGCTTTGTGCCATTGCCGAGGACGTTTGCGGCGGGCGTATCGTCTCGACTCTGGAAGGCGGCTATGATCTGAACGCGTTGGCCGGGGCCACGCGGGCCCATGTGGAACAACTGATAAAGGCAGCACGATGACCGATACTCCTGTTGAAGAGATGAGTTTCGAACAGGCGATGAAGGAGCTGGAGGCCGTGGTCGGCCAACTGGAGCGCGGGGATGTCGCGCTGGACCAGTCCATTGACCTTTACGAACGTGGCGCAGCATTGAAAAAGCGCTGCGAGAGCGAGCTGAAACGCGCCGAGGAAAAAGTGGCCGCGATCACCTTGGATGCGGGCGGCCAGCCGACCGGGACGAAACCTGTCGAAAGCCAGTAGATGTTCCGGGAAATACTTGCGCAGGACGCTGCGCGGATACAGCAGCAGTTCGGCCTGGTTCTGGGAGAGCTGGACCATCTGGATGTGACCCGGGCGATGATCTATGCCACCCAGGGCGGCAAGCGCCTGCGCGGGTTCCTGGTGCTGGAGAGCGCGCGGCTGCATGGTATCGGGACCGATCGCGCGATCTGGCCTGCGACCGGGATCGAGGCGTTGCATGCCTATTCCCTGGTCCATGACGATCTGCCCTGTATGGATGACGACGACCTGCGACGGGGTCGCCCGACCGTTCATGTGAAATGGGATCAGGCAACGGCCGTTCTTGCCGGGGATGCGCTGCAGACACTGGCGTTCGAATTATGCACCCGGCCCGAGCTTGGCGGCGGCGACGTGCGCGCCGATCTGGCGCTGTCGCTGGCCCGGGCCAGCGGGGCGCAGGGGATGGTTCTTGGGCAGGCTTTGGATATTGCCGCCGAAACCGCAGATGCGCCGCTTGGGCTGGCGGATATCACCCAGCTGCAGGAGGGCAAGACCGGCGCGCTGATCGAATGGTCGGCTTGCGCCGGGGCACGGCTTGCCCAGGCCGACGCCGCGCCATTGCGCCAATATGCCCGCGCGCTGGGGCTTGCTTTTCAGATCGCGGACGACATTCTTGATGTCGAGGGAGATGCCGAAAAAGCCGGTAAGCGCCTGCAAAAAGATGCCGCCGCAGGGAAGGCCACCTTTGTATCGCTTCTGGGTCTTGAGGCGGCGAAACGCCGGGCTGCCGATCTTGTGGATCAGGCCTGTGCTGCACTGGATGGGTACGGGACAGGGGCCGAAACCTTGAAGGACGCCGCACGCTTCGTTATTGCCCGGGACAGCTAAGCCGCAAGGAACGCGCCACACCATGACGTCTGATCGACCGCACACACCGCTTCTGGACCTGGTAAGCCGCCCCGCGGACCTGCAGCAGTTTTCGGATGCGCAGCTGCATCAACT
This sequence comes from Ruegeria sp. ABD4_443, assembly GCF_056160865.1. Taxonomy (NCBI): domain Bacteria; kingdom Pseudomonadati; phylum Pseudomonadota; class Alphaproteobacteria; order Rhodobacterales; family Roseobacteraceae; genus Ruegeria; species Ruegeria sp. ABD4_443. The sequence goes on along the minus strand of NZ_JBSWYA010000004.1, from coordinate 63,633 downwards.
GGCCGCTGAATTGCGGGCCGAGACCATTTCCGCGGTGTCTGTCACCGGCGGTCACCTGGGCGCGGGTCTGGGCGTTGTTGAACTGACGGTGGCCTTGCATTCGGTCTTTGACACGCCGCGCGACAAGGTGATCTGGGACGTCGGTCACCAATGTTATCCGCACAAGATCCTGACCGGGCGCCGCGACCGGATTCGCACTCTGCGTCAAAAGGACGGGCTGAGCGGGTTTACCAAACGCAGCGAAAGCCCCTATGACCCGTTCGGGGCCGCGCATAGCTCGACCTCGATCAGTGCGGCGTTGGGGTTCGCTGTTGCCCGCGATCTGGGGGGCGTCACGCCCGAGGGGCTGGGTGATGCGATTGCCGTCATCGGTGACGGGTCGATGTCGGCCGGCATGGCCTTTGAGGCGATGAACAATGCCGGGCACCTGAAAAAGCGCCTGGTCGTTATCCTGAACGACAATGACATGAGCATCGCTCCGCCGGTTGGGGCGCTGTCCAGCTACCTGTCGCGCATCTATACCGAAGAACCGTTTCACGACCTGAAGGCAGCCGCCAAGGGGGCGGTGTCGCTGCTGCCGGAACCCTTCCGCGAAGGCGCCAAGCGCGCCAAGGAAATGCTCAAGGGCATGGCCATGGGCGGAACGCTGTTCGAAGAGCTTGGGTTTTCCTATATCGGGCCGCTGGACGGGCACGACCTGGATCAGCTGCTGCCGGTGCTGCGCACCGTCAAGGCGCGCGCCGCCGGGCCGATCCTGATCCACGTCCTGACCAAAAAGGGCAAGGGCTATGCCCCCGCCGAGCAGGCCCGCGACAAGGGCCATGCAACCGCGAAATTCGATGTCGTGACCGGCAAACAGCAAAAGGCGCCGTCGAACGCGCCGTCCTATACGTCGGTATTTGGGAAAACGCTGGTCGATGCGGCGTCACGGGACGACAAGATCGTGGCCGTGACCGCGGCCATGCCGGACGGAACCGGGCTTGGGCTTTTTGCTGAACGCTATCCGTCGCGGTGTTTTGACGTGGCCATTGCCGAACAGCATGGCGTCACCTTTTCCGCCGCGCTGGCGGCCGGGGGGATGAAACCGTTCTGTGCGATGTATTCGACCTTTTTACAGCGCGGTTACGATCAGGTCGTGCATGATGTCGCGATCCAGCGGCTGCCGGTGCGTTTTGCAATCGACCGGGCCGGGTTGGTCGGGGCCGACGGCGCGACACATGCGGGGTCGTTTGACATCGCCTATCTGGCGAACCTGCCCGGAATGGTGGTCATGGCCGCCGCCGACGAGGCCGAGCTGATGCATATGGTCGCGACCGCCGCCGCCCATGACAGCGGGCCCATCGCCTTTCGCTATCCGCGCGGCGAAGGCGTGGGTGTGGACCTGCCGGAACAGGGCGAGGTTCTGGAAATCGGCAAGGGCCGCATGATCCAGGACGGAACCCGGGTTGCGCTTTTGTCCTTTGGCACAAGGCTGGCCGAGGTCCGCAAGGCGGCCGAGGCGCTGGCGGCGCGGGGCATAACACCGACCATAGCCGATGCCCGTTTTGCCAAACCTCTGGACCGGGACCTGATCCTGGCGCTGGCCGAAGACCACGAGGCGCTGATTACCATAGAAGAAGGCGCCATTGGCGGGTTCGGCAGCCATGTCGCACAGCTTTTGGCCGATGAGGGCGTATTCGACACGGGGCTGAAATACCGGTCGATGGTGTTGCCGGACACGTTTATCGACCAGGCCAGCCCGGCGGACATGTATGCCGAGGCCGGGATGAACGCTGACCAGATCGAGGCAAAGGTCCTGTCGGTTCTGGGTGTGGCGTCGATCCGGGAAAAACGCGCCTAGCGGCACCCGGGGGGGCATCGCGCCCATTTTGGCCGCCGTTCTGACACCGCGCCGTGACCGGGGTGGGCTGGCCAAACGCGCTAAGGCTTAGGCGGAAAACAAGAATTGACATCCTTGCGGGATTGGTGTGACTCGTTCGCCATCAATGCGCAAAGCCGCAGACGATCCGTCATCCGGGATGATTTTCAGCGTTTCACGCGCGAATCTGGTATAACGGACTGAACGCCAGCCATGCCTGCGACCATATCGGTGGCAAAAGCTCAAGGAACTGACACACGAACCCGGATCGTCCCCCCCACATGTCACAGGATCAACCTCAACTCGACACATGGCTCGAAGATGCCAAGCTGGGCCGTCATGCGGACGCTTTTCGCGACGCTGCGGTTGATCTGGATGTCATCGGCGATCTGACCGAAAGCGATCTTGTCGAACTGGGTCTGCCCTTGGGCGATCGGCGACGGTTCTGGCAGCACCTCAAGGCCACCCCCCCGCAAACCGGTGCGGGGTCCGGGGACGCGGACCAGGCCCCCGCCCCGGTGACCAAGGCCGAGCATCGGCAGATTACCGTTCTGTTTTGCGACCTTATCGGATGGACCGCCCTGTCGACCCGGTTCGATTCCGAAGACCTGAGCGAGGCCATTTCCGAATGCCGTGAAATCTGGTCGCAGGCGATCGAGCGGTATGACGGGTTTGTCGCCAGCACCCATGGCGACGGCGTCATGGCCTATTATGGCCACCAGCACGCCTATGAGGACGGCGCCGAACGCGCGATCCTGTCCGGGCTTGATATCACCGAAGCGATGGAAGGCCTCACGAGGACGGCAACCAGCGAAATCGCCAAACACCTGTCTGTTCGGGTCGGGATTGCGACCGGCAAGGTGCTGGTCAACACCACGACGTCGGGCCAGTTGGAAGAGGTCGATGTGCTGGGCTACACGCCCAACCTTGCCTCGCGGTTGCAGAATGTCGCCAAGCCGAATTCGGTGGTTGTCAGTTCCACGACTGCCGACCTTGCCCGCCACCGTTTCCATTTTGCCGTTCAGGACGGTGTCATGGTCAAAGGGGTCGAACAGCCCCTGCGCATCTGCGAGGTGATCGGACAGGTCAAGGGCGGCGAACGGACGCCGTGGCAGGATGACGAACATGACCGCGGCGTTGTCGGGCGCACCCCCGAGATCGGCCTGCTGGAAGATCGCTGGGACGCGGCGCGCGAAGGTGACGGCCGCGTTATCCTGGTGTCCGGCGAGGCCGGGATCGGAAAATCCCGGCTGGCCGACACGATTTATGAGCGCGTCAAGGGCCCGGCTGTGGTGCGGTTCCGGCTGGGATGCTGGTCCTATTACGCCAACAGTTCGTTGCGGCCCTTTGTCGAATTCGTCCAGTCCTGCGCCGGGCTGAGCGATACGGACACATCCGAGGCCAAGCTGGAAAAACTTGGCCGGTTCCTGGACCGCCGCGGGATCACCGGCGCCAAGGACCAGGCGCTGATGTCCGGCCTGTTGCAGATCGGGACGGGCGATCAGTCCATGCCGGTGATGTCGTCGGAACGGCAGAAAAAAGAGATGCTGAACTGCATTGCCCGCCTGCTGCTGAGCACTGCCGACAAGCACCCTGCGATCATCCTGTTCGAAGACGCGCATTGGGCAGACCCGACATCCATCGAATTGCTGGAACTGCTGGCCGAAAAAGTGGCCGACCTGCGGGTCCTGGTGATCATCACCACCCGCGATGACGACGCGATGCCGATCAAGCGCCTGCCCAATGTTTCAAGCCTGCGCCTGAGCCGCCTGTCAAAATCGCAAAGCTTTCAGATCGTTCGCAACATGTCGCCCGGCCTGGAACTGCCGGTAAGTCTTGTCGACCAGATCCTGGAAAAGTCGGACGGTATTCCGCTGTTTCTGGAGGAACTGACCAAGACGGTCTGCAACAACTACTCGGAAAGCGGTGCCCAGAACCCGAACCGACCGGGCGCGCGAACCTATGTTCCGATCCCGGCGACCCTTTATGATTCGTTGCTGTCCCGGCTGGACAGGTACCCCGAGGCGCGCAACGTCGCCGGTTGCGCCGCCGCGATCGGCTCGGAATTCTCGGACACGCTGCTGTTTGGCGTTCTGGGCATGGACCCCGCCGAAACGCGGCGCATCATCCGTATCCTGTTAAAGGCCGGTCTGTTTGTCGAAAACCCGCGCAAGGGCGAAGCCAGCTTTATGTTCAAGCACGCGCTGGTGCATGACGCGATATACGAAAGCATGACCCGCGACACCCGGCGCGACCTGCATGGCGACATAGCCTGCAAGCTGGAATCGTCTTTTCCAACGGTGGTCAAGCAATCGCCCGAAATCCTGGCACAGCACTTCTTTCTGGCCAATGACCAGGACAAGGCGCTGCATTACTGGGAACAGGCCGGCAGGCTGGCGATGGAACATTCCGCAACGACCGAGGCCCTTTCGCATCTGGACCAGGCCCTGGCCCTGCTGGATGCCCTGCCCCGAGATCAAAAGACGGATCACAAGAAAATCGCGTTGCTGACGACCTATGGCGCGGCTCTGACCAGCGTCAAGGGATACACCGCGCCGGAAACCGTCGCCGCCTATGATGCGGCGTGGAAATTGTCGGAAACAATCGACAAGGACACCCATTTCCACGAGATCATCTATGGCATGTGGAATTCGGCACAGGTCGGGTCGGATTATGACCGCGCGCAGGCGCTTGCCAATATGTGCCTGACTTTCTCGCAGAAACAGGAAGATGACGTATCCCGGCTGGTGGCCCACAGCCTGTGCGGGGTTACCGCGACGCTGCGCGGGGAACATGAACATGCGCGCGAACACCTGCTGAAATCCGTCGAAATCTATGACCCGGTGCGGTTTCAGTCGCTGGCGCTGAGTACGGGCGAGGACCCCGGCGTCGAAAGCCTGTCCTACCTGGCGCTGAACCAATGGTATCTGGGGGATACGAAATCCGCCATCGAGACCGCCGACCGGTCGATGAAACTGGCGCAGGAAATCGCATACAAGCACTCGGTTCTGTATTCGCTTCTGATGCGCGGTGTCCTGTTGCATATGTCCCGTCATCCCGACGAATTGCTGGATGTCGCGGACGACATTGTCGGCCTGTCCAAAAAGCAGGATTACCCGTTCTTTGTCGAATGGGGCCGCAACCTGAAAGGATGGGCCCTGAGCGAGAACGGCGACCCTGAAAAGGGATTGACGCTGATGTCCAACAAGTGGCGACAGGGGTTCTCGGCGCTGCTGATCGCAAAGGTCAACCTGCATATCGGACGCCGCGATGCGGGCCTGTCCGAGGTCGACGATATCATTCGCGAACAGCCCTGGCTTGCCCCCGAAGCGCGCCGCATTCGCGGTGAATTGCTGTTGATCGGGCCTGACCCGCAACCCACGGCGGCCCGCCAGTGCTTTCTCCAGGCGCTTGAGCTGGCCAACACGCAATGCGCGGTGTCGCTCAGCCTCAAGGCGGTGAACAGCCTGGCCCGGTCCGAAATAGCGTCCGGGGTGACTGCCGACACTGTGCAATTGCTGGAACAGGTCGTTGCCTGCGTAAAGACCTATGAACCGTCCAAAGACCAAAGGCTGGCGCGGGAATTGCTGGCCATGTCAGTGCAGGAGCCGACAGATGCAGCCTAGCCTTCTTGAACGCGGCAAACAGGGCGCAGAGGTCTCGCCCCTGGCGATGTTTCAGCGGCTTGCACGCAGCGACCGCAGCCTGCACGCCCCCGACACCATCCAGAACCAGTTGGAGGACACGCGCCTGCGGCCCGTCAGCTTTCGGCCCGAAACCCTGTTTGACAGTATCGCGACGCAATCGCCCATATTGTTCAAAGATTTCCCCGCGCCGCTGCGCCGGGACGACCTGGCCGCGCCCGACGCGCTGATCGGCGCGTTGCGGGCCAGCCGCGGCCAGGACACCTATCCGGTGCGCTTCGGAAGCAGCGACGCCAAGCGCAACCTGACGATCCGGGAAATCATGCAGCGCTGGCAGGTTCCCGGAGCGGTTCTGGGTATCACCGACCTGCCCGTCCGCGACAAGGACCTGTCCGATCTGTTCGATGTGGATTTCCTGGCACCCTGGAACCTGATGCCGGGCGCGGCGCCTGAATTGCAGCGGCTTGAGGTGCTGACAGCCGTCTTCAGCACCGCCGGGAAACTGACGGATTCCCATTCCGACGACATGGCGGTCTGCAACCACTGTTTTCACGGCCGCAAACTCTGGCTGGCCTGGGAAACCTATGAGGGGCTGGAGGCCGGTCTGGAAGATGTTGAACGGGTGTCGGTCCACACAAAGGCCCGGTTCGATCTGCAGACCTTCCTGTCCCTGCCCAGCGCCCACTGGTTTCTGGTCGAACCCGGCGAAACGATCTTTTTGCCGGGCAAGTTCACGCACCGGGTCTATACGCTGGAAAACTATATCGGCGTCGGCAGTTTCTACGTTGCGCTTGCAAACCTGCTGCATACGGCGGGGCGGTGGACGGCGCGCGGGTCGCTGTGGGATGAGCCCGGATCGCCCAAAATGGCAGACCGCCTGCTGGCGGACGGTCTGGCCGCGCTGACACGCCTCAGAAACGCCCCGGCGCAGGATCAGGCCCGGTACGGATGGGCCGCACTGCCGGCGTCGGTTGCACATTTCGATCACTGGACGGCCCGCGCGGGCGTCGCGGTGACACAAGACCTTGCCCGCGCAGCAGACAGGATGCGCGGGCCGGACGCCACGGCCTGAAACCACAGGCCATGGCGATACGCCTGCCGGTTATTTCGGCTGCGGGCTTTTCTTGGTCGTTGGACCGTCGTCACCGCGGCTCTGACGGGCGTCGTTGAGAACCTTCAACGCCGAGGTAATATCCTCGATCTGCTGCACCGCGCTGTTTTGCGAACGAAGCAGAACTTCTTCAATCTTGTTCAGTTGCTTCGTCGACAGATCCTTAAGATCAGCTTCCAGCACGAACAGTGTTAGATCACTCATGGTACGCTCCCCAGAAATTATTTCATATTGCAGTCGGCCGACAATCTGGCCAAATTCTTAATACCGTTAATCAAATGGCCTGACGACACTTATCTGATTCAGGGGCATTTTCGGCGGGTTTGTCATTTCCGGGGGACGCGCGCGTGCCGTCAAAAACCTATTCCTGCGAAACCTGCCCCGGTTTTTGCTGTTCCTATGACGAGATTTTCCTGACCGATGCAGACCTGGCGCGGCTGGGCGAACACTTCTCGACCGATGCCGAAGGGGTGATAACGCGTTTCACGAAATACGGCATGTACAAAGGCAAAAGCAGGTATCCGCTGATGCTCAAGCACAAGGCCGACAAACATTTCGGAACGATCTGCACGTTCTTCGACACCGATCTGCGCCGATGCACGATCTATGCCGCACGCCCCGCAGCCTGTCGCGATTATCCGCACGGACCCAAATGCGGCTATTTCGAATTCCTTCAATTCGAACGGCGGCTGCAGGATGACGACACCTATGTCGCCGTGACCTGATATTCTGCCGCGCAAGGCGAACAAGGCGCAGCGGTCAGCGGTTCAGGGCCGGTGCGTAAAAATTCATCTTGCTTCAGTGAAAAGCGGTTATGCCATCAGGATTTATGGATCACGGGATACAGAACCCGATTGCCTAATTCTTATTCACTGATAGCCTGCGGCCCATGAACACCAAATCCTCGGGCACCACCACAGCGCCGGACATGACAAACCCCCTTGTTTTCGACGGCCACAACGATCTGCTTCTCAAGATCTACCGTGCGGGCGGCGTTTCGGCGCGTGGCATGTTCGAATCAGGCAGCGATGGTCATCTGGATCTTGCCAAGGCGAAAAGCGGCGGGTTCGGCGGTGGGTTCTTTGCCATTTTTGTCCCCTCTTCCACATCGGATGTCGGCGAAGATGAAAAGATGCAGAACCCGCCTTTTGACCTGCCTCTTCCCGACCCGATTGGCTGGCAGGAGGCCGCGCCCGTGGCGCTGTCTCAGGCGGCGATCCTTCTGAAGCTTGAGGAAGACGGCCTGCTGCGCATTGCACGCAAATCCGGAGATATCGAAGCGGCCATGAAAGACGGCAAGATCGCCGCGATCCTGCACATGGAGGGCGCCGAGGCGATCGACCCCGATCTTGACACTTTGCAGGTGCTTCATGCCGCCGGTCTGCGTTCGCTTGGTCCGGTCTGGAGCCGCCCGACCATTTTTGGTCATGGCGTGCCATTCCGGTTCCCCTCGGACGGGGACATAGGCCCCGGCCTGACCGATGATGGCGTGCGGCTGGTGCGCCGTTGCAATGAATTGGGGATCATGCTGGACCTGTCGCACCTGAACGAGGCCGGTTTCTGGGACGTCGCCCGCCACAGCACCAAGCCGCTTGTCGCCACGCATTCGAACGCGCACGCGGTGACACCATCGGCGCGAAACCTGACGGACAAACAGTTGGCGGCAATTGCCGAAACGGACGGCATGGTCGGGTTGAATTTTGCAACCGCCTTTCTGCGCGTAGATGGGCGCATGGACGAAAACACGCCGTTAGAGATGATGATCCGCCATCTGGACCATCTGCTGGAAAAACTGGGCGAAGATCGTGTGGGGCTGGGGTCTGATTTCGACGGGGCGAAGATTCCGAAAGACATCAAGGATGTCTCGGGCCTGACGAACCTGCGCGCGGCCATGCGCCGTCACGGGTATGACGAACCGCTTGTCGAGAAAATCTGCAATCGCAACTGGATCAGGGTGCTGCGGTCCAGCTGGAATGAATAACCCGGCAGCCCACCAACAGAACGACAAAGATATCGACCAACAGGAGATTTGAAAATGACCAATCTAGGTAAGCTTTTGACTTCGGCCGCGCTGGGCGTGGCAATGGGGCTGACCGCGCTGCCCGCCATGGCGGAAACACCGGACAACATGCTGGTGATCGCAAACCGGATTGACGACATCACGACCCTTGATCCGGCCGAAAGCTTTGAATTTGCAGGCGCCGACGTAATCCGCAACATGTATGGCAAGCTGGTGAATTTTGACCCGGCAAACCTCGAAGCGGGATACCAGCCCGACCTTGCGGAAAGCTGGGTCGTTTCCGAAGATGGCAAGACCATCACCTTTACCATGCGCGAGGGGGTCACATTTGCCTCGGGCAACCCGGTGCGCGCCGAAGATGCCGCGTTCTCGTTGCGGCGTGTGATCCTGCTGAACAAGACACCGGCCTTCATCCTGACCCAGTTTGGCTTTACCCCGGAAAACATCAACGACACCATCAAGGTTGACGGCAACACGGTCTCGGTCACGACCGACAAGCCCTATGCGATCTCGTTTGTCCTGAACTGCCTGACCGCAACCCTCGGCAGCATCGTCGATGAGAAACTGGTGATGGAGAACGAAAAAGACGGCGATCTTGGCAACGAGTGGCTCAAGACCAACTCGGCCGGATCCGGTGCCTATGTTCTGGGGGCTTGGCAGCCGAAAGAAAGCGTCATGCTGAATGCCAATGCCGATTTCTATCTGGGCGCCCCTGCGATGGAGCGGGTGGTGGTCCGCCATGTGCAGGAAAGCGCCACCCAGCGCCTGATGCTGGAACGCGGTGATATCGATGTGGCCCGCGACCTGACGCCGTCGGATGTCGATGGCCTGGAAGGCGTGGAAGGCGTTAAAATCATGCGCGAAATGCGCGGCCGCCTGATGTATGTTTCCTTCAACCAGAAACACCCGGAACTGTCCAAACCCGAAGTCCGTCAGGCTTTGAAATACCTGATCGACTATGACGGGATGGAGAACAGCTTTCTGAAGAACTGGTACGTGACGCATCAGAACTTCCTGCCGCGCACATATCTTGGTGCGGTCGATGAAAACCCGTTCTCGCTGAACGTTGACAAGGCCAAGGAACTTCTGGCCTCTGCGGGTGTTGAAAACCTCGAAGTCACCATCGGCGTGCGCGAGGCGCAAGAGCGTCTGGAAATCGCGCAATCGTTGCAAAACACCTTTGGTCAGGCCGGGGTCACGGTAAATCTTGAGGTGGGCACCGGCAAGCAGATCCTGGCCAAGTACCGGGCGCGCGAGCTTGACATCTATCTGGGTGCCTGGGGCCCTGATTACCCCGACCCGCAAACCAATGCGGGCACGTTTGCCTATAACCCCGACAACTCGGACGAAGCGAACGCAACCGGTCTGTTGGCCTGGCGCAACAGCTGGGACACTGGCGGGCTGACCGAGCAAACCGCCGCAGCCGTCGTCGAAGGTGACACCGCAAAACGTGAGAAGATGTATCACGATATTCAGGCAACTTTCCGCGAAACAGCGCCCTTTGCCATCATGTTCCAGCAAACCGAACAGGCCGGGATGAACGAAGCCGTCGAAGGTCTGAGCCTGGGCGGCGCCATCACGGCAGTTTCGTATTGGGCGGTAACCAAGTAAATGGCACTGGCTGAAAAACAAGTGAAAGGGCGGGTCAGCCCGCCCTTTCCGCGTTGGATGCGCACCACCGCGACCACACTTGCCTCGGTTGCATTCACGATGCTGGGGCTGTTGTTCATCACCTTCATCATCGGTCGCGTCATGCCGATTGACCCGGTTCTGGCCGTGGTCGGCGAGCGTGCATCACAGGAAACCTATGATGCGGCATATAAGGCGATGGGGCTGGATAAGCCCCTGCTGGTCCAGTTCGGCTATTACATCTGGGACGTCCTGCACGGCGATTTCGGAGATTCCCTGCTGACGGCACGGCCCGTAAGCGAAGACATCGCGCGCGTGTTTCCCGCAACATTCGAGCTGGCAACCATTGGCACATTGATCGGCATCTTTGCCGGGGTTCCCCTTGGGGTGATGGCCGCCGTGCACCGGGGGTCATGGATTGACCAGATTGCCCGCGTGGTCGCGCTTGTCGGCTATTCGATGCCGGTATTCTGGATGGGCCTGATGGGGCTTTTGGTGTTTTACGGCATCCTCGGCTGGGTCGCCGGGCCCGGACGCGTTTCGATCTTTTACGAAGGCATGGTGCCGACCGTTACCGGCATGATGCTTGTCGACGCGGCGCTTGACGGAAACTGGACCGTGTTCCGCGATGCCTTCAGCCATATCATCCTGCCCGCATCCATATTGGGCTATTACTCGCTTGCCTATATCAGCCGCATGACCCGCAGCTTCATGCTTGAACAGCTTTCGGCTGAATATATCACCACCGCACGGGTCAAGGGCATGTCCGAACGCGCCGTGATCTGGGGGCATGCGTTCCGCAATATCCGCGTGCAACTGATCACCGTTTTCGCGCTAAGCTATGCCAACCTGCTGGAAGGGTCCGTTCTGACCGAGATCATCTTTTCCTGGCCGGGGATCGGTTCCTATATCACGACGGCCCTGCTTTCGGCAGACATGAACGCCGTCCTGGGGGGCACCGTGGTTGTCGGCCTGGTATTCATCCTTCTGAACATCTTCTGCGACCTTCTCTACAAGGTCCTTGACCCGAGGGCGCGATGACCACTGAATCAACCAATTCGCGCGCCGAACAGTCGTTTCGGGAATGGCTGCTAAGCGAAACGCCGTCATCGCGGCGTCACGCAAGGCTGTCTGCGGCCTTCAAGGGCTGGCTGCGGCTGCGCAGGAACCACATGGCAATGTTCGGCCTGGGCATTCTGGTTGCGCTGGTCATTATCGCAGCCATTGCGCCCTGGCTGGCGCCCTATGATCCCTATGCACAGGTTCTGTCCGACCGCCTGCTGCCAATCGGCAGCGAGGGGCACCTTCTGGGCACGGACTCGCTGGGGCGCGATATCCTGAGCCGCCTGATCTATGGGTCGCGGATCACGCTTTACATCGTGACGCTTGTTGCGCTGATCGCCCCGGTTGCCGGATTGATGGTTGGAACCATCGCAGGCTATGTGGGCGGCTGGACCGATACGATCCTGATGCGGATCACCGACATTTTTCTGGCCTTCCCCAAGCTCGTTCTGGCGCTGGCCTTCGTCGCAGCCCTGGGCGCAGGTATCGAGAATGCCGTGCTGGCGATTTCACTGACCGCATGGCCGCCCTATGCGCGTCTTGCCCGGGCAGAGACACTGACAATCCGGTCATCGGACTTTATCAGTGCGATCCGGCTGCAGGGGGCAGGTCCGGTCCGGATCATAACAAGGCACATTTGGCCCCTGTGCATTTCATCCCTGATCGTGCGGGTGACGCTTGATATGGCAGGCATCATCCTGACCGCCGCAGGGCTTGGCTTTCTTGGCCTCGGGGCGCAACCCCCCTCACCGGAATGGGGGGCGATGATATCAGAGGGGCGCCGGTTCCTGCTGGATCACTGGTGGGTTGCCACGATTCCGGGGCTTGCCATTTTCACCGTCTCGCTTGCCTTCAACCTGCTGGGTGACGGCCTGCGCGATGTACTGGACCCCAAGGATGGCAAATCATGAACCTTCTTGATGTCGAAGACCTGTGGGTCAGGTTTCCAACCAGTAGCGGCGTATTTGACGCGGTCCGGGGCATTTCCTTCTCGCTTGGGCGCGAACGTCTGGGAATTGTTGGCGAATCCGGGTCTGGCAAGTCCATGACAGGCCGGGCGATCCTGCAACTCATCCGACCGCCGGGGCGGATCGAGGCCAAACGGATCGACCTGCAGGGGCAGCCGCTGTTGAACGCCTCTGACAAGGAAATGCGGGCGGTGCGCGGGTCACGGATTTCGATGGTCATGCAGGACCCGAAATTCTCGCTCAACCCGGTGATGACGGTGGGCGACCAGATCATCGAGGCTTACCGGCTGCACAACAAGGCAAGCCGGCGCGATGCCCGCGCGCGGGCAATTGAAATGCTCGAAGCGGTTTCGATCCGCAACCCCGAACGGGTGCTGCGCGCCTATCCGCACGAGGTTTCGGGCGGAATGGGGCAAAGGATCATGATTGCGATGATGATGATACCCAACCCCCAGATCCTGATTGCGGATGAACCCACATCCGCGCTGGACGTATCCGTTCAGGGGCAGGTTCTTGGTATCATGAACCAACTGGTCCAGGACCGCGGCATGGGTTTGATCTTTATCAGCCATGACCTGAACCTGGTGGCCGAGTTCTGCGACCGTGTCCTGATCATGTATGCCGGGCGGATCGTCGAGGTTTGCCAAGCCGACAAGCTGCACGAGGCCAAACACCCCTATACCCAGGGTCTGTTGAACTCTCTGCCCCGCCTTGACGAACCCAAGGCCCGGCTGGAAGCGCTGGTGCGCGATCCCGAATGGCGTCAACAACCCAGCGTGAGTGGCCTGCTATGAAATCTCTATCCGTCAGAAACCTGAATGTCTGGTTTGGCGAGGGCCCGGACCGTGTCGATGCTGTCAAAGCGGCCTCTTTCGACGTGGCCAGCGGCGGCAGTTTCGGCCTGGTGGGCGAGTCGGGGTCCGGCAAATCGACCATTTTGCGCGCCATTACCGGACTTGTTCCGACCTGGTCCGGCGACATCGAAATCGACGGCGCGCCTGTTCTTCCCAAGCGGGGCCGCGCGTTCTACAAGATGCTCCAGATGGTGTTTCAGGACCCCTATGCCTCGCTCCACCCGCGCCATTCCGTGGATCAGGTTCTGTCCGAGACGCTGCAGTTGCACGGGTTCAAGGACATCGACGCCAGAGTGAACCGCCTGCTTGATGATGTCGGGCTTGGGGCCGCCTTCCGGTTCCGGTATCCCCATCAACTGTCGGGCGGACAACGCCAGCGCGTGGCGATTGCCCGCGCCCTGGCCCCGGAACCGGAAATTCTGCTGCTGGACGAGCCGACATCGGCCCTGGACGTATCGGTTCAGGCCGAAATCCTGAACCTGCTGAGCGACCTGCGGGCGGAACACAAGCTGACCTTCGTCATGGTTTCCCATGATTTGTCGGTTGTTGGCCATATGTGCGACAACGTCGCCGTAATGCGCGACGGTGAGGTGGTCGAGGTCTTGGGCATCGAAAAGATGCGGCGCATGGAACCCGACAACGCCTATACAAAGCACCTGCTGGATGTTTCCCTGAACTACGCAAGTTCGTGAACGGGCCGGGCAAAGGACGTTGAAAAGGAAAATGGTGCCTCAAGAGGGACTCGAACCCCCGACCTTGTCCTTACGAAGGACCTGCTCTACCAGCTGAGCTATTGAGGCGATGCGACCGCTCGTTTAAACTGAAGGATCGACCCGTTCAAGGGTCTTTCGTTGGGCAATTGCCGTCTTTTGCCGCACCCCGTGGCGGATGAATGGCAATGGATCAATGTGGGCCCCGCACGGGGTCCATGGGGGGCACAGCTTACCGGACCCTATTGACCATCCAGCACCCAGCGCGCGGCTTTTTCGGCGATCATGATCGTTGGCGAGTTGGTATTGCCGCTGGTGATCTCGGGCATGATCGACGCATCAACCACGCGCAGGCCCGCCACGCCTTTCATGCGCAGGTGCGGATCAAGCACGGCGGTTGGGTCGTCTTGGTGACCCATCTTTACGGTACCGACCGGGTGAAAGATCGTGCTGGCGATATCCCCGGCCAATCGGGCCAGTTCATCATCGGTCTGGTATTGAATACCGGGTTTGAATTCCTCGGGCTCGTAGGCGCGCATCGCGGGCTGGGCCATGATCTCGCGCACCTGCCGCAGGCTTTCGGCGGCGATCTTGCGGTCTTCTTCGGTGTCCAGGTAGTTTGGCGTGATCTCGGGGGCCTGGCGGAAATCGGGCGACGATATCCGCACATGGCCACGGCTGGTGGGGTTCAGATTGCACACGCTGACCGTCATGGCCGGGAAATCATGCAGGTCTTCGCCAAAGGCCTCAAGGCTCAGCGGCTGAACATGGTATTCAAGGTTGGCATGCGGGCGCGAGGGGTCCGATCTGCTGAACGCCCCCAGCTGGCTGGGCGACATGCTCATCGGGCCTGAACGCTTGAGCATATATTCAAGACCGATCCGCGCCTTGCCCGCCAGCGAATTGACCAGCGTGTTCAACGTGCGCGTGCCCTTGACCTTGTAGACCGCGCGGATTTGCAGATGGTCCTGCAGGTTTTCACCCACGAACGGCGCATCCATCACCACGTCAAGGCCGTGCTGCTTTAACAGGGCGGCCGGACCGATCCCCGACAACTGAAGGATCTGGGGCGAGTTCACGGCGCCGGCCGACAATACGACCTCTTTGCTCGCCTGCGCCTCGATCCGCTGACCCTTGCGGTAAACGACCGCCCCGGTACACAGCAACCGCCCGTCGCCATCCTTGCCAAAGGTCAGCTTTTCGACCTGCGCCTGAGTCCAGATGACAAGGTTCGGACGGGACTTGGCCGGGCGCAGAAAGGCCTTGGACGTGTTCCAACGCCACCCCGATCGCTGGTTCACATCGAAATACCCGACGCCCAGATTGTCACCGTCGTTGAAATCATCGGTTCTGGGGATGCCGTTTTCGACCGCCGCCTCGGCGAAACTGTCCAGAACATCCCAGCGCAGGCGCTGTTTTTCCACGCGCCATTCGCCGCCATGCCCGTGCAGATCGGAAAACCGGCTGTTGTCGCCCGTGGCCGGATCGGCCCCCCCGTCCAGCTTGTAATGGTTTTCATGCGCCTTGAAGTCTGGCAGCGCGTTTTCCCAGCTCCAGTCCGGGTCGCCGGTCAGATCGGCCCAGTTGTCGTAATCCCTGGCCTGCCCCCGCATATAGATCATGCCATTGATTGATGAGCACCCGCCCAGCGTCTTGCCGCGCGGATACAGCAGGCTGCGCCCGTTCAACCCCTTGGCAGGCTGGGTCTTGTACATCCAGTCCGCGCGCGGATTGCCGATACAATACAGATAGCCGACCGGGATATGAATCCAGGGATAGGTATCGGGCTTGCCAGCCTCCAGCAGCAATACCCGGTTCTTCGGGTCAGCGCTCAGCCGGTTGGCCATCAGGCACCCGGCCGAGCCGCCACCGATCACGATATAGTCGAACCTGGTCGAACCTTCCGGCATTTGGCCTATCCTCTGTCACTTTGTCATCACTTTCGCACCGGGGCGGTCGCCGATCCACCGTGTCCTGATCTGCCTGATGCAAGACCCCGCCCATAACCGGCCCGGATCGCCCGCCTTGGATGCGGGCTGCGCCGATCCTTGCCGTGTTGGCGCGAAAAATCTAATGACAAATCTCACTCTGCTATATTAGCAACTTTTATATGGACCGATTTTCGAACATAAACACGATCTTGGCCTTCGTGACCGTGGCCCGGGAAGGCAGCGTTTCCCGCGCGGCCGAGGTGTTGAACCTAACGCAACCGGCCGTCAGCCACCAGATCAAGCGGCTGAGCACCGAAACCGGCCTTACGCTGTTCACCAGAACGCCGACGGGGGTACAGATCACCCATGAAGGGGCCGCATTGCTGCACAAGGCGCAGCAGGTGCTGGACGCAATGGCCGAGTTTCGCCGCAGCGTCCGGCAACAGGCCGGTCGCGTCAGTGGCAAGCTCAAGATCGGCACCATTGTCGACCCCGAGTTCATTCGGCTGGGCCAGCTTCTCAGGCAATTGCGCAGCGACTATCCCGGTATCGAGACCGAACTTGTGCACGGTGTCAGCGGCGATGTTCTGACCTGGCTGAAACGGGGCCAGATCGATGGCGGTTTCTATCTGAGCGCTCCGGAAGAGGTATCCGGGGGAACGGTAAGCGATGATGAAACCCTGCACGCCCTTACGCTGGCGGGGTTTTCCTACCGGGTCGTTGCGCCTGCGGGGTGGCAAAACAGGATCAAGGATGCCGATTGGCCCGATCTGGCCGCGCTGCCGTGGATCGGCACGCCGGAAACCTCGGTTCACCACCGCCTGCTGACGCGGCAGTTCGAACGACACGGATGCAGGCAGAACGCCGTCGCCCTGGTTGACCAAGAGGCGTCCATGCTTGAAATGGTGCGCTCGGGCATCGGGCTGAGCCTGTGCCGGGACTCGATCGCGTTGCACCAAAGACAGACATTCGGCCTGGCCATATGCGACTCGGTCTCTGTTCCCGCCTGCCTGAGCTTTGTCACCCTGTCCCAGAACAAGCGCAACCCCACCATCGCCGCGCTGCTTGGGTTGCTGCGGCAATCATGGTCCTGACCGACCGCGTATGCGGGCCCTGAACAACCAAGGGTGAAAGCAGGGCGCGTGGCCAAATCAGATTGAAACACAGCGGGTTGCATCGCGCGGATGGCGACCCCGGCAGGATTCGAACCTGCAACCTGCCCCTTAGGAGGGGGCTGCTCTATCCAGTTGAGCCACGGGGCCGCGTGCCGCCTTCTGTAGCGGGCTTTTCGGGGCTTGTCATCGGGTTTGCGTAACAGTTGAACAGATCGCCCTGTTCACGCTACCATCGGGCAAAACAACCATGCAGGTATCCCGGTGACAACAGAAACAAAACGCCCGCTAACCCTTCGTGATGTGTCCGAAGCGTCGGGAGTGTCGGAAATGACCGTAAGCCGGGTGTTGCGCAACCGGGGTGACGTGTCCGACGCCACGCGCACCCGCGTGTTGGCCGCCGCGAAAGAGCTGGGCTATGTCCCGAACAAGATCGCGGGCGCGCTGGCCAGCAGCCGGGTCAACCTTGTGGCCGTCATCATTCCGTCGCTGTCCAACATGGTGTTTCCCGAAGTGCTGACAGGGGTCAACCAGGTGCTTGAGGATACCGAGCTTCAGCCTGTGGTCGGCGTCACCGACTATCTTCCCGAGAAAGAAGAAAAGGTGCTGTACGAGATGCTTTCGTGGCGTCCGTCCGGGGTAATCATTGCCGGTCTGGAACACACGGATGCCGCCCGCGCCATGCTGGATTCGGCCGGGATTCCGGTGGTTGAGATCATGGATACCGATGGCAAGCCGGTGGATTCGATGGTCGGCATCTCGCACCGCCGCGCCGGGCGCGAAATGGCCCAAGCCATCCTGAAGGCGGGGTACGAGCATATCGGTTTCATGGGCACCAAGATGCCGCTGGACCATCGCGCCCGCAAACGCTTTGAGGGCTTTACCGAGGTTCTTGGCAAGCACGGGATCGAGATTGAAGACCGCGAGTTTTACTCGGGCGGGTCCGCGCTGGCCAAGGGGCGCGAAATGACCGAGGCCATGCTCACCCGTTCGCCGGAACTGGATTTTCTGTATTATTCCAACGATATGATCGGCGCCGGGGGGCTGTTGTACCTGCTGGATCAGGGGATCGACATACCGGGTCAGATCGGCCTGGCCGGTTTCAACAATGTGGAATTGCTGCAAGGTCTGCCGCGCAAACTGGCGACGATGGATGCCTGCCGGCTTGAGATCGGTCGCAAGGCTGCCGAGATCATCGCGGAACAGTTGAAAAACCCCGAATCCGATCAGGAAACGCGCATCACCCTGACCCCGACCATCAGCTATGGGGATACGCTCAAACGGCGCTAACAGCATGAGCCTTCAGACCCTGGACAACACGGCCGCGCGCGCCCTGTTCATGCAGCGCCACGGATTGGCGGCCCAGCCTGTTGGCGCGGCCCGCGGGCGCGGGTTGCTGGGCCTGATTCACAGCCTCGGGTTCGTGCAGCTGGACAGCATCAACACGGTCGCACGCGCGCATGACATGATCCTGTATTCCCGCAGTCCCGGATACCGCGCGCGCAACCTCAAGACGCTGTACGAACGTGACAAGGCCCTGTTCGAGCATTGGACGCATGATGCGGCCGTGATCCCGATGGAGTTTTACCGCCATTGGCACCTGCGGTTCCGCCGCGATGCGGACGTGCTCAAGGCGCGGTGGAAGAACTGGCGTCGCGACGGGTATGAACAGCGATTTCAAACCGTCCTGGATCATATTCGTGACCACGGGCCGGTCAGTTCCTCTGACATCGGCAAGGACGAAAAGAAATCACCGGGCGGCTGGTGGGACTGGCACCCGTCGAAAACGGCGTTGGAATATCTGTGGCGCTCGGGGGCTTTGACGGTGACCGGGCGGAGCGGTTTCCAGAAACGCTATGACCTGACCGAACGTGTCATTGATACCGCCCTGTGCCCCGGCGCGATACCCTGCGATACGGCGGAAACGGTCGATTGGCTGTGCAATGCAGCCCTGGACCGGTTGGGTTTTGCCACCCATGGCGAGCTGGCCGCGTTCTGGGATACGGTCTCCCCGGCCGAGGCCCGGGACTGGGCAAAAACGGCTCTGACTCGGGGCGATTTGACCGAAATCCAGGTGCAACTGGCCGATGGAAAGACCCGCAAGGTCCTGACCCGCCCCGGCACATGCGACACGGTTGGACAGATCGGACCCATGCCCGGACGCATCCGCGTTCTCAGCCCGTTTGACCCGATGATCCGGGATCGCAACCGAACCGAACGCCTGTTTGGATACCATTACCGGATCGAGATTTTCGTACCCGCGCCCAAACGCGTGTTCGGGTATTACGTATTTCCGCTGCTCGAAGGTGATCGATTGATCGGGCGGATCGACATGAAGGCCCATCGCGACCGCGGAGCGCTGCGGGTCGAGGCGCTTTGGCCCGAGCGGTCGGTCCGCTGGTCCAAGGCCCGGACCGGGCGTCTGAATGCCGAACTGGACCGCGTGCGCCGCTTTGCGGAACTGGATCAGGTCGAATTTGCGGATAATTGGATGAAAGATGCCGTCTGACTCTGGTCTGGCAGGGTCACCCACGCGCCCAAAGACGTAGCCCAAGGAAGAAGTGCGCCGCGTCACGCTGATTTTCGCCACCCGGCACAAAACTCATAAGCGCAATCCTGCCCAATTCCCGCAGGATCGGAAATTGCCGTTTCAATCATCAGGCGAGCTGATCCATATGATCGCAATTGCATCACAATCCCACTGGGCAATAGGGCCGAAAGGGCAGGATCATGGCTGGCACGGTACAGCGGCCATCACAACGGCACACGCGAACCACGGCCATACGCTGGGCCGCGGCTGGGCTTGGAATCCGTCCAGATCGCGCTAGGTCAAGTGTCACAAGGGATGTAAGTTGCACCACCCAACCCGATGCACCGCATCGCAATTGCGCACCCAAGGCGCAAGATTTCGACAGATCCGCAATGTCCAGCCGCTCTGCCATCTGTGGTGACTTGGCAATACACCACGCCAACGACCCTGCGCATCTGCAACAGAACAAAAGGTTTTCGGAGACCCTGACCATCGCCCCGTCCCCCGAGGCGTATGGCCATTTGGGTGTGTCTGCATTTTCAGATCAGCCCATTCTCCGAAAAGTGACCGGAAGCCCTGCAATCGTCAGGCGGTTTCGGTCTTTGGTCAGACACGCCAGTTAACGCGCGTCTGGCCGTCCCGCCGGAGATTCCCCCCTTCTTCTCCGGCGGGGACACCTATGGGTTATTGACCGGGTTCGCCGACCTCGTTCAGCAGATCCAACAGCAATTCGTGCCTGTCCTGCCCCAACCGGGAACGCAGGTTCTCGCTGGCTTGCGTGCAGGCCTTCAGGTTCTGGTGAATGATCGTCATGCCCCCTGACGTGATTTCGATGATCTGCCGCCGACCGTCTTTCGGGTCCGGCTGACGCTTGATCAGCTTCTTGTCTTCCAGCTTTTGCAGAATTCGGGTCAGGCTTGGCAGTAACAGGCAGGCCCGTTCGGCGATGCGCGTCGGCTCTTGCGGGCCTTCCTCGTTCAGGACGCGCAGAACACGCCACTGCTGTTCGGTCACACCGACATCGGCCAGGATGGTGCGAATGGGCGCCATGACCTTTTCCCGCGCACGCAAAAGCGCAATGGGCAGGGATCGCGAAGTCAGGGGCATGTCGTCGGTCATGCGGAATCTTCGCGCAATTCCGCCATCTCCGCAAGGTGACAAGGCTTCGCATGCCATCCCCGCAAATCGTTGGAATTCGCCTTATTAGAGACTAATCGCAGTGGGTAGGGGTTCATGAACACACCTTCGCACGCCCCGCTGGCGCAGAAACTCATTGACCTTGCTGGGCCATTGACCCTCACTGAGCCCCATAAAGTTTCGACCGGTTTTGCGGTCTTGGACCAAGCGAGGGATTGGATGCAGTGGGGTGAATTCTCGGAGTGGGGCCACAAGGTTGCCGACTGGGCGCAGGACTATCACCAGACGGTCGGTGACCGACCCGTTCGCGCCCGCACCGAACCCGGCGAGATCCTGAACGCCCTGCCCGACTCGCCGCCGCAAAAGGCCGAGGCGATGGAACAGATCTTTGACGATTTCGAGCGGATCGTCATGCCCGGCATCACCCATTGGCAACACCCCCGCTTTTTCGCCTATTTCAATTCGAACGCTTCGGCGCCATCGGTCCTGGCTGAATTCCTGTCCAGTGCAATCGCACCGCAATGCATGCTGTGGCAGACATCGCCCGCCGCCACCGAGATGGAAACCCGGATGATGGACTGGTTGCGGCAGGCGCTGGACCTGCCACAGCCTTTTGCCGGGGTCATTCAGGATTCGGCCTCGTCGGCGACATTGGCCGCTGTCCTGACGATGCGGGAAAAAGCGCTGAACTGGCGCGGCAACCAACAGGGCCTGTTCGGGCAGAAGCCGCTGCGCGTCTATTGCTCGGCCGAGGTCCATACATCCGTGGACCGCGCGATCTGGGTTGCCGGTATCGGGCAGGACAACCTTGTTCGCATTCCCACCAGCGGCGACTGGCGCGGGATGGATCCTGCGGCGCTTGAGGATGCGATCCGGGCTGATCTGGACGCCGGGTTTCAGCCCGCGGGTGTGGTATTGTGTGTCGGCAGCACCAGCACGGGCGCGACCGACCCGGTGGATGCCTGCCTGCAGGTTGCCCGGGCATACGGGCTTTTCAGCCATGTCGATGCCGCCTGGGCCGGGTCGGCCATGATATGCCCCGAATTCCGCCACTACTGGACGGGGGTCGAACAGGCCGACAGTATCGTCTTCAATCCGCACAAATGGCTTGGGGTTCAGTTCGACTGTTGCGCCCATTTCCTGAAAAACCCCGATGATCTTGTGCAAACGCTTGCGATCAGCCCCGAATACCTCAGGACACACGGCAAGGACGGGATCATCAACTATTCGGAATGGTCCGTCCCGTTGGGTCGCCGGTTCCGGGCGCTCAAACTGTGGTTCGTGATCCGCGCCTTTGGCCTTGAAGGTCTGCGCGACAGGATGCGCAATCATATCGCATGGTCGCAGGCGTTGCATGACAAGCTGGCCGCGCACCCTGATTTCGACATCGTGACCGCTCCGATGTGGTCGCTGTGGACCTTCCGTCTGGTGCCGGCCGGATCGCACGGCGCCGCGGACCTGGATGCGCTGAACCAGCGCTTGGTGGATGCCATCAACGATGATGGCCGTATCTACCTGACGCAGACCCGAACAGGTGGGAAACTGGCGATCCGGTTTCAGGCCGGACAGTTTGAAACGACCCGCGCCGACGTGATGATGGCCTATGACGTGATCACCCAAATTGGCGCAAGCCTGACCGCCTGACCTAATCCCCGACCCTGACCCCAAGGAGCCTTTTCCATGCCCGCACCCGTCAACCGCTTTAAACAATCCCTGGCCCGGGGCGATCGCCAGATCGGGTGCTGGATGAATTTCGCCGAGGCCGTCTCGGCCGAGATCATGGGCACCGCCGGGTTCGATTGGCTGGTGATCGACGGAGAGCATGCACCAAACGACATCCGTTCGATCCGGGATCAGCTGTTGGCGCTGTCCTCCAGCACCTCGCATCCGGTGGTTCGGGTTCCGGTGGGCGAAACATGGATGATCAAGATGGTTCTGGATGCTGGCGCACAGACGGTTCTGGTGCCCATGGTCGAAAGCGCCGACCAGGCGCGGGCGCTTGTCCGGGCCTGCCGCTACCCCCCCGAGGGAACGCGCGGTGTCGGGGCATCCGCATCGCGGGCCACGATGTTCGGCATTGTTGACGATTACATGCAGACCGCCGATCAGCAGATCTGCCTTTTGGTGCAGGTGGAGAACCGCGCAGGCATGGCCGAACTGGACGACATCCTTCAGGTCGATGGCGTGGATGGCGTCTTTGTCGGCCCGGCGGACCTGTCAACGGATATGGGGTTTCAGGGCGACAGTACCAGGCCCGAAGTGCGCGCTGTCATTGCGGATGCCATGACCCGCATTCGCGCCGCCGGAAAAGCCCCTGGCATTCTGGCCACCACTGACGAGTCAACCCAGGCCTATCTTGAGATGGGGGCCCAGTTCCTGGCGGTCGGCCTGGACGTCAAGCTGCTGTCGGACAGCGCCCGCGCCCTGGCGCACAGGTGGAAGACGGCCTGAAACGGCCTAGCCGCGCATGGTTTCGGCGGCGCGGGCATACCCGCCCGAAGCGCCGTCAACGAAATGCACATGGTCATCACGCGTGGCCGAGGGGACGAAACAGGTCATCATTGCCTCTTGCTGGCTGTGAATCCCATAGCGGATTTTGCCACCGGCCCGCGCGGCATCGAGTGCCTGCGTAATGCGCCGCAGGGTCGGCTGATCGCAATCCAGCGTCATCTTGAGCCCATCGTCGAATTTGCGGAAATCCGCGTTGCGGGAAACCATGCGCTTATAATGGTCCGGCTCGAACTCGCCCAGTTTCCTGCCGGATTTGAACAACAGCCAGATCAGCAGGTTCTGAACCAGCATTTTGACACGTTGCACAAACAGGTTTCGCCCGGCCCGCGATACCTGGGCATCCAGTCGCATCCCCGGCGGAGGCCACCGCAGCGGCGGCCCATCACGCGGCACCGGGTGACCGCCGCGTTCAAGCCCCTGGGCCGCAGACAGGACCGATTGCGCGAGGTCGGCAAAATCCTGTTCCGACGCATTCTGCGTGGGCTGTATGACCAACGAGACAATCTGGCCATGTCGCGCCGGGCTGTTGGACCAGCGGCACGACAGTCCGGTCAGATCGGGCTGCGTGCCGGGGCCGGCGGGCGTCACCGCATAAGCACCTGCCTTAAGTTGTTCTTCGGCCCAGTGCAGCCCGCCCCCTGCAAACATGGCGTAATCAACACCCGAGGACGGGGCATGGCGGGCCACCCGAAGATCACGGTCAGCGGCGCGGATATCCGCAACCGGCACCAAGGCCGCGCGCAATGCGATGTCAAACTCGGTCTTCGCCCAGCTTCGCAACGCCGCCAGCGCCGTTTCCGCCTTGCCCGCCTCGCCACCGTCAATGGCAAAAGCTGCGCCGTCGCCGCCAAAAACATAAGGAAACACCCGCCCGCCCAGCGCATTGATCATCGCCGAGATAACGGCCGCCCCCACCATGTTGACCGTCTTGTAACGCCCTCTGGCGATTTCACCGGTCGAATCCACGATATCCGCAACACCCAGGACCCATCCCTCGGGCACCGGGACGAATTTGGCCGGGTCGGCCAGGGACAAAAAGTCGTGCGACACCGGAACAGAGTCATAAAACGCGGCATGTGCAGATGTCATTGTCCCTCCGGTCTGTGCGACATGCGTCGACGATAGACCATTCACACCCGGTATGGTTAGTCTGCAACATTGCACACGCGCTTGTGCATGACCCCCAGACATGCCAAGCATCCTGTCAGGGCAGCCGGGCAAGGGGGGGAACATGCGCGCAGGCTTGGTGGTTTTGTGTCTGGCATATGTCCTCAGCCAGTTTTTCCGCGCCTTTCTTGCGGTTCTGACCGCTGATCTGGGTCGGGACATCGGCGCAACGCCCGAAGACCTGGCCTTTGCGTCCGGCCTGTGGTTCCTGGTTTTTGCAGCAATGCAAATCCCGGTTGGCTGGGCGCTGGACCGGGTCGGGCCACGCCGGACATCCGCCGTTTTGCTGATGATTGGCGGGGCCGGAGGGGCCGCCGTTTTCGCAGCCTCCACCACGCCGCTTCATGTCGCGGTTGCAATGGCGCTGATCGGTGTCGGATGTTCGCCGGTTCTGATGGCCTCTTATTTCATTTTCGCGCGCGAATACCCACCGGCCCGGTTTGCGACACTGGCGGCGGTGATGCTGGGTGTCGGCTCGGTCGGAAACCTGGTGGCGTCCTACCCGACCGCGCTGGCCGTCGAGGCGATGGGCTGGCGCGCCACGCTGATCGGGCTGGCCACTGTTTCGGCGGCTGTCGCGGCGGGTATCTGGGTGACGGTGAAAGACCCCGCGCGCGTGGTGTCCGAACAAAAGGGTTCGGTCCTGGACCTGTTGCGGCAACCGGCCCTGATTGTGATCATGCCGCTCATGCTGGTGGCCTATGCGCCCTCGGCGGCGCTGAGGGGGCTTTGGGCGGGGCCCTATTTTCTGGATGTCTTCGGGCTGAGCGCCACCCAGATCGGCCAGGCCACGCTGGTCATGGGGGCCGCGATGATTGCCGGCACCTTTGCCTATGGCCCGCTGGACCGGCTGCTGAACACACGCAAATGGGTGATCTTTGGCGGCAACGCGCTGGCGGTGCTGGCGCTGGGGCTGCTGGGCATGTGGGTTGCCAACGCCGTCTGGCTTTCGGTTCTGCTGATGGCGCTGATCGGGTTTCTGGGCGCGTCCTTCCCGGTGATCATGGCGCATGGGCGCGCCTTCATTCCGGCCCACCTGGTCGGTCGCGGTGTAACGTTGCTGAACCTGTTCGGGATCGGTGGCGTGGGGCTGGCGCAATTCGCCACCGGACGCATCCACGCGGCAACGGTGGACATGGGGCCAGCGGCACCCTACACAGCGATATTCGGCTTTTTCGCCGTTACCGTTGCCATCGGTTGCGTGATTTACCTGTTCAGCCGGGACAGCATGGACTGATACCTGATCCGCCAGGAGACCCTTGTGAACGACCCTGTTGTCATCGCCCCAAATCTGAAACGCAGGCTTTCGGGCGTAACCGCGACAATCGCCCGGCTGGTGCCGCTGCAGGCGCAACAGATCGACATCGCCGCAACCGGGCCGGGTTTGCCGGGCGACATTCCCCATATACCGCTGGGCCGCCTGCCCTTTCTGTCCCGTCGTACGCTGCGGGTCTGGCATGCGCGGCGCAATACCGAGATGTTGCTGGGTCTGGTCCTGCGCAATGTGTTTCGGTTGAAGCTGAAGCTTCTGTTCACCAGTGCCTCGCAACGCGCCCATACCGGGTACACCAAATGGCTGATCGGCAAGATGGACGCGCTGGTTGCGACCTCGCGCAAGACGGCAGGATATCTTGACCGCGACGCGCAGGTGATCATGCATGGCATCAACCTGCAAGATTTCGTGCCGCCCGCCGACAAGACCGCGCTGCGGGCGCAGCTTGGGCTGCCCGATGGCCTTCTGCTGGGATGCTACGGCCGCATCCGGCACCAAAAAGGCACCGACGCTTTCGTTGACGCCATGATCGACCTGTGCAGCCGATTCGACGACGCTTCGGGCATCGTCATGGGCCGCGCGACGGAAAAACACACAGCTTTTCTGGCCGAGCAGAAAGACAAGGTCGCCAAGGCGGGCCTGTCCGACCGCATCCTGTTCATGCCCGAGGTGACGGTCGACCAGATTGCCGAATGGTATCAGGTTCTGGACCTGTTCACCGCCCCGCAACGGTGGGAGGGCTTCGGCCTCACCCCGCTTGAGGCGATGGCCTGCGGTGTTCCCGTCGTGGCCACCGATGTGGGCGCGTTTTCCGAGATCGTCACCGACCCGTCGCTGGGCCGCGTGGTTGCGCCCGGCGACATTCCGGCACTGGCCGATGCGGCGGCAGAAATGTTGGCTGACCGCGATTCCCTTGCCGCCTGCGGACATGCGGCGCGCGCCCATGTCGAGGCAAATTTCGACATTGACGGCGAGGCGCGGGCGCTGGTTGCGCTGTACAAGCAGCTTCTGGATGGCTGAACCGCCGCAAATCGGTGCCAAATGCGGAAATTGACTCTGAAAGCCCTTTTTTCTTTCCGGTCGCGCGGCTATGAACGCGCGTCCTTAACTTTGGAGACATGAAATGGGCTATCGCGTCGTCGTCGTCGGCGCCACGGGTAACGTGGGCCGCGAAATGCTGAACATCCTGGCGGAACGCCAATTCCCCGTCGATGAACTTGCCGCCCTGGCAAGCCGTCGTTCGCTGGGCACCGAGGTGACTTTTGGCGACAAGACCCTCACAACCAAAGACCTGGACACGTTCGATTTCACCGGCTGGGACATGGCGCTTTTCGCCGTGGGCTCCGAGGCCACCAAGGTCTATGCCCCCAAGGCGGCGGCCGCTGGCTGCGTGGTGATCGATAACTCGTCGCTGTATCGCTATGACCCGGACATTCCGCTGATCGTGCCGGAATGTAACCCGCAGGCGATTCACGAGTACAAGAACAAGAACATCATCGCCAACCCCAACTGCTCGACCGCGCAGATGGTTGTCGCGCTGAAACCGCTGCATGACCGTGCCAAGATCAAGCGCGTTGTCGTGTCGACCTATCAGTCGGTTTCGGGCGCGGGCAAGGACGGCATGGATGAGCTTTGGGATCAGACCAAGGCCGTTTACAACCCGACCACCGAGGTTGAACCGAACAAGTTCCAGAAACAGATCGCGTTCAACGTCATTCCCCAGATCGACGTCTTCATGGAAGACGGCTCGACCAAGGAAGAATGGAAGATGGTCGTCGAGACCAAAAAGATCGTCGATCCGTCGATCAAGGTCACGGCCACCTGTGTCCGCGTTCCGGTATTCGTCGGCCATTCCGAGGCCGTGAATATCGAGTTCGAGGAGTTCCTGGACGAAGACGAGGCCCGCGATATCCTGCGCGAGGCACCGGGCATCATGGTGATCGACAAGCGCGAGGCCGGTGGCTATGTCTCGCCCGTTGAATGCGTCGGCGATTTCGCCACCTTCATCAGCCGCATCCGTCAGGATTCGACCGTGGAAAACGGTCTGAACCTGTGGTGCGTTTCGGACAACCTGCGCAAGGGCGCGGCGCTGAACGCGGTTCAGATCGCCGAGCTTCTGGGCCGCGAGGTTCTCAAGAAAGGCTGATCCGGCCCGTCACCCGGATCTTTGAAACAAAAGACCCCGCTGAACATTCAGCGGGGTCTTTTTGTCTGCGCGCACATTGGGCGGCGTTCCGGTCTGGGTCAGCCCTGCCCTTCGACCACGGTTTTCAGGTTCTGCAATCCGCGCTCGTAATCGGCGCCAACCCATTTATCCATCATCAGGCCCATCCAGCGCATCACCGGGTTGGCCCCAAGGTCAGAGGAAAACCCCCAGGTGACCCGTGTCTGGTCGCCTTCGGGTTCCAGCGTGAAGGACGCCGAAGCCGTGCCCATATCCCCGAAATCCAGCGCGGTTGTGACCTGCTGGTTCTCGATGCTTTGGGTGATTGTCTGCGTCCCGCTGCCCACCTGCTTGTGGTCCGAGCTCCAGCTGAGGGTATTGCCGACCCCCGCATCCGGCCCCCCATAGCTGAGTTCGGTTTCGGGGTCGCGCGACAACCATGGCGACCATTTCTCGGTCTCTTGCATGGAGTTCACATAAGGAAAGATCTTGCCCGCCGGAGCGTCGATCGTGATGCTGCGGGACACCACGGCGGTGCCAGGCAACAGAAAAGACGCACCGACCGCCGCCAGAATTATGACGATCAGCCCAAGAACGATGCGTTTGATTACTTTCATGGCAAGCTCCTGTTCCGGTGTTGGTCCGGGGCCACCATAGCAGAAAAATACGCGGGTCAGTGTCCCGGCCCGCGTATTTTGCGATCGGCGTCAGACGATCACGAATTTCTTGTCGTTCGGGTCATAGCACTGCAGGCCGCCTTCGCCGATATCGGTCCACAACCCGTGCAAGCTGAGCGATCCGTCCTGAACCGCCGAGGACACAAAAGGAAAGGTCATCAGGTTTTCCAGCGATGCGACAACCGCCTGGCGTTCGAACTGCCGCGCCTGTTCGGCGCTGTCATCCACATCTGCAACCAGTTCGTATTTCGGTTTGAGGATGTCCATCCAGCGCCCGACAAAGCTTTCCTTGGCTTCCAGCTGGGGCGCCTGCCCCTTGCACATGTCGATACAGCCCTGCACGCCACCGCATTGCGAATGGCCCAGCACGATCAGATGCGCGACTTTCAGCGCCGTAACCGCGTATTCGATCGCCGCACTTGTGCCGTGGTGATCACCATCCGGCGCATAGGGAGGGACAAGATTGGCGATATTGCGGTGAATGAAGAACTCGCCCTGATCCGCCCCGAAGATCGAAGTCACATGCACCCGGCTGTCGCAACATGAAATGACCATTGCGCGCGGGCGCTGACCTTCGGTTGCCAATCGCCGGTACCAAACCTGATTTTCGGCATAGGTCGTGGCTTTCCATCCGTGATAGCGCTGAACCAGATAGGCTGGCAAAGGTTTCGCTAAGTCCATTCGCATGTCCCCGTGTTTCACTCTGACGGGTGCTGTAACCCGAATTCGCACAAAATTCGAGACATTATCCTGTTCTGCGGCAAGGAAATGCAAAGGGTCTTTGGGGCAGTGTCGGCCATGCCGTGGGGGCAAACAGAATGGGTGAATGTGGTGGATAACGTAATAACACTTGAACAAAAGGAATCTGTTCGGCTGGATCCGGAACGTTTGAACGAGCTTTGCCGCCAGTTGGGCGATTCCAACGCGCTGGACGTGCTGTGCCGCACGGTTGAAGAGCTGGCCGTGCGCCTGTCGAACTGCGAACGGCACTGGCGGCAACGCGATTGGACCGGGCTTCGCAAATGCGCGCGGTCGCTTGTTGCGATTTCCGAGCAGGTCGGCATGACGGCGCTGGCCCGCGTCGCGGGGGATGTTGCGCAAACGGTGGATACCGGGGATGCGGTCGCAACCGGGGCTACGCTGGCCCGGTTGATCCGGGTCGGTGAACGGTCTCTGACTGCAATCTGGGATCAACAGGACCTTTCCGTCTGACGGGGGTTGCGGACAGGCCACGCGGGGTTAGTCTGGGCGCTGAACCAACCAGCCGAGACATCCATGCCCCTGTCCTTTGCCAAAGCCGCCGATCACGCCATGCCCTTGGTGGTCTTGGAAAAAGACAGGCTGGCGCAATGGCTGGAAGGTCAGACCGCCAGCGTTCAACGCTGGGTCGCATCCAACGGGTTCACGGCCGAACTGGGCCAGACCCTGCTGGTGCCGGACGACGACGCGACGTCGGTGATGGCGCTTGCGGGCTATGGCTCGGCATCCGGGCGGGCACGCAAGCGGTTTCCGCTGGCTGCGGCGGCCAAAGCGCTGCCGCCGGGCCAGTACCACATCGCATCGGGCGTTCCGGCAGATCAACTGGAAACCGAGTGTCTGGGCTGGCTGCTGACCGGCTATGCCTTTGACCGATACGCAGCGCAATCCCCGGCCGCAGCTACGCTGGTCGCGCCCGAAAGTGTGGACGCCGCACGGGTCGAGGCCATGGCCCGGGCCGAGGCCCTGACCCGCGATCTGGTC
The DNA here is from genome assembly GCF_056160865.1 of Ruegeria sp. ABD4_443. Taxonomy (NCBI): domain Bacteria; kingdom Pseudomonadati; phylum Pseudomonadota; class Alphaproteobacteria; order Rhodobacterales; family Roseobacteraceae; genus Ruegeria; species Ruegeria sp. ABD4_443. The sequence goes on along the minus strand of NZ_JBSWYA010000004.1, from coordinate 33,535 downwards.
AACACGCCCGCGTCGGATATGGGCCCCGCCCAGCTGCAGAGCAGCGTCGAGACATTGGCGCGTGCATTTGGCGCGACCTGCACGACCCTTACCGGGCCTGAATTGCTGGACCAGAATTTTCCGATGATCCACGCGGTCGGCCGCGCGGCCGAACAGGCACCGCGGTTGATCGAAATGACCTGGGGCGATCAGGGGCCGTTGCTGACGCTGGTTGGCAAGGGCGTATGTTTTGACACTGGCGGTTTGAACCTGAAGCCCGGCGCCTCGATGGGGCTGATGAAAAAGGACATGGGCGGCGCGGCCAACGTGCTGGGACTGGCCCAGATGATCATGTCGCTGAACCTGCCCGTTCGCCTGCGGGTCCTGATCCCGGCGGTCGAGAACGCCGTCGCCGGAAATGCCTTCCGCCCCGGTGACATTCTGACCGCGCGCAACGGGCTGACGGTCGAGATCAACAATACCGACGCCGAGGGGCGGCTGGTTTTGGCCGATGCACTGGCCCTTGCGCATGAGGGCGCGCCCGATCTGGTGATCTCGATGGCGACCCTGACCGGCGCGGCGCGGGTCGCACTGGGACCGGACCTGGCGCCCTTTTACACCGATGACGACGCCATCGCCGACGCCGTTGCGCAGGCAGGCGGGCAGGCGGCCGATCCGGTCTGGCGCATGCCGTTTCACACTCCGTATGAGACCATGATCGAACCCGGCATTGCCGATCTGGACAATGCGCCGTCGGGCGGGTTTGCCGGGTCGATCACCGCCGCATTGTTCCTGCGCCGGTTTGTCGGCAACAGCAGATACGTGCATTTCGACATTTATTCCTGGCAACCGACGGCTGCTCCGGGGCGCGGAAAGGGCGGTTTGGGCCAGGGTCCAAGGGCGTTGGTAAACGCTCTGCCCGGGATACTGGGCCTATGACCCGCCTCATTGTCACCAATCCGGTCATCGACCTGTTGCGGACCCAGCACGGGCCACGCGACCGGCAATTGCTGTTCGGCGACGCGGTGACCGTTTCAGAAACCCGCGACGAATGGTGCCGGGTCACGTCGGCCAAGGACGGCTATCAGGGATGGGTTCACAAGGGGCAATTGGGCCCCGATGCCGCGACGACACACTGGGTCAGTGCATTGGCAACCCACGCCTATGCGCGCCCCGACATAAAAAGCCCCGATCAGGCCACGCTCAGCCTTGGCAGCAGGCTTCGGGTGTTGTCGGAACAGGGCGGGTTTCTTGAAACCGATCTGGGTTTCGTCCCGTCGGTTCATACCGCGCCGGTCGGGCAGACGCTGTCCGACCCGGTATCGGTTGCACAGCTGTTTTTGGGCACGCCCTATCTTTGGGGCGGCAACAGCCGGCTTGGGCTGGATTGTTCGGGGCTGGTTCAGGCCGCATTGCTGGCCTGCGGTATCGCCTGCCCCGGCGACAGCGGCGACCAGGAACGCGCCCTGGGCCACCCGGTGCCCAACGGGTCACCGGTGCAACGCGGCGATCTTTTGTTCTGGAAAGGCCATGTCGCCCTGGTGGCTGGCGACAATCTGCTGCTGCACGCAAACGCCTTTCACATGGCCGTCGCGTATGAGCCGATGGATCAGGCCATTGCCCGTATTCACGCACAAGGCGATGGGCCGGTTACGGCGCGAAAAAGGCTCTAATCCGGGTCAACGGCGCGGATCAGCTTACGCTCCAGCACCCGCAGGACCGCACGCAGGTCGTGACCGCGTTTCAGAATACGCCCGTCCATGCCGACCACCGAATACATACCCTGCCGCAACCGCAGGCGCGGGTGCTTTTCCACCCGGTAAACAGGGTGTTCGGCGGTTCGGCGGAAGATTGAGAACACGGCCATGTCCCGCAGGTTGGAAATGCCATAGTCGCGCCATTCTCCAGCGGCGACCATTCGGCCATATACGGACAGGATCAGGGACATTTCGCGCCTGTCGAACGCGACTGGCATCTGGGCCGAGTTTGCAGAAAACCGGCTGGGAGGCTGCATGTTCATACCCTCAGCCTTGCCGGAAAACGCGACTAAATCAAGCCTGACGCAGCAGGTTACACGATTTCGCGACCGTGCTGCCCTAATTCCGGCGCCCAACCTGGCGGCAGATCAGGATGACCGGCAACAGCCCCACCGCTAGGATGACCAGTGACGGCACCGCCGCCCCCTCAAGCCGTTCATCCGAGGCAAGCCGATAGGCCTGAACGGCCAATGTGTCGAAATTGAAGGGCCGCATGATCAGCGTCGCGGGCAGTTCCTTCATCACGTCGACAAACACGATCAGCAGCGCCGTCATCAGCGAGGGCGTCAGGATCGGCAGGTGGACCCGGCGCAGGGTACCCAGCGGCGATTGCCCAAGCGACCGCGCGGCCGCATCCATATTGGCATGCACAGTGCTTTGCCCCCCCTCATAGGCGCTGAGTGCAGCGGCAAGGAACCGCACCATATAGGCGGCGACAAGCAGCCAGATCGACCCGGTGATCAGCAGCCCGGTCGACAGGTCGAAGGTCTCGCGCATCCACGCGTCCACCGCGTTGTCGAATGCGGCGAAGGGCACGATCAGGCCAACAGCGATGACGCCGCCCGGAACCGCATAGCCCAGCCGCGCGATATATCCGGCAGTCTGCGCGCCGCGTCCGGGCCGCAGGCGCTGAAAGAACCCCACGCAGATGGCCGCGCTGACCGTCACGACCGCCGCGGTTCCGGCCAGGGTCAGCGAGTTGCTCAGAAACCCCAGGTACCGCTGCGACAGCAGGTTCTGTTCCGAGGTCAACCCCATCTCCAACAGGATCACAACGGGCAGGACAAACCCCAGCAGTACCGGAACCGCACACAGCAAAAGCGCCGCACCGCTGCGCCATCCGCTAAGCTGAACCTGCGGCAGCGTGGTCTGTTTCTTGCCCGACTGGTAATACTTGGCTTTGCCGCGCTGCCGCCGTTCAGCCATGGCCATGACCAGGGCAAAACCCAAAAGGCACAGCGCAAGCTGGGCCGCAGCGGCCCGGTCGCCCAACGAAAACCAACTGGTGTAAATCCCCGTGGCAAAGGTCTGCACGCCGAAATAGGCCACGGTTCCGAAATCGGCGATGGTTTCCATCACGGCCAGCAGGACACCCCCCGCTATGGCCGGGCGCGCCATAGGCAGGGATACGCGCCAGAACGCCTCCCACGGGGTATTTCCCAGCGCGCGCGCCGCCAGGAACGCGGTCGAGCTTTGTTGCAGGAACGCCGCTCGGGCCAGCAGGTAAACATAAGGATACAGCACCAAGATAAGCATCGCCGCCGCGCCTTCGGTCGAGCGGATCTCGGGGAACCAATAGTCGCGGGGGCCCCAGCCCGTTACCTGCCGCAGGGTGGTCTGTACGATACCCGGATGATCCAGGACAAACGTATAGGCATAGGCCAGCACATAGGCCGGGAAAGCCAGCGGCAGAACCAGCGCCACTTCGAACAGCCGGACACCGGGGAACCGGGTCATCGTCACCAGCCAGGCCGCACCCACGCCAATGGCGAACGTGCCCGCCGCCACCAGCAGGACAAGGATCAGCGTCGTCGCCGCATATCTGGGCATGACCGTGTCCAGCAAATGCGCGATCGTATCGGTCCCACCGGTCACCGCGGCCAGTGCGACGGCAACCATCGGCAACAGGCACGCGGCGGCCACAAAATAGGCGATCGCACCCAGCAACCGGGTGCCGACCGCGCCGCGGCTTCGTGATCCGTTTTCTGAATACTCGATCTGGGCCATTATCCCGGCATTTGGCTGGCGGTGTCCTGAAGTCCGCCATTCATCAACCAAATCCTGCAAAAACGCCAGTAGGTGCGGACATTATTCTGCCGCGCAAACTGCCGCACAACCGGGTCTTTCCGTTATTCGTAGACGCGCTGGTCCTCGATCACCAAACCGTCCCTGGGCAATGAACCGGGGGCAACCACCTCGATCGCGCCCTTCAGCTTGAGAACCTCGACAACCGATCTGGCATATGCCGTGTCATCCCCGCCCGGGCTTTCGATCTGAACCGTCATGGTGTCCATTTCGCCCTGCCGCGCGGCGATGACACGGGCCTTGACGATTTCATCATGCTTGTCGACCAGCGCCGCGACCTGCTCGGGACGTACGAACATGCCCTTGATCTTGGTGGTTTGATCGGCGCGCCCCATCCATCCCTTGATCCGCATGTTGGTGCGGCCACAGGGCGAGGTGCCGGGCAGGATCGCCGACAGGTCACCGGTGGCGAAGCGGATCAGCGGATAATCGGGGTTGAGCGAGGTCACGACCACCTCTCCGACGTCGCCGGGCGAAACCGGGGTTCCGGTTCCGGGGGTGACAATCTCGACGATCACCTGTTCGTCAATGATCATCCCTTCCATCGCGGCGCTTTCATAGGCGATATTGCCAAGGTCCGCCGTGGCATAACACTGCAGACAGGAAATACCCCGGTCTGCATAATCCTGGCGCAGCGACGGAAACAGGGCGCCGCCTCCGACAACGGCCTTGCTGAATTTCAGCGCGACGCCCATCTCATCTGCCTTGTCCAGGATCACTTTGAGGTAATCCGGCGTACCGGCATAGGCGGTGCACCCCACGTCGCGGGCCGCCGTCACCTGCAATTCCGTCTGGCCGGTGCCCGCCGGCAGAACCGATGCGCCCACGGCACGCGCACCGCTTTCAAAGATCATCCCCGCAGGCGTCAGGTGATAGCCAAAACAATTGTGGACCGTGTCGCCCGGTCCAACACCGGCCGCGTGCAGAAAACGGCCCATACGCCACCAGTCATGCTCCATTCCGCCCGGTTCATAGATCGGGCCCGGCGATTGAAACACATGGGCAAACCCATGCGTAGGCTTGACCGTGAAACCACCAAAGGGCGGGTGTTCGGCCTGCGCGGCGCTCAGGTCCGACTTGCGCAGGACCGGCAGGGCCGCAAGATCCGCAACCGAACCGACCGCGTCGGTATCGACCCCGGCGAAATGCGCGGCAAAGCCCGGCGCCGTTTTCGCCCGCGCAATCTGTGCCTTCAGTGCTGCGGCCTGATCGGCCAGCCGTTCATCATCCGAGCGGGTTTCAAGAGCATCGAAATAGGTCATCGGCAAATCCTCCATCCCGCTCACAACCACCGTTTGCGGCGGCGGTATGACCGCACGTCGCGAAAGCTTTTGCGGCCCTCATCCGACATGCCGAGGTAGAATTCCTTGACGTCGGGGTTTTCGCGCAGTTCGGCGGCGGGGCCGTCCATCACGACGCGGCCGGATTCCAGAATGTAACCGTAATGGGCAAATCTCAGAGCCACATTCGTGTTCTGTTCGGCCAACAGGAACGACACGCCTTCCTGTTCGTTCAGGTCCCTGACAATTCCGAAAATCTCTTCGACCAATTGCGGCGCCAAACCCATCGAAGGTTCATCCAGCAGGATCGTTTCGGGCCGCGACATCAGCGCCCGGCCCATCGCAACCATCTGTTGCTCGCCGCCCGAGGTATAGCCCGCCTGGCTGCGGCGACGTTCCTTCAGACGCGGGAAGTAATTGTAAACCAGTTCCAGATCGCTCTGGATCGCGGCATTGCCATCCTTGCGGGTATAGGCCCCGGTCAGCAGGTTTTCCTCGACCGTGAGGTGTTCAAAGCAGTGGCGCCCCTCCATCACCTGGATGACGCCTTTTTCCACCAGGTCGGCAGGGTCGCTTTCATGCACGTTCTTACCACGATACTTGATCGAGCCCTTGGTGACCTCGCCGCGTTCCGAATGCAGCAGGTTCGACACCGCCTTGAGCGTCGTCGTCTTGCCCGCACCATTGCCGCCCAGCAAAGCGGTTATGCCGCCCTTGGGTACAGTCAGGCTGACACCTTTCAGCACGAGAATGACGTGATTGTAGATCACCTCGATATTGTTGACCTCAAGCAGGGTTTCCGCCTGCACGTCCGTGGTTTGAGCCGCATCCAGCATCTGCGCGTGTCCTCGTGCGAGTGTCGGGGTCGGGGCGGCAGCAAACCGCCGCCCCGGTTTCATAGGCGCTTAGTTGCAGCGCGAAGCGATGTTGTTTTCTGCCGCATAGGCCGCCGAGTCGTCCGCAACGAGCGGGCCGATCACGTCGCCATCGGTTGGCTTGAACTCGGAAATCAGCGTCCAGGTTTTGCTTGCCGCGTCCCACTGGGTCACGCCCACCAAAGCATCACCGCCGTGGTTGTCGCAGGAAACCGAGAAGGTCGGACCAAAGTTCGGCAGGCCCAGTTCGGTCATCTTCGCTTCGGTCATTTCCAGCGCTTCCATTCCGTCGCGCATGTCACCCGATGTAATGTCGGCCTTGCCCGAAATCTCTTGCGCTTTCTTCGCCGCCTCGGCGGCCAACATCGCAGCATAGAGACCCCGGTTATACAGAACCGAACCCACCTGATCACCGGCACCGGCAGCCTTGCCCGCATCGATGACGTATTTCTGCAGATCGTCATACAGCGGATAGTCCGATCCGACATTGTGGAAGGTCAGGGCCTTGTACCCATTGGCTGCATCGCCTGCGGGCATCACGTCATGTTCGGCACCAGACCACCAGATTCCGATGAAGTTCTCCATCGGGAAACGGATGTTGGCGGCCTCTTGCACCGCGACCTGGTTCATCACGCCCCAACCCCACATCAGGACATAGTCCGGACGATCGCGGCGGATTTGCAGCCACTGGGATTTCTGCTCCTGGCCCGGATGATCCACGGGCAGCGCGACCAGCTCGAAACCGTGCTTTGCCGACAGCTCTTCCAGCGTGCGGATCGGTTCCTTGCCATAGGCCGAGTTGTGATAGACCAGCGCGATTTTCTTGCCGCTCAGGTCGCCGCCGTTTTCTTCCAGCAGATAGTTGATCGCGCCCGACGCACCGTCCCAATAGTTGGCGGGATAGTTGAACGTGTGGCTGAACACGTCGCCATTCTTGGCCGAGGTACGGCCATAACCCATCGTATGCATCGGGATGTTGTCGGCCGTGGTCTTGGGGATCAGCTGATAGGTGATGCCGGTCGACAATGGCTGATAGACCAACGCGCCTTCGCCCTTGGTCGATTCATAACATTCCACACCTTTCTCGGTGTTATAGCCGGTTTCGCATTCGATGACCTTGGCCGGAACGCCGCCGATGCCGCCGTCACGCTCGTTCAGCAGCGTGAAATAGTCGGCATAGCCGTCCGCGAACGGGATGCCACCCGCGGCATATGGCCCGGTCCGATAGCTGAGCGACGGGAACACGAGGTCGGCCATCGCCGGACCTGCAGCCATCAGGGCGCCCAGCGCCATGGTTGCCAGTTGTTTCTTCATCGGGTGTCTCCTCCCTTGGTTTGTCCGATGTGATCCGGGCTTGACGCCCTGCTTTTTGATTGGGCCTGCCCCTAGTGCGGGAACGGCCATAGTCTGAGTTTCTCTTTGGCCACGCGCCACAATTGCGCCAGCCCATGTGGTTCGAGGATCAGGAACAGGACAATCAGCCCGCCCACGATCACCAATTGCAGATGCGCCACGATATCGGTGGGCCAGCCCAGCAAGTCGGCCCCCACAACCTTGAGCACCACCGGCAGCAGAACCAGGAAGGCCGCCCCGGCAAAGGACCCGAAGATCGAGCCCAGGCCGCCGATGATCACCATGAACAGCACCAGGAACGATTTCTGGATGCCAAAGGCCTCGCCCACCTCGACCGCGCCCAGGTAGATGGCAAAGAACAGCGCCCCCGACAAACCCACAAAGAACGAGCTGACGGCAAAGGCGCTGAGCTTGGCGCGCAACGGGTTCACGCCGATGATCTCGGCGGCAATATCCATGTCGCGGATCGCCATCCATGTCCGGCCCGTGGTGCCCCGCGTCAGGTTCCGCGCGATGATCGCGCTGAGCGTCAGGAAGATCAGGCAGAACAGATAGGTGGCCCAGGCCGGAGCGTTCGGTCCGGTGATGATGATGCCAAAGACATCGCGTTCGGGCGCGTTGATCTGCCCCGAGGCCGAGTAGTTGTAGAACCACGGCACCCGGTTGAACAACCACACCAGAAAGAACTGCGCCGCCAGCGTCGCCACGGCAAGGTAAAAGCCCTTGATCCGAAGGCTGGGCAGGCCGAACAGCACGCCCACGATGGCCGTGATCCCGCCTGCCAGAACCACATGGACGAACATCGACACCTCGGGAAAGGCGGTCATCAGCTTGTAGCAGGCATAGGCCCCCACGGCCATGAACCCGCCGGTCCCCAGACTGACCTGCCCGCAATAACCCACCAGAATGTTCAGCCCGATCGCCGCAATGGCATAGATCAGAAAGGGCAGCAGCAAGGCGTTGGCCCAGTAATCATTGATAATGAACGGGATGATCCCGAACGCCACGGCCAGCACGACGTAATACCGATACCGGTCGAACTTGATCGGGAAAGTCTGGTTGTCGTCCCTGTAGGAGGTTTTGAAATCTCCTGCCTCACGATAGAACATGTCTTACTTTCCCCATTCTTCCTGCGCCCGGTTGCGGGCTTCGGCGTCCAGTTGGTTGGACCCTTTGGCATATCCGCTCGCCTCTGACGCGCGGACCAGTTTCAAATATGCCAGAAGGCCCATGATCAGCCCTGCAAAGGCCAGGATCGCCGCGATGGTCAGCTGACCGCTGGTCAGATCGTCCGAGGTGAGGGCGATATACCCAAAGGCCCAGAACCCCGCCCAAGCGATGACGTTGATGATGGCGATCAGCTTGGTCACGGCCTACACCCTTTCAATGATCTTCTCGCCGAACAGGCCCTGCGGCCGGAACACGAGAAAGATCAGCGCCAGCACATATGCGAACCAGTTCTCGGTCGCGCCGCCGACCAGCGGGCCGATGGCGAACTCGAACAGTTTTTCGCCCACACCGATGATCAGCCCGCCGACGATGGCGCCGGGGATCGAGGTGAACCCGCCCAGCATCAGAACCGGCAACGCCTTGAGCGCGATCAGCGACAGAGAGAACTGCACGCCCGACTTGGTGCCCCACATGATGCCCGCGACCAGCGCCACGAACCCGGCCACCGACCAGACCATGACCCAGATGAAGTTCAGCGAGATGCCAACCGACAGCGCCGCCTGATGGTCATCGGCCACCGCGCGCATCGCCCGGCCCTGTTTGGTATACTGGCTGAACGCCACCAGCGCCGCCACCAGCAGCGCGGCAATTACCGTCGCCACGATGTCCAGATTGTCGATAAAGAACCCATAGCCAAAGATGTTGAAGGTCGACTCGTCGATCCACAGGTTGATGCCCTGCGGCAGGCCCACATCCAGCGTCTTGATCTCGGACCCCCACATCAGGTCGGCCACGCCTTCCAGGAAATAAGCCAGGCCGATCGTGGCCATGAACAGGATGATCGGTTCCTGCCCGACCAGGTGCCGCATCACGAAACGTTGCACGCACCAGGCCAACAGCACCATCACGCCCATGGTCAGGACAATCGCCACCACGGCGGGTACGTTCCAACCGAAATAGTGGACATGGGTGCCGAAAATCGCGTTGATCAGATGCGCAAAGGGCACCTGCCCGTTCATGATCCCCACCAGGGTCATCGCCGCGAACAGGGCCATAACACCCTGAGCATAGTTGAAAATACCGCTGGCCTTGTAGATCAGAACAAAACCCAGCGCGACCAACGCATACAGCACCCCGGCCATGAGGCCGTTCAGAAAGACCTCCATCGCGAAAATCAACTGATCAGGCATGTGCGCCCCCTCTCATGTCTGTCAGATGGTCAGTCATGGCTGACCCCCAGATAGGCGTCGATGACTTCCTGGTTGTTGCGCACCTCGTCGGGTGTGCCGTCGCCGATCTTTTTGCCGTAATCCATCACGACCACGCGGTCGCTCAGGTCCATCACCACGCCCATGTCATGTTCGATCAGGGCGATGGTGGTGCCAAACTCGTCATTCACGTCCAGGATAAAGCGGCTCATGTCCTCTTTTTCCTCGACATTCATGCCCGCCATCGGCTCGTCCAGCAGCAACAGCTTGGGTTCGGCTGCCAGCGCGCGGGCCAGTTCCACCCGCTTTTTCAGGCCATAGGGCAAACGCGCCACCGGCGTTTTGCGGATGTGCTGAATTTCCAGAAAGTCGATGATCTTTTCGACCGCCTCGCGGTTTTCAACCTCTTCCGCCTCGGCCTTCCCCTTCCACATCGCCTGCTGAAGGATGTTGGTCTTCATGAAACTCAACCGCCCTGTCATGACATTGTCCAGAACGCTCATGCCTTCGAACAGGGCAATGTTCTGAAAGGTCCGCGCGATGCCCTGCTGCGCCACCTCAAAGGGTCGCATCTGCGGGCGCTTGGCGCCGTGGAACCAAACCTCGCCTTCCTGCGGGACATAAAAGCCCGAGATCACGTTCAGCATCGAGGATTTGCCCGCGCCGTTCGGCCCGATAATGGCGCGGATCTCGCCCTCGCGGATGTCGAACGAGATATCCTTGATCGCCACCACGCCGCCAAAGCGCAGGGTGATGTTCTTCATCTCCATCACCACACCGCCGATCTTGCGACCGTCTTCGGTGACATATCCTTCGGGATTATCCAGCATCAGTCACTCCCTGACTTGAGCAAATACAGGACGGCAGGCCGCGCGGCGCGTAACGGCCCCTCATTCCGCCGCCACCTTGTGCTGGCCCACTGGCACAACCGGCGCATCGACAATCTGCAGCGTGGCGCTGATCGAACCCTTGCGACCATCCTCATAGGTCACTTCGGTGGTGGTCGAGACGGTTTCGGACCCGTCATAAAGCGCGGCGATGATGTCGTGGAATTTCTCCTCAACAAACCCGCGCCGCACTTTCCGTGTCCGGGTCATCTCACCGTCATCGGCATCCAGTTCCTTGTGCAGAACCACAAAGCGATGGACCTGACAGCCCGACAGCATTTCATCCGCCGCAACCGATTTGTTGACCGCTTCGACGTGCGACCGGATCGTCTCTAACACACGCGGATGCCCCGCCAGTTCCTGATAAGATGCATAGGCCACGTTGTTGCGTTCGGCCCAGTTTCCGACCGCCGTCAGGTCAATATTTATGAAGGCCACACAGCGATCCTTGCCATTGCCGAACAAGACCACTTCAAGAATATCGGGATAGAATTTCAGCTTGTTCTCGACATATTTCGGGGCGAACATCGACCCGTCGGCCATTTTGCCAACATCCTTGGCGCGGTCGATGATCCGCAGATGGCCGCTGCTTTCCTCGATGAACCCGGCATCGCCGGTGGCCACCCAGCCTTCGGCATCCTTGGTCGAGGCGGTAGAGTCCGGGTTGTTGTAATATTCGACAAACACACCCGGCGAGCGATAATGGATCTCGCCCTTGTCATCGATCTTCAACTCGACCGCAGGGGCCGGAACGCCAACCGTATCCGCCCGAACCTCGCCATCCGGCTGTTGAGTGATGAAAACCGTCGCCTCGGTCTGGCCGTAAAGCTGTTTCAGGTTGATGCCCAGCGAGCGATAGAAATCAAAGATTTCCGGCCCGATCGCCTCACCGGCCGTGTAACCCACGCGAAACCGGCCATAGCCCAGCGTATCCTTGAGCGGGCCGTAAACAAGCAGGTTGCCCAGCGCATATTTCATACGGTCGCCAAAGCCCACCGGCTTGCCGTCCAGCAACAGGCCACCGACCTTTTTGGCATGTGCCATGAAGTGGTGGAACATCCGCTGCTTCAGCTTGCCCGCGTCCTCCATCCGGATCATCACGTTGGTCAGCTGGGTTTCGAACACGCGGGGCGGGGCAAAGAAATAGGTCGGCCCGATCTCGCGCAGGTCGGTCATCATCGTGTCGGCGCTTTCGGGGCAGTTGACGCAGAAGCCGCACCAATAGGCCTGACCGATGGAAAAGATGAAATCACCAACCCAGGCCATCGGCAGATAGGACAGGATGTCCTCGTTCCGCGACAGGTGGTCGAATTCCGCGGAATTCTTGGCACTTTCGATGACGTTGCGGTTCGACAGAACCACACCCTTGGGTTTGCCCGTGGTGCCCGAGGTATAAAGCATCACACAGGTATCGTCATAGGTGATGGCCGCGATGCGCTTGTCCAGTTCGGCATCGAACCGCGCGTGACCGGCGCTGCCCTCGGCCTTGATGTCATCCAGCGCGTTCATCTGGGAATGGTCGTATTTCCGCATACCGCGCTTGTCGGTATAAAGGATGTGCTTGATCTGGTGCACTTTTTCCTGAATTTCGATGACCTTGTCGACCTGTTCCTGATCACCGCAGACGACGTATTTCGCCCCGCAATGCTCCATCACATAGGTCATTTCTTCGGCAACCGCGTCCTGATACAGCGGCACAGGGATCGCGCCGACCATCTGCGCGGCAACCATCGACCAGTAATGGGCCGGACGGTTGCGGCCGATCACCGCGATATGGTCGCCCTTTTCGACGCCGATTTCCAGAAAACCAAGCGCTAGGGCGCGGATTTCAGCGGCCGCCTCGGACCAGGTCCAGCATTGCCAGATCCCGAATTCCTTTTCCCGATAGGCCGGGGCATCCCCGAACTGCGCCGCATTGCGATGTAACAGCGCCGGAAGGGACATCATCCCTTCGGCACCTGACTGCGTCTGAGCCAATCTTTTTCTCCTCCCCATCCGGCCCCTCCTCCGGGCCGGAAATGGCGGTTATGGGCCACAGCCCGAACGCCATTGCCCCGATTAAGGGGCAGGGGCACGATCAACGTCAATTTTTTCCTGATGTTTTCTCAATTCTTACGAATTGTAACAGCCCGGGAACGATGTCCTAGCAGGCGCGGGACGGCGCCAGCGATCCCGCTGGTATTTGGACCAGTGCGGTCCTCGCGTATCATGTTGGTCAATATCACCTGAACCGAAGGGCGTTCGAAATGAAGTTTCACAAGCTGTTTTGCGATCCTGACGGCGACAGCCATTGGGTCGATGTGGATGTAACCCTGACCGAGCGCCGCTTTGCACCCCCGGCCGAGAAAATCGAAATCTCGGACCCAGAGCCCGTCACGAACATGATGTTCCTGCGGCTGAAAGCGGGGTGGAACGAGCCGATCCACCCGACCCCGGTCACTCAAAAGCTGGTTTGCCTGCAAGGGGCCGTGAAGGTCACGGCAAGCGACGGCGACACGCGCGAGATCGGGCCGGGGGACGTGTGGCACATGGAAGACAAATCAGGCAAGGGCCACCACACGGTGGTGACCAGCGCCGAAGACTTCGAAGCCGTAATCATTCAATACGCATGAACGCGAGACTTGCGCCGGGCGCATCTTAATACGCCATCCGCGACACCGCATCAGGCCAGATGAAAAAACGCCCGGCCTGACCAGACCGGGCGCGTCGTTTCCATTTGCCGTCACGCCAGGTGATGCACGTCCTGCAAGCCGTAGACCGGCGTATCCAGCCCCTCCAGGCGCGCTTTCAGTTGCAGCGCAAGGTACAGCGAATAGTGCCGCGACTGGTGCAGGTTGCCGCCGTGGAACCACAGGTTTTCCTGCTGGGTCGGTTTCCACATGTTGCGCTGTTCGCCCTCCCACGGTCCGGGGTCCTTGGTGGTGTCCGAGCCAAGGCCCCACACCTTGCCCACCTTGTCCGCAACCTCTTGGCTGATGAGGTCGGCGGCCCAACCATTCATCGAGCCAAAGCCCGTGGCCATCACCACAAGATCAGCCTCAAGCCGCGTGCCATCGGCCAGAACGACGGCGTCTTCGTCAAAGTGATCGACCTGTCCCTGAACCAGACCGACCTCGCCGTCAATGATCAACTGGCTGGCGCCTACGTCGATGTAATATCCCGACCCGCGGCGCAGGTATTTCATGAACAGGCCCGACCCGTCATCACCCCAGTCCAGCTTGAACCCGGCCTTCTCAAGCCCGTCATAGAACGCGGCATCCCGCTCGCGCATCTGGTCATAAAGCGGTATCTGGAACTCATGCATGATCCGATAGGGCAAAGAGGCAAAGATCATGTCGGCCTTTTCCGTCGTCACCCCGTTGGCCACGGCATCTTCGGAATACAGCGCGCCCAGCCCGATATCCATCAGCGTATCCGACCGGACGATATGGGTCGAAGACCGCTGTACCATCGTCACGTCGGCATCGGCTTCCCACAAGGCAGCACAGATGTCATGGGCCGAGTTGTTGGACCCCACGACAACGACCTTTTTGCCCGTCCAGGCATCAGGCCCCTGGTGCTGGGACGAATGCTGGATGGAGCCCTTGAACCTGTCCATACCCGGAAACTCGGGCATGTTCATCTTGCCTGACATGCCCGTCGCAAGAACCAGCTGCGTGGGATTGAGCGTGACCTTCTCGCCGTCGCGGTTGACCTCTACGGTCCAGTGACCCGCATCCGCGTCAAAGGCGGCCTTGGTCACCTCGGACCGGGTCCAATAGTTGATCTCCATCACCTTGGTGTACATCTCAAGCCAGTCACCGACCTTGTCCTTGGGCGTAAACACCGGCCAATTGTCGGGGAACTTGATATATGGCAGGTGGTCGTACCAGATCGGATCATGCAGGCACAGAGACTTGTACCGGCTGCGCCACTGGTCTCCGGGTTTGTTGTGCTTGTCCAGAACGATGGTCGGAACACCAAGCTGGCGCAGCCGCGCGCCCAGCGCGATACCGCCCTGACCACCGCCGATAATCACCGTATAAGGCTGGGTATCATATCCAAGCGAGGCTTCTTCCGCATCGCGGCGCTCTTTCCAGGTCGACCGGTTCTTGCGGCTGCCGTGTTCCGCCCCCATCGGGCGCCGCTTGCCGCGCGATTCCTCAAAACCCTTCAGCTCTTGCAGGGCAGTCAGCAAGGTCCAGATCTGGCCGTCCCTGATCCTGATCAGCCCCCATCCGCGGCCAACTTTGGTTTCAAAGGTGATCCAGGCGGTCGTGATACCACCCTCTTCGGTCGGCATCTCTCCGTCCTGCAGGGCGAATTGTCCGGGGCGGGTCTTGTCCAGCTGCCGGGACAGCATGTCGGCCACGCCTTGCGGGCCTTCGACGGTTTTCAGGTTCCAGGAAACAGACACCAGGTCGCGCCAGTAGCAATCGGTCGCAAACAGCGCCTTGGCGGCTTCAATGTCAGTGTTCTCCAGTGCCGCGTTCAACGTGTCCAGCACGTCCTGCGTGCGATTCACAACGGTTGCGTCAAGCATCGCGTCTCCTCCTCTGAGCGTGTCTTGCACAAACGAGTATTCCAGCGCGGATTGCGCTTCAGCTATTGGCATTTGCCGCGTTTGTCGAAAAAAGGGCGTGCTGCACTGCCGCATGTTGCATACGCAACGCCGCGCAACATGTCAGGCCGGGGGGTGCAACCCGGATTTGCGCATCCGACGCAGGATCGTGGACCGGTTGACACCAAGACGCCGCGCCGCGCGCGACATGTTCCAGTCGCACGCCTCCAGTATCTGTTCCAGCGACTCTTCCGGCCCTGCCGCCGCCTCGACCGGAGAAGGCAAGTCCGGCACATCAATCACCGTCCCGCCGCACAGCGCAATGGCAATGTCCAACGCCTGTTCAAGTTCGCGGAAATTGCCCGGCCAGGACCGCCCCAGCAGATCGACGCGCGCCGCTGGCGACAGCCTTATGTCGTCGGTTGCCCGGCGACGCAGCAACCGGTCGATCAGCCAACCCAGATCCTGCCTTTGACGCAGCGGCGGCAAGGCCAGAATTCCCCCGGCCAACCGATGAAACAGCGGCCGCGACAAGGCAAGCTCGGCAGGGTCCTGGCAGGTCGTGGATACCGGTCTAAGGTCCGTTTTCTGATCAAGTATCGCGGTCAGGGCATTCGCGGTCTTTTCGGACAGCTCCTCAAGACGACGCAGCACAAGCGTCGTGGGCCCCGTCGCAGTGTCACAGATCGCCTGCAAAGCCTCTGGCGTCGCGCCGCCGCAGTCGATGGTCAGGAAACCGTCCGTTTTTCCGGCCATGTGGATGGCGCGCGCCAGCCGTCCCTTGCCTGCGCCGGTCTCTCCGGTAATCAGCAGCGGCACGGCGGTTCCGGCAAGCTTTTCCGCCTGTGTCAAAAGCCGTTCCATATGGGCGTCGTTACCGGCCAAACCGGCCAGAACACCGCTGCGCTGGCGGCCACCGCCCGGCCGCCGTGGCACCTGCGGGGAAATGGCGTGGCCAAATAATGCCCCGCCATCGCGCATTTCGACAATCCGCTCTTCGGTGGGCCGGTCGCGCATCAGGTCCGGCAGATCGTCCACCGTCAGCCCCAGAACCTCGTCGATGCGCTGGCCAAGAATAGGCGCACCGTCGGGAAACAGTTTACGAACCCCGCGCGTATACCCGATGACCTTGCCGGTGCCATCCAGCCGCACCGCAACCTCGGGGTCGACATCCAGGAATTCGGGGCTGGACGACAGGCGCAACACCCAGTCGCGGCGGCTTTCGGCCATCAGGTTGGCCATCTCGACGCGCCGGGCGGCGGTGGTCACAAGAGACATGGCAAGGTTCTGGCTGCTTTTGGCGGTTGGGGACCGCAAAAGCGAAATATCCAGAACCGCCGTCAGTTTTCCAAGGCTGTCAAAGATGGGCGCGGCCGTACATGACAGCGCCGTATGAGCGTTGCCGAAATGATCGTCCTGGTGGATGGTCACGGGTTCCCTGGTCACGATACAGGCCCCGACGCCGCAGGTACCGGCCAGGTCCTCCGACCAGTTCGAGCCCAGGTAAAGCCCCGCGCCCTGAAGCTCATCTAGAAACAGGTCATCGCCGAAAAAGTCGACGCAGACGCCCTGTTCATCGGTCAGAAGCAGGACGTAATTCTGCCCCGCAACCTGGCGAAACAGGCTTTGCAGGCCCGATCGCGCCGCAGAGATCATCCACTCTGCCTGCTGCCGGTGGTCGCGCAGCTCGCTTTCGGTCACGATATGGGCCGGATCGTTGCGCAGAGGGTCCATGCCGTACAGTTCGACACAGCGCCGCCACGACGCCGAAACCTGGCTGTCGCGCCCGGTCTGGGTGCCCTCCAGCACCCGCTCAATCTCCTCGACGTGCCGCCGTTCGGTCAAGGCGTCGATCCTCCCGCCGGGCACGGTAACACAATTGCCCAGATTTTGAGAGGCGTACTTTTGGCCTGGTCCCCCTGCTATGGGGAACCGCGCGCCCTCAGATCGGCGCGCCCGGCCTTACAGCCAATCCCGCAGAATCGGAATCAGCGGCACATCCGCGGCTGGCATCGGATAATTGCGCAGATCGTTTGCGCGGACCCATTTCAGGGCCTGACCTTCGCGGGCCTGAGGAATGCCGTCCCATTTACGGCAGGCAAACAGCGGCATCAGCAGGTGGAAATCATCATAGCTGTGGCTGGCAAAGGTCAGCGGGGCCAGGCAGGACGCCCAGGTGTCGATGCCAAGCTCTTCGTGCAATTCACGGATCAATGCGGCCTCGGGGGTTTCACCCGGTTCGATCTTGCCGCCGGGAAACTCCCACAGACCAGCCATGGATTTGCCCTCGGGGCGTTGCGCCAGCAGGACGCGGCCCTCGATGTCGATCAGGGCTACGGCAGAGACAAGGATTGTTTTCACGACCGGTAATCCGCGTTGATCTCGATATATCCGTGGGTCAGATCGCAGGTCCAGACAGTGGAACGCCCGGAACCAAGCCCAAGATCGACCCTGATCACAAGGTCTTGGCCTTTCATATAGGCGGCCGTGTCTTCCTCGCGATAATCGGGGCTGACCCAGCCTTTTTCCGCAACCAGAATATCACCAAAGGAAATACTCAGAAGGTCGCGGTCAGCGGCGGCACCGGATTTGCCGATTGCCATGACCACGCGGCCCCAGTTGGGGTCTTCGCCCGCGATCGCGGTCTTGACCAGCGGTGAATTGGCGATGGCCAGACCATGGACCTTGGCATCGGCGTCTGACGCGGCCCCGGTCACGCGTATCTCGACAAATTTGGTGGCCCCTTCGCCATCACGGACCACTTGATGCGCCAGATCCAGCATGACGGTTTCCAACGCCTCGGCAAAGGCCGCGTTGCCGGTTGCATCAACCCCCGACGCCCCGGTTGCGCACAAAAGCAGCGTATCCGAAGTCGAGGTATCGCTGTCCACTGTGATGCAGTTGAACGTCCGGTCCGTCTGCGCACCCAGCAGCGCCTGCAGCGCAGTTTGGTCCACCTGCGCGTCGGTGAAGATATAGACCAGCATCGTCGCCATATCGGGCGCAATCATGCCGGATCCCTTTGCAATCCCCGCAATAGAGACTGTTTTTCCCGCGATCTCGACCTGCGCCGATGCGCCCTTGGGGAACGTGTCCGTGGTCATGATGGCGCGCGCCGCGTCTTCGATCGCGTGACGGCTGAGACCGGATTTCAGGTCTTCCAGCCTGGCTATGATGCGGTCATGGGACAGCGGCTCGCCGATCACACCCGTGGACGAGGTAAAGACCCGTTCGACCGGCACGCCGGCGGCCTTGGACACGGCTTGCGTCACCTCGGCCACCGAGGTCTGGCCATGGTGACCGGTAAAGGCATTGGCATTGCCCGAATTCACAAGGATCGCCGCCGGGCCATCATTGGGCCCGCCGATCTTTTCCTGACAATCCAGAACCGGCGCGGCGCGGGTGGCCGAGCGGGTGAAAACACCCGCCACGGCGGTGCCGGGGTCCAGCACGGCCAGCATGACATCGGTGCGACCCTGATAACGGACCCCCGCCTCGACAGTGGAAAAACGGACCCCGTCAATTGCAGGCAGTTCGGGAAAGGCCGCTGGTGCCAGCGGCGATACCTTCGTGATCGTCGCCACCGCGATTACTCCTGAATAAGGTCCAACTGGCGCACCACTTCGGGGCCGAACCCCTCGGGTGCCGGGCGCTCGACCTGGCCTTGTTCGGCAAGCTCGTCAATGCGGGCCTGGACGGCGCTTTGGCGGACGCTCTGGGCCAGTTGCTCGCGAATGTCTTCAAAGGCCGGGGCCTGTGTTTTGCGGGTGTCATTCAGGGTAACGACATGCCAGCCAAACTGGGTTTGAACGGGCTCGGATACCTCGCCGACATCCAGCGACACGACGGCGGCTTCGAATTCGGGCACCATCCGGCCTGCGCCAAACCATCCCAGCGCACCGCCATTCGGGCCCGACGGGCCGGTGGATTTTTCGCGGGCCAGCTCGGCGAAATCCGCGCCATCATCCAGCAGGGCCTTGATCGCCTTGGCCTCATCCTCGCTTTCTACAAGGATATGGCTGGCGTCATATTCGGGCGCCCCTTCGAATTCGGCAAACTCGGAGTCATATGCGGCCCTGATCGCCGCGTCCGTCACATCGGCCGCCGTAATCTCGCTGACCGTCTGAACCGCGCGCAACGAGCGTGTCTCATTGTCCAGCATCAGCGTGTGCAGATCGCTCAGCTCTTGTTGCTGCTGGCTCAGCAATTGCTGCTGGATAAGCTGTTCCAGAACGAATTCGTACAGAACCTCGTCTTCCAGGTTCAGGTAATCCTGCGGCAGGTTGGCAGACGCCGCCAGAACGTGACCCAATGTGATCTCATCCCCGTTGACCCGCGCGACAACCGTGCCCGCGTCGGGCTTGGTTTCGGCAGCAAGGGGCAGCGCCATCACGGCAGCCAGAGCCAGCGATGGCAGAAAAGTGAGGCCTTTGGGCATGGAATCATCCTATTTCTTTGCCGCGACAGGGCGCGGCGTTGACACTTCAGAACCTGCCGCTTACATCGCCTTGAAGCCTTGGACAGGGCCGCCTTTCTCCCCCCGTATCTATGGGTTGCGCGCAAGGTGGGCAAGCCTGTCGCAACCAAGACAAGAACAGATCCGCTGGAGTGAACATGCTGGGACTCGGAACGCTCGCCAAAAAGGTGTTCGGAACACCGAACGACCGCAAGATCAAGGCGACCCGCCCGCTGGTCGAAAAGATCAATGCGCTGGAGCCAGAGTTCGAAAAGCTGTCGGATGAAGGTCTGATCGAAAAGACCGCCGAGCTGCGCAAACGCGCGCTGGATGGCGAAAGCCTGGACAACCTGCTGCCCGAGGCCTTTGCCAATGTCCGCGAAGGCGCCAAGCGCGCGCTGGGCCTGCGGGGCTTTGACGTGCAGCTGATGGGCGGCATCTTCCTGCACCAGGGCAATATCTCGGAAATGAAAACGGGTGAAGGCAAGACGCTGGTTGCGACTTTCCCGGCCTACCTGAACGCGCTGACCGGCAAGGGCGTACACGTGGTCACGGTGAACGAATACCTGGCCAAGCGCGATGCCGAATGGATGGGCAAGGTGTTCGGCGCATTGGGCATGACCACCGGCGTCATCTGGTCGGGCCAGCCCGATGCCGAGAAAAAGGCCGCCTATGCCTGTGACGTGACCTATGCCACCAATAACGAACTGGGCTTTGACTATCTGCGGGACAACATGAAGTCGGACCTGAACGAGGTCTATCAGAAATACCACAATTTCGCGATTGTCGACGAGGTGGATTCGATCCTGATCGACGAGGCGCGGACGCCGCTGATCATTTCCGGCCCGTCGCAGGACCGGTCGGATCTGTATACCGCGATTGACGCGCTGATCCCGTCGCTGCAGGACGATCACTATGCGGTGGACGAAAAGGCGCGCAGCGTGACGTTTACCGATGAGGGCAATGAATTCCTTGAACAGATGCTGCTCGAGGCCGGGCTGATCCCCGAAGGGCATTCGCTTTACGATCCCGAAAGCACCACCGTGGTACACCATGTCAACCAGGGTCTGCGCGCGCACAAGCTGTTCCAGCGCGACAAGGATTACATCGTGCGCGACGGCAATGTCGTGCTGATCGACGAATTTACCGGCCGCATGATGCCCGGACGCCGCCTGTCCGAAGGTCTGCACCAGGCCATCGAGGCCAAGGAAGACGTGGCCATTCAGCCCGAAAACGTCACCCTGGCCAGCGTGACCTTCCAGAACTATTTCCGCCTGTATGACAAGCTGGGCGGCATGACCGGCACCGCACTGACCGAGGCCGAGGAATTTGCCGAAATCTACGGCCTGGGCGTGGTCGAGGTTCCGACCAACCGGCCCATTGCCCGCGTTGACGAAGACGATCAGGTCTATCGGACCGCCGCCGAGAAATATGGCGCCATGATCAAGGAAACCAAAGAGGCCAGCGCCAAGGGCCAGCCTGTCCTTGTCGGCACCACCTCGATCGAGAAGTCCGAAGTCCTGAGCCAGCTTTTGACCAAGGAAGGTGTGCAGCACAACGTGCTGAACGCCCGTCAGCATGAACAAGAAGCCCAGATCGTCGCCGAAGCCGGGCGTCTGGGGGCCGTGACGATCGCAACCAACATGGCCGGGCGCGGTACGGATATCCAGCTGGGCGGCAATGTCGAAATGAAAGTGCTGCAGGCCCTGGCAGAGAACCCCGATGCCGACCCCGCCGAACTGCGCGCCACCGAAACGGAACGCCACGCCGAAGAAAAGCAAAAAGTGCTTGAGGCCGGCGGGCTCTATGTCATGGCCTCGGAGCGGCACGAAAGCCGCCGCATCGACAACCAGCTGCGCGGCCGCTCGGGCCGTCAAGGCGACCCGGGCCGGACGGTGTTCTACCTCAGCCTCGAAGACGACCTGATGCGCATCTTCGGATCAGAGCGGCTGGACAAGGTTCTGACCACCCTGGGCATGAAAGAGGGCGAAGCCATCGTGCACCCTTGGGTGAACAAGTCGCTGGAACGCGCGCAGGCAAAGGTCGAAGGCCGCAACTTTGACATGCGCAAGAACGTTCTGAAATTCGACGACGTGATGAACGACCAGCGTAAGGTTGTCTTTGAACAGCGCCGCGAGATCATGTCGGCGGATGACCTGTCGGACATCGCATCCGATATGCGCGAACAGGTCATCGACGACCTGATCGACGCATTCATGCCGCCCAAAACCTATGCCGACCAGTGGGATACCGAGGGTCTGCACGCGGCGGTCAGGGAAAAGCTGAATATCGACGTCCCGGTTCAGGACTGGGCCGCCGAAGAAGGTGTGGATGACGACGAGGTGCGCAGCCGCCTGATCAAGGCCGCAGACGAGATGATGGCCCAGAAAGCCGCGGCCTTCGGCCCCGAGAACATGCGCAACATCGAAAAGCAGGTTCTGCTGAACACGATCGACGGCAAATGGCGCGAGCATCTGTTGACGCTGGAACATCTGCGTTCGGTCGTGGGGTTCCGCGGCTATGCGCAGCGCGACCCGCTGAATGAATATAAAAACGAAAGCTTCCAGCTGTTCGAAACCATGCTGGATTCCCTGCGCGAAACCGTGACCCAGCAACTGGCGCGCGTGCGCCCGCTGACCGAGGAAGAACAGCGCGAAATGCTGGCGCAGATGCAGGCCCAGCAAGCCCAGGTTCAAAAGGCCGCGGACAAGGCCGAAGCCATCGCCGAGGCCGAGGCCTCGGGCGATCCGCGCCCCGGATTTGTCGAAGACGACCCCTCGACCTGGGGCAACCCGTCCCGCAATGACAAATGTCCCTGCGGCTCGGGCAAGAAGTTCAAACACTGCCATGGCCGACTGACCTAGGGTCAATCCTAATTCGGACATAATGACTCCGTCGCGCGGCCACATATATGCCGCGATTGTTAACGAGAGTGCGACTCGCTCCTTCAACTGGGGAGGGTGTCTTGTTTGTTGTGAGAAACTACGTGACCATGGGTGGCACAGTCTTTTGTGCCCTTGCCATCGGTTACCTGATGCAAAACGGTTCGGCCGCCCAGCCGGACACCGGTGAAACCCGTCATGCCATGGCTGCCACCAGTGGCGAGGGCGCGGTTATCGCTGGCCTTCAGGGTATCGTGCTGACGTCCTCTTCCCCGTCGCGGGACAGCGGCGATGGCGCGGCCTTGCCGACACGGCGCAGCGTGCGTCCCGAACAATCGCTGGCCAAGCCACAGGTGAATTGCGCCATCAGCGCGCGCGCTTTTGCGGCGCCGAATGCCTCGGCTCGGCTGACGGTCAAGGCCCCGTGCAATAGCGACCAGGCGGTCGAACTGCACCACAGCGGCATGACCTTTACCGGCATGACCGATGCGCGCGGCAATCTGGATGTCACCATTCCCGCCCTGTCGGAATATGCCATCTTTCTTGTTTCATTCGACGACAAGGTCGGAACCGCGGCCACGACGCATATCCCCGACATCGCCGAGTTTGAACGTATCGCCCTGCAATGGCACGGCGATACGGACCTGCAACTGCATGCGCTAGAATTTGGCGCAGGCTATGGTCAGGCCGGTCATGTCTGGGCCAATTCCGATACCGACAGCAGCGGGCAGGTTGTCCATCTTGGTCTGGCCGGTGCGGTGCAGGCCAAGAATGTGGAACTCTATTCCTTTCCCGCAGGCAGCGCAGATCGGTCCGGGACAGTCGCCCTGACCGTCGAGGCCGAGATCACCGAGGCCAATTGCGGTCGCGATCTGAGCGTTCAGTCGCTGGAATTGCGGTCCGACCGGCGACTGCGGTCGCGCGACCTGACGCTGACCCTGCCGGACTGCGGATCAGGGAATGACTTTCTGGTGTTGAATAATCTGTTCCAAGACCTGACAATCGCCGCAAAGTAACCCGCAGGCAGGCGAACGGTCCCAAATGAGAATTCTATACGCGGCATCCATGGCGGTGTCGTTCCTGGCAGGTATTTCCCCCGCCGACGCGCAGGATATCGCGCTGACCTCGCATGACGGCAAGGTCGAAGTGACTGGCACCTTGCTGGGGTATGACGGCGAATTTTACCGCGTCGATACCCAGTTCGGAGAGCTGACCGTGGACGGATCGGGCGTCACGTGCGACGGACCCGCCTGCCCCAGCCTCACCGATTTCGTTGCCGAGATTCGGTTCTCCGGCGCATCCGTCATGGCCGAGGCACTTTTGCCCGCCCTGATCGACGGGTTTGCCCACCACGAAGACCTGACGGCAAGCCGCTCTGATCTTGGGGACGGGCAGTTTGCCTATGCCCTGCACCAATCGGGCCGACAGGCACCGCTGGGGCGGCTGATCTTTCGCACCGCAGATACCCAACAGGGCTTTGCCGATCTGATGGTCGACGAAACCGACATCGTGCTGGCGCTGCGCGAAGTCCGTCCGGCCGAGATTGCAGCCGCGCGCGAGGCCGGGTTGGGCGATCTGACCCGCGTTCGGCGGTCGCGGGTTCTGGCGCTGGACGCGATGGTCCCGATCGTGGCACCGGACAATCCGGTCCGGCAGATCTCGGTGCAGGACCTGGCGCGCGTTCTGACCGGCGAAACGGGCAACTGGTCCGATCTGGGCGGGCCGGATGCGCCAATCGCCCTCTATCTGCCGGATGCCGGGTCCGGCCTGGCGCAGATTGTCGAAGATCAGTTGCTTGTGCCCCCGAATGCGCCGCTGGACCACGCCTATGCGCGTCACAAACGCAACAGCGACCTGGTGCGCGCCGTGTCCGCGGACCCGTTTGCGCTTGGGATCGCAAGCCATGCAGGTATCGGTGCCGCGCGCGCGTTGCCGCTGTCGGGCGGATGCGGTCATGCCCTGACGGCAACACGTCAGTCGATCAAGACCGAAGACTATCCGCTGACGGCACCCATGTTCCTGTATCTGCCGGACCGGCGTCTGCCCAAGATTGCGCGCCAATTCCTGGCCTATACCCAAAGCCACGAGGCCCAGGACGTGATCCGGGCGGCGGGCTTTGTCGATCAGGCACCCGAGACCATTCGCATCGGGTTACAGGGCGACCGTCTGGCAAATGCCATAACAACCGGCGCCTCTGAGGTCGGTATCGACGAGGTGCAACGCATGATCGACACCCTGCGACCGATGTCGCGGCTGTCACTGTCGTTTCGGTTCGAACCAGGTTCTTCACGCCCCGACGCCCAATCCCGGTCAAATATCCAGATCCTGGCACAGGCGCTGGAATCGGGTGCCTTGGACGCGCACCGGCTGACCTTTGCGGGCTTTAGCGACGGGGATGGCAACGCCGCCGGCAATGCGCAAATTGCATTGCGCCGGGCCAAGACCGTCCGAAACGAGGTTCTGGCCGCGGTAGAAACAGCGATACCCGACAGTGTCGAAGTCACGGTCGAAGGCTTTGGCGAGGCCATGCCCATGGCCTGCGACGACAGCGATTGGGGCCGCAAGACGAACCGCCGGGTCGAAGTCTGGGTGCAATGACCCTTACAGATAACCCTGCGCGCGAAAGCTGAGCTCGGCCGATTTGCCGATGATCAGGTGATCATGCAGCACCAGCCCCAGCGCGACGCAGGCATCCTGAATCCGGCCCGTCATGTCGATATCCGATTGCGACGGGGTCGGGTCGCCCGAAGGGTGGTTATGCACCAGGATCAGTGCCGATGCGTTCAGCTCCAGCGCCCGTTTGGCGACTTCACGCGGGTAGACCGGAACATGATCAACGGTGCCTTTCGCCTGTTCCTCATCCGCGATCAGAACATTCTTGCGGTCCAGATAGAACACCCGGAACTGTTCGGTTTCGCGGTGGGCCATCGTTGTATGACAGTAATCCACCAACGCGTCCCAGCCCGAGATCACGTGCCGCTGCATCACCCGCGCGCGGGCCATGCGATGGGCACAGGCTTCGATGATCTTCAGGTCGGTAATCACCGTATCGCGCACGCCCTTGATCTGACGCAGCCGTTCCTCGGGCGCGGTCAGGACGCGGTTGAAGTCACCAAACGCGTCCATCAGCGCCCGCGCCAGCGGTTTCACATCCTGCCGCGGGATCGAGCGGAACAGGGCCAGTTCCAACAGCTCATAATCCGGCATCGCGGCCGACCCGCCGGACATGAACCGTTCGCGCAGCCGCTTGCGATGGTCTTTGATGTAGGAGGGTAACCGACCAGAGGGCAGCGGCTGCGCTGGCGCTTCATCCGTGTCAAACAGCATGGGTGCTTCGGAAAAGGCGTCCTGTGTCATGCGCTTACCTTGGCGCAGAATCGGTTGCTGAAAGGTTAACGAACCTCACCCGCCATGCGAGCCGTGGCGCGGCGCACGATCAGGTGCAAGAGGATCGAAAACACCCCCAGCGTCAGCATCGCGGCAAACATCAGATCGGTCTTGGCACGGCCATTGGCCAGCAGCATCAGGTAACCCAACCCCTGCGACGAGCCCACCCATTCGCCGATCACCGCCCCGATGGGTGCGTAAACCGCGGCCAGCCGCATCCCCGAGGCCAGCGACGGCAGGGCGGCAGGAATGCGAATGTGCCACAACACGCTGCGCTTGCTGGCTTGCATGGTCCGCGCAAGGTCCAGATAGCCCGCAGGCGTGCGCATCAGCCCGTCGAAAAAGGACGAAGTGATCGGGAAATAGATGATCAGAACCGCCATCGCCACCTTGGACCAAAGCCCATAGCCCAGCCACAGGGTCAAAAGCGGTGCCAGGGCAAAAACCGGCAGCGCCTGCGTAAAGACAAGCATCGGCTGCACCAGCACCCGTGCTGCGCGGGAACTGGCCAGTTGCAGCGCGGTCACCACGCCCAGCACGGTACCGCAGAACAGGCCGATCACCACTTCGACGGCAGTGACCCAGGTATGTTCGGCGATCAGCCAACGGTTCTGCCACCAGGTCTCGGCCACCAGGGCAGGCCCCGGCAGGATGAACTTCGGCAGACCTGTCACGGTCACGATGCCCTGCCAGATGGCAAGGGCAAACAGGGTGGCGGCAAGGGCTGAAAGATATTTCATGCCGCATCCTCGCGCAGCAAGCGCAACAGGGCGCCCTGGGTTTCCAGCGTTTCCAGGTCGTCGACCTTGCGCGGTGCCGGGGCATGGGGCGGCGGACAAGATGTCAGCCCGGCTTGGGTCATCACGACGATGGACTGGCCCAACCGCGCGGCCTCGCCCGGATCATGCGTCACCAGCAATACGGTACGGCCCTGCAACGCTTCGGCTGCCAGATCCTGCATATCGGCGCGGGTACGGGCGTCCAGCGCCGAAAAAGGTTCATCCAGCAGCACGATGGGCCGATCCTCCATCAGCGTGCGGGCCAGCGCCACGCGCTGTCGCTGACCGCCCGACAGCTCGGACGGTTTTTTGGTCATGTGATCTTGCAGACGCATGCGCCGGATCAGGCGTTCGCGGCGGTCCTGATCGACGGTCTCGCCGCGCAACCGCGCGCCCAACGAGACATTCTGCGCCACCGTCGCCCAGGGCAGCAACAAGTCATCCTGCGCCATATACGCAACGCGGTCCGCAACCGGCTGCGCGTCACTTGCGGTGATCGACCCGGCGAAATCGGCCCCGGTTTCCAGCCCGGCAATCAGGCGCAGCACGGTTGTCTTTCCAACCCCCGATCCCCCCAGCAGGCAAGTCCATTGCCCCGCCGCAAGCGACAGGGTCAGCGGTGCGAACAAGGGCGCACCGGCAATGCTGGCCGAACCGCTGATGGTCAGATCGGGGGCCGGGGTCATGGGGTCAGGCCCATTTGCCAGAAACTGGCCTCAAGCTCGGTTGCGATGCGAAAGGTGCGGCACAGCCGGTCCCATCGGGGAGAGGCCGCAAAATCCGCGCCAATGCGTCGTGTTAGAGCCTGATCAAGCAGCTTTCCGACCGCGCGACAGGCGCTCTGATACTCTTCGCCGGCATAGGTGTCGATCCAGTCGCGATAGGTCTCGGATGTGGCTTCCCCAGCCAGGCGTGTCCCGATCTCGCCATACCCCATCACACAGGGGGCAAGCGCGGCCAACAGATCAGCCAGATCGCCGCTGTACCCGGCTTCGATCACGAACCGCGTATAGGCAAGGTTTTCGGCGCGTTCTGCCGTGGCAAACAGCTCTTCGCCCGAGATGCCTTCGGCCTCGCAGATGCCAATGTGCAACTGCATTTCCTCGGTCACCAGCGCGTTTACCGTCGCGACGGCCGCCAGCATTTCCGAATGGGTTTCGGATTTCACCACCGCCAGCGCCCAGGCGCGGGAAAAGTGGACCAGGAATATGTAGTCCTGCCGCAGGTAATGCAGAAACGCCGTGCGCGGCAGGGTGCCGTCCTTCATCCCTTCGACAAAGGCGTGGCGGGTATAATCCCGCCACGGCTCTGCCGCCGCCGCGCGCATCAGCGCAAAGGCCTGGCCATAATCGCTCATTGCGCGGTCACATCGATGGCAATGTCGCTGACCGGGTTGAGGCTGTCGATCATGCCGCTGTCCTTCAGGAACTCTTCGAACCGGGCATACCGGCCCGCGTCAAAGGCGGCAGGGCGCAGCGCGAAACGGGGCAGCGTGTCGACCCAGGCGCGCGCATTCAGCTCGTCCTGCAATTCAGTCGAAGTGGCGGCGAAGACTTCCCAGCTTTTTTCGGGATTGTTGACGATATACTGGGTGGCTTTCTCAGTCGCGGCAAGGAAACGCGCCACCTTGTCGGCATCCATTGTTTCGGGGTTGGCGACATAGATCAGCTCGTCATAGGGGGGCACGCCTTCTTCCTCGATATAAAAGCAACGGCCGGGGACGCCTTCGATATCCATCTGGTTCAACTCGAAGTTACGGAACGCGCCGATCACCGCGTCAACCTGACCGGTCATCAGCGACGGCGACAGCGAGAAGTTGACGTTGATCATCTCGATATCACCCAGCGATACGCCATGGGCATCCAGCATCGCGGTCAGAACCGCCTCTTCAACGCCCGCAACCGAGAAACCGACCTTTTTGCCCTTGAGGTCAGCCAGCGTCTTGATCGGCCCGTCCTGCAACACCAGCAAGCAGTTCAGCGGTGTTGCCACCAGCGTTCCGACCCGCTTCAGGGGCAGGCCCTCGTGGATCTGAAGGTGCAGCTGCGGCTGATACGACACAGCCAGGTCCGCCTGTCCGGCGGCAACCAGGCGCGGCGGAGCGGACGGATCGGCGGGCGGTACGATTTCGACCTCAAGCCCCTGCTCGGCGAAATAGCCGTTTTCCTGCGCCACGATGATGGGGCCGTGGTCGGGGTTGATGAACCAGTCCAGCAGCACCGTCATCTTGTCTTCGGCCCAGGCTGGCGCGGCGGCCAGCAGGGCGATTGCAGCGATCAGTTTCTTCATGTCTCGCGTTTCCTTTTGTTCACGAGGTTGAGGCCGCGACGAGGACAATCTCGCCCGACCAATCCGGTTGAATTTGTTCAGCCGCCCGCCATGCGCGCAGGCCGCTGGCACAGCAAAGTGCCAGCCTTTTACCCTTATTAGGGTCTATTTCGGATATTTTCTCGGGCGTGATCCGCCGCGCATCCGGGTGCGCCGGGACGGGTACTTCGTTCTCGTCCCTCAAGTCGACAATCTGGTCGTCCGCCGTCAGCTGTCTTGTCGAGACAAAGCGGAAACACCGGTTTGGCTCGGGCGCGTCGTCAAATCGAAATCCCGTGCTGCGCAGGGTGCGGC
Organism: Ruegeria sp. ABD4_443; assembly: GCF_056160865.1. Lineage (NCBI taxonomy): Bacteria > Pseudomonadati > Pseudomonadota > Alphaproteobacteria > Rhodobacterales > Roseobacteraceae > Ruegeria > Ruegeria sp. ABD4_443. The sequence continues at coordinate 4,275 of NZ_JBSWYA010000004.1, read as the reverse complement.
CGTCATACTGGATCATCTGGCCCAAAGGCGACGGTTGCAGCCCCAGGATGAGGTTCATCGCCATCTGCGCCTGCATCGCCCCAACCGCGCCAACGACCGGGCCCAGAACGCCTGCGGTGGCGCAGCTGGCGCCGCTGTCAGGCGCATCCGGAAACAGAGCCCGCAACGATGGGGCACCCCCGCAAAAGCCGCCCACATATCCCGCAAGCCCAAGCACCGAGGCGCTGATCAGGGGCTTGCCCTGCGCCAGACAGGTGTCCGACAGGATATAGCTGGCCGCATAGCTGTCGGCACAATCCAGGATCACATCGACCCCGGCCACCAGTGCGCTGGCGTTTTCGCTTGTTAGAGCCTGTTTTTGGTCGGTTACGTCAATTTCACCATTCAACGCCCGGCAACGCTCGGCTGCGATTTCCGCTTTGGGCCGGTCACAATCGGCCTCGGTAAACAAAGTCTGGCGATGCAGGTTCGACAGGGCAACCGTATCGCCATCGACAATGGTGATCCGCCCCACCCCGGCACCCGCCAACAAGGGCAGCACCGGCGCCGCCAACCCGCCCGCGCCAACCACCAGCACGCGCGCTGCGGCCAGTCGCGCCTGACCTTCGGCCCCAACCTCGGGCAACAGGGTTTGACGGGCGTAACGGCTCATCTCGTGGCCTCGATCCATTGGCGAACGCGCGCCTCGGGGTCGGCGTTCAGGGTAATGTCGGTCACCGCCGAGACGATATCCGCCCCTGCCTCCAACACGCCCGGCGCCCGCTCGACGCTCATCCCGCCGATCCCCACCAGGGGGATGTCACCCACACGGGCTTTCCATTCGGTGACACGCGGCAGGCCCTGCTGTTCCCACTTCATCTTTTTCAGAATTGTCGGATAGACCGGCCCCAGCGCCACGTAATCCGGATCCATCGCCAGCACGCGCTCAAGCTCATCATCGTCATGGGTGGACACGCCCAGTTTCAGCCCAGCCTTGCGGATGGCGGGCAGGTCGGCATCGTCCAGATCTTCTTGTCCCAGGTGAATCCAGTCACAGCCCAGCTCTATCGCCTGCTGCCAATAGTCATTCACCACCAACACAGCGCCATATTCCCGGCAAAGATCACGGGACAGTACGATCTGTTCGCGCACGGCCGGATCGGGCTGATCCTTGATCCGCAACTGAACCAGCTTTACCCCCAGGGGCAACATCCGCCGCACCCAATCCGAATGGTCAAAAATAGGATAGAACCGGTCCAGCTTCATGACAAAAACGCCTTTCCGATCACAGGGGTCGAGGGTTCGGCCATATCGCGCGCCTCGATCGGGTCGGCCTGGTGCGCCATCAGCCCGGCCTCAATCGCGCGCATCATTGCACAGGCCATCTGAACCGGATCACCGGCGCGCGCGACGGCGGTGTTCAACAACACCGCGTCATAGCCCAGCTCCATCGCATGGGCGGCGTGGCTGGGCAGCCCGATACCCGCATCAATGACCAGCGGCACATCGGGAAACTCGGCCCGCATCGCGCGCAGCGCGTATTCATTGTTCAACCCGCGCCCAGAACCAATTGGCGCGCCCCAGGGCATCAAGACCTCGCACCCGGCCTCAAGCAACCGTTCGCCCACGATCAGGTCATCGGTGGTATAGGGGAACACCTGAAAACCGTCCTCGGTCAGGATGCGGGCGGCTTCGACCATTTGGAAGACATCCGGCTGCAGACTGTCGGTATGGCCGATCAGCTCAAGCTTGATCCACCGCGTGTCAAACACCTCGCGCGCCATTTGCGCCGTGGTCACGGCCTCTTTGACGGTATGACACCCGGCGGTGTTGGGCAGAACCTGCACATCCAGATCACGGATCATCTGCCAGAATGTCTGCCCGGCCCCGGATTCGCGGCGCAACGAAACCGTGGCAACCCCGGCACCGCTTTCGCGGAAGGCCTGCTCAAGAATGGCCGGGCTGGGATACTGCGCGGTGCCCAACATCAAAGGGTTGGAAAGCTCGGTGCCATAAAACGTCTTCATCGTCAGCCCCCCTGCATGGGCGAGACAACCTCGACCCGGTCGCCAACAGCCAGTTTGCGGGCGATGCGCAGGCTGGATGGCACGAATTCTTCATTGACTGCCGTGGCAACACGACCCGAAAAGCCACACTCCGTCAGCAGCTCTGAAAGAGTTGCCGCCCGCACCTCGCGCGGCTCGCCGTTAAGCACGATCTTCATCGACCATCTCCGAATGTTTGTTTTCAAGCGCCAGATCGGCCACACCTTGCGCCAAAGCTGGCGCCAGCAGGAATCCGTGGCGGTAAAGGCCGTTGGCAAAGATTGTCCGGCCCAACCGTCGGATGCGGGGCAGGTTGTCGGGAAAGGCGGGCCGCAAATCAACGCCGATTTCCAGAACCTCGGCCTCGCCAAAAGCCGGGTTCAGCGCATAGGCGGCGCTGAGCAATTCCAGCATCGAGCGCGCGGTAATGCGGCTGCTGTCCTCGGATTCAATAGAGGTGGCACCCAACATGTAAACCCCATCCCCGCGCGGCACGATATAAAGCGGCATCCTCGGGTGAAGCAGCCGCACCGGGCGCCGCAAGCCAATATCCGGGCAACGGATCACCAGCATTTCGCCTTTCACGCCCCTCAGGTCGTGCAAATAGTCGCGCGCATGGAACCCGCGGCAGTCAATCACGTGATCCAACCCCGATGGCGCGAGCTTGCGGTGAAATTCCACACCCCGCTCGCGCAATTGGCGGTGAAGGTCAGACAAGGCCGCCCGCGGGCTCAGATGTGCTTCGTCGGGAAAGAACAACCCGGACCGATGGTTGGACAAATCAGGCTCTAATTCGGCGATTTTTGCCTGATCCACCTGCTCGTAACCTTCGGTTCGGCGGGCAAAGCGGCGCAGGTCCGGCAAGTCGCGCCCATTGGCAACAACCAGGGTGCCATTGGTCTGCACACGCGTCCGGTCTGCCCACCATCCGGCCGCCTTTTGACCCAACCGCAAAACCGGTTCCTCGGCATTTTCGTATTCGCACCAGGGGGCCAACATGCCGCCGGCCCACCACGAACAACCATGCGGCCCCGGCGGTCCGCCCGGATCAAACATCTGCACTTGGGCCCCGCGCGCGGTCAGTTCGCTTGCGACGGCAAGACCTGCCACACCCGCACCAATGACAGACCAGACAGTCACCGGCCCCACACCTGATGAAAGTGATGAACGGGGCCATGCCCCTGCCCGACATCCAGTTCATCGGCCTGCGCAATCGCACCCTGCAAATAGGCGTGCGCCTGCGCGACCGCGGCTTCAAGCGCCAATCCCGCGGCCAATCCGGCCGTTATGGCCGAGGACAACGTGCACCCGGTCCCATGGGTGTTCCGCGTCTTGATCCGCGGCGCCCGGTAATCGGCCAGAACACCCGATGGCCCAACCAGAATGTCATGACATGTTTCGCCCTTCGCGTGCCCCCCCTTCATAAGCACGAACCGGGCCCCAAGTTGGCACAGCATACGGCCCTGCACGATCATCTCATCCTTGGACCGTGCCTCGGTTTCACCCAACAGGCGGGCGGCTTCCGGCAGGTTCGGGGTCAAAAGGGTTGCGATGGGCAACAGGTGCGTTCGCAATGTTTGAACAGCATCGCTTGCCAGCAATGCATCACCGGATTTTGCCACCATGACCGGGTCCAATACGACCGGACCATTGAACCCGCCAAGGCCGTCTGCAACCGTGCGGATAATCTCGGGCGTTGCAAGCATCCCGATCTTGATCGCCTGTACATCCAAATCAGCCAAGACCGCGGTGATCTGGGCAGAGATGACGTCGATTGGAATCCCATGCACAGCCGAAACCGCCCGCGTGTTCTGCGCTGTTACGGCTGTAATCACGCTGGCGCCATAAACGCCAAGCGCCGACATGGCTTTGAGATCGGCCTGAATGCCGGCCCCGCCGCCACTGTCAGACCCGGCAATTGTCAGTGCAATCGACACCATTTCGTTGCTCCATCAAAACGGGGGCAACGCGGATGTAGGAAACGTGTGCATTTCATATGACCGTTCCCTACGCCGGTATTGCCCGGATCAGGTTCGATGGGTCGACACACTTGCGCCTCTCAGCCCCTTAGACGGGGCGCCCCAACGGTTGGCGCGGACAATCACAGGCGATCGGAAGAAAATCAAGACCTATCTGCGAGGCTCTGCCTCGCGCTCCGGGATATTTTTGGCCAGATGAAGAACGGATCCCCTGCTTCATCTGGCTCTAAATATCCCGGGGGAGTCGCGGCTTGCCGCGGCGGGGGCAGAGC